>NZ_BAAAHK010000008.1:214162-335278 GCF_039525325.1 Kribbella koreensis
GCCGTCGCCGCCGCAAGGGCGAGGACACCGGCATCGCGGCCGACGACCCGGACGAGACCGTCGTCCGCGTCCGTGAGCCGCGCAGCAAGACCGTCAACAACGAGATCACCGCGGTCGAGGGATCGACCCGGCTGGAGGCGAAGAAGCAGCGCCGCCGCGAGGGCCGCGCCGCCGGCCGCCGCCGCGCGCCGATCGTCACCGAGGCCGAGTTCCTGGCCCGGCGCGAGTCGGTCGAGCGGACGATGGTGATCCGGGCCCGCGACGACCTGACCCAGATCGCGGTCTCCGAGGACAACGTCCTGGTCGAGCATTACGTGACGACGGCCGAGCAGAGCTCGCTGATCGGCAACGTGTACCTCGGCCGCGTGCAGAACGTGCTGCCCTCCATGGAGGCCGCGTTCATCGACATCGGCAAGGGCCGCAACGCGGTCCTGTACGCCGGTGAGGTGGACTGGGCCACCCTCGGTGGCGCCAACGGCCCGCGCAAGATCGAGCAGGTGCTGAAGTCCGGTCAGGCGGTCCTGGTCCAGGTGACCAAGGACCCGATCGGCCACAAGGGCGCCCGGCTCACCAACCAGATCAGCCTGCCCGGCCGGTACGTCGTGTACGTACCGCGCGGCGGCAACGGCGGGATCAGCCGCAAGCTACCCGACACCGAGCGGAACCGGCTCAAGGGCATCCTCAAGGACATCGTCCCGGACGAGGCGGGCGTGATCGTGCGTACCGCCGCCGAGGGCGCGACCGAGGAGGAGCTGACCTCGGATGTCAGCAGGCTGCAGTCGTACTGGACGGAGATCGACAAGAAGTCGAAGTCCGGCCAGGCGCCAGCACTGCTGCACGGCGAGCCCGACCTGCTGATCCGGGTCGTCCGCGACCTGTTCACCGAGGACTTCTCCAAGCTCGTCATCTCCGGTGACGACGCCTACGACCAGGTCAAGGAGTACGTCTCGTACGTCGCTCCGCACCTGGCCGACCGGGTGGAGAAGTGGGACTACAACGCCTCCGGCGACGTGTTCTCGAACTACCGGATCGACGAGCAGATCAAGAAGGCGCTGGACCGCAAGGTCTGGCTGCCGTCGGGTGGTTCGCTGATCATCGACCGGACCGAGGCGATGACGGTGGTCGACGTCAACACCGGCAAGTTCACCGGCTCCGGGGGCAACCTCGAGGAGACGGTCACCAAGAACAACCTGGAAGCGGCCGAGGAGATCGTCCGCCAGCTCCGGCTGCGCGACATCGGCGGCATCATCGTGATCGACTTCATCGACATGGTGCTGGAGCTCAACCGCGACCTGGTGCTGCGCCGGCTGGTCGAGTGCCTGGGCCGTGACCGGACCAAGCACCAGGTGGCGGAGGTGACGTCGCTCGGGTTGGTCCAGATGACCCGCAAGCGGATCGGCACCGGCCTGCTGGAGGCGTTCAGCGAGAACTGCGACCACTGCGGTGGCCGTGGGCTGGTCCTGCACGACGAGCCGAAGGAGTCGCGTCGCCGCGACAACGACGGGCGTAGCCGCGGGCAGCAGCAACAGCAGCACTCGCACGAGCAGAAGCCCGAGGGCGACGCCGCCAAGAAGACCACGACCCGCAGCCGCAACCGCGGCAAGGGCCGTCGCGACGACGAGCAGGCCGAGCAGGCGGAGCACCACACGAATGGTGATGCTGCCCAGCGCCTGGCTCAGATCGCGGCTGCCTCGGCCGCCGCCAACGGTGAGCAGGCTGCTCCCCACCACGAGACTCCCGCCCAGGACGACCACTCACAGGTCGAGCAGAGCCACGAGGAGCCGTCGCAGGCCGACGACGCCGCCGTGGCCCAGCAGAACGGTTCCGGGCGGAACGGCAGTACCAGGCGCCGGCGCAGCAGCCGGAGCCGGAGCAAGGCCGCGGACAGCGGTGACAGTGATGCAGGTAACAACGGATCCGACACCGGAGTGAGCACTCCGGAGCTGGCGTCCACCCCAGTTTGACCCGCTCGTGGCGCGCGCCGTATTCTTGTCATTCGGCGCGCGTCATGCGTGCCTCCTTTGTGTGGGCCGCGGTAGGCAGTACACATGCAGGCCCCGCAGTTCTAAGACTTCCGAACAATAGAGAGTGAGATCCACGGTGTACGCGATCGTGCGCAGTGGCGGCACCCAGCAGAAGGTCGCCGTCGGCGATGTCATCGAGATCGACAGCCTGACGGACCAGGTCGGCGACACGGTTTCGCTGACCGCAGTCCTCGTCGTCGATGGCGACACCGTGACGACCGATGCCGCCGCTTTGTCCAAGGTGGCCGTCTCGGCTGAGGTTCTGGGCCGTACCAAGGGCCCGAAGATCCACATCCTCAAGTACAAGAACAAGACCGGTTACCGCAAGCGCCAGGGGCACCGTCAGCACTACACCCAGGTCAAGGTCACCGCGATCGACGCCAAGAAGAAGTGAGCTGAATAAAACATGGCACACAAAAAGGGAGCAGCGTCGACCCGTAACGGTCGCGACTCCAACGCGCAGCGGCTCGGCGTGAAGCGCTTCGGCGGCCAGCTGGTCAACGCCGGCGAGATCATCGTTCGCCAGCGGGGCACCCACTTCCACCCGGGCACCCTGGTCGGCCGTGGCGGCGACGACACCCTGTTCGCGCTGGCCGAGGGCAAGGTCGAGTTCGGTGTCCGTCGCGGTCGCCGCGTCGTCAACATCGTCCCGGCCCCGGCGGAGTAACACCGCCACCCGGTTCGAAGTAACACAGCCTTTTCGAAGGGCGGGTCCGCGGAATAGCGCGGCCCGCCCTTCGGCTATGTATCGAGAAGACGTCTTTTCCCAGCAGGAAGTTGAGTACTCCGATGGCGATCCCCAGCTTTGTCGACCGGGTCACGGTGCACGTCACCGGTGGCAACGGCGGAAACGGCTGCGCCTCGGTGCACAGCGAGAAGTTCAAGCCCCTCGGCGGACCCGACGGCGGTAACGGCGGCGACGGCGGCAGCATCATCCTGCGCGTCGACCTCGACCAGACCACGCTCGTCGACTACCACCGGTCCTCGCACCGATCGGCCACGAACGGCCAGCAGGGCAAGGGCGATCACCAGGCCGGCAGCAAGGGCGGCGACATCATCCTGCCCGTCCCGGACGGCACGGTCGTCAGCACTCCGGAAGGCGAGGTGCTGGCCGACCTGGTCGGCGCCGGCTCGGAGTACGTCGCGGCCGCCGGCGGCAAGGGCGGTCTGGGCAACGCGGCCCTGGCCAGCTCCAGCCGCAAGGCGCCCGGCTTCGCCCTGCTCGGCGAGGACGGCGAAGAGCGCACCATCGTGCTCGAGCTCAAGGTCGTCGCCGACATCGGTCTGGTCGGCTTCCCGAGCGCCGGCAAGTCCTCGCTGATCGCCTCGATCAGCCGGGCCCGCCCGAAGATCGCGGACTACCCGTTCACCACGCTGATCCCCAACCTGGGCGTCGTCGTCGCCGGTGAGCACATCTTCACCGTGGCCGACGTGCCGGGCCTGATCGAGGGTGCGAGCGAGGGCCGCGGTCTCGGCCATGACTTCCTCCGCCACGTCGAGCGCTGTGCGGCGCTGGTGCACGTGATCGACTGTGCGACGTACGAGCCGGGCCGCGACCCGCTGAGCGACCTCGACACGATCGAGGCCGAGCTGAAGGCCCATGGCGGGCTGGAGGACCGGCCGCGGCTGATCGCGCTGAACAAGATCGACGTGCCGGACGCCAAGGAGATCGCCGAGATGGTGACGGCCGAGCTCGAGCAGCGCGGCTACAAGGTGTTCCCGATCTCGACCGCCAGCCACGAAGGCCTGGACGCGCTGAAGTTCGCGATGGCCGAGATCGTCGAGAAGCGGCGCGCCGAGGAGGAGAAGCCGGACACCACCCGGATCATCCTGCGGCCGCGCGCGACCGGTGGACCGGAGTTCAAGGTCAAGAAGACCCCGGACGGCGGCTGGCTGATCCAGGGCGAGAAGCCCGAGCGCTGGATCCGGCAGACCGACTTCACCAACGCCGAGGCGACCGGGTACCTGGCCGACCGGCTGAACCGGCTCGGGGTCGAGCGGCAACTGCTCGAGCTGGGCGCGGTGGCCGGCGACGAGGTGACGATCGGCGATGCTCCCAACTCGGTCGTCTTCGACTTCGCTCCCGAAGTACAGGCTGGCGCCGAGCTGCTGTCCCGCCGTGGCGAGGACCAGCGACTGGACGAGGACCGTCCGGCCGCGCAGCGCCGCAAGGACAAGGACTACCAGTACCACGCCCTGCGGGAGGGCGAGATCGAGCGCCCGAAGGACCTGTCGGAGTACGGTCAGGGCTGGGTCGAGGACGAGGTCGACCTGACCCCGGCGGAGGCGAAGGCGGCTCAGAAGGCCGCCGAGAAGCTCGCGCGCAAACAAGCCCGCGAGCTGGCCGCTGCCCAGGAGCTGGAGGCCGAGCGGCTCTACGCGCTGGGTGAGACCATCGACATAGATGCCGAGAGCAACAACTAGTGCCCCGTAAGCGATGTAGCTTGACGCTATCGGCGCCCAGGCACGCACCTCGCGGCACTTGCCCAGCGCCCACGATGCTCCGCATCGAGGCCACTGCTCAAGCACCGCGATGCACGCACCTGGACGCCGCTATCGTTCAAGCTACATCGCTTACGGGACACTAGTCTTTGAAGGCCGTCGACGACGCCGGCTCTTCGATTGCTCGTACTGAGTCAGGAAAACTCATGACGCAACGGGTTGAAGTCGTCAAGGCCGGGCGGATCGTCGTGAAGGTCGGTTCGTCGTCGCTGACCCAGCGCGGCCGGATCGACCTGGAACGGCTGCGGCTGCTGGTCGACGCGATCGCCGCGCGCCGGGTCGAAGGTACCGAGGTCGTGCTGGTCTCCTCCGGCGCGATCGCGGCCGGCCTGGCGCCGATGGGGTTGCGCTCGCGTCCACGCGATCTCGCCACCCAGCAGGCGGCCGCGTCGGTCGGCCAAGGGCTGCTGATGGCGCGGTACTCCGATGCCTTCGCCGCGCACGGACTCCGCGTCGGCCAGGTGCTGCTGACCGTCGACGACGTCACCCGGCGAAGCCACTACCGCAACGCCTACCGAACCTTCGCGCGGTTGCTGGAGCTCGGCGTCGTCCCGATCGTCAACGAGAACGACACCGTCGCGACCACCGAGATCCGCTTCGGCGACAACGACCGGCTGGCCGCGCTGACCAGCCACCTCGTCCACACCGACCTGCTCGTCCTGCTCTCCGACGTCGACGGCCTGTACGACGGCGACCCGCGCAAACCCGGTACGACGATGCTCACCGACGTCCGCGGTCCCGCTGACCTGCTGCCACTCCAGATCGGCCGGACGGGCAGCTCCGGCGTCGGCACCGGCGGCATGCAAACGAAGGTCGAAGCGGCCGCAATCGCCACCGAGGCAGGGATCCCGGTCGTCCTCACCTCAGCCGCCCGAGTCGGCGAAGCCCTCCGCGGCGACCGGGTAGGCACCCTCTTCCACCCCACCGGCCGCCGCCGCAAAACCCGCCTCCTCTGGCTGGCCCACGCCACCTCAGGCCTAGGTCGCCTAGTACTCGACGAAGGCGCCATCCGAGCCGTCACCGAACGCCGCAGCTCCCTCCTCCCAGCCGGCATCACCGCTGTGGAAGGCAGCTTCTCCGCAGGCGATCCGGTTGACCTGGTTTCAGCCACCGGGGTGGTTGTCGCCCGCGGGCTGGTGAACTACGACGCCGTCGAGCTACCTGGGCTGCTTGGCCGCTCGACCCGTGACCTGGCGCGCGATCTCGGCCCCACCTACGAACGCGAGGTAGTCCACCGCGACGACCTCGTCCTGCTGTGATCGTCCCGAGCGACAGGACATAGTCGACCACTCGGCCAGCCGCCACGCTCAGCGAGGCGGCCGCTGCGCGTCGTACCTGCACTATGTCCTGTCGCTCGGGACACAACTCTCCTGCTCGCCGCAGCGGTGCCCGTGGCGCATGGTGTTGCCCGGCTGAGACGGTTGGGCAGGGGGGTGGGGGGTCGTCCTACGATGTAGGGGTGAGCGAGATCATCGAGTTGTGCCGGAACGCGCGTGAGGCTTCCTACGCGTTGGCTGCGGCGTCGCGGGCGACCAAGGATGCTGCGCTGAAGGCGATGGCGGCGGCATTGCGGGCGGGTACTGACGAGATCGTGGCGGCCAACGCCAAGGACGTGGCGGCCGCCCGGGAGTCCGGTACGCCGGAATCGACCGTCGACCGTCTTGCGCTGGACCCGCAGCGGGTCGACGCGATGGCTGCGGGACTCGAGCAGCTGGCCGGACTGGTCGACCCGGTCGGCGAGGTCGTCCGCGGGTACACGCTGCCCAACGGACTCGAGCTGCGTCAGGTGCGGGTGCCGTTCGGCGTCGTCGGGATCATCTACGAGGCCCGGCCCAACGTCACGGCCGATGCCGCCGGGATCTGCCTCAAGTCCGGCAACGCGGTGCTGCTGCGCGGCTCCTCGTCGGCAGCCGCGTCGAACGAAGCGATCATCGCCGTACTCCGCTCAGCCGTCGTCGAAGCGGGGTTGCCGGCTGACGTGATCCAGGGCGTGCCCGGCGACCGCGCGGCCGTGAAGGAGCTCATGCAGGCGCGCGGGCTGGTCGACGTACTGATTCCGCGTGGGGGAGCCGGCCTGATCCAGACCGTCGTCACCGAGTCGACCGTGCCGGTGATCGAGACGGGCGTCGGCAATTGCCACGTGTACGTCGACGCGGAGGCGGATCTCGATCTCGCCCTCACGATCCTGCTCAACTCCAAGACGCAGCGCCCGAGCGTGTGCAACGCGGCCGAGTCGCTGCTGGTGCACGCGGATGTCGCGGACGAGTTCCTGGCCAAGGCGTTGCCGGCGTTGGCCGCGGCCGGTGTGACCGTCCACGGTGACCCGGCGGTTGTTGCTGCTGGCAAGGATGTTGTCGCCGCGACGGATGAGGACTACGGCACGGAGTACAGCTCGCTGGATCTTTCGGCGGCTGTGGTGGCTGACCTGGAGGCGGCGGTTCTGCACATCCGGAAGTACAGCTCGGCACATACCGACGCGATCATCACCCGGTCACAGGCTGCGGCGCGGCGGTTCGTGCAGGCCGTCGACTCGGCCGCCGTGGTGGTCAACGCGAGCACCCGATTCACCGACGGTGGGGAGTACGGGTTCGGTGCCGAGATCGGGATCTCGACGCAGAAGCTGCACGCGCGGGGACCGATGGGACTGCCGGAGATGACGTCCACGAAGTACGTGGTGATCGGCGAAGGCCAGATCAGGACCTGAGCAGTGGGGCAGCGTCGAACGAACGGACCTCGAGGTCTTCATCCGACAGCATTGCCAGCGCTGCCGCGTACTCGACGCCGGCCGGCAGATCCACCAGTCGCACCGGCCCGTCGTACCCGGCCCACTCCCGCAGCGCGGCCGGCTGATCCGGCGCGCTGACGACCACCTTGCGCAGATCCGCGGCGATCCCGTCCCCGGTCGCCTTCACCACGGCTTCCTTGCGAGTCCAGTACTGCGTGAAGGCCCGCGCGCGAGCATCGGCCGGAAACGCGGCAAGCTCGTCAGCCTCCAGATCGGAAAGGCTCACCGTAGCGAGCGACGCCGTGTCGATCGACGGGTTGATCAACTCGACATCCACGCCCACCGCCGCCACCGGATGGAACGCGACGACGATCCGGTCACCCGAGTGCGACACCGAGATTTGCATGCCGTCGGCAACAACCTTCCCGTGCTGGCGACCGCAGTCCGGGCAGGTCCGGTCGATCACGACATCGGCGGGGGAGCGGCCCAGCTTGCCCGCCAGCACCCGCCGCACGATCGTGGCGCCGACCACGAACCGGCTCTTGTCCTCGTCGCGCGCGTAGGCGGCCATCCGGTCCCGCTCGGCCGCGTTCAGCTCCGCCACCAGGCCAGGCCGCGCGTCCGCAGTACGGCCCCACCAGATCTCCACTGTCACGCCATCGCCTGATCGATCGTGGTCTGGCTTGGCCGGAGCGCGGCTTCCCAGCTCAAGGCGCCGCTGCGCAGGTCATCGAGCAGCCCATCGATCCAGTGCAGCTCGGCGACGGTGATCGCCTTCTGGTACTCCGTCTCGACGAGCACTACGCGCGGTACCGGAGCGCCTTCGTACTCCGAGGCGAGGTCGGCGTCGAGCGAGTCGATCCGCCGGGTGAGCTGCTCACGCCGCTCCTCGAACAGCCCGGCCGCCGCCTCCGGAGTCAGCAACATGATGAACGACAGCGCGGCCGGGAACTCGGGGAACTCGTTGCGTGGGGTGGACACGATCTCCGCGAGCCACGCCCGCGATGCAGCCCGGCCGCGGTCGGTCAGCTGATAGGTGGTGCGCTCGGGGTAGCGCTCGTCGCGCTCGGTGTCCCCGACGGCGATCAGCCCGGCCTCCTCGAGGCGGACGATCATCCGGTACAGGCTGGTGCGCTGGCCGACGTTGACCACCTGGTCCTTGCCCCACTGCTTGATCAGCCGCTGGATGCCGTACGGATGCAGCGGCCCGTTCTCCAGCAGGCCGAGGATCGCGAGTGCCAGCGGCGAACGGCGGAAGATCGGCTCCATGGGCAGCAGTCTAGAGGTCAGAGAAACTAGTTGCAATGTAACTAGAGTAGATGTAACTATTGGGCCATGACTACAGACCTCGAAGGATTGACTCAGGGATCCGTGACGTCGCGGGACGGCACCCGGATCGGCTACTGGAAGACCGGCAGCGGTCCGGCGGTCGTGCTGCTGCACGGCAGCATGGAGTCCGCTCGCAGCCACACGCTGCTCGCCAGGGCGCTGGCCGGCGACTTCACCGTCTACCTCCCGGATCGCCGCGGTCGCGGCCTGTCCGGGCCGCATCGTCCGGACCACTCGGTGCAGACCGAGATCGAGGATCTCGAGGCGGTACTACGTGACGCCGGGGCCACTCGAGCCTTCGGGGTCAGCGCAAGCGGCGCGATCGTGCTGGCCGCGGCCCGCGCGCTGCCGATGCTGAGCAAAGTCGCCGTCTACGAACCGGCCCTGGTCGCCGACCCGGCTCCGCATGCTGCCTGGCTGGCCCGCTTCGACCGTGAAGTTGCCGAAGGCAACATTGCGGCGGCGATGATCACCAGCATGTACGGCCTGGAGCTGGCGCCGGTGGCCTTCAAGGTGATGCCCCGGCGACTGCTCGCCGCGATCACCGAGAAGCTGCTGAAGAAGGAGGACCGGGCGGCCGGGCCGGACGACATCACCTTGCGGAAGCTGGCGCCGACGGTGCACTACGAGGGCGCGCTGATCGTCGAGCTGGCCGGGCGGTTCGAGGAGTTCCGCGATGTTGCTGCCGAGGTGCTGTTGATGGGTGGCAGCAAGGGCCTGCCGTTCCTGGCGCCGGGGCGCGACGCGCTGGCTGAGGTGCTTGCGTCGTGCCGGCGGGTGGAGTTCGACGGTCTTGATCATGGTTCGTCGAGCGATCCGAGTGAGATCAACTCGACCGGTAGCGCCGAGGCTGTCGGGAGGATCGCGGCCGAAGTACGGGCTGCTTTCAGGTAGCCGTCGTGTAGGCCCAGTCGATCGCGGCCGGGATGTCGGTGATCGGGTAGAGGACCGCCTTGATCTCGCGGGTCGGGGCGACGATCAGGATGTGGCGCTTGAGGCGCTCGTAGCCGCCCGCCCGGAAGGTGGGCAGGCGGAGGGCGGCGGTCAGGGTCAACTCGGTGTCGGAGAGCAGGATGTGCGGGATGTTCTCCAGCTCGGCGAAGGTCTGCTGCTCGTCGGGGCGCTGGGTGCTGACGCCGTGGACGGCGATCCCGGCTGATGTGAAGTCTGTGGCGCGCTCAGCGAACAGCTTGTTCTCCAGCGTGCAGCCGGTTGTCCCGGCGATGTCCTCCCAGCCTTCCGGCAGCTTGCTCGGACTGCCCGTAGCCGGATAGCCGAAGATGATCGTCGCTTGCGCGGTTTCGTCGACCACATCTCTGAGCTGCTGGCCTGCCGGTAGGAGGAGGTCGGCGGGGATGCGTGTGCCGACCAGTTCGTGGATGCGGTGGGCCGGGGCCTCCTCGGGTGCGTTGGTGCCGGTGAGCTCGCCGTCACCGAGCAGCCAGCGGTCGCCCCAGTCCTGGAGGGCGACCAGCACGGGGAGCAGGGCGCGGCCGCGAGGGGTGAGCTTGTAGGCGTACCGGGGCGGGCGCTCCTGGTAGGCCACGCGCTCGACCACGCCGCTGTCGAGCAGGCTGTTGAGCCGCTCGGTCAGCACCTTCCGCGAGATCCGCAGCGACTCGGCCAGCAGGTCGAACCGGTCCAGCCCGCGGGCCAGGTCCCGGACGATCAGCAACTCCCACCCGTCTCCGACCACCCCGAGAGACTGGGCGATCGCACAGTCGGGCTCGGGGGAGTAGCTACTACGCCGCACGACAGCCTCCTCTGCTTGCTCCCACGCTATCCGGCCTTGTAAGTTCCCTTTAGGAACTTACTCTACTTCGGGGGTGCTGGATGTACTGGCAACGAGTGGCCGAGCTCCCGGGGTGGCTCAAGGCGGTGATGGTCGGGCAGTTGGTTAGCTCGGCCGGGTCGCTCGCGTGGATCTACTTCACCCTGTACCTGGTCGAGGATCGCGGGATGTCGCCGCAGGAGGCCGGCTTTGCGGCAGCGGCGTACGGGGTGGGGTTGCTGCTCGGGAACCTGTCCGGTGGCTGGTTCGGCGACCGGTTCGGGCTGCGGGGCGCGGCTGTCGCCAGTCAGCTGTCGTGGGCTGTTGCCTGCCTCGCGATGCTGTTTGTGCCTCTCGGTGGGCTAGCGCCGCTAGCGGCAGTTGCTGGTCTCTGTGGTGGCGCGACCCGTCCCAATCTGAGTGCTCTCGTCGCGCTGGCACTGCCTGTCGAGCGTCGACGGGAGGGGATCGCGCTGTCGCGCTCGGCCAGCAATGCCGGCTTTGCCATCGGTCCGCCGCTTGGCGGTCTGCTGGCTGCGTACAACTTCTCGCTGGTCTTCGTGCTGGACGCGGTCTCCAGTCTGGTGCTCGCAGCCGTCATCTGGAGGTACGTCCCCAGCGCTACCCGGGTGGCGGCCGCTGAGCGGGTGTCGGGCGTGTGGCGTGCCCTCCGCGCCGACAAGTCGGTCCTGGTGCTGCTCGCGTCGATCGTGGTCATCGACACCGTCTACCGGCAGCTCTTCGCGACTCTGCCGCTGGTGCTGCACGATGCGGGGTCGCCTGCTGTTGCGTACGGCGTACTGATCGGCCTGAGCTCGGTAGTCATCGTGCTGCTCGAGGCACCGCTGGCCATCCGCCTCCGGTCCCACCATGCGTCGCGCGTCATCGCTGTCGGCTTCGCCTTGGTCGCTGCTGGCCTAGCGGTCCTAGGTGTCTGGCCCGTTTTGGTGGGGGCCGCTGTGGCCGTAGGGCTCATCACTGCCGGGGAGATGCTCTACAAGCCCACTGCCACCGCCCAGGCAGTCGACGCGGCCCCTGCGGGCATGACCGGCCGCTTCTCCAGTCTGTACGCCGCTGCGTCGATCTCCGGCATGACACTGGCCCCTGCGCTGGGTGGCACCACCTATCAGCACCACCCGCATCTCCTGTACCCGCTGGCGGCTGCTCTGGCACTAGCGGCCGCGGCAACCACCTACCTGGCCGGTCGGCGGCCCGTAGTACCGGCTAGGCCTCCGGTAGAGGCGCTGGACGGGCCTCCCAGCGGGTAGAGAGCACCACGGTCGTCCTAGTCCGCACCACCCCGTTGACCCGGCGCAGGCTGCCCACTACGGCCTCCAGCTGAGTCACGTCCGCCACTCGGACCTTCACGACCAGCTCCTGGTCGCCGGCGACGAACCAGCAGTCCTCCACCGCGGCGATCTCCCGGACGCCAGCGACGATCTCATCCGTCTCCACGTCGTCCCGCTGGAACAACCCCACCAGGGCGCTGGTCCCCAGGCCGACCTGATCAGGGGCCACCACTGCGCGGTACCCGAGCAGCACTCCGCGCTCCTCGAGCCGCTTCACCCGCTCCTGGACACTCGGCCCCGACAGACCCACCACCCGGCCGAGTTCGGCCCAGCTCGACCGCCCGTTGGCTCGCAGCGCCTCGACCAGCTGCCGATCGATCGCGTCCATGCCATCCTCCGTTTACCGCAGATTCGTAGGGAGATCGACTGATCTACCTTCAATTCGTTTGAGTCCTAGCAGTCTCTGGCGTACGATTTCAACTATCGAAGCCCGTTGGAACAACCTTGTGAAGGAATCATGATCACCCCCGAAGTCGCCCGTGCCCACATCGACGAGATGCGCCGTGTCGCCGCGATCCACCAGCGCGACTACACCGGTCCGTCCGCCTGGCGCCGGCTGCTGACCCGCTACATCCGGCACAGCTGACCCACCTCCCGCGCGACCGGCAGGGCTTGCCGCCCACCGGTCGCGCTCGCGTAGGTGGGCAAGAGATAGGCTTCGCCTCATGCATGCCCTCCTCCTGCCGCTGTCCGCGGCCGCCGAAGAAGCCTCCACCGAGGCCTCGCACATCTCGCCTTGGTGGTACGGCGGGTTCGCCCTGTTCGTCCTGGTCGTGATGCTGCTCGTCACCGTGATCATGGGCAAGGGCCGGCCGCACAGCTGAGCGGCCTGGTGAGCTGACGTGGATTCGGAGAGGGTGCGCCCCGGGCGCCGCCTGGGCGTGATGGGCGGTACGTTCGACCCGATCCACCACGGTCACCTGGTGGCGGCGAGCGAAGTACAGGCGTACTTCGACCTCGACGAGGTCATCTTCGTGCCGACCGGGCAGCCCTGGCAGAAGCTCGATCGCGAGGTCTCGCCGCCCGAGGACCGGTACCTGATGACGGTCATCGCGACCGCCTCCAACCCACGGTTCTCGGTCAGCCGGGTCGACATCGACCGGCCCGGTCCGACGTACACGATCGACACGCTGCGGGACCTGGCCAGGCTCTACCCCGACGCGGAGCTGTTCTTCATCACCGGTGCCGACGCGCTGGCCCAGATCCTCACCTGGCGCGACGTCGACGAGATGTTCAAACTGGCCCAGTTCGTCGGCTGTACCCGGCCGGGGTACTCGTCGCAGGAACTGCCGCTGGACAAGCTCCCGATGGACCGGATCACGCTGCTCGAAGTACCGGCGCTGGCGATCTCGTCGACCGAGTGCCGCCAGCGCGTCGCGAAGGGCAACCCGACCTGGTACCTGGTGCCCGACGGGATCGTCCAGTACATCGCCAAGCGCGACCTCTACACCAACCACTAAGCCCCGCACCACCAAGCCTGTACCGCTAGCAAAGGACCGCAATGCCTGCCACCGAACGCGCCATCGAGCTGCTCACCGCGGCCGCCGAGGCGGCCCACGACAAGAAGGCCGAGAACGTTCTCGCGTTCGACGTCTCCGAGCAGCTCGCCATCACCGACGCGTTCCTGGTCGCCTCCGCCTCCAACGACCGCCAGGTCCGCGCGATCGTCGACGCGATCGAGGAGAAGCTCCGGGTCGACTTCGACGCCAAGCCGGTCCGCCGCGAAGGCGCCCGCGAGGGCCGCTGGGTGCTGCTCGACTACCTGGAGATCGTCGTCCACGTCCAGCACGACGAGGAGCGCAACTTCTACTCCCTCGAGCGGCTGTGGCGCGACTGCCCGATCATCCCGCTGCCCGGTGCGGACGGCACCATCGCAGTACCGGTGATCGCCGACCGTACCGCCGACGAGGACCCGGCCCCGTCCCCCTCCTCAGCCGAATGACAGCGGGCAGGCTGATCGTCTGGCGCCACGGCCGGACCGAGTGGAACCTGCAAGACAAAATCCAGGGCCAAGCAGACATTCCCCTCGATGAAGTAGGCGTCGCCCAGGCGCGCGCAGCTGCCGCGCGCCTGGCCTCCCTGGCACCCACCCGCCTCTTCTCCAGCGACCTCCAGCGTGCAGCCGCCACCGCCGGTGAACTCGCGGCCCTGACCGGCCTCAAGGTCGAGTACGACGAAGCCCTCCGCGAAATCAACGTGGACGACTGGGCCGGCATGACCATGGACGAACTGGCCGCCATCCACCCGGAAGCAGCCGCCCGCATCCGCTCCGGCGAACCCCAACGCCGAGGCACCGCCGGCGAAACGGTCGAAGAGGTCGCCGAACGCTTCGCCCCCGCCCTCGCGCGCGCCATCGAACACGGCGAACCCTCCGACACCGTCGTCGTCGCCACCCACGGCCTGGCCGCCCGAGTAGGCATCTGCCTCTTCCTGGGCATCCCCCAAGCCCACTGGCCCGCCTTCGGAGGCCTCTCCAACTGCAACTGGGTCTCGCTACTCCCCGGCCGCCACGGCTGGCGAATAGAAGAATGGAACGCCGGCTCCCTCCCCGAACCAGTCATGAGCGACGACCAACAACGCTAGAAGAACCTCCACGCGTCCCGCCGCCGGCCGCTCCTACGTCGCGACCACCTCTGGGGCGCTCCCGCCCACCCAGCGTTTAAGGCCGCTCCTCCGCCGCGCAACCACAAGGCTGGCGGGCCGCCCGGCCCAGGCAGCACCTGGTGGAGTGCTCCCCACGCCCCCTCCGCCCGGCCGTTCCTACGACGCGTCCCAGCTCCGGGCGCTCCCACCCGCCCTCCTTGCCTCTGCGGCGCTCCTGCGTCGCGCGATACCGCTCCTGCGTCGCGGTGAGTGCCGTCGCGCTCGCCGTCTCTTGTCGGAGGAGGCTCATCGCGCCCATCGGCATACCCGCAGCTGGCCCGTCGGGAGGCTCGGCCAACTACCACCACCAGCCCTCCCCGACCCGCCGCAAACCACCCTCACGCACCGTGCTCTTCCTCACCTCCCCGCCCGCTCCACCCGATTTTTCTTTGCGGCCTCCCATCCGCTAAACTTCCGGAGTCCGCAAGACACCGCGGGGCTTTGGCGCAGTTGGTAGCGCGCTTCCATGGCATGGAAGAGGTCAGGGGTTCGAATCCCCTAAGCTCCACCGCAAATCAGAGGCCCTTTCCCTTCGGGGAAAGGGCCTCTGATTTTTGACCCGGGAGGCTAATCGGGAGGCTACGGCTTCTCTTTCGCCCCGTCGCTGCCCTGACCAGGAAAGATTTCGTCCATCTTCGTAGCGCCTTCGGTGAGCACTGGTCGCAGCTCGTGCCGGTAGACCTTCTCTGTCACGTTCGTGCTGGCGTGCCCGACCAGCCGCGAGATGTCTTCGATCCGGACGCCCTTGCTCGACAGCAGCGAGACGAAGCTGTGCCGAAGTTCGCGAGGCGTCCACATCGCAGGGTCGAGCCCGGCCGCCTTGACCACCTTCCGAAAGGCCCGGCGCACATTGGCGGCATCGAGCTGCGTGCCGATCTCTGAGGCAAAGACCAGGTCGAGGTTCTGCCAGCGGCGTCCTGCTGCCTTCCTCCGAACCTGCTGGCGCTCCTGGTGATCCGTTAGTGCCTCCACACAGCGCTGTGCCAGCTCAAGTGTTCGCCGGGACTTGAGCGTCTTGGTATCGCCTCCCTCCCGCACGGAGCGCCATACCTGGATCGACGGTGGTACGGGAGGTTCGGCCTTCGGCCTGCCAGCAAGGTCGAGGTTCGACCAGGTCAGCGCCCGCAGCTCCTCCGTTCGTGCTCCGGTCAGCAGCGACACCACGATGTAGGCGTGCATCACCGAGGATTCGGCAGCTTGCAGGAGCGTTTCTGCCTGGTGCAGCGTGAGCGATTTCGACGGCCGGCCACTCTTGCCGGTCGGGATCTCACAGAGCATCACCACGTTGCGGTGCACCTTCTCCCTCGCCTGCGCCCGCATGATCGATCGACGCAAAATCGAATGGAGCCGGCGGAGGGTGTCTGTGCTGAGCACTTTGGCTTTCTCGGCAAGCCAGTCGTCCACCTCGTCGGCGGTCAAGGCCTGGAGTTTCTGAGCGCCGAGAGCTGGGATGACGTGGGTGTTCGCCAGGCTGCGCAGATTCTTGACGGTCGTCGCTTGACGCTTGTGCAGGCCGAAATCGAACCAGTCGTTGACGGCTTCCTCGATTGTGTAGTCCTTGGCTGCGAGGGCGGCGCGGTCCTCCGCTTGCTTCAGCTTCTCCTTCAGCTTCGCTTTAGCAGCAGTCTTGGTCGTGGCGCTAGCCGTGATCCGAGGCCGTCGCGTTTTGCCCGCCGGGGCGGGTCCTAGGTACACGACTGCGATGTACCGATTCTTGCTGGCATCCCAATGGATGCCACCGTCGCCCTGGCTACGCCGCTGCGGCACTACCGGCCTCCTTCGCTTCCATCTTCAGCAGGTTCACGTACTCGGTGATGGCGTCGGCCGGGACACGGCGGCTTCGGCCTTCGGACACGGTTCCGAGGCGGCCCAGGCGGATCAGCTCGTAGACCTGGCTGCGGCTGTAGTTCAGCAGGACGACTGCCTCGGCAACGGTGTACAGAGCGCGAGTCGGTACCAGCGGCGTCACGGTGGAGTCGGTCACGCGAGTGGCTCCTTCGGAGTAGCGAAATGGCCTGACAGAACTGACAAAACTGACAAAACCTTCATGGTCATCGGTCCTCCGCAGGGGCGATCAGGACGCGCGGGTGTACCTCGTAGGAGTGGGAGGGACGGCCGCCCTTGCTGCTCTTTTCGGTTGGCTTGAGCCTGATGTGGCCGTGTTCGGTGAGGAGCCTGAGAGCTGGGTCCAGGTCGTCGGCAGTCGGGAATCGGTTGCTCTGGAGGCCGCGTAGCGCATCACGGCGAGCGAAGGTGGCGCGACCGGTTCGGTCGCAGAACTTGGTGATCCAGGCAAGTACGTCGCGGGCGTCGTCGAGGTCGGGGTGGGACCGGCCCATGAGGTCGTAAACGGCTAGGGCGTGGTCGAGGTAGTAGCGGCCGACGCGTTCGGCGGCGTGCATGGTGTCGGCGCTGATGGCGCCGGCGTAGCCGGTGGTGAAGGTGTGGGCCAGGTGGAGAAGTGCGGCGATCCGGACGACGTGTCCAGCGAGTTTGGAGGCCCAGTCGGTGATGGGTGCGAGTTGTCCGGTCCGGGGGTGGAGTCGGGGTTCGATCCAGTCTTGGAAGTCGAGCAGGGCTTGCCGTGCGTCGGGGGTGAGTTCGAGGCGGTGCGGGGTGTCGTTGTCGGCCAGGAGCAGGACGAGGGTTTGCAGGGCGTCGCGGTAGGTGGTCTCGGTCGCTTCGGGGACGGGGGTCGGGGTGTTGTTGCGCCGGCCGACGGTGTTGACGGGGAGGCTGTAGAGGATGCGGCCCAGGACGCCTCGGTCGCGGAATCCGGGCTGTGCTGCGAGGCCTTGGAGGGTGGCGGGTTGGGTGGTGACTCCGAGCGTCATGGCGGGCCGCTCGATCGCCTCGGATTCGCGGCCTTTGCGGTCGACTTGGATGGTGTCGCCGACATGGGCTTTGAGGAACACGGCGAGGTTGGGAGCGGCTGAGTAGCGGGTGCCGGTGAGGGTGGCGAACACGTCGCCTTCGGCCGACAGCACGGCGATCCGGCCGCCCTGTGCGGCCATCAGCGACACGCACGCTTCCGGGGTGACGTCGTCGGTCATCAGCCGGGGAACTGCGGGTACGACGATGGCGGCGGCTTCTTTGGCGGCGGCGGTCGCGGCGGCGAGCGCCTCTTGTGGGTTGACGGTGGAGCGTTCGGCTTTCTTGGCCAGGTCTTCGGCTTTCGCGTGGGCGATCCGGGCTGCGAAGTCGGCTTCGGTGCGCTGGTCGGCGGTCGCTTCTTGCAGCGCGGCTTCGGCGGCGTTGAGGGCGCTGGTCATCGCCCGGAACACCGGCGACTTTCGCGAGCCGGGTGGCAGGGCGATCGTGGTGTAGAGGTTGACCTGTTCGAGCCAGGACCGGTCGACCTGGACCAGCACCTTGCCGCCGGCGGCCGTGGACAGGCACGCGAGTGCCACGCAACCGGCCAGGTCGGTCGGGGTCTGGGTCGCTTCGGCGACGGCGCTGACCTGGTCGGCCAGCCATGCGGGGAACACATCGACGGGGAACGGCCTGAGTATCCGATCGGTCTTCAGCGGCACGGGTTCGCCGTCCCAGGGCGGCATTTCGTTGCCCAATGCATCAGTGCCCGCGGTGACGCCGTCGGCGCCCATTTGGTCGTGATGCCTGGGTGTGTGCTGAAGGTTTTGGGTTTGCCTGATCGGTGTCGGTGGTGTGATCGGCTCAGGGTCGAAGGGGTCTTCGGGTGGCTCGATCAGGTGCCAGTCGATGTGTTCGGTGCTCATGCTGCGGCGATCCCTTCGGCACGGAATCCGCCGGTGATGGCGGCTCGGATGTCTCGGTCGCTTTGCTCGGCTGCGTGTCCTGCGTCGGTGAGTACGGCGATGGCGTCGTCCTGCTCGATCGCTCCGAGCAGGACAAGGCGTGCGACGCCTCTAGCAGCCCCGTAGAGGGTCGTGCGGCGCTTGCCCTGCGGGGCGTTGCGTACGGCGCTCAGGTGGGCGGCCAGGAGCTTGTCCGGGTGGGAGATGCCCCCGCCTCCGGATCGGGTGGCCGGGAGGCCGGCGGGCGCTGTCCGGATCGGCTCGGGCGGTTCGCAGGCGGCCAGAAGTGCGGGAGGGGGCATCTCCACGTCGGTGGCGTGCCTGCCCCACTGGTAGGGGCGGTGGGTGCGGTGGTGGATCGAGGGCGGCAAGACGACGTATCCGCCGTCTGCTTTGACGTCGATCCCCGGTCGTTCGGGCATCGGGCGCGACCCGATGTAGTGGCCGGGGTGGCGGTAGTAGAGGTGGAGTCCGCCGGACCCGCTGTGGACGTGCAGGGTCCGGGGCACGAGCCGTTCGGTCATCAGAGCGGACAGGCTGTGGTCGCCGCCGTGTGCGGGGTCGACGTCGATGACGAGCAGTCCGGACGCGGCGCCGGTGCGGACGGCGAGCTGACCTTGCGGGACAGCGGCGACGATCGCGGCGACGCGGGCGGGGTCGGTCGTGGCGGCGTAGAAGCCGTGGCAGGTCAGGTGACCGCAGCTCGCGGGATCGTGCGCGTCTTTGGGGCAGGCCTCGCAGTTGGCTACGGGTCGCTTGGAGCGTCCGAGCACGAACACGGGCCAGCCACGGTCGGCGGCGTCCAGGGCGGCGGTCAGCAGGTCTGTCACAGCAGGAATCCCTTACTCGAGGAGGGTCAGGCGGCAGTCGCGTAGCTGTCGGCGTAGGCCGGCGTCTGGCAGTCGACGCAGCGGCCGTCGCTGGTGGGGATGCAGTAGTCGGCGACCTGGTGGCACTGCCCGCAGGTCCGGCGGGCCTGCATGGCTTTGTCGAGGGCGTTGAGCTGGGCCGGGGACGCGGTCCGCGACGGTTTGGCCAGGTCGAGGCGGTAGAGCCAGGCCCACCGCTGCCCGTTGCGCCACACCAGCAGCGCGTAGGGTTCCTGCCCGCCGGGACACATCCGCATTGCGCGGAGCTGGCGGCGGGCGGCCAGGCCGCCGGGTGCCCACCGGTACCGGAACACCGGTGTTCCGTGGTGGTCCCAACCGAGTGCGTACTTGCCGTTCCACAGCTCGATCCACTGCGACCGGGCCGGGTGCAGCGATGCGCGTTCCATCAGCGTCGCGGCCATCAGAAGTGCCACCACCGGCGGCGCGTTTCGGCCTGGTCGAACCGGTCGCGGGCGGCCAGCGCTTCGGGCGTCTCGTTGTCGGTGGAGTAGGAGGTGAAGTCGGCCAGCGCGGCGCGGTACTCCTCAGCCGGACTCAGCGCCTGCTCGTCGTCGGTCTTGCGGGTAGTGGTCTTGCGGGGTTTGCGGGCCATGGCGGTTCGGGTCTCCTGAGCGTCGTGGTGCGGGCTGGTCAGCGGTTGCGGCGGTTGCGGCGGGCGTCGATGAGGCGGCTGCCGACGCGGGTCCGGCGGCCTGTGCCTTTGCAGCGGCGGCAGTTGCGGAACGCCTTGCCGCGCGGGGCGCGAGACTTGCCGGAGCCTGCGCACTTGGTGCAGTTGGAGTAGGGAAAGATCAGGCAGCCGAGGAGGTAGAGCGCGATGGCCGCGAGGCCGGTTCCGATCCAGACGGCGACGCGCTGGTTGTGGGTGAGTGGCTGGTTCTCGGTCACGATGCTGGCGGGTACGACGGTCGAGGCGAACAGCCACAGGAGATGGTTGGCGGGCACCACAGTCAGTCACCTTCTGTAATCGGGTCGGGGCGTGGGAGGTGGAGGCGATGACCTTGTTCGGGGCGTCGCCGGAAGATTCGGGGTTGAGTTAGCTGGCGGGAATCGGGTTAGGTTCCTCACTCGGCGAGTGAGATCGGGGCAATGTGGCTCTGACCTGCGGTTAGTTACCGAGTTAGCCGGGTTAACCGGCGCCGGAAACGGCCTGGTCAGGGCGCTGAGAGCAGCGTTTCCGGCGCCAGCCTCGGGGTTAACTGGCGATCGTGTCGGTGTCTTCGTCGGTGTCGTCGGTCGCGCCGGCGTCGCGCTGCCGGAGGACGATCACGTCACGGACGGTAGCGGGATTGAGGGGGAACTTGTTGCCGGTCGAGGGGACCTTGATGCCGTGCTCGGCGGCGAGGATCTCCCGCAGCGTCTTGCCGGACAGGGACTGGTACGGCTGCCAGGTCGGGGCGAGATCCCGCAGCAGGGCGGGCACGTCGGCGATCGGCACCAGCTCGTTGTTGAGGACCTCGTCCAGGTCGGCGAGCAGGTCGCGGGTCTCGATCTCCGGTCGCCGCGAGTCGCCCGGCGCGGGCAACTCACGCTTGGCGATGGCGGCCAGCGCCCGGTCGATGATGGGCGTGATCTGGTCGTTGCCCTCGGCACCATCGAGGAAGTACCACTGCAACGTCTCGAACTTGGCGGCGGTGAAGCCCTTCACGATCGCCGTACCACGGTTCTCGCCGGGGATCAGGTCAGTTGCCCGTACCCCCTGCTTGAACGCGCCCTGACCGAGCAGGCCGTCGTTCGCGACATAGTCCTGCACGTAGAACGCGGTGTTGTTGGTGCAGTTGCGGGTGACGTCCTTGGGCAGCGACGTCGCGGTCGGAGCCTGCGTCGAGACCCGGAAGTGCATGCCGCGCTTGCGTCCGAGCTTCACCAGCGCGATGGCGTACTTGGCGATCTCCGCGCCGTACTCCTCGTGCTGGAACGCCACGTGAGCCTCTTCCAGCAGACCAACCAGCGGGTGCATACCGACGTTCTTGTCCGCGAGTTCACGGGTGACCTGCTCGACCTGGTAGGCCTTGAGCAGCTCGCCGCGCCGCTCCATCTCCTCGAACATCTCTTTCAGGTCGTCGCGGATCTGCCGGATCGACTCGTCGTCGGCACCCATGACATAGCGCGAGCAGCGGCGCTTAAACCGCTCGAAGTCGAAGTTCTGGTCGGGCACCCAGATCCGCATCTCCACGGTCGGGTCCAGCGCGCATCCGGCCATGAACGTCTTCGACGCCGAGGACTTGCCCTGACCCGGTGCGCCGCCCACGATCGAGTTGCGGCCCATCACCGGTTCACGCAGCTCGTCACCGCGCAGCGACTTGCCCGCCGGGACGCCCTTGAACACGTCTACCAGGCCCTCGGTCAGCAGCGGGTACGGCCCGGGGCCACCGGCCAGCGCGCCCTTGTCGGCGATCCACAGGTCCAAGATCCCGGCTTCGTCGCCGGTGGTGGGCCAGACCTCGGAGCCGGCGCGGTGCAGGCTGGTCGCGAGAGCGACGCGGCGCTTGGAGATCTCCGCTGCGGGCACGCCGCCAGGCAGCCGGATCAGGGCGTGCGTGCCCCGGCCCTGCTGGCGTGCCGGGGTGATGAACTGGAGCTTGTAGCCCTCCTTCAGGTAGCGGGTGATGTTCGGGATGCGCAGCGAGTCCAGCGCGCGGGCGATCGTCGTCTCATCGATCGCGAGATCGAACTCGTTCTCGCCGGTCGTCACGAGCCAGCTCGGCGGCTCCGCACGGCGCTTGCCCTCGCGATACATGGCCAGCACGAACAGGAATGGCGCGGCGACCAGGAGCAGACCCCACACGAACGACACCGCAGCGATCACGAAACCGATCACGGCGAAGAACCCCAGCCAGACACCCGTGAACGATCCGTTGCCTGTGAGCTTGGTCAGCACGGCGATCACGAACACGGCCAGCGGGATACCCAGCAGCGTCGCGGCCAGCACCTTGACCAGGCCGATGAACAGCCGGGGCAGGTCCATCAGGCGCTTGTGGCGGCGCTCGGTGGCCATCTCCTTGCGGTCGGCCCACTCCTTCAGAGCCTCCCGGTCACCGGCCGCCTCAGCGGCCTTCATCTGGCGCCGGTACATGCCGAACGTGGACGCGTCGTAGGCACGCTTGGCGAACGACTCCGCACCCTGAACCACCGTCCACGTGTGGCGCAGCGTCGCCTTGCCGACCTTCATCGTCGGTTCGTGGCCCTTGACCGCGACCGCCGCCGACCGCACCACCCGCACCGGCGCGGTCGCTCGCCGCACGACCAGCGCACCGCGCGACTCAAGGCGGCGGTCCAGTGCGGCAGACTCCTCCTCGGACAGGACCTCCCCCTCGATGACGTCGGCGTCGTGAACCTCGGCGGCAGCGTCCATGGCGACCCGTTCGGCGTCACTGTGAACGATCCCGTGAACGTCCTCATGAATGCTGTCCTGAACGGCCTCGTGGTCGCTCGTGTGGTCGGTGTCGTAGAGCCGGTGAACGTTGCTCTGCTCGTCATCGGGCATGCTCATGCTCCTTTCACGTCGACCAGCAGGACGCGGGGCGTGATGCCCTCGGCGGCGGTGCCGATCAGGTCACAGGTGGAGTGGTTCGGCGAGGCCCACACGGCACCGGACTCCCGGCCGTGCGACGCGGCGGCGATCCCGCGCGCCGGCCACAGCTCGACCGCCGCGACGACCATGACCGCCACCTCGTCGTAGTTCACGTCGTCGGTACGGGTGAGCAGCCAGAGCTTGAGCGTCATCGGGCTTTCTCCTGCCAGGGTTGAGAACTGAGCGCCGAAGTTGAAGTTCATGCCGCCACCGCCTGCGAGCCAGCCAGGTCACCGACGCTGTGACCGAGCGATTCGGCGACAGCGGCGACCAGGTCGCGGGCGGCGGGTGGGGTGACGGCGTTGCCGAGCTGGCGGACCTTCTCGCGCTTGTTGCCGAGCACGACGTAGCCGGGCGTGAACGCCATGCCGGCGCCGATCTCGTGCGGCTCCAGCATCCGGAACAGGCAGTCGTCCACGGTCGGGGTCGAGTACTCCAGCAGTGACTGATGCCCGGCGGTCGTGAGAGTCCGCAGCGATTCACCAACAGGGGTGGACATCTCGGCACCGTCGCCGGTGCTGGTGTTGTTGCGCATCACGAGCGCGAACCGGTCGTGCGCGGTGAACGTGCCGTGCGGGTCGTCGGTCGTGCGGGTGGTTGCGTTGCCGTAGTAGGGCATCAACAGGCCGTGGTGGTTGCCAGCGGCGGCGAACGTGTCGAAGACCTGCCCGACCCCCTTGGCGGTGTTGTTGGCCCGCAGCGGCACAACCAGCGCTTCGGACTCGTTCGCGGTCCGGGTCCGCATCACGTCGGCGACGCTGGTCGCGGCGTCGTTCCAGGTGCCGCCCGCGGGGACCAGCAGAGCGGATTCGTTGCGGGTTGTCTGGGTCCGCAGTACCGCCGTCACCGGTGTTGCCTGCTTGCCGTCGCGGCCTTCCATCGGCACGACCAGCGGCGCACCCAAGCGGGCTTGGCGTTCCAGCGCGGCACCGATCCGGGCCATGGTCTTGTCAGCCAGCGGGCGGGCCTTGTCGCCGATCCGCTGACCCGGAATCGTCCAGTCGATCGCCGAAGATGCAGGAAGCCACCCCGGCTCAACCACGCTGTTGCGGCACGAGACGCGCGGGCAGCGCCACACGTACTGAGCGCGGTAGCGGCCCCACGCCCTGTCGGGCTTCTTCCACGCCTGCATCGCGCGCACCACCTCGTCACAACCAGGGCAGTAGGCCAGTGGGCGGGTCCACTGGTCCAGGTCCGGGCAGCGCGTCGTCTTCAGGTGCGCCACCGCGTAGAGCCGGTCGCGTGACTGCGGCGCGGGCCGCCCGCCGGCCTGGGCGTGCATCGAGTTCATGTAGACCACGTGCAGGCAGTAGCCCAGCGCGGCCCAGCCCGCGCGCCACGCGGGCCACATGACCCACTTGGCCGCGTCAACGACGTTCTCGATCACGACGGCGGCGTAACGGTGGTACTCGGCGAACCGCAGCGGGTCGAACATCGACACCCGCGACCGCTCCGCCGACTCCAGCGGCAGCACCTGCCCGTACAGATCGGGCGTGGAATCGACGTTGCGCTTGCGGCCCTTGGCCTGGGAGTGGTTCGTGCACTCAGGCGAAGCCCACAGCAGATCGGTGCGCGGGTAGCGCGACGGGTCGACCTGCGACAGGTCAGCACAGTCGTGGTCCGCGCCGGGGTGATTCGTGTTGTGACTGTCCACCGCCAGCCGCCAGTGATTCGCGGCCATCCGCACCGACACACCAGGCACCATCGTCGCGCCCGTCGAGGAGCCACCGGCACCACAGAACAGGTCAGTCATCGTGAGCGTCATCAGGCAGCCGCCTTCTCGATCAGGGCCACCGCGTCGGCGGAGGCGAGCTGGTCACGGACACCGGTGGCGACCTTGGCCGACAGGCCCGCAGAACAGCCGGTCATCTTCCGCGCCCAGGCCGGGGTGACCTGGTCCGCGGGGGTCTCGGGGTCGGCCTTGGCCAGACCCAGCGCGACGTAGTCAGCCAGCAGCATCCGGCCCGTTTTGGCCGTCTTCTTCCGTGACGACGGCCTGCGCGTTGACCGGGTCGCCGTGGTCTTGGTGGCCACTTCGGGAGATGCCCCGCCCGCCTCTGCAGGAGCCGATTCCAGCGCCACCGGAGGCGGGGGCATCTCCTGCGTTACTACCGGCACGGCCAGCGGCTCAGCGGCCTTGTGCGGGTCGGCCAGCACGGCGGCCTGCTCGGCGCGCAGTACCGCTTCGGTCAGCCTGTCCCGCAGTACCGGGGCGGTCTCGGCAGCGCAGAACACCAGCAGCGGCGGGACCGAGTGCAGCACGATCCCGGCAGCGTCGCCGTGCCCGAACGAAGACCAGGTGTTCATCACATAGGTCGCGGCGAACGCGAACCGCTTCGTCCGGCGAATCCACGGCCCGGCGTCGGTCACCTGGTACCGCGCGGTGATCTGCTCTGCCCGCAACACCGCGATCAGGACCAGCGACACCATCGGGTCCAGCAGCCACGCAGCGATCCACGGCAACGATCCCACCGTAGCGCCAGCGGCGGCGAACGCCTGGACGTTGACCATCGTGAACGCCAACCCCAGAACGATTCCCAGCCACATGCACCGGTCAACCTGCGTGCGGATCGACTCGACCCGCAGCGCCACAACGTCGGGGTGAGTCGACAGCGCCCGGACCTGCGACGCCTCAGCCGCCTGAGCCCGCAACTTGTCCACGCTCGTTGCCTTTGCCGGGGCCGGCGGGGCCTGTACGAGTGCGCTCATCGGGCCACCTCCTGGCCGTTAATGATCTGGCGGGCATCGGTCAGGAACCCCGACAGAATCCACAGATCGCCGTACGCGGTCGCCTCCTCGGCCGAACCGGCCGGGGGCATCTCGTTCCCCAGCACGAACTGCACGAGGTAGGCGAAACGGGCGGCCAGCTCGCCACTTACAGCGGCTCCAGCGGTCTCAAGACCGAGCTTCTCGGCCCACACCTCTTCGAGGCTTAGCGTCCGCCGGCTCATGCCGCGTCCTCCGTCTCCGGGACGCGGTGGCCCAACTCGCGGGCGGCCTTCAAAACCACGTGCTCCGCACGGCGGACCCGACGTCGGTCGAGCTCTGACACCGCAGGACCGATGCTGAGCCTTGCGATCTCCGCGTCCAGCTCCGCCAGGTCGGCTGCGATCACCGGCCACTCACGCTCGATCGCGGCCAAATCGGCCGGGGTCGGGTCCTCGCCGCTGACGGATGCAAGGTGGATGATGCTCATTGGGTTTGCTCCTGTTCGTGAAGGGACTGGCGCGGCCCAGACGCCTCGGCGGTTGCCTCCGCCGGGGCGTCGCTGCGAGTCGCGCCAATTGACGAAGCGAAACTAAGTTGCGCAACACGGTATCGCTTGATTCTGAGTTGCGCAAGCGAGGCGCGATACACTGCTTGGGTGAGTGACCAACGCGAAGACCTGGCGACCGCGACACGTCGGTACCGGCGGACTGAGTCCGCCCACGAAGAAGCGCGGCAAGAGGTGCTCTCTGCTGTGCTGGCGGCACTGAAGTCCGGCGTACCGCCGACGGAGGTTGAGCGGCTATCACCGTTCACAGCTGCGTATATCCGCAAGATTGCGCGGGCTGAGGGTGTGCCTCCCGCCGCCCCTGGCCCCAAGAGGGTGAGTTCCTGAGTGTTCAGCTCGGTCATGGCCCTAGCGTCGGTGCGGATTGGGCTCCCGCTGTGCACTCGGCAGGCTGCGCACTTTTTTGCGCATTCACCGGGCAAGGCCGCGGTTCACTAGGGGAGACCACAGCAACGAGGGGAAGTGCAGATGCACGTAGGAGAGCGCATCGGGGCCTACCGCAAGCGACGCGGCATGTCCCAAGATGCCTTGGCCGGCCTCATCGGAATGTCCCGCTCCTGGTTGTCGCAGGTCGAACGCGGCATCCGGGGTGTAGATCGCCTGTCGACCCTGAATGACCTAGCCACGGTCCTGCGAATCGACGTGGCCGATCTCATCGGCCGCGATTGGGTTCTCGCCCCCGACGCCTCAGAGCAGGTGACTGCTGTTGACGCCGTCCGCAGTCAGCTCGCGGGCTACCACCACCTGCTAGGGGAGCAGGCATCGCCTTGGCCTCTCCCGCAACTACGAAATGGCGCTGTGCAGGTGCACCAGGCCTACCAGGCTGCGAGGTATCAGACCGCGACCGCGATGCTTCCGGACCTCATCCGGGCCGCCGATGCCTACGACGGATTCCAAGGCCGCGACGGCAGGGAGACCCATCTCGCCCGGTGCTCGGTGTACTCGGCTGCGGCGAAGCTCCTGACCAAGGTCGGTGAGCATCAGCTCGGTTGGCTGGCGGCTGACCGCGCCACACATGCTGCCATGGCTGCCGAATCGAAGACGGCCCAAGGCATGGCGGCGTACCAGGTGGTCTGCGCCTTGCTCCGCAGCCAGCGAACGGATGACGCCGAGCGGGTCGCGGTTAGATCTGCTGAAGGTCTGATGCGCCTGACTGGCTCCGATGCCCCGGATGCAGTCTCACTCGCCGGTTCGCTCTGGCTGATCTCGTCCGTCATAGCCGCCCGACGGTCTGACCGAGCTACCTCTACCGAGCGCCTGGCGACAGCCGAACAGCTCGCCGGCCTACTCGCCCACGACGGCAACCATTGGTGGACTGCCTTCGGACCAACCAATGTCCTGATCCACAAGGCATCTGTCGCGGCTGAGTTCGGTGACCCGGCCGGCGTGCTGCGTGTCGCCACCGAAGTCGACCCCGACGCCATGCCTGCCGGTTTGCAAGGCCGACGCTCCCGCCTTCACATCGACCTCGCATGGGCACAGGCTCAGGCCAAGAATGACATGGAAGCGATCCTCCACCTCCAGCAAGCCGAGCGCGTCGCCCCCGAGTCGATCCGCTACCACACCATCGCCCGCGAGTTGGTCCGCGAAATCCTCAAGCGCTCCCGCAAACCGACCCCGGCTCTGAATACCATCGCAATCCGTGCAGGAGTCCTCACGTGACCGACCGCACCCTCTACATCGTCACATGCGGTGCCCCGCTCGCCGCGCGCGTGGCCGACGGCGTTAGCGCCGCCCGCTCACGCGGCTGGAATCCCTACGTAATCCCGACGGACGCAGCTCTCCCATGGCTTGAAAGTCAAGATCTAGCCGACGTCCCGATCCTGACGGGCAACCGCAAGCCCACGGAGGCAAAGCGCGCGCCCAAGGCTGATGCGATCGTCGTGGTTCCGGCGACCTTCAACACCCTCAACGCCTGGGCTAATGGC
This sequence comes from Kribbella koreensis, assembly GCF_039525325.1. Lineage (NCBI taxonomy): Bacteria > Bacillati > Actinomycetota > Actinomycetes > Propionibacteriales > Kribbellaceae > Kribbella > Kribbella koreensis. The sequence goes on from NZ_BAAAHK010000008.1 coordinate 241,948, forward strand.
AACGCCAACACCTACCCGCTCACGACCCTGTGCGCCGCCCTCGGCTCGCGAACGAGGACGGTCGCGGTCCCTTTCGCCAAAACTGACCTCGCAGGCCATCCGGCCTGGCTCGCCTCGCTTGCCGTACTCCGATATGCGGGAGTGCGGGTGGTCGATCCGCACGATGGCTCGACCGCCTCGCTGGATCCAGTTGAGTCCGGCACGGGGGACCATATCGCCGAGAGCTTTCGATGGGATTGGGTTCTTGGCGAACTCGAGCCTGCCGGCGAGACTCGGGGTCCCTAAATCTGGCCCGGCCCGGCGGCATAGGAGGGAGTGTGAGACGCCGTTGGCGCGCACTCAACTGGACGTTTGCATCTAACAGATCCCGGGAGTAGGCGTGAGTAATCCATCTTTGGCTGCGGCAGAAAGTCCGGAGCCATACAGCCCAATCAGAGACTTTGCAGATTTCGTGGGGTTGCAGCTGGACGAGCGCCAGCATCACCAGCTCGGACATGCGATTGCCGACCGGGTGGATCACATAGGGGGCAACAATCATCGGCAGTGCCTCGATGTGATCGTGCGAGCCGCGGCGGTGGAGACGGGGGCTGTCGAACTGCTTTACGAGACGACGCCTGGCGCGACTATGTCGGTCGCTCTTGATGAAGATGGTTGGCAGGAGAGGTTCGGCAACGACGATTCACCGGCCCTTGGGCACATCGAGGCCCAGTTGTCTGTCTACGGTGATATTGGCAATGTCCCCGATCGATTCACGGAGGTCTGGTTCCGAGAGCTGCACCGCCAGGTCACGCAAGGCCAAGAAACCTTCACGGTACATACGCCGATCGGGGCTCAGGAGAGGGTCCTGCCGCGCGGTCAGTACAAGGAGACCGCAAATGAAGTGCGAACTAGAAGCGGCCGCCGCTATCTATATGCCCCAGTAATCGATACTCAACCGGAAATGGCGAGATTGGTTGACGCGCTCAACTCCGACGAGTTTCACCAGGGCAGCGCGATTCTTCAAGCAACGTACGCTCATTGGGCGATTGCGCATATTCACCCTTTCGCGGACGGTAACGGCCGTGTAGCGCGTGCGGTCGCTTCGATGTTCCTCCTGGCCGGCGATGGCGTACCTTTTCTGGTTTTCGCAGACCGAAAGTTCCCCTACTTTCAGGCGTTGGAAGCGATGGATCGGGGTGACCTTCAGCGCGGCTTAATGTATTTCGAGAATCGATGCTTCGATGCTATGGCATGGTTGATCGAGTTACTTGACGCGAATGAGTCCCCCAAGGGCGAGGATCTAGCATCAGAGCTTCGAGCCCTGCTTGAGCAGTCGAATACGCCCATCGAGAGTCGAGATGACGCAGCACACCGTGTCCTTCGGGCGATCGCTTCGGCGCTGAAGAGCGCTGGCACTCAGACCGAAGAGTTTGCCGGATCGGTAATTGTCCGAGACGGTCATGATCGGTTTGTGCCGGAGCGGGGTTACAGGTATATCGAGGGGGACAAAATCTCCGCCGAAATAAAGCTCCTGCGCGGTCAGCAACTAACCAACTCATTTTCGCATATCGACTTTGCGATTGTCACCAACGTTGGCGTTGCTATGCGGCGCGAGGCGCAGGTCGAAGTCCACCTATCAATGGCTACCGATAGCCGCCACGCGGTAGTAGTCAGAAGTAATGCTCCCGTTGCAAACATCTATCTGAGACTGGAAGATATTAGCCCAAATCTTAGTGCCTCAGCGGATATCAGGATCGATACCTTCGCCTCCCGGGTGTTCGCTTGGACGCTAGCGAAACTCGTGGAGGAGGCTCGGTCGCTGCTCCTCGAACACGGCCGAGCACGCCTGGAAATCGAGCCGCCCGTTGCGGCGTCCGGCGACACCGAAGCCTGAAGGTGGAGGAAGCGGTGGGCATGGCGAGACGGTCGTCCAGCGTGAAGCACAACACCGGTGGGTTCTGTCAGTTTTGTCAGTTTTGTCAGGCCACCTGCGGGTTCGGCCCCGGTCTCGTGGTGAGGTGCCCGCCGCTCCGTGGTGATGCGCTCGCTGAGGGACGGCCGCGAGCCCAAGCGCGGCATTTCTAGGAACTTTGAGATTCTCGAAACATGCACGCCTGAGGGATCCGTGCGGTAGACCAGTGCTTAAGGGCCTCCCAGTCTGGTCAGAGCGTTGTCCCCCCGTAAACCTGCTGGCTTAATCTCGGCCAGCGAGGCTGCCGGGGCCTCTTCAGAACAAGCCGGGGGAGGGTGCCGGCTCCACCTCAACCAGTCGATACGTCGGCCTGCTCGCCGATCCATTGCCTCTACGAGTGACCACTCGCTCCAGCGTCGCCTTCACCCGCTGATCTAGGAGCTCCTTGGCTCGCGGAATGAGGTCAACGTCTACGAGACCTTGACGGTCGGGGCCGTCCTCTAGTTGAAGGAAAAACGTCTGGCGGCTAAAACGCATCCCATCTAGTCGCCCGTAGATGGGAGACATGCGAGTTACAACCGTGTCAGCGTCATGGAGCAAGTCGTTGATGTTCTCGGCCTGGGCGCTTGTGACCGTTGAGTGGACTACTTCGTCCTGACTCAGGAGCAGGAGCGACAGCCCGGCCAAGGGCCGTGCCGCGTCCGCGACCTCGCTAACAGCGCGACGCTCAGGCTGACGCAGGGCGAGGAGTCGTTCGCTAGCGCCAGAGTCATCTGGGCTACCCGGGAGAATGTTCGCAAGACGAGCCATAGCGAGTTCAGCTACGGTTTCGCTGCTCATCCCTGGAAGTGACGGTGGTCGCTCCGGTAGAAACGCGATCGCGCCAGTAGGCGTGGGCCTCGTGTAGACCAATGCCTGGCGAAAGCTCTCCGCGCCCAGACGGACTACATCTGAATCAGGATGTGTGATCGCGGCGCCGACGAATGCGATGGCCCGCGCCATGGACGCCTCAAGCCGTCCCTGCTCGTGTGCGGGGAGTCGACCACCTGAGTGGGAGGACACTTCTAGGACGACTAGCCCCTCGATCGGAAGGGCGACGTCGCGCGGCGCAAGACGGTTGAAGCAGGCGATGAGGGAGCCTGCTGCCAACTGGTCGTAGTCAGGATCGCCAGAGTTGGGTGTGATCCGACTCGCGGCGCTGACCCGTCGTCGGATCTCGTCGATGTCGACCATGACTACACCGTCAGGCTCACGTAGCCGGCGGCAAATTGCGTATGACTGCGAGGTTCAGCGACAAGTGACCACATGGCGTCCCACCCATCCTTCTGCGCTGGCGACCCCACCTGACTATCCATCATGCCACCGACAGCGTGCATGGTCTCGACTGAGCCGCCAGACTGCGGCGACATATAGAAGACGTCGCCCAGCGTGAGCAGTCCTAGACCCACATCGCCACGGCGAACGGCGTTGCCAACCATGCTAGGGGTGGCAGGAAAGAAGACGACACGTAGCTCGGGCTGCCTAGGCATATGCGTGACAAATGTGCCAGACAGCCAGGCCTCACCGTGGCCAAAGTGCTGTCGAACTCGCCGTTCCCACAAGCTGTAAGCGTCCCAGAGATCACGTCGGAGAGCCTTGTGGCTAGGGGCGCCAGCCACGAATAGCGACTCGATCTCTACGGCTGAGGTGTGGTGGCGGGCACTTGGAGAGATCGGAAGCAGGCCATGCGCATCGAGCGCTGGCAAGGTCAACTGTTCACCTCCACGGGTCGCCAGCATGAGACGAGTTGGATTGTTGGGTCAGGCACAGGCACCTCCAGATTTCTAGTCTGAAGAAAACCTGACGCAACAGCAAAGAGTGACGTTTGCCGGGCGTGGCGTAGAGCCTTGGGGTGGCTACGTCGGGAGGCAGGGAGGGTTTGTCAGATTTGTCAGTATCAACTCGCGTCCTCACGTCGGTGTGTTGACAGGGCCGCTGGCCGCCGCGCACGGGAGATGCCCCCGCCTGGAGTTCCTCTGCTTTACGGCCAGCCAGTCGCAGCAGCGACACTCAGCCGCCGGCCCAATGCCCGCGGTCAAGTGGGGGCATCTCCTCGTAGTTGCTGGGAGGCTAATCGGGAGGCTACGACCCTGCATCGGCCAGGACGACACCAGACGTCAGTGGACTCAGAGAAGTGTGGGCCAAGGCGTCCGCAGCGCACGGGAAATCCATGGCGTGGATGAGGTGGCGCTCGATGCCCTAAGCTCCGAAGGGTTGCGGCTAGAGGGGGAGTTAATGTGTCGGACCTGAAGTCCTTGGTGCTACATGTTTTCCTGAGGTGGATGGCTCCTTCGCCATCACCGATCTCTCTGTCTCCAGTGGCTGTTTCTGCTCCGAATCCCGAGTCTTCGGCGGCTGACTGGGTCGCAGCGTGGGCGCAGGTTGGCGCCGCGATAGGGACCGTTCTTACCCTTGCGGCGGCATTATGGATTAATCGACGTACCCGTATAGCGCTGGATGAAGAACGTAAAGCTCGCCAACAGGATATCGCTCGGTTGGAGGTTGCTGCGGCTGATGCAGCCCTTCAGAAGGTAAAGGCTGCAGTGGCGACATTGCTCGTGCAGATCGACGAGACGCGAGAGACCTTGGACCGTAAGAATGGTCCCACCGATGAGCCCGGCGCATTTGGCTTCTTTATGTTGGGTATGACCGGAGTTGCGATAGACATGGTATTCAAGTTCGACGATGATGAAGGCTCAGGTAGGTACGTAGGGCGAGCTTTTGGAAAAAATCTGCAGCTGGCTGCAGCCTTCCTCTGGATTGGACAGGTTGCCGGTCTCGTGATTGCTGCGCTCAGCCACGCTGCGGGCGGCGACATGAGGATCACGAATCTGCTCGCTGAGTTGGATAGCGCTGCACATCCACACATCGCAACCGCAGCTCACGAGCTAGATGCAGCAGCCCGAAAGGCTCTGGGCGAGCGTCGGAAACTTTGGCCGTCTTATGATGTTGTCCAGCTAGCCAACAAGGAGTTCAGGGCTGCGGAGAGCAGACTGAGGTTTCTGCTAGAGACCGGGCCTTGGTTGCCATAAAACTGTGCTCGATCTGTACCCAAGCCGACCTGAGAGGCGGTGGATGTAACAAGCCGAATGAGACGGTCAGACGCCGGTCGGCCGGGAATCCTGCAGATGTCCGCACTTCCTGTTGCTTCTGAGACACCCGTTGGGCTACTCATAACCCGGAGGGCGCAGGTCCAGCTCCGGCGCCCGTACGGATCCGCAGGGACGATTGATCTTGGCCGTCCACCTGAGAGAGATATGGCTCCTCTCGGCAGCCAGTGGTTGAGGCTCGTGTGAGTCAGGTGTCTGTCCGCCCACCTGCATGTGCTGCGGGGGGCTTAATACGACTAGCCTTCGTGAATGCAGAACAGCGAGCCGCTTCCGGCGAAAATCGGCGGCGAGATGGCTTCTGTCATCTTGCCTGGAGTCGGGCCACTGGTAGAGCGGATGCTCACCGTGGTTCTTGACGAATGGGGCCGAAACAGGTCCAAGGCGCTGGAGGTGGCGGTCCAGGTCTCAGGCCTGACTCGAGAAGACTTGGCGGAGCGAATCGAGAACGAGCCGGAGTTGGTACCGCTGCTCACACGCCTGCTGTGGGAAGCCGCTATGACTGGCCAGAGTCACCTACTTGAGGCGATGGGAGCTGCCTTCGGGGCGGCAATCGGCGACCTGGAGCGCGCCACCGAGTACGAGCTAATCCTTGGTGGTCTCCGGAGCCTCCATGGGGACGACGTGCGTGTTTTGCGAGAGATCCGCGACCTGCATGTGTTCGATCAGCGCAGCAAGGAAGAGGATCCTCCCGGCGTCCAGACGGCAAAGGTGATCGGCCGGCGTCTTGGATTCCCTGACGAGGCGGTGGCCTTTGCATTGGTTCGGCTCGTAAGCCAGGGCTTCGCCACGTCAATGACTGTGTTGGGTGGCGTCCGGTACGAGATCACCGAACTCGGCCGCCTGCTGTACGACGCACTCGAACGGATGAGTGATGCTGATGGATCCGGGGTTTCCGTAGGTCAGTCCCGTTGAGCTACGTGTTGGCGGCCAGTAACGCGTGGGACATGCCCCGATCTAGGGGTCTTCCAGCCTCTGCCACTGAACGCTGCTGAGGGGCCGTCCGCTCCGTGGGCCACCCTTGCTTACGGAATACCCTCTGCGCCATGTTCGATGTCAGATTCGCGACTCCGGCGAGGGCATCTCCATTGGTTGCCGGGAGGCTAATTGGGAGGCTACGACCTGTATCGGCCCGGACGGCACCGGACGTCAGTGGACTCGGACGCGTATGCTCCAAGGCGACCGCAGCGTAGGGGAAATCCATGGCATGGAATCGGTCCGATGTGCTCGACTCCGTACCCAGATCTGTACTCAAGCCGTCGCGAGAGTTGACGATCCTCATGAGTCGAGTGAGACGGATCGGACGCCGGTGAGGCGCGGGTTCTGCGGACGCTGGCCCTGTCGTTGCTTCTGAGACAGCCGTGGGGCTACTCATAACCCAGAGGTCGCGGCTCACTCGATTGGGATACCGAGCTTCCTCACTAGTTCCTTTGGCATAAGCAGTCAGTGCCGAGGCCAGTTCGCTGTTCGACGCGCCACCGACAGACGCCAGGGCCAGCCGCATGAATGTCTGGACGACGCCGGCCCGGCCCTTGCGGCGGGGGGCATCTCCTGGTGGTTGCCGAGAGGCAACCCCTTGGGTCTCCGCAGTCGGCTGCCTCGGTGAAGAGTGGCGATAACATCGCTCATTCGTCTTTCAGTCGAGATTCCCAAGCTGCATAATTCCACGGGGTTACTGAATAGGTTTGGCGGAGTTCGCGCAACTTCAGCCGCGCGGAAAAGGAGCCGTGACGCCTTGCGTAACCTTCCACAAATTTGCGTAGTGTTTCCTGGGCTCCATCGGATGCATACAATGCCATGGCAGCGTGAATGTCGGCACCCGCCTCCTCGCGCTCGACGTCGGCTTGCATGAAGCCCCTCCGTTCCTCCTCGGGGAACATACGCTCGAGCCATGCTGGCCGACATTCGCCGAGCCAAACGGCAGGCGCAAATCGATTGGTAGCGCTACGACGTGCGTTGAAGTACAACCATGCCGACCATAGATCGTCCCAACTTTGAATGTCGCTCCCGCGACAACATTCTAGTGCGGCCTGTTCTTTATCTCGCAGCTCGACATAGAATCTGCGCAAGAATACTTCCCTCCGGCCCCACTCAATTTCATTCACGATAGAGGAACTGAGGTGATCCGCAGAAGTGGTAGGCGCTACACTCAGCTTCCAGCCGCCGGCGGGAGGAACGGTATCCAGGCCGATGAAATCGAGATAAAGACGAACTAGTGTGAGGATGCCGAGCGGAGTGCTGGCGGCTCTCGCTGAGATCTGTCCCGAATTGAGTTTCTCTCGGACGGTACGTGATTCGAGAACGCCAAAGAGATAGTCAGTATCTTCTCGGCGGGCACCAAGGTTCAGGCAATCTACAAAGATCTCGACCCAATTCTCGATATAATCTGAATCACCGGGAAGTTCGTACTTAAACCTCGGGTCTGTGGTCATAATACTCGGTGATCGGTTGCTGTGATGGCTTGCGTAACCGTTTCAATGATTTTTTCGATTCGGCCCTCGGCGATGCCCAGTTCGCGCAGGCGAGCCGCGATCAGATTTCGCTCGGCCAACGTCGAGGCTTCACTGATCGAAATATCAACCCTGACTTCTACCAGTATCTGTATTTCAGCCAGGCCAGATTGATGGGTAGGTTTCGCCTTCTTCTTCGCGACAATCTGCTTGAGCTTGGCTCGGGTGGATTCGGAGAGATCCTCGCCGAATCGGCCAAGGTATCCAGTAGCAATCGCGCCTGCGATCGCCGAGATAGCAGACAATGCCCAAGCCCCACTGTCGAATTGAAGCCTGGTACCGTCGCTCCTAGCCTCAGCACCTTCCGACGCGTCCAGCATTGCGTCATACAGGGCTAGGTACCGCTCTTCGGCGTCGATCATCCTTTGTCCTCCCCGACATCAGAGCAACACGCTACTGGCAGGATGCATTCGAGTCCACGGCTCTCTGTAAGTGAGCGGTAGGATGAGTAGACGACATCGCAGGCGGGCTTTCGGCTGGTGGGCTGCGTGTCCCCCTTCCTCGACCTGAGTGGACCGCACGCGTCCTCCGTCTGTGGGCCTACTCATAACCCAGAGGTCGCAGATGGAATGCTCCGACAGACCTCACAGAACTCGCCGAACCTTAGGGTTTTGTCAGTTCTGTCAGTTCTGTCAGTTCTGTCGGGGCTCTCGTCGCGGCAGGCGCTTGCGAGAGACGCTCGCTCGCTGACTGCGGTGTCACCTGGCGCCGCACCCATCGGCTCGGCAACCCCGTCCTAGCGGCATCGAGTTGCGTTCCGATCTCGGAAGTGAAGACCAGGTTGAGGTTCTGCCAGCGGAGTCCTGCTGCCTTCCGCCGGACCTCCTGACGCTCCTTGTTCGGCTGTCAGCTGCTCTCGGAGATGAAGTCCAGGAACCGACTGCCCAGACTGGTTCGCAGGGCGGTGTAGTTGCCGTCGGTGGACACCGAGATTAGGCGAGCGCCACTCAGGTCAGCGGTGAGAAGGTCGCGCCACTCTCGTCGTCTGGTGTTGATGACATCAGGGCGCACGTAGAGCGAGCTGGGCTGGTAGTAGGAGATCCGTGCGAGCATGCGGAGGTGGGCCGCCGAGAACTGGTCGACCAGGCGGAAGAACCGGGCTTGCTCATCGGTGTCGGGCGCGTCCGGGGCAACGGAGTTCAATACTGCGTTCCTCAGGGCGTCGAGCTTCTCCTGTTGGGACGTTGCCTGTGCCGCGCGGGTGGCGTTGATCAATGCGTCGAGAAGGACATCGTCGTTAGGCAGGGTGTCGTACTTCTCGGCGAGCTCGTTGACTACCTCCGTCATGGTCCGCTGCCACTGCTGCAGGCGGCGGTCGTACGGAGCCTGCATGTAGTTCTCGTAGAAGACCCCCAACACACCCCCAACCAGCGGGATGGAGCTGAGTCCGCCCGCGATCGCTTTGTCCACCAGGTCGGTCCGCGGTGTTTCCGGCGGCGGCACTGTCATGCTGCTGAGTGTCCCACGCAGCGGGGTGGTCGCCAGCCCGGGCCTGCTGCCGGCGGGGCCTCGCGCCTCGACGCTGTGCGGGGGAGATGCCCCTGCCTCGCTGGAGCTCCGTTCGCTTGCCAGCCTGCCCGGCTTGCCGTCAACCAGCCTAGCTGGCGTGCCTCCGCGTGGCCCCGGACGGGGGCATCTCCTCGTGGTTGCTGGGAGGCTAACTGGGAGGCTACGACTCTGCATCGCCCCGGACGGTACCGGACGTCAGTGGACTCGAAGGCGAGTAGTCCAAGGCGTCCGCAGCGTAGGGGAAATCCATGGCATGGAAGAGGTCAGGGGTTCGAATCCCCTAAGCTCCACCATGACAGGCGTACTCGAACCCGTTCCTAGAGGAACATCATCAGGGGTAACGAATACGTCTCTCAGGGTTTACAGGTATCTCAGGCGTCCCAGTCTTCTGACTGGGACGCCTGTTTGCATTTCTGGATACGGATGCCTCCCGCGTCTGTCCGTCCCGCCAGTGGCGATATGGCGCGTATGACGCGGTGAATTCCTCGAACACGGGCGTTCGTTCGGCATGTCCGCCCTATCTCCCGGGTGAGATAGGGCGCTGTGTAGAAGGCGCCGTTCATGCGTCGCCGTGTCGTGTTGCCTCCCGCCTTGTACATCGCCTGCGGGTCTTCGAGGAAGTGGAGTACGGCGCTGATCGTGTCTAGTGCCTGGGTGAGTTCCTCGGTGGATGACTGGCGGTCTTCGTTGAGGCGCACTCGCTCGACGGCGATCTTTTGGATGCGTTCGCGGAGCTTGACGGAATGTATTGACCCGTCTGCTCCGAGATCGAGGAGTCGTTCTTCCTGCTCGTCCAGTTCCCGTAGGCGCTTCGTGGCGCGTTTGCGGAGGGTCTGGAGGTCGCTTCGGTCAAGCGCGACAGTCTCCTGTGCCTGTTCGCCGATGGTGTCGACGAATCCGTCAGGCAGGCGTTCGGTGACGTAGTGGTCGATGATGATCTGTTCCACTCGGGGGGGGTGTCCCTATGGGGTTGGTCAAGCCGCGCGGAGCGCGGGTGGTTGGTAGTGGGTGTTGGTGCGGAGCATGGCGAATAGGACGTCGCAGCGGCGTCGGGCGAGGCAGATGAGGGCGGCGTTGTGTTTCTTGCCTTCGGCGCGTTTCTTGTCGTAGTAGGCGCGGCTGGTGGGGTCCGCGAGGGCAGCGAAGGCGGCGAGGAAGAAGGCGCGTTTGAGTTTGCGGTTGCCGCTGCGGGCGGGGTGTTCGCCGCGGATGCTGCTGCCGGAGTGGTGTGTGACGGGTGCGATGCCAGCGTAGGCGGCGAGGTGGCCGGAGCTCTTGAAGGCTGAGGCGTCGCCGATCTCGAGAAGGATGCGGGCTGCGGTCCTGACCCCGATGCCGGGCATCGAGATCAGGACCTGGGCAAGAGGGTGCGCATCAAGGATCTCCTCGACCTCGGTTGCGATGGTCTTGCGTTGAGCCAGCACGGTCTTGAGGCTCTGGGCCAGTCTGGGGAGGACGGTGTCGGCTGCGTTGGTGCCCGGGACGATGACGGTTTGTTCGTCGAGCGCCGCGAGGATGTCGTCGACGAGCTTGGTGCCCATTCTGGGTGCGTGTTTGGTCGCGATCGCGGTCAGTTTCCTGCGGCTGGTGGCGCGGATCCCGGCGGGGCCTCCGCAGCCGATGAGGATTTCCAGTACGGCGGGATGGGTGGCTTTCGGGCCGAGTACTCGTTCTAGTGCGGGGTGGATTCCGGTGAGCAGTCCGCGGATGCGGTTGCTGATCCGGGTCGCTTCGCCGGCCAGATCGTCGTCATAGCCGACCAGCACATCTAGTTCGGCCAAGGCCTCGTCACCGGCGTCGATGCGGCGCAGCGCGTGCGGCAGAGTGCGTGCGGCGTCGGCGATGATGAACGCGTCCCGGGCATCGGTCTTGGCGTTGCCGGGATACAGATCGGCGATCCGGCGCATCGCCAGCCCAGGCAGGTAAGCGATGTCGTGGCCGCAAGCACGCGCCACGGTGACCGGCAATGCGCCGATCGTGGCGGGCTGATCGACCACCACCAGGACTGGTCCGTGGGCGGCGAGCTTGTCGAACATCGCCCGCAGTTTCGGTTCACTGTTCGGCAGTGGCGCGTCGTGCAGCCGCTGGCCGGCCGGGTCCAGACCGACGGCGTGGTGCTCGCTCTTACCGACGTCCAGGCCCAGGAACACGCCGTACTGGTCCATGCAGGTGTCTTTCGTCTCGTCGTCTCCTGGCCGTCCAGTCAGGCATCGACGGCCGGCAGCCACGTTACGACGAGACCTGCCCTGGTGGGCGGCAGTGTCCCTATCAGCGGTCCCTCGATGCCGCCAAACCCGGTGACACCACCCCCCGGATCATGAACCTCGACTGGGGGCATAAGTCATGCCCGGGCCTGGCGACCAGGTCTCCTCACCGAGGAGCCACGAAAAAGGTAACGGGGGCGGGTAGAGCAGGTAGGTCGCAGACGCCTTCTTGTTTGCCCCGGCAGATGAAGTAGTCGTAAAACCCACCGTTGCCCTTGGCTTCGGTGTAGATGAGGCGTGTACCTGGCCGGCCACTGTCGTGGCATCGCTGACAGAACAAGATTCCCCGGAGGGCCTTCGCTGTCTCTCATCGAGGCTGCAACCCCCGGTCGTAGAGATCAGTGCGACCACTCCTGAACGGGTCCAGTTCAGGAGGTTTGGACCGGCTGGCGCAGAGCAGTCTCGTCCCCTGGTCCGCGCCAGCCGGTCTATTGAGGTCCCTGTCCGAGCCGGGGAAGGTGAGCCAGGGGACTCGGGGCGGGCTCGAACAGGGACGATGTAGTGACGGAACCGGTGAGTCGTGCAGGCGATCCGCCTCACGGTGACGCTGGGACGACGACTCCCCACCGGATCTGGTCAGTACAGCGGTGCGTTACTGCACGTTCAGCACCATGTCCGCCGCTCAGTACGGCGCGTTCGCCCATGCTTACGGTCATGACGTCATGGAGTGGTGTGGCTTCGAGACTTTGCGGGACATCCGTGAACTTAGAGTGACCTGTTACGCCGCACAGCGCGCTAGTGAGAACGAGAAATTCCGAGACGAGGCTGCCCTACGTGTCGCCTCCTCGCGTGGACTTCGAGGTGCACGGCCGTGGCCTGACTGGAAGCCGTTGATCTGAGTCTCCTTGCACAAATGGATGGTCTTGATCCAGCTGGGTGAGTGTCGACGTGCCGCTTCATCCTCTCCGATGATCATGGCATGCTCTCGTCGCTCACAACCTGCAACCGAAGCCTTGGCAACAGAGCGTAACGAGTGCATAGTGCTGCGCTAGGGGCAGTGGGCGCAGTTGTTGAGTAGATGGGCGCGGATCGTGGAGTTTGGGGACTACCAAAGGACAGCTGCGTTGACGAGTCATGCCCGCTTGGAGTCGGGTGGGCCACAAGCGGCGTTGGCTCCGATGTTGGGCCTTGCCAGCAAGACCGGAACTATCCTCAATGTCTACAAGAAGTATCTACGAGACAGTATCGACCTCGCGGCGAACCGGGCGATCCTCACAGAAGAGCTCGGCGATGAGTTGTGGTACATAGCTGCGGTTGCAACCGCATGCGGGCTGGATCTGAACTCGATTGCCGAGGCCAACTTGCTGCGTACACGGGATCGCTACCACGGTGAGATCACCGTCGAGGATCTTTCCGGGTTGCCTTCCTTCGATTCTGAGTACCCGATGACGGAGCGGTTCCCTCGAAAGCTTGTCCTGTCGTTCATCGAGGCTGATGGCTCATCCGGTGTACGCCAGGCGAGGATGGTCGTCGTTTCAGCCGAGCCCAATGCGTTTCCCGACGGCCGTGTGACCTCGTCTGATGGCAAGGTGCTGGGCTTCCAAGTGGGCGGGGGACTCGGTGACCCTTTGACAGACAACTCTCGGCAGCCGGACAACTACCGGTACCACGATGCTATCCATCTAGGATTTATGGCCGTGCTCGGATGGTCTCCGAACACGCGCTCGCTCCTGAAGCTCAAACGGAAGTCCGATCAGGCGACAGATGAGTGTGAAGACGGCGCCCGGGCGGTCTTCGCCGAGGAAGGGCTCGCCGCGGTGCTGTCGCGGCTGGCGAAGCGCCGGCTTGGGTTTCTCACCGAGCTGAGCGTCGACGGTGAGGTCATCGAGGTGGCCAAGGCCGCGGTCACGGACCTCGAGGTCGATGCGATGCCTTCGTGGCTCTGGCGCCGAGCGATCTCACAGGGGTTCTCCGCGCTGAAGCAGCTCGCTGATAACGAGGGAGGCTACCTAACGGCTGACCTTGACGCGCGGACTTTGACCTATGCAAAGATGCCCACTTAACGCGGGGGTGTTGCGGGGGTCACACGAGGCCACATGGTCGTGACGCGGAGCCACCTCGGCACTCGATCAGTAGCGACGCGGAGGTCTCAGGTGGACGGCGGCAATCTAGCCAAGCTGATCGAGGACGTCGAGCGAGAACTGCTATCCGGCGCTCAAAGTGTCGTGCTGCTCGGTTTGACGCCAGTTACGACAGCAGTGCTTGGCAAACTTGCCGGATCTGGACTGCTGAAGCAGGTGACGTCTGTTCATACTGCCGAGAAGCCTGGGGCGCGACCGGAACTGACTGTGCCAGTTCGTGCGATGGACGCGTTGGCGGACTTGGCTCCAGACGTAGTAGTTGTCGCCGCAGACGACGAGAAGCAGGAGCTTCTCAGCGCGGCGCTCCCGTACCTCAGGGGCGCCCCGAGGGTGATCGTGGCGGGTTACGGCCATCTGACGTTCCGCGATGCCATCTTCGAGGAGGAGGGTGCCAACCTTCTCGTGCCGTCATTGGCCAACGGTTATCCGCACAGCTTGACGCATCTGTATCAGTGCCTCGTGAACGCGAGCCGGCTTGACCTTAAGGGCATCGTGGCCGAGTTCGGAATGTTCAAGGGAGGTACGACGATGTTCCTTTCTAGGGTGATCGAGCGTCTTGGTAAAGACTGGAAAGTCATCGGATTTGATTCGTTTAACGGCTTTCCGCCACGGCGCAGCCCGCTCGACATGTATGACCACCCAGACTGTGTTTTTACCGATGTCGGCAGCGTCAAGCAGTATCTGGGGGATCGGAATGTTGAGATTATCGAAGGTGACATCGTCGTGACTGCGGATGCCCTTCGGGACGAGGATATTGTTGTCAGCTTTGTCGACACCGACAATTACAGTTCAGCCAAGGCCGCTTTGGAAGTTGTCCGCGAGCGGACGGTGGTGGGCGGCGCGATTGTCTTCGATCACTTCACAGGCGTCGACCGCTTCCGGTATACCTTGGGTGAGCGAATGGCTGGCAGCGTGCTACTCGACGATCCGCGGTACTTTCACCTACACGGAACCGGCGTGTTCTATCGCCAAGCGATCTGAGACATGATAAATAGAAGCATGAAGCGTAGTCCAACACCGCGGCCGGGCATCTATGATCTCTATTGGTATTTTGCCTCCGAGCGGCAGGCTGCCTTCGAGCGTCGCGTAGCCAATCAGGCGGCGCCGTGGACTGAAGATCCGATCCTTCAAGAGTACAAATTCTGCAACGTCTACAGAGCCGCCGATCGGGTCAGTCAATACCTCATTCGGCATGTTGCGTATCATGAGGAATCATGTAGTCCAGAGGATCGTCTGTTTCAGATTGTCGCTTTTCGGACTTTCAGCAAGATTGAAACCTGGCGCACCCTCCGGCAACTTCTAGGGCACTATCCGACGCTAGATGATCTCGCGAGCGGCGCTTTCACAGAGGCTCTGAATCAGACCAAGCAACTCAACGGTGGACTTTACACCGGAGCATTTATCCTCTGTGCTACGAATGCGTACGGGCAAAGCGCGAAACATCTCAATCATGTTGAGTTGTTCCGTCATATGTTTCTTCATGACGATTTGGCTGGCCAGTTACTGCGAGCGACATCCCTCAAGGAAGTCTATGTGCTTTTGCATGGCTATCCCCTGATGGGCGACTTCATGTCATACCAGACGAGTATCGATCTCAACTATTCAAGCTTGCTCGATTTCAGCGAGAACGAGTTCACGCAGGCCGGCCCCGGGTCGCTCCGCGGTATCAAAAAATGCTTTACAGATCTTGGTGACTATTCCCCAGAGGATGTGATTCTCTGGATGGTCGATCGACAGGGCGATGAGTTTGAGCGACTGGGTCTTCCGTTTGGTGGACTGTGGGGTCGCCCGCTGCACGCAATCGACTGCCAGGGACTCTTCTGTGAGACCGACAAATACTGCCGTGAGGCTGTCCCTGAACTTGCAAGTGCTCGCAAACGAATCAAAGCCAGATTCTCGGTAGCGCACGAGCCGATGACGCTATTCTTCCCCCCGAAGTGGAATGTCAACGCGGCGCTTCCTGATGGGCCGGTTCTTGGCAGTGCTCCGGCATCGATGCAAACGACACTCTTCTGAGCCTAACCCCCTACCGGCTACACGAGCTAGACGTGTTCGGGATGACATTAATGAGGCGTCGAGTGGTGCTCGCTGCACGCTCAATCGCATCACCGAATTCTCGCACGTCTTCCGGCTTGAACCAGTCAAGAATTTCCGCGCCGCAGTCGATGAGCTCTTGAGGTAATTTGACGTCGTCAGAGAGGCGTATCCCGACGATGCCGTTCGGCGGGTTCTTACCGAGGCTCCAGGCGACCTCCTTCGGAACCCAATCACTCTGGTGTGTCTTGTCTCCGATGAGGACAACGGTCGCTGAGGTGTTAGTTATCTGTTCTCGGATCTTCCTGCTGATGTAGGCATCGTCGTTACTCTTCACCGGGTCGAGCAAGTGTCTCCCGGTGAACCGGAGATCGAGCTTCTCGTTATACCGCATCAGATTGAACCCTTTGGCCTTCATCTGATCTTCATGCTGGTAACTGATAAAGACGCGGCGTGTCACTGAAACCTCGCTTGATCACTGCGGTTGTAGGGTGCCCATTTCCTTGCAGAGTGGACATTGCTTGAGGGGCGCCTTGCTGCGAATATCTCGATAGCCGCAACTCGTGCAACGCCATAGACCGCCAGGATTCGTTCCCTTGTAAACTGTTCCGAGCTTGCCCAGATACGCTGCCGCGTGCCCCCATTCAAACGTATCGTCCTTGCCCCAGGTCGGATAAGTATAGCCAGTCTTGAAATGAGAGAGATGTTCGAGGCGGTGAATCTCGTCGACGTAGTCTGCTGTGCGATCCGGCCTGCGGTCGATGATCTTACGCAGCGCCTTTGTAGTGACTGTGTCGATCGGCCTCATCAGCCGGAAAAACGGCGCGCAAACGTCCCTCACGCTCGATGGCAGATCACTGAGAAGAATCGGATCGACGAACCGAAGTTCGCGCGCTGCGAGGGCATAGTCACCCCTGCCAGCTCCCGCAGTGCTTTCAGCGAACCAGCCGATATCGTAATAGCCGGTGAGCGCTCGCTTCTCCTTGCCGTGGCTCGTGACAAAGAATATGTGCGTCCGGCCGTCGCGTACAGCCTTGCCCCGTAGATCGAACTCGCAGGTTGAGAAGAGACCGTAGGTTCCGGTCTCCAAGTTGGGATCGCTCTTGTTGTCTCTGGGTTTAGTGACGTAACGAACCGGATATCGAGCAACGGGGTCGCTGAGGTACACCGACAGATAGCCGGCGCCGGTCTTATCCTCGAGCGGCTTCCACGGCGTGTTCGGTGGCTTGCTGGAGCCCGATTTCTTGACCATACTTCACCATAGCCGCTAGTTGTGCGGGACTGCTAGATGATCATCGAAAGTATGGGGTGGGCACTGATGGCAGACTTCCCTGAGCGGCGCTTGGATGATGGCGATCTGCCGAGCCTGTTTGCGGCCGCCGATAGGACATCACTGTCGGGGCAGCAACGGTACACCGGAGCTGTCATCTGGCGATCTTGGCTCGCCGTTGCCGCTGCGGCTTCGGGGATCGCAGCTTGGAGAGTTGGCAGCCAACGTGTTGACGTACTCGCGATCATCACGATGGTTATTCTGCTGGCTTTGCTACTCGTCGAAGTCTATCTCCGCAGTAGCAAGCCGAATGGAGCTTGGTATGACGGCCGTGCGGTGGCGGAGTCAGTGAAGAGCTTAACTTGGAGATATGCAGTCAGGGCATCGCCCTTCGAGGAGTTGAGTGATGCGCAGGATAAGCGATTCCTGAATGCACTTGAGCAACTACTCAAGGATGTAAAACTGGCGTCGCCAATTTCCGCTGGAACTCAGTCGACTATCTCAGAATCTGTAAGGACGCTGCGCCACTCTCATGCGGAAGTCCGAAAAGCGGTCTACGTTCGTGATCGAATAGATGACCAGCGAGAATGGTATGCAAGGAAGGCAGCATTCAACCAGAAGCGGGCAAGCGCCTGGGGAATCGGGCTGCTGGTAGTCGAGGGCATGGGTATCGTGGCCGCTTTTTTGAAGGTGATAGGTGTAATCGACTTCGATCTCGCTGGCGTCGTGGCCGCCCTCATTGGGGTAGGTGCGACAAGACTCAGCCTGCGGCAGTACTCGACCAATGGTCGCGCCTACTTCTTTGCTTCTGAAGAACTTTCAATCGCTAGAGCCCGTTTGGATTCGGTTGATTGTACGCAGCCCAACGCCGATGAGACGTGGGGAGCGGAGGCTGCCGACGCAGAGGAAGCCATCAGTAGGGAGCACACCATGTGGAGGGCATCCCGGTCTCGGCCGGAGTGACTGTTCAGTCTGTGCGGTAGTACTAACTAATGTCCCCGGGGGTGGAGCGCTATGCATGACGTATTTATTTCGTATTCTCATCGGAATCAGAAACTAGTCCGACGATTGGTTTCTGACTTGCAAGACCATGGTGTTGACGTGTGGTTCGATACGATTGAGATTGCGGTCGGAGATTCCACGCATCGATCTATCGAATCGGCGATTTCGGAAGCACGATTCTTCTGTCTTGCGATTTCGCCGGCTGCGGTGGAGTCGTACTATGTTCGCGAAGTCGAGTTCGAGCAGGCATTCAGTCGCCTGCTAGTCGAGAGGCGGCCATTCACTTTGCCGATTGTGATCTGGCGGACTGATGAAGAACTCATACCCGAGCGTATTCGGCACCTACATCGACTGGACTTTGTTAATCGCAAACATTATGCTAAAAGCATGCGGCAGTTAGTGAAGAAGATACGGGGCGTGGATGGTGGATTCACTGGTTCTCGATGGTTCAAGGGTCTCAATATCTCAAATTTGGGCGAACCTGTTGGGGTGGGTCCAGTAGCGCAGAAAGCGACGATGGGCGCGGCCTACTGTATTGAATGGAAGGATGGCGTAGTTGTCCAAGTCGAAGTTTTTGAAAGTGGAAAGCTGATCCATTATAAGGAATTTGATTTTGACGATGATGGACGCGTCGTTGGTAATAGGATGTACTCCCGAGGCGATGACGGTGCCTGGGCTATTGTGGATGACGTGTGGTATTGCGCGTATGATCCAATCACCGGGAATCGTGCCATGAAGACGATGCGGTTTCTGGGTGAGGCCACTGCGCGCGTCGTTCGCTACGATAGTCATGGATTGCCGACTCGCGAAGATATTGTGACTGATCCCGAGCATTTGCCGGATCGCGCTTTTCCTTATGCTAGTAAAATATTCGAGTACGATTCGGCAGGCAATGCCATTGGTGAACGATGGTTCAATGAGCAAGGCGAGGAAATTCCTGCGGTGAAGTGGGTTTAATGATTGATCTAGGGTCACCTTGCGAATGGAGAGGTGTTGCGCGGCAATGAATGATAGTAGTTTCCAAAGTTGATACCTAAAAGTTGCGGCTCCTGATCTCTTTCCTGAGGATCAAGCTCGGCTTGCCCCAATCCCGCTATTGTTCTATTCTAATAGCTGAGGACTTATCCCCCGTCGCAGGCTCGCGGTCGTCCATGCGTATCCCGCATCTTCACGCCTCACGCCTCGTCGAGGCTTCACGATTGAGTCGCTTGCCGACGTCAGCCAAAGACAAGCCGCTCTCATACAGTTGAGCAGCCTGCCTGATTTCATCGCTGGTGATCCGTGGCCACCGGAGTTCAACTCCGGCTTCGCGCAGGATCTTCAAGACAGCAGGTTTCGAGACCTTGAACATGTCGGCCACTCGCTGGCTCGGAGTACCAGTGTTGTACTCGGCCACGATCCGAGTGAACACAGAGCTGTCCAGCCGGTCTTCGAGCTTGTGCGGGCGACAGGCAGGCGCCGTTACAAGCTCCCGGACCGGATCTGCCGCCAGAGACTCGCGCACCCTCCCCAGTTGGGTCAGTAGTGGGGTCTGGTTTGAGTAGCGCTTTAGAACCTCCACAAACAGCAAGGCCGGTCACCAAGGTGACCGGCCGTTTGCGTTCCCGCGATCGACCGCCGAGGCTCGAACCCAGCATGGAGGTCCTGGTGTCCCCGAACTGGCTGTTCCTGATTCTGGCCGTCGTGCTGGTGCTGTTCGTGGTCGGCCCGATCGCCGTGGTGAGAAGCCAGAGGAAAGCCGTGGGCATGCCGGGCGATCCCAACGCTGTGCCGGGATCACCCGCCACCCCTCCGACGGGCCTTGAGCGGTCCCCACAAGAAGCCCACGAAGACATCGTGCGAAGGAACTGGCAGCGTCCCGGCGTAGTAGTCAACGGCGTAACCCTGGTCGACCTCTACAACAGAATCCGCGCCCTCGAGGAGCGCCTGGCCAGAGCCGAACAGCAGCCGCCCACACCACCCCAGCCGTAACCGCCCCAGCCCTGACCGTCATCGCCGCCCGCGCAGGACTCCTCGCGCGACCGACCGAACCCTGTATCTCGTGACCTGCGGAGCCCCTCTCGCATCACGCGTTGAAGCCGGTGCACGAGGTGCTCGCGCGCGAGGCTGGAACCCTTATGTACTGCCGACAGATGCTGCCCTCCCGTGGCTTGCGGTGCAGCGTTAGGCTCCCGCATCCCTACCGCCGTCGTCCTCTTCGCCAAGCACGACCTGGCCGGTCACCCTGCCTGGACCGCATCGCTCGCTGTACTTCGGTACGCAGGCGTGCACATCGTCGATCCGCACGACGGTTCGACCTCATCTCTTGAACCGCTGTCCTCGGGTACAGGAGAGCGCGTCGCTCAGACCTTCCAGTGGGACTGGGTGCTCGACCTGCTGAACGTTGCCTAAGGCGACCTAGCGGACTGATTGCCCTGGCCTGTCAGTCGTTGAGGAAGTCCTGTGCCTGCTGGACGAACAGGTTGTGGTGTTGGAAGAGGGCGCCGTGGCCGGCGTCTGGGTAGATGCTCAGAGTGGCGTTGGGGAGCAGTTGGGCTAGGTGGAAGGAGCTGATGGTCGGGACCAGGGTGTCGTCGTCGCCGTTGACGATGAGGGTGGGGTTTTGTACGTCGGACAGGGCGGCGGGTGAGGTGGCCCGTTCCCACTTGGTGGCTGCGGTTAGCTGGGCGGTGATCGTCTCTTGCGTTACGGGGTGGTCGTGGTTCTCGGTGCGTTCGGTTAGGCGGGTTAGGAAGGCGTCCGCGGCGGACTGGCTGCGGGGCGTTGGGGTGAAGAAGAGGAAGTGTTTGGGGTGTTTGCCTTCGGTGTCTGCTTTCCCGAAGGCGCTTTGCAGGCCGGCGGCCCAGGTGCCTGGGCCTTCGTCGGCGGCGGGCGAGGTGCCGACCAGGACGAGTCGGCGGATCAGGTCGGGGCGTTGTTGGGCGACTGTCTGGGCGACCATGCCGCCTAGGGAGAATCCGAGTAGGTCGGCGGCTTCCACGCCGAGTGCCTCTAGGAAGGACGCGGTGTCGGCGGCCATTGCCTCGATGGTGTCGGGGGTGGTGCCGCCGGAGGCGCCGACGCCTCGGAGGTCGACTGCGATGACGCGTCGCTCAGCCGCTAGGCCGTCGACCACGGCGGGGTCCCAGTCGTCCAGTACCGCGGTGATGTGGTTCAGCAGTACCAGCGGTACGTCGGCGGTCGGACCCACCTCGCGGTACGCGAGCGGCGTACCGGCGACACCCACCTCGCGGTACGCGAGCGGCGTACCGGCGACACCCACCTCGCGGTACGCGAACGGCGTACCGGCGATGTCCACCGTCTCGGTCGGTGCTTGTGCGAAACTCGCTGTCATTTCTTGCCCTTCCCGCGCGGTGACTGCGCCTCCTGGCGCTGATCGACAGCCTGGCCGGGATCGGCGGGGGACCGCTTCCGTCGGAAGACCATCGCCAGGCGGCGCGACACTCCGCACCCGGCAGTCATTTCTCCATGCCACCGCTTTGCACACAGGCCGGCAGGACCACAGTCTCGCTGACAGTCATCCGACCTATGCGAAGCGTTTCCGGCCTACCGACACTGATGGGACAGCCCGCCGAACAGTAGCGAGGAGCAGCATGTCCCAGATCGTCCTTGTTACCGGGGCTTCCAGTGACCTCGGAGCCGCCATCGCCAACGCGCTGGCCAGTTCAGGTCACACCGTGTACGCCGGGATCGGCCCGACTGCCGTCGATCCAACCGGCCGGATCGCCGAGCCGAGTGGCCATGCCCTGCGCCGCATCTCGTTGGACGTCGCCGACCAGCGCTCGGTCTCGACGGCCGTCGATGCGATCGTGGCGGAAGCCGGAAGAATCGACGTAGTGGTCCACGCGGTCGGTCCGGTCCCTCGAGGACCGCTCGAATCCTTCACCCCGTACCAGCTGGCGCAGCTCTACGACGCGCATGTGCTGTCCACCCAGCGCGTCAACCGTTGCGTGCTGCCGCAGATGCGCGAGCGGCGGGATGGCCTGCTGGTCTGGATGGTGCCGGCGAACCACGACGCCGAGGGCACTCCCTACCTCGCGCTGCACTCCGAAGTGGTGACGATGATCGACCATCTCGCAGCGAGCTACGGCCGGGAGCTGACCGGTTTCGGGGTCGAGACCACGATCGTCGTCCCCGGTTTCCTGGTCCCCGAGGAGGGCACGCGCGTGCGGACCGTCGGTCCGGACGACGTCGAGACGGCCCGGGCCTATGAAGGCCGATACCCCGGCCTGGTTGACCGGGTGGACTCGAAGCTTGCCGAGCAGGTGCTCACGGAAGCGGAGGTCGTCCTCGCGGCCCAGGCCATCGCGGCCGTCGTCGACAGCCCCAAAGGCAGCCGTCCACAGCGGATCGCTCCTGGCCGGCCAGGTTGACGAGAGGCTCACCGGCCGGTCGTAGGTGCTATTTCTCCAAGATGGCAAGCGCGTCGCGAAGGGCTGCTCTGGAGGTGATCCCGAGCTTCGGGAAGATCTGGTACAGATGCGCGCCGATGGTCCGGTGCGAGAGGTACAGCCGCTCGGCGATCTGTTTGTTGGTCAAGCCGGACGCCGCCAGATCCGCGATCTCCCGCTCCTGGGGCGTGAGTACCTCTCCGCCCGCCGTGGTTTTGGGTGTGCCCCATCCGGTGGCGCGGAGTTCTTTGGCGGCCCGGTCGGCCCAGGGCCTGGCGCCGAGCAGTGTGAAGGCGTCGTACGCCAGCCGCAGCGGCTCTCGGGAGTCGGCATTCGCCCGGAAGCGTCGCAGCCGTTCCCCGTACGCCAGCCGAACACGGGCCAGATCGAACGGCCACCTTTCGACGCCCGGTCTCGCCAGCGCCTGCTCGAACAGGCGCACAGCCTCGTTGTCGTCTGTCGCGCACAACGCCGCCGAACCCGCTGCAAGAAGGCCGAGCCGCGGGGACAGCCCAGCGATGTCGGCCTCCCGCATGGCACGCACGTGAGCGGCGGCGGCGGAGTGCCGATCGGTCCGCACGGCGGCCTCGACGACGTCGAACGCCACCCACAACGCGTGCGGCACGTGGGAGGCGAACGTACCCGCCGGACTCAGGGCCGTCGCGTGTCGATAGGCGCTTTCGAAGTCGCCGCGGCCGGATTCGGCGACTGTGCGGACGTGCCGGGTGTAGTGCAGCGCCACTCCCACGCCTCGGGGTGTCGCCCAGCGAATGATCTGGTCAGTCAGGCGGTCGGCCGCTTCGTCGTCGCCGCGGGCTGCAGCGACGACGGCTCGGCAGTACCAGAAGTACCAAGTAAAGAAGGGGTATCCGGAGTCCTGGCAGACCTGGATTCCCTCATCGGCCAGCTCCAGGCACTCGTCCCATCTGCCGGTGAGGTAGTCGTCCAGGCACAGGTGCATCAGCGCTCCGATGTGCCGCCGCGGCGGACCGCCGTCGCGCCCTTGGAAGACAACTCGCCACGAGGGCTCGCGGACCTCTGCCAGCCGATCGAGGTAGAGCGCGCCGGTGCCCGCGCGAACGATCCAGCCGGGATCGGTTTCCTTCTGCAGGTCGCCAAGAACCGACTCCAGTTGGTTCACGGCTCCAGCACCGGTACGGACCGGGTCGGAGAAGGTCTTGGCAGCCACCGAGAGCAGGGCGGGCGGCTCCGGCCGCAGCCGTCGGAGCGTTGCGTACAAAGGGTTCCAGAGCTCCGCGCGACCACTGAAGAAGCAGAGGAGCAGCAGCAGGTGGAGCGCGTCGATGAGGGCGCCGTCCTGGGCGTCGTACTGGTGCGTGCCGGCCTCGACGGCACCGGCCAGCAGCCGGTGGGCGGTGTCGATGTCCCCGTCGCCGTTGATGATCAAGAAGACAGCGGCAGCGGCGAAGTGCAGGGAGTCCATCAGCTCCGGATCGGCCTGCCGAGCGCCTTCGAGCAGTTCCGAGGCGTTGCGGAGTTGCCCGGTCGCGTCGGCGCCGATGTAGGCGGCCTCAGCGAGCCGGCGAGCGCGGTGCGATCCTTGAGGACTCAGATCGGCAGCCCTCACCAGCGCCGCCACCGCACCGACGGCGTCGCCGCGGGCCGCGATCCGCCGCGCCG
Organism: Kribbella koreensis; assembly: GCF_039525325.1. Taxonomy (NCBI): domain Bacteria; kingdom Bacillati; phylum Actinomycetota; class Actinomycetes; order Propionibacteriales; family Kribbellaceae; genus Kribbella; species Kribbella koreensis. Next base: position 265,687 of record NZ_BAAAHK010000008.1, read on the forward strand.
CTTGTTCGAGCAGTCCGGCCACCTGTTCGTCCGGCTCGACGCAGGCTTCGCCGAGGTGCCATGCCCGCCGCTCGGGGTGGCTCATCAGTACCTCGGCCAGTGCCCGATGAGCCGCTCGGCGTTCGGCGCTCGTGCAGGCGCTCACGACCGCCGAGCGGATCAAGGGATGCCGGAAAACGAGCCGGCGCGTGCCGTCGTCGAAAGACACCAGCCGATCCTGCTCGGCCGGGGCGAGGTCTTCGAGGTCGGATTCGTAGCCGGCCTGCCGCGCCGACGCCTGCAGGACAGCGAGATCGCCGGTTCCCTCCAGGGTCGCGAGCAACAGCAGCCGTCGCGCGGCCACAGGGAGAGCAGACACCCGGGAGACGAACAGCGCCTGGAGGCGTTCGCTGAGCGGGAGCACCGCGGGAAGTGTCTCCAGCGCCGAACGTTGCTCCCCGCTCAGCGCGGTGGGCAACTCGAGCAACGCCAGCGGGTTCCCCTCGGCTACCGACAGGAGCCGCTGACGCACTTGAGCGGCCAGGGCCGGAAATCGGGTGTTCAGCAGGAGTTGCGAGGACTCTCCGTCCAGCGGCGGCACCTCGTACTCGGGCAGGCCGCCGCCGTGGAAGAAGGTCTCACTTCCCGAGCGCATGGCGCCGAGGAAGGTGACGCGGGTGCCGTTGAGCCTGCGGGCGACGAAGCCCAGTACGGCGGCGCTGGCCCGATCGAGCCACGGCAGGTCGTCGACGATCAGCAGCAAGGGGCTGGCCTTGGCCACGTGACACAGGAGCATGAGCGTCGCGTTCGACACGACAAGCCGTTCCGGCGGCGCTCCGCTCCCGAAGCCCAGAGCGACTTGCAGCGCCTCGGCATGCGGCGTCTCCAGTTCCCCGAAGACCTCGTACAGCGGGAAAAGAACCTGGTTCAGGCCCGAATAGCTCACGTCGGCCTCGAACTCGACGCCGGCGGCACGCAGTACCCGCGACCCGTTCGCGACCGCCGCTTCCGCCACCGCATCGAGCAGGACGGTCTTGCCTACTCCCGCCGCTCCTGACAACACCAGCGCTCCACCACGGTCTGTGGCGTCGAGAAAGCCACGGATTCGCTCGAGCGCCACGCCGCGTCCCACGAGCAGATCGACGCCGGCGTGCTCGAACAGGTCGCCCACTGGAACACCCTCTCCCGCCCACGCGGGGGTGGAATGATCCGATGTCATAGGGTCCTGGCTCCTCGGTCCGGAGCGCGGCGGCCGCTCGTGCAGAACAAACTCGCGCATCCTGTGTCGGAGCCTAGAAGGAGGTTGAACCGAAAACATGGCCGATGATCCGGAAGACTTTGCCGATTCGCCACAGCAACCGGCGTACGGCGAACCCGATGTGCTCTCGGACGTGCTGCAGGCGATTCACCTGCAGGGTGGCGAGGTGCTCCGCCGGTCGAGCGCGGGTGAGCGGCACCCGGTCGGCGCCAGGGTGCTGCATCTGGTCGAGGAGGGCGGGCTCAGCATCGAGATCACTGGCGAAGCCACCGTGGAACTGGGTGCTGGGGACCTGGTACTGCTCGCGCGCGGTGATGCCCACCTCGTCCGCGCGGCGCCGCACTCGTGCTGGGTGACCGGGGAGTTCCTGGTCGAGACGGTTGTCGCTGCGCCGCTGCTCGGGGTACTGCCGCCGGCGATCGTGATCCGCGGCGACGCGGGATCAGCGGCTTGGCTCCGGCCGATCAGCGAGTTGCTCGTGTCCGAGGTGATCCGCTCGGCACCCGGCGCTCGGGTGATGGTGTCGCGGGCGCTCGATCTGCTCTTCATCTGGACGCTGCGGTCGTACGCCGCGTCCGGAGATGTGCGCGAGGCCGGCTGGCTCACGGCAGCGATGGATCCAATGCTCGCACCGGTCCTAGCCGCCATCCACCGGGACCCTGGTCGCGACTGGGCCGTCGACGAGCTCGCGCGGCTTTCCGCGCTGTCGCGTTCGGCGTTCGCGACGCGGTTCGCCGAGTCGGTCGGGGAAACCCCCGGTTCGTACGTACTGCGGTGCCGGCTGGGCCACGCGGCGCACCTGCTCCGCGGTACCGCCGACCCGGTCGGCCGGATCGCGGCCCGCGTGGGCTACATCTCCGAAGCCGCCTTCAGCCGGGCGTTCTCCCGTGCCTATGGCAGCTCGCCCAGGGCGTGGCGCGGCGGACCTGACGCTGATTCCTCCGAAAGAACACTGCGATGACCGGACTGTTCGTGACCTCGTAGGTAGTCGCGGGGAAGGGCCGGACGACACCGCCGGGTTGACCGGTGGCGTCGTCCGGCTGGCGTCAGCGGGTGGCCGCGACGGCCCGTTCGATCAGGCTGGTGACAATCCCCGGGTTGGTCACTTGTGCCGCGTGGGGAGTGTCGGCCTCGACGATGTGGGAGTGGGCGCGAGTCGCCATGAAGCGCGCGGCGGCGGGCGGGATCAGGTGGTCGTCGTCGGAGACGAGGTACCACGAGGGGATCTTCTTCCAGGCCGGTACGCCGGCGCTGGGCTCGCCCAGGGCCGTCGATGCGACGGGGCTCTGCGTGGCGGCGAGTTCTGCGGCGACGGCCGCGGTGACGCGGTTGCTCAGGAACAAATCCCGGTACTGATCCGCCTTGGCGTACAGGTCGATCTCGGGCTTGTTGTCGGGGGTGAGGAAGGGGACCGGGACGGGGCTGAGGGCGGTGGGAATGGGCGCATTGGGATCGTTGCTGATGTGGCTGCCCGGGAAACGCCCGGTCAGGGTCGCGACGTTCTCACCCGTGTCCGGCGCGAAGGCCGAGATGTAGACCAGGGCCTTGACGTTGGGGTTGTCCGTGGCGGCACTGGTGATGACGGCGCCGCCGTAGGACTGCCCGACCAGGACGATGGGGCCCTGGACGGTCTTGAGGAACGAAGCCAGGAAGGCGGAGTCGCCGGAAAGGCTGCGCAGGGCCGTCGGCGGAGCGACGACCGGGTAGTCGTCGGCCTGCAGGCGCTTGACCACGCGGCCCCAGCTGGCCGCGTCCGACCAGGCTCCGTTGACGAGGACGATCGTCGGTTTCGGACCCTTGACCACCGGGTGCGAGAGGGCGACAGGCGCGGTCTGGTGGGACGGTTCGGCTGACGCCAGCGTGGTGATGCCGGCGGCGAGGACGATTCCGGTCACGCCGAGGACGGCGGAGTACAGAAGACGACGGTTACGCACGATTTCTCCTTGTTCGAAACGGGTTTTCATTGCAGGCGTCGGCGTCACACCCGGGCGGGGGCGTGTTCCTCGGCCCAGTTCAGCGCGTAGTCGGCGACGTCCTGCCAGCCGTCCTGGCCGATGATGAAGTGCGAGCGCCCGGGGAACTCCTGGTAAGCGCTGACGGCCTTGGACTTGCGGGAGAGCCGCCAGTTGGCTTTGTTGACCTTGGGCGGCACGAGGTGGTCGGCCTCGCCTGCGATGAACAGCAGCGGGGCCGTGCGCTTGCGGAAGTCGACCCGGGTCACGGCGCGCGGGTTGAAGTTGGCGAACGCCCCCTGGAAGAGGACGCGGGCCGAGCCGGGGACGGCGTACCGCTCGTAGCGGGCAGCGGACTCGCTTTCGGACAGCGTGTTGGTGACGGCGTAGTGGAACTGCTCCGGCGTCAGCGAGACCGCTTTGTTCTTGTTGGCCGGGTTTCCGAGGACCGGGAAGGTCGACTTGAGGGTCGACAGCGGCAACGGGAGGACGCCCTTGACGGCCGCCGAGTCGATGGCGACGCCGACGCTGCCCAGTCCGCGATCGAGCAGGAGCTGGACGACGGTACCGCCGAACGAGTGGCCCATGATGATCGGCGGCCGATCCAGCGCCTGGATGATGCTCTGGTAGTGGTCGACCACCTCCCGAAGCCCGACTCCCGCGATCCCCGCGGGGTCACGGCGAAGGTCCTCGACCTCGCGGTCGAGCCCCGGCCAGGCCGGGGTCAGCACCCGGTATCCCCGCCCTTCGTAGTGGTGTTTCCACCCCTCCCAGCTGCGTGGATTCACCCAGAGCCCGTGGACGAGCACGATCGTGCCGGCCTCACCGGCGGAGAATTCATTCATGCGGACCTTCCCTTGAGCAAGACGCTTCGTTGCCTGGAGCACGCCTGACCGGCGCTCCCCGAAAGTCGCCTCGGTGCGCGTCGAGCACGCATCCGGCGGATGCTCATCAGGATCGGTCGCCACTCCACCCGCCCGCTTCCGTCGGATGACCACAGGAATCCGACGCCGTCCCGCCACCTCGGACAGTCGTTCGACAGTCGGATGACGGTGACCCTGCTCCTGAGTTACTGCCGCAGGTAAGCGTCGACCTCAGGCAGTACCTCGGACAGCGGGCGGTGCATGTCCAGCTGGAGGTAGTTGCCCGGAGGCCGTTGGACGCGGTCTGCCGCGCCGCGGAAGAAGGCCTCGCCATCGACTGGTTCGTCGCCGAGGTCCACCGGCGGATGATCCACACCGCGACGATGGCTCCTCAGCCGCGGGCGTTGGTGGAGTCGCTCGTCGATGAGTTTCAGATCGTCGACCTGGCATTCGACGTACCGGTAGTTCGCGTTGTGCTGCCGGGCGATTCCCATCCCCTCGGTGACGATCCGTGGCCAGAAGCACGGGCTGTCCATGACCACGGGATGGCCTTGGGCCAGTACGTGGCGGGCCTGGGCGTACATCACCTCGTACGCCGCCTTGGTGCTGCTCGTCAGGTCGAAGCCCGCATCGAGAATGGCGGACTTGATGACGTCGTAGTCGACGGCGACGGCGTTGAACGTCTTGACGACGTGTGCGGCCACGGTGGACTTTCCGGAGCCGGGAACGCCTGACATCTGGAGCAGGAACATCCTGTGCCGACCTTCCGTTGTTCCCGGTATGAATGAGCCTATCGAGGTTGTACGCCGGTTCTGTGCGGCTTGGTCTGACAATGTCGCTACCGCTGAGCTGGTCGCGTTCTTCGCCGAGGACGCCGTCTACCACAACATCCCGCTGGAGCCGGTGGCCGGACGGGAGGCGATTGCCGGCTACATCGACTCGTTCATCCGTCCTGGGGCGCCGGGAATCGAGCGGATCGAGTTCAAGGTCCGCAACATCGCGGCCGATGGTCCGGTCGTGATGACCGAGCGGGTGGATGTGTTCACGCTGCCCGACAGGTCGTTCGAGGTACCGGTGATGGGGGTCTTCGAGGTTGCCGACGGCAAGCTCACGGCGTGGCGCGACTACTTCGACATCAACCAGTTCACCACCCGAATGGGATAGAAGCCCGCGGATTCTCGGCGGTAGCCTGTTGAGATGGGGCTTGGGCGGGGGAAGACGGAGCATGGCGGCGCTCGCGATATGACGCGCAAGCACGGCCATTGGGGTCATGCCGAGGAGGCCAAGGCCTGGGCGTCCCGCGCCCGCCGGCGCGACGAGAAGCGCGAGCTTGATGAAGTACGGCATCAGCTCGGTGAGTGATGCCATTCGCAAGGACGACCTTGCGGCTGAGGGTGAGCCGGAGGTGGAGTTCAACGTCGGGATTGCGGGGCGTTTGCCGCGGAAGACGGCTGCTGCGGGTGCGTTGATTCGCGATGACGCTGGGCGGATCTTGTTTCTGAGCCGGATGGTCGTTGATCCTGGCGAGGCGCGTGGCTATGAGTTCCTGTCGCTGGATGAGGCTGCCGGGCGGTTGCGGCCGTCGCTTGCTCGGAGGATCGCGGTAGCGGTGGAGGCAGTGGATCGGGGAGTGCCGGTCTATGCGGAGTTCGGGCGTTCCGTGAGTTCCGCGGACTAGGCGCCGGCACGCTTGCGGGTTAGGACGGCTACCGCGATCAGGGGTAGGGCTGAGATGGCTTGCATTGTCGTGTACCAGGTGGGGCAGAGGTTGGGGATCAGGTCTACGGCGATGATGGCGATGGGCATGATCGTGGTGAGGGTTTGTAGGCGGGTGAGGCTGGAGTGGGTGCCGGTGGCGGCTTGGGTTGCCAGGCGGTAGAGGAGTGGGGAGATCGCCAGCAGGATGGTGGAGCGGATCCACTCGAAGAGGGTTGTCTGGTGGTTCGTGAAGGTCAGCGTCGCGACTGTGCCTAGAGTGATGGCGCTGACCATGGCGTAGAGCTTGATGCACTTCTTGACGGTGTCGAAGGATTCTTGGGTGCGGGGAGCGTCGGTTGTCGTCATGTCGTCGACGCTACGGAGGTCGGAACAGGTCCGGTATGGAGCTGGGCGTCGGGCAGGGTGGGGCTGGCCACACCCTTGGTCCGGCGATACTGGGTTGGTGATTCTTGAGGGTGTGCGGGTTCTTCATCGGACTGGGCAGTGGTGTGCGGGGGTGCGGACTGCTGACAATGTGGTGGCTTATGACGTGCCGATCCTTCCGGAGTGGCAGGCGGTGGGGCGGCCGACCGTGGATCGAGGGTTTGTCATTGCCGATGAAGGTGTGCAGATCATGAAGCCGAACACCTTCACGGGATGGCTTGAGGGTGGTTGGTACATCGATCTGGTGGATGTGGAGGAGACCGAGCCGGGGCGGTTGGTCGTTCATGATCGGCAGGTGGATATTTTGTTGCCGCCGACAAGCATTCGGTACGAGATGCTTGATCTGGACGACTTCGCGGATGTGATCGAGAACGGGTCGCTTGATGCGGCTACCGCGGTTCGGGTGTTACGGAACACTCAGCGGTTCATCGACAAGTACCTGCGCAACACGGACCAGGACGTTCTCGAGTCCTGGCCGGACTTCCCGCCGGCGGCCGTACGGCAACTGGCGGAGCTGCCGCCTTTTGAGAAGGGGGAACAGTGGTGAGGCCTCGGATCTTCGGTACCAGCTTCGCGGACGTCTATCCGTTGTACGTCGCCAAGGCGGAGCGGAAAGGGCGGACCAAGGCGGAGGTCGACGAGATCATCCGGTGGCTGACGGGGTACAGCCGGCAGGACCTGGAAGGGCAGTTGGCGAAGCAGGCGGACTTCGAGACTTTCATCGCGGAGGCGCCGGAGCCGAACCCGGCGCGGGCGCTGGTCAAGGGCGTCGTCTGTGGCGTCCGGGTGGAGGAGATCGAGGATCCGGTCATGCGCGAGATCCGGTACCTGGACAAGCTGATCGACGAGCTGGCGCGCGGTAAGGCGATGGAGAAGATCCTCCGCAAGGTGTGAGCCCGCAGCGCTGGCTTGGCTGAGACAGCGGGGTGACAGCGCCGTGGGCGGGTGCTGTCAGGGGGTGTCGTCAGGGTCGTGGTGTGACTCGACGACAGGAGCTTCCGATGTATGACGTGGTGATAGTGGGTGCGGGGCCGGTTGGGCTGTTCCTTGCTTGTGAGCTGGGGCTGGCGGGGTGCTCCGTGCTGGTGCTCGAGCGGGAGGCAGACGAGGCGTCGCCTTGGCGGGCGATGCCGTTGGGGATGCGGGGGATGTCGGCGGCCTCGGTCGAGGCGTTCTACCGGCGAGGGTTGCTGGGGGAGTTGCTCGCGGCGTCCGGGCGGTCGAAGGATCTCGAGGAAGACGAGCCGCTCGTTCCTCAGCGGGTAGGGCACTTCGCGGGGATGATGCTCGACCCGAGCAAGGTTGATCTCGGCGCGCTCCCGGAAAGGTTGCCGACGCCCGCGCCGGGTGGCGCGATGACCAGCCTGGAGGCGGTCGAAGGGGTGCTGGCCGAGCGGGCGGCCAAGCTTGGCGTCGAGGTCAGGTACGGCGTGACGGTTGGTGCGCTTACGCAGTACGAGGAGAAAGTCGTCATCAACCAGGAGTACGAAGCGCGATGGGTGGTCGGGTGTGACGGCGGGCGGAGTACGGTGCGCGGTCTGGCGGGCTTCGAGTTCGCCGGTACGAAGCCGGAGTTCACCGGCTATGTCATGGACGCCACGGTCGCCGATCCCGAGAAGCTCGAGCCCTGGTTCAATCCGACGCCGACCGGGATGTACGTCCGGATGCCGATCGAGGGGCATCTCGGGATGATGGACTTCGACGGTGGCGCCTTCGATCGCTCGCAGGAGCTGACTCGCGAACACCTGCAGGAGGTACTGCGCAGGGTCTCAGGCACTGACGTGACCTTGAGCGAGGTACGCCGGGCGTCGAGCTTCACCGATCGGGCGATGCAGGCGACGACGTACCGGCAAGGGCGGGTGCTGCTGGCCGGCGACGCCGCGCACATCCACTCGCCGCTGGGCGGGCAGGGGCTCAACCTCGGCCTCGGCGACGCGATGAACCTGGGCTGGAAGCTCGCGAAGACCGTCCAAGGCAATGCTCCGGATGGTCTTCTCGACAGCTACGCGGGTGAGCGTCAGCCGATCGCCGCGCGCGTGCTCGACTGGTCGCGTGCGCAGGTGGCGACGATGGCGCCGGGATCGCAGGCGCTGCAGGGGTTGCTGCACGAGCTGTTCGAGACCCGCGACGGTACGACGTACGCGTTCAAAAGGTTGTCGGGGGCATCGATCCGGTACGACCTCGGCAGCGAGCATCCGCTGGTCGGCCGGGTCGCGCCGGAGTTCCGGCTCGAGGACGGCCGCCGGCTCGCGGACCTGATGCGCGACGGCGAAGGCGTCCTCCTCGATTTCAGCGGGCGCCTGGCCAGCAGGGCGACAGGGTGGGAGGGAAGGATCCGGTACTCCGCTCAGCCCGCCCGCGACGACCTCGGACTGGCCGCCGCGCTGATCCGGCCGGACGGTGTCGTGGCCTGGGCGGCGTACCAGGCCGATCCTGATGGCGAAGCTGCCGCAGCCGGGTTCGACCAGGCGGCGACGCGTTGGTTCGGTGGTCGCGCATGACGATCACCCTGCGAGCGGGCAGCACCGTGATGTTCACCGGCGACTCGATCACCGACAGCTTCCGGTTCGAGAGCGAGGAGGCGCTCGGGTACGGCTACCCGCTGCGCGTCGCCGGAGAATGGGGCTACCGCCATCCGGACCGGCCGATCACCTGGCACTACGTCCGCCCGCTGGCGATTCTGCAGGTAGTTGCCAAGGGCACCTTGTGCTCCGTCTGAGCATCCGCACGCCGCGGATCTGCTCAGGCGGAGCACAAGGTCGGTCCGCTCAGTCAGCTGACACCAAGGGAGCGATCAGTTCGTGCCAGTCGGTTTCTGCGGCTTTGCGGGTCACCTCGGCGAATCGTGGTTCGCCGAGGTGATGTCGGGCGTCCTGCTCGATTCTGGTGGCGTCCAGTTGGGAGAGGCTCGCCAGACCGCGGACGTCGGTGGTGGCTGCCAGGAGGAGCGCTGCCTGGTCGTAGTTGCCGAGGCGGGCAGCGAGGTCCGCGAAGCCGACCAGGAGTGGGCCGAGCAGGAAGGCGAATCCTAGTTCGGAGGCCGCCTGCCAGGCGGCGATACGGTGACGGCGGGACTCCTCGAGATCGTTGGTCAGGTAGCCGCGCACGTCGTGGATCTGGGCGCGAACACTCGCCTGCTCCGCGGCGTCGCCCAGGAGCGTGGTTGCGAGCTCCAGCTGACGGCGGGCCTCCGCCAGGTCGCCGGCCAGCCGCGCGAGGCCCGCCTTGGCGAGTGCGAGGGAGACCAGGGCGTACGGCCAGGTGACGCCCTCGGCGAGCCGCTCGGCGTCGGCGATGGCGGCCGCGCTGGCGTCGCGGTCGCCGATCACCCAGTACAGCATCGCCTGCTGGGTCCGCGTCTCGATGACGTCCTCGACGGCGCCGAGCTCGGTGAGGACGGTGATCGCCTCCTCGTAGCACTCGCAGGCGCCGTCGAACTCACCGCGGGTCGCGAGCTGGACCGCCAGCTCGCCCAGTGCCAGGTAGATCCCGAACCGGTCGCCGAGCGTCCGGAACTCCGCGAGCGCCAACGCAACCTGAGCCTCCGCCTCCGCACCGCCCTGGCCGAGGAGGGCTCGCATCTTGCCGACCTGCCAGCGGGCCAAGGCCCCGACCCACGGGTCGTCGCTGTCCAGCTGATCCTCGAAAGCGGCCAAAGCCTGCTCAGGCGCATCGAGCAGGCGCTCCATCGGGATCACCAGGCCGAGCATGGGGTGGTTGCTCTCGCTGAGCTGACTGAACCGGTACGCCTTCCGGATCCACTCCTCGCCCAGATGCTCGTCGCCCTGCCCCGACGTCACGTAAAGCACCACCAGTCCGTAGACCAGCGCACGGATGTCATCCGGCACCTCGCCCGGGAGGTCGACGGCCGCGAGTGCCAGCTCAAGCCCTTCGGTACGACGTCCGCCCAGCCACCAGTACCACCCGGTGGCCGCCGCGAGCTGCATCGCCGTCCCCGCGTTACCGGCCGCGATCGCTCCCCGCAGCGCGGCGCTGAGGTTGTCGTGGTCGGCCCGGAGCAGGGCGAGCCACTCCAACTGCTCGGCGCGGCGCAGATGCGGCTCCGCGATCTCCGCGAACTCGGTGAAGTACGCGAGATGCGCCTGCCGGGTCTGATCGGATTCGCCCGCCTCCGCGAGCCGATCGGCGGCGTACTCCTTGATCGTGGTCAGCATCCGGTAGCGCGGAGCGCCATCGCCCACAGGGACCAGCAGCGACTTCTCGGCGAGTGAGGTGAGCAACTCGAGCACCTGATCCCGCTCGACGGCGTCACCGAGGCAGACGTGCTCGGCCGCCTCCAGGCTCGCTCCACCAGAGAACACCGAGAGCTTGCGTAGTACCGTCCGCTCGGCGTCGGTGAGCAGCTCCCAGCTCCAGTCGACCACCGCGCGCAACGTCTTGTGGCGCGGCAACGCGGTACGGCTCCCGCTGGTCAGCAGCCGGAACCGGTCGTCGAGCCGGTTGGCGAGCTGCTCGATGCTCATCGTGCGCAACCGGGCGGCGGCCAGCTCGATCGCCAGCGGCATCCCGTCCAGCGCCAGGCAGATCCGCACCATCAGCGCCTTGGTGTGTTCGTCGGTCCCAAGAGCCTTCCGTACTGCGCCCGCCCGGTCCCGCAGCAACCGCAGCGCCGGCGAGCTGTCATCGACGAGACCGCCGGTCGGGAGGGCAAGCGGCTCGACCTGCCACAACGCCTCGCCGGTGATCCCGAGCGGCTCCCGGCTGGTCGCCAGGATCCGCAGCCGCCGGCACTCTCCGAGCACTCGCTCGGCCAGCTTCGCCACCGACTCGATCACGTGCTCGCAGTTGTCCAGGATCAGCAGCATCTCCCGGTCGTTGATCGCGGCAATCAGCCCGTCCATCGGGTCCGATGGCGACGGACCGAGCAGCGCGTCCCGAAGACCGAGCCCGGCGAGCGCGGTCTGCGCGACATCGCTTCCCGCGCCGATCGGGGCGAACTCGATCAGCCAGATCCCGTCCGCCATCCCACCGAGCACTGTCCGCGCGGTCTCCGTCGCCAGCCTGGTCTTCCCCGAACCGCCCGACCCGATGAGAGTGGTCAGTCGATGCTCTGCGATCAGCTCCCGGACTGCCGCGACGTCCGCGTCACGGCCGACGAAACTCGTCAACTCGGCCCGTACGTTGGTCTTGCGGGTCTCCTCGCGCTGTCCCAGCTCCCCACGCAGCAGCGCAACATGCAAGGCCGCCAACTCCGGCGAGGGGTCGACGCCGAGCGCGTTGGCCAAGGCCTGTCGTGTTCGCTCGTACAGGACCAACGCCTCGCTGTCGCGACCGGTTGCCACGAGGGCGCGGATCAGCGCCGCAACCAGCCGTTCCCGCAGCGGATGCGCAGTCACCGCGTCGGTCAGCTCCGGGAGCACCTCCGCGCCCTGGCCGAGGCTGACCTCTCCCTCGAACCGATCCTCCATCGCGGTGAGCCGCAGCCCCTCGAGCCGGGTCCCCGCCGCGTTGAACGCGGCGCTTTCGTCCAGGCCGACGTCCTGCAACGCCGCCCCACGCCACAAGGCAAGAGCCTCGCGCAGCAGCCGCACCTGCCGGGGACCCTTCTCAGTGCGGGCCTGCCCGACGAGGGCTTCGAACCGCAGCGCATCGACCGCGTCGGGATCCACCGTCAACCGGTAACCGCTCGGCTGCCCCTCGACCGACCCCTCCGGCAAGGCCTTCCGCAACCGCGAAACCAACCGCTGCAAGGCATTCGCCGCCTCGGCCGGTGGCTGCTCACCCCAGATCCAGTCGACCAGCGTCGCCTTCGGCACGGTACGACCCGCCTCCAGCGCCAGCGCGATCAGCAACCCCCGCAGCCGGGCACCCGGAACGTCGGCCAGGCGCCCATCGCCCGCCCGAACCTCGAATGACCCCAGTATCCCGATCTGCACCCGACAGATCTTGCCATCCATCCGGAGCCCCGAACGCCCAGGCTGCCCGGCGCCCCCGCTGTCACCGACTCAGCGGGACAGGTCTCGCAGTTGGCGGCGGGAGGTGATCTCCAGTTTGCGGTAGATGTTGCGGAGGTGGGCGTCGATGGTGCGGGGGCTGAGGAAGAGGGTTGCGGCGACTTCCTTGGAGCTTGCGCCGGCGGCGACCTTGGTGGCGATCAGGCGTTCCTGCGACGTGAGCTGGTCGATGGGGTTAGTGCCTTCGCGGCGCGGGCGCTGGCCGGTGGCGGCGAGTTCGCGGGCTGCTCGTTCGGCGAAGGCGGCGGCGCCCATCGCGGCGAAGGCCTCGTGCGCGGCTTGGAGCTCGACTCGTGCCTCGGAGCGACGGGACTCGCGCCGCAGCCATTCGCCGTAAAGCAGCCGCGCACGCGCGTACAGAGCCCGTACGTCGGTCTGCGCGAGCAGGTCGATCGCCTCCCGGTACCGCGCGTCCGTGCTCGCTGACGCCGGATCGAGCAAGGCCTGCGCGAGAAGGTGCGATGCAACGGCCCACGGTGTCGGGTTGGTGCGGGCCAGCGCCTCGATCCGGTCCACTGCGAGGGCCGCGTCCTCAGGGCGGCCGGCTCGGGCGGCGGCTTCGACGAGTTCCGCGTCGAGGCTCCAGACGACGTACGAACCGCGTTGCTGTTGTTGCTGGGCGGTGAGTCCGGCCTTGACTGCGGCCGGGTAGTCGCCAAGGCCGTTGCGGAGTACGGCGGTGGCGTAGAGCTCGGCGACGATCTCGTCCCGGCCGACGCGCTCGTGCATGCCGGCCAGCAGCTCCTGGAACTCGTCCGTGTCGCCCCGCCAGGCCGCGAAGATGAACTCGGCGAAGGCCAGGTCGAGGGTGCCGGCCGCCTCGTCGACCGCGCGTGCCTCCTCCAGAGCAGCGGCCGCGTCGCCGAACCGGCCGAGCATCATCCGCCCGATGGCATGGAACTTCAGCGCCTGCGGCAGTACTGCGAACGCCGACTGCCGGCGAGCCAGTTCGACCTGATGGGTGGAGACCTCGTCCACCGCCTCGGCGTCGCACAGGTCGATCGCCATCATGCAGGCGAGCTCCATCCACCAAGGGCTGGTGAGCTCGGAGGTCCTGAACGCCTCCACCGCGGCGCGCATCGCCGGTACCGCCTTCTCGGCCGGCAGCATTGCCTGGTCGAGCAACGCATCCAGTAGCAGGTCGGCAGGTCGTGGGTTCTCCGGCGGCGGTACTTGAGCACGGATCCGGGTGCCGAGCTGGCGCAGGCGTCCCGGCAGCCGGTCGATGAACATCGCGGAACTGAATGCCTCGATGTAGGTCTCCCGGGCCTCGTCGGGCGGGAGGTCCGGGGCGACGCTGACCAGGGCTGCGGTCGCCTCGGGACTGCGCTCGAGGTGGAGGTCGATCAGAGCGCGCTGGAGGCGGGCCTCGGCATGCTGTTCAGGGTCGAGCTGGCGGCGTTCGGCCTGGGTGACCAGCTCGCGGGCCTCGGGGAACGAGCCCAGTCGCATCCGCAGCCGGGCCGCGGCGAGGAGTCGGGCGGCTTGGCCGGCGGGCTCTGGGCTCAGTTGTGCGGCGCGTTCGAGGAAGGCCGAGGCGGCTGCGAGGTCGCCGCGCCGCTCGGTGCGTTCGGCCGACTCGGTCAGCTCGGTCGCGACGTCCTCGTCGGTGTCGATGACGGCGTGCGCTCGGTGCCAGGCGCGACGGTCGGGGTCGATGGCTCGGTCCGTCGCCTCGGCGAGCGCGGCGTGCAGGCTGCGGCGCATCGCGGGGGTCGCTGCCTGGTACGCCGCTGAGCGCACGAGCGGGTGGCGGAAACGCAGCCGTGGACCGAGCACGACCAGGCCGTCGTCTTCAGCGTCGGCGATGGTGGCTGGGTCGAGGTCGAGGAGTTTCGCTGCGCGTCGGAGTAGGCCTAGGTCTCCGACCGGCTCGGCGGCGGCCAGGGCGACGAGGGATTGCGTTGCCGGTGGCAACCGTAGTACGCGTCGGGTGAACTCGTTCTGCAGAGCCTCGACGACGCTGCCGCGCTGCGCGCTCTGGTGATCGGCGGGCAAGGCCATCGGGCCGTCGATGTGCCCGAACTCCAGCAGGGCAAGGGGATTGCCGTGCGCTTCGGCCAGGACGCGGTCGAGTACTTCGCTGTCGACGCCCGCTCGCGTCGAGGACTGCAGGAGGGTCAGCGCGTCGGCTTCGGCGAGGCCGGAGAGTTGCAGACGGGGGAGCTCGGGGAAGTCGACGCCGGGTCCGCTGTCGTCGCGCGCCGCGAGGACCATGGCGATCTGCTCGGAGGCGATCCGGCGGGCGACGAAGGTGAGCACTTGGCGGGTACCGGCGTCGATCCACTGGACATCGTCGATGACGCAGCAGACGGGGTGGCGGCGGGTGAGTTCGCAGAGCAGGCCGAGTACGGCGACGCCGACCATCAGTGGGCTTGGTGTCGTGGCGTCGCCGAGGCCGAAGACCGACTCGAGCGCTCGCTGCTGGACGGCGGGGAGTTCGGTGCGGTGCTCGATCACGGGGGCGCAGAGTTGGTGCAGGGCGGCGTACGGGAGGTCGCGCTCGAACTCGCTGCCGTCTGCGCGTAGTACCAGCCAATCGTCGAGCTGTCCGGCCACGGTCTCGACGAGTGTCGACTTGCCGATCCCCGCCTCGCCGGCGACCACGATCGCGCCGCCTCGGCCGTCCCCGGCCCCGCGTGTCACCTCGCCGATCGCGTGCAGCTCAGCCTGCCGGGCCACGAACTGCATCGGGTCGACTCTCCTCGGTAATCGATGGAACGCGCTTCGCGGCCATCGTAGGTGAGGGCCGGTGACTACGTAGGCAGCCGATCTACGTAGTTTTCGCCGACGCGCCGCCTGCCTTCGTCACGGCATCGTCTATCTCGTCAGCACGACACACCGAGAACGAAGCGAGGACGAGATGATCACCGAGGTAGAGCTCCCAGGCATCGTCGAACCGGAGGGACTGCGCCTGCGCCGGCGGGAGATCCCCGAGCTCGAAGCAGGCCAGGCGCTGATCCGGATGGAGGCGACGGGAGTCTCGTTCGCCGAACAACAGATGCGGCGCGGCCGGTACTACGACCAGCCGCCCTTCCCGTTCGTACCCGGCTACGACGTGGTCGGCGTAATCGAGTCCCTCGGCCCCGACTCGGGCTCCGGGTTCGTGGTCGGGCAGCGGGTTGCCTCGTTGACCAAGGTCGGTGGCTGGGCCGACCGGCTGGTGCTGAACACCGCGGACCTCGTGCCGGTGCCGGACGGGGTGGGGGCCGAAGAGGCGGAAGCGTTGATCGTCAACGGCGTGACCGCCTGGCGGATGCTGCGGATCGCGAAGGTCAAGCGTGGCGACACCATCGTCGTACTGGGCGCCAACGGCGGAGTCGGATCACTCCTCGTGCAGTTCGCCCGGTACCTCGGCGCGCAGGTCATCGGAACCGCTTCCAAGCGTCACCTCCCGTACGTCCGTGAGCTCGGCGCGATCCCGGTCGACCGCGAACAGGACACCGTCGCCGCAGTCAAGGCGATCGCCCCGGACGGAGTCGCCGCGGTCTTCGATCACGTCGGCGGTACCGGCATCCGCCACTCCTGGTCGATGCTCGGCCGCGGCGGATACCTCGTCTCCTACGGAACCGCCTCCACCCGTGACGACCAAGGCAACGCCAAACTCCCCGTTCTCGCCCTCTTCGGCCGCCTGTTCCTGTGGAACCTGCTCCCCAACGGAAAGTCCGCGACCTTCTTCAACCTATGGGCCGGCAAGGCCCGCCGCCCCGAGCGCTACCAGACCGAACTCCGCACCGACCTGGAAGCCGTCCTCGCACTCCTCGCCGCCGGCGAGATCACCGCCCGCATCGCCCGGGCCTTCCCCCTGGCCGACATAGCCGACGCCCTCCACTACGCCGAATCCGGCACCGCCGCCGGAAAAGTAATCCTCGTCCCCTGATCCCCGGCCCCGACCACCCGCCGCGGACCCCGCGGCCCCGACCACCCGCCGCGAACCCCCTGCCTAGCAGCTTCCTCGTGTACCCGCTTCCAGCGGCCCAGGCCAACTTGAGCACAGCGTCTGCCTCGGCCGCCGACAGCCAACCGGACCACCTCCATTGCGGCGCCCTTCACCCCGTCCGGTCTTATGTTGGACAAGTGACTGATGACAGCTGGGCCGGGTTGGCGGATTCGTTTGCCGAGGGCGCGTATGCCTCGCCGAAGGGGCGGGTGCGGACGTACGTGATGCACCACCAACTGCTCGAGCACCTGGCCGGGCCGCCGGGCGCAGTGCTCGATGTCGGTGGGGGAGCGGGGCATCAGTCGTTCCCACTGGCGCAGGCCGGCTACGCGGTGACGCTGCTCGATCCGTCCGCGGCGATGCTGGACAAGGCGCGAGAGCGACTCGACCGGTTGCCTGCTGAGGTACAGAAGCGGGTGACGTTGTTGCAAGGCGACGGCTTGAAGGCTGTCGAGCTGGTGGATGGGCGGCTGTTCGATGCGGTGTTGTGCCACGGCGTACTCGGATATCTCGATCAGCCGGACGAGCTGGTATCGCAGTTGTGTCAGTGCGCCGTCGCGGGCGGCCTGGTGTCGATCATGACGGGCAATGCCAACACGATGGCGGTACGTCCCGCGCTCGAGCGCCGCTGGGACGATGCGCTGGCGGCCTTCGACTCCACCGAGGAGATCGGGGTGCTGGGCGTGCCGACGCGGGCCGACACGGTGGAGCATCTCAGCGAGTTGATGAAGAGCCATGGGGTCGCCGCGCTGGAGTGGTACGGGGTCTGGCTCTTCACGGACTGGCTTGATTTCAGCGGTGTCGAGGTGGATCTGACCGACTCGGCGCAGGTCGCCGCGATGGCCGCGGTCGAGTTGGAGGCCAGCAAGCGAGACCCGTATCGGCAACTCAGCCGGCCCTTCCACCTCGTGGGGCGCAAGCTCACGTAGTACCGGATCTCAGCTTGCGGCCTTCTTGATCAACGCGGTGAGCTGCTTCTCGACGGCCGGGGTCAGCTTGGTCAGCGCGAAGGACGTCGCCCACATGTCGCCGTCGTCGAGGTTGGCCGGGTCGTTGAAGCCGAGCGTGCTGTAGCGAGCCTTGAACTTGTCGGCCGGCTGGAAGAAGCAGACGATCTTGCCGTTCTTGGCGTAGGCGGGCATGCCGTACCAGGTCTTCGGCGAGAGCTCCGGGGCGTTCTCCTTGACGATCGCGTGGATCCGCTCGGCCATCGCCCGGTCGCCCTCGTCGGCGATCTCCGCGATCTTCTCCAGTACCGCCGCCTCGGCCTCCGCCTTGCCGGACGCCGCCTTCAACTCCCGGGCCCGCTCCTTCATGGCCCCGCGCTCCTCGTCGGTGAACCCGTCGTAGGACTTGGACTTCGCTGCCGTGGACTTCTTCGTTGTGGTCATGGCTTCACCCTACGAACCCGCCTACCACCCGCGCTTCTCGAAAACTGATCGATATCCACACCTGCAACCATGTGTTGCGCATCAAGCCAGGTTGGGCTACTTTCATATGCAACAAAAGGTTGCGTCTGAAAGGAATCGAAATGGTAGACATCCTGCACAGAGTCGGAGTGAAGTCGTCGGTGGCCGAGGTCTACACCGCCCTCACCACGATCGAGGGCCTGTCCGGCTGGTGGACCACGAACACCAAGGGCGAGCCCGGCGCCGTCGACGGCGTCACCACATTCACCTTCGGCCCCGGCGGCTTCGACATGAAGGTCCTCGAACTCGACCCCGGCAAACGCGTCCTCTGGGAGGTCGTCGAAGGCCCCGAGGAGTGGCTGACCACCCACGTGATCTGGGACCTGGAACAGGTCGACGACTGGGCCATCATCCACTTCAAGCACGAAGGCTGGAAGGACCCCGTCGAGTTCATGTCCCACTGCAGCACCAGGTGGGCAGTCTTCCTCCTAAGCCTCAAATCCCTCCTCGAATCCGGCCAAGGCGCCCCCGACCCCAACGACACCACCATCAGCAACTGGCACTAGTTCTCTCCGGCCGTCGCTATCGTGCACCCGTGCCAGATCCCGTACTACGCCCGCTGCTTTTCCTAGATGTCGACGGCCCGCTCATCCCGTTCGGATCGACACCTCAGACCCACCCGACCTACGAGCCATCCACCGACGACTCGAACCCCCTCCTAGCCCGGATCGATCCAGCCCAAGGCCCCCGGCTCGCGGCGCTGGGTTGCGAGTTGGTCTGGGCGACCACCTGGATGACCGACGCGAACGACAGCATCTCCCCGCGCCTGGGCCTACCGGAGCTACCAGTGGTGATCTGGCCGGACCCGACCGAGATCGACGAGCAGTACGAGCGGTCCGGCCTCCACTGGAAGACCCACCCTCTGGTCGAATGGGCAGCCGGCCGCTCGTTCGTCTGGGTCGACGACGAACTCACCGACCTCGACCGCGCCTGGGTGGAGTCCAGCCATCGAGGTCGGGCCCTGCTCCACGCGGTCGATCCGCGGATCGGCCTCGCCGAGTCCGACTACTTGGCAATCCGGAGTTGGCTCGAACTCGGATGACCGGTGGGGCCGGGCTGTAATGGTGGGTATGACTGTTGACTTGTTTGCTGGGGTTGCGGTTCGGGAGATTGGGGCGGCTTCGGGGTGGTACGAGCGGTTCTTCGGTGGGGAGCCCGCGTTTCTGCCCAATGAGGTCGAGGCGGTTTGGGAGGTGGGGGAGCATCAGTACGTGTACATCGTGGAGGCGGCGGAGCGGGCTGGTCACGCGCTGGTGACCTTGTTCGTGAGCGACCTCGACGCGGTGGTCGACGGTCTCAGCGCGCGTGGGATCGAGCCGGTCAAGCGCGAGACGTATGAGAACGGCGTACGGAAGATCACCTACAACGACCCGGACGGCAACGAGATCGGCTACGGCGGCGGCCCGGCTGATCACGCTGGGAACGGCTGAGCGGTTACGGGCCGCGGTCGGATGAGGTGAAAGTTGGCTCTGGTGTTGCGGCCGCCTGATCCCCACTATGGTCCAGGGGAGGTGGGGGTGTTGCTGGAGGGGAAGATCCGGCTGCCCAGGCGGCGGCGGGCGGTGGTGTCGCGTGGGCGGCTGGGGGAGCGGCTGAGTGCGGGGACCGGGTTGACGTTGGTGTCGGCGCCGGCTGGGTTCGGGAAGACGGCGCTGCTCACCGAGTGGCTGGGTGAGGACGGGCGGAAGGCCGCCTGGCTTTCGCTTGACGAGCGGGACAACGAGCCGGCGTCGTACTGGTCCTATCTGGTTGCCGCGCTGAGGACCGTGGTGCCCGACGTCGGAGCCGCCGCGCTGTCGTTGTTGCAGGCTTCGCGGCCGCCGGTCGAGGCGGTACTTTCGACGTTGCTCAACGACCTGGAAGCGGTCGAGTACGACGTTGTGCTGGTGCTGGACGACTATCACGTGATCGAGCGGCGTGAGATCCACGACGGGATGGCGTTCCTGGTGGAGCATCTGCCGCCGCAGATCCGGTTGGTGATCGCGAGCCGGGTCGACCCGCCGTTGCCGTTGGCTCGGATGCGAGCGCGCGGCGAACTCGTCGAGCTCCGGTCGGCGGAGCTGCGGTTCACGGCCGACGAAGTCGCGGAGTACCTCAACGGCGTGATGGGTCTGGCGCTGACGGCCCACGACGTCGCGGTGCTGGAGGGACGTACGGAGGGCTGGATCGCCGCGCTGCAGCTGGCCGCGCTGTCGATGCAAGGCCGCGACGACGTCAGCGGCTTCATCGCCGGCTTCGCGGGGGACGACCGGTACATCGTCGACTACCTGGCCGAGGAGGTGCTGCAACGCCAGCCCCAGGAGGTCCAACACTTCCTGCTACAAACCTCCATCCTCGATCGCCTACACGGCCCGCTGTGCGACGCAGTCACCGGCCAGGTCGGCGGAAAGGACCGGCTCGCCGCGATCGAGCGAGGCAACCTCTTCCTCTTCCCGCTCGACGATCAGCGCCGGTGGTACCGGTATCACCAGCTCTTCGCCGACGTCCTCCAGGCGCACCTCCTCGACGAGCAGCCGGACGCCGTCGCAAGCCTCCACCAACGCGCCGGCGCGTGGTACGAAGAGAACGGCGACCGCGCCGAAGCGATCCGCCATTCCCTGGCAGCAAAGGATTTCGCGCAAGCCGCGACCCTGATCGAGCTCGCGATCCCGGCCTTGCGCAGGAACAGGCAGGAGGCGACCGCGCTGGCCTGGCTGCAGGCATTGCCCGACGAAGTGATCCGCGTCCGCCCGGTCCTCAGTGTCTCGTACGCCGGTACGCTCCTGATCACCCATGACCCGGCCGGCGTAGACCGCAGACTCGAAGACGCGCAGCGCCACCTCCAACGCACCGACGAAACGATCATCGTCGACCACGACGAGTACGGACGCCTGAACGAGGCGATCGAGACCTACCGAGCCGCCCAATCCATTGCCCAAGGCAACCTCACCGCAACCGTCGCCCACGCCCGCCAGGCCCTCGCCATCGCAGCCGAAGACAGCCACCTCTGGCGCGCCGCCGCCGCCGGACTGCTCGGCCTCGCCCACTGGTCCGCCGGCGACCTCGAAGCAGCCCACGAAGCCTGGACTGCTTGTACGACGGGACTCCAAGCCTCCGGCCACACCGCAGACGCACTCGGCTGCGCGATCGCCCTGGCAGACATCCGCAGCGCGCAAGGCCGCCCGACAGATGCGATGCGCACCTTCGAACAAGCCCTCCTCCTCAAACCACCCCCAGGCGAACCCGTACTCCGCGGCACCGCCGACATGTACGTCGGCCTGAGCGAACTCCACCTGGACCGCAACGACCCGCAAACCGCAACCCAGTACCTGGCAAAGGCCCAAGCCCTAGGCGACCACCTAGGCCTGCCGCAGTACTCCTATCGCCGCCGCGTCGCCCTGGCTCGCATCCGCGAAGCAGAAGGCGACTACCAAGCCGCACTCCAACTGCTAGACGAGGCGGAGACCGTCTACGTCAGCGACTACTTCCCCAACGTGCGCCCGATCCACGCACTGCGCGCGAGGGTATGGCTCGCGGCGGGGGAGCTGGACAAGGCAATCGACTGGGTCCGCGACCACAGCCTGACCGTCGACGACGACCTCAGCTATCTGCGCGAGTACGAGCACCTCACCCTGGTCCGCGTGCTCGCGGCCCAAGGCATCGCAGTCGAAACGTTCCTCGACCGCCTCCTGCAAGCCGCGCAAGCCGGCCACCGGGCCCGCAGCGTCAACGAGATCCGCACCCTGCGAGCCGACCCCCAAGCAGCCACCACCAACAACGCACGCAAGCAGGGCCTGATCGAGCCACTGAGCGCCAGGGAGTTCGACGTACTGCGCCTGCTCGGCACCGACCTCGACGGCCCCGGCATCGCTCGCGAACTCATCGTCTCGCTGAACACCGTCCGCACCCACACCAAGCACATCTACGCCAAACTCGGCGTCACCAGCCGCCGCGCCGCCGTCCGCCGCGCCACCGAACTGGAGCTGTTCTCCCGCTGAATCACCACCCCGATCACCACTTGTGGTGATGCCGGCTCACCAGCTCGCCGCCTAGCTTGCGAGTCGTGGACGAACCGTACGAAATCCGCCTCCAAGGGCATCTCGACGCCCGCTGGTCGGCGTGGTTCGACGGGCTCGACCTGACCACCGAGAGCGACGGCACCACCGTCATCAGCGGACCCGTGGCCGACCAGGCCGCCCTGCACGGTCTGTTGCAGAAGGTCCGCGACACCGGCCTGCCGTTGCTCTCGATCCACCAGAGCCATGGAAAGGCGACATGACCACCATCACCCGCACCCCGGCACCACCGACGGTCACCCTGCGCAGGACGGCGCTAGTCGCCGGCATCCTCTACCTGATCACCTTCGCCGCGTCGATCCCGGCCCTCCCGCTCTACAGTTCCCTGGTCGACGACCCGCAGTACATCCTCGGCAACGGCTCCAGCGCACCGATCCTCCTCGGCGGACTGCTCGAAGTCATCACCGCACTCACAGCAATCGGTACTGCAGTAGCGCTCTTCCCGGTCGTCAAGCGCCAGAGCCAAGGCCTCGCCCTCGGCTTCGTCACAGCGCGCGTCATCGAAGCGACATACATCGTGGTCGGCGTAGTCACGATCCTCTCGGTGGTGACGCTCCGCGACAACCCCGTCGCAGGCACCGATCCAGCAACCCTCGTCACCGCCCAGCAGTCCCTGGTCGCGATCCACGACTGGACCTTCCTGCTCGGCCCCGGCGTGATGCCCGGCGTGAACGCCCTCCTCCTGGGTACCCTCCTCTACCGCTCCGGCCTCGTCCCGCGCATCATCCCGACGATCGGCCTGGTCGGCGCCCCGTTCTTCCTCGTCTCCGCCGTCGCCCTGATCTTCGGCGCCTACGACCAACTCTCGCTCTGGTCGGGCATCGCCACCGCGCCCATCTTCGTCTGGGAACTCTCCCTGGGCCTCTGGCTCACCATCAAGGGCTTCAAGCAGGCGCCGAATGCATAGGTTCGTGGGTGAGTGGTGACGTAGTCTCCGAAGGATCTGACGTCTGGGTAGTGAGGTGAGTGGTTTGCGGTTCATTCGGGGGCAGCAGCCGGAGCAGGATCTGACGTTCAACGACGTGTTCCTGGTACCGAACCGGTCGGCCGTGCAGTCGCGGCTGGATGTGGATCTCGCGACGACGGACGGGAGCGGGGCGTCGATCCCGATCGTCGCGGCCAACATGACCGCGGTGTCGGGGCGGCGGATGGCCGAGACGATCGCGCGGTGTGGCGGGCTGGCGGTGATTCCGCAGGACATTCCGGTCGAGGTGGTGGCCGACGTCGTCTCCTGGATCAAGCAACGGCACCCGATCTACGACACCCCGCTGGTGATGGCGCCGAGCGGTACCGTCGGCGAGGCGCTCAACCTGCTGCCGAAGCGCGGCCACGGCGCGGTGATCGTGGTCGAGAACGGCCGCGCCGTCGGCGTGGTCACCGAAGCCGACTGCGAAGGCGTCGACCGCTACGCCCAGCTCGAAGGCATCATGTCGCGCGAGCCGCTCAGACTGCCGGCCGGGATCGCGGCGGAGGAAGCGTTCAACCAGCTGTACGACGGCCACCACCGGCTGGCGCCCGTGACGGACGAGGACGGCCACATCGTCGGCATCCTCACCCGCCAGCGTGCCCTCCGCGCCACTCTGTACGACCCCGCGGTCGATGCCCAGGGCAAGCTCCGGGTGGCGGCCGCGATCGGTATCAACGGCGACGCCGAGCAGAAGGCGAAGTCGCTGCTCGACGCCGGTATCGACCTGCTCGTGATCGACACCGCTCACGGTCATCAGGAACGCATGCTCGACGTACTCCGGACAGTCCGCGCCCTCGACCCCGAGGTGCCCGTCGTCGCGGGCAACGTCGTCACCGCCGAAGGCGTCGAGGACCTGGTCGAGGCAGGCGCCGACATCATCAAGGTCGGAGTCGGCCCCGGCGCGATGTGCACGACTCGCATGCAGACGGCTGTCGGCCGGCCGCAGTTCTCCGCCGTACTGGAGTGCGCGACCCGAGCCCGCGAGCTGGGCAAGCATGTCTGGGCGGACGGCGGCGTACGGCATCCGCGGGACGTCGCGCTCGCGCTGGCCGCCGGAGCGTCGAGCGTGATGATCGGCTCGTGGTTCGCCGGAACGTACGAATCGCCCGGCGATCCGCACCGCGACAGCGACGGCCGGATCTACAAGGAGAGCTTCGGGATGGCGTCGGCCCGCGCGGTGCGGCTCCGTACCGCCGACGACAGCCCCTTCGAACGGGCCCGTAAGGGCTTCTTCGGCGAAGGCATCTCGACCGCCCGGATGTACCTCGACCCCGAACGCCCGAGCGTCGAGGACCTGCTCGACTCGATCGTCTCCGGCGTCCGCAGCTCGTGCACCTACGTCGGCGCCACCAACCTGGAGGAGTTCCACGACCGCGCCGTCATCGGCATCCAAAGCGCCGCCGGCTACAGCGAGGGCAAGCCGCTCAACACCAGCTGGTGAGGCAGACTAGGCCCGTGAAGGCTCGACACCTGCTGGCCGGTGGCGTCGCGCTGCTGCTGTGCGCAGCCGGGCTGACGCTCATGGGCGCCGACGAAGCTCCAGCCGCCCGTGAGCAGGCCGACCTCACCATCGTTGCCCTGGGCGACTCGGTGACATCCGGCGTCGGCTGCCGATGTACCGCCTTCCCAGGGCTCTACGGCCGTCTGATCGCCGACCGCACCGGCCAATCGGTTGCCGTCGACAACCAAGGTGTCAGCGGGATGAACTCCGGCGGCCTGCTGACCCAGCTGAAGCACAAACACTCATCCATCAGCGAAGCCGTCCAGACCGCGAACATCATCCTGATCACCATCGGCGCCAACGACTACCTCGGCCACGAGGACGCCGTCACCCGAGCATCCTGTACGCCGATAGTCCCCAACAGCTGCGTCGCCAAAGAGCTCAGCCGCCTACCCGCCAACCTGCATCAGATCCTGACCCGCGTCCGCGCCCTCCGCCCCGGCGCGACCGTGCTGATGACCGGCTACTGGAACGTCTTCCGAGACGGGCAAGTAGCCCGCGACCGCTACACGCCCGACGGCATCGAAGCATCCTTCGCCCTCACCCGCGCGACAAACGCAGCGACTGCCGACGCGGCCCGAAGCGACGGCGCGACCTACGTCGACATCTTCACCGCGTTCGAAAAGCCAGGCCAGGACGTCACCACCCTGCTGGCCCCCGACGGCGACCACCCCAACGCCGCCGGCCACGCCCTGATCGCCCGAAGCCTCGCCTCGGCAACAGTCCTTCTAGCGCACTAGTGCCCGCTCCGCGCGAGCCGGAAGCCGAGGTCGTCGATGTGGAACGTCGGGTGACTCTTCCGGCGACTCGAGGCTCGGCAAGCGTTCGGCGGATCGTACGCACCCCCACCGCGGAACACCCGGTACGGTCCGTACGCCGCCGAGTGGAGGTCCCAGGTCCACTCCCACACGTTGCCGAGCAGATCGTGGAACCCCCACCGATTGGCCGCCTTGCCGCCGACCTCGTGCACGCGCCTACCCGAGTTGTCCCGGTACCACGCGATCTCGTCGATCGGACCGTATCGTTGCTCAGGGCCCCCAGTACGGCAGGCATACTCCCACTCCGCCTCCGACGGCAGCCGATACCCGCCGGCCGCCCAATCGCAGGCGACCTGCTCCCCGTCCCGATCCCCATCAACGATCGCGTACGCCGGTACCAGCCCCTCCCGCACTGACAACGCGTTGCAGAACCGGACCGCATCCAGCCACGACACATCGGTAGCAGGCAGGGCACTTGAACCACCGTCGTACTCCGCCCGCGTCACCGCGCAAGCAGCCAGCCTGAACGGCGCCACGTCCACGACCCACGAGGCGTCCAGCCCCTCGTCGCGCAACGCAACCTTGCCACCCGGAAGCTCAATCATCAGACCCGGACGCTAACACCGATCCACGAGCTCAACTGATCGCGTCCAGAACGAGTTCTGCTGCTGCATGTGTCCGCGGAGGAGGTGCCGCCGGAAGGGTTTTGGCAGCCGTTGACCGGGGGGATCAAGGGGGACGAGACGGCTGTACAGGCGGTGGCTCGGGAGGTGTTCGAGGAGACCGGGCAGGTGGTGGGCGAGGGCGAGTTCCGGTTTGTGGCGGACGGGATCCGGGTGAAGGTCTCTGCGGACTTCGAGGTGGTGAAGAGCCTCTTCGTGGTGCGGCTGCCTTCGCAGGTGGTGACCGTGGAGCCTAGCGAGCACGACGACTTTCGGTGGGTGGAGCCGGGTGAGGTGAGTGGGTTGCTGCACTGGGAGAGCAATCGGGAGACCTGGGAGCAGGTTCAGAAGGTGCTCTGAGCAGAGGCGGTGCTGCCGTTGCCGGCAGCACCGCCTTCGCTGCTAGGGGAACTTCAGGCGGATGATGAAGTTGTCGATGCCGCTGGGGGAGCCGCCGTTCATGTCGTCGTTGGTGGAGGTGATCCAGAGGGCGCCGTCGGGGGTTTTGGTGACGCTGCGGAGGCGGCCCCAGGTGCCGGAGAAGACGGCTTGGGGGGTGCCTACGCCGGTGCCGGCGGAGTTGATCTGGGTGACCCAGAGCTGGCGGCCGGTGACGCCGGCGATGTAGATCCAGTCGTTGACGATCTCAACGCCGCTCGGTCCGGCCTGCGAGGTGGACCAGGTGCGCTTCGGGGCGATGTAGCCGCCGCAGTCGCCGATGGTTCCTTCACAGGCGGGCCAGCCGTAGTTGCCGCCCTTCTGGATCAGGTTGAGTTCGTCCTGGCTGTTCTCGCCGAACTCGGCGGCCCACAGCTGCCCGCGCGAGTCCCACGCGAGACCCTGCGGGTTGCGGTGACCGAGGCTGTACACGTACCGCGCGTTGCCGCCCTCGCTGAAGAACGGGTTGTCGCTCGGCGGCGTACCGTCCGGGTTGATCCGCAGGATCTTGCCGTTCAGCGAGCCGCGGTTCTGCGAGTTGCCGCTGTTCTTCGCGTCGCCGACGGTCGCGTACAGCTTGCCGTCCGGACCGAACCGCAGCCGGCCGCCGTTGTGGTACCGGTTCTTCGCCAGCCCGGTCAGTACCGGCTCCGACGTCGTGGCCAGCACACCGTTCTCGTACTTCATCCGCACGATCCGGTTGTCGTTCGCGGCCGTGTGGTAGAAGTACACCCAGTGGTCGGTGCTGAAGTTCGGCGACAACGCCAGCCCCAGCAGGCCACCCTCACCAGTTGTGGTGACAGCGCCAGGAACCTTGCCGAGCGTGGTCTTCTGCCCGGTCGACGTCACCAGCAGTACCTCGAAACGGTCCCGCTCGGTGACGAGCGCCGACCCTGATCCATCCGGCAGGAACGCGACGCTCCAGCCCAGGTCGACCTTCGCGATGTCCCGGTCGTACGCCGGAATGCCACCGGTCCCGGTGCTCGCCGTCCGCACGCTCACCGCGTTGCTCGCGGCCGACGCGTTGCCGTCGGGGTCGCGCGCCTTGACCGTGAACGAGTACTGCGTGTTGGGCGTCAGGTTCGTGATCGTCGCCGTCAGCGAGCTCGTCGTCGACACCTTCGTCGCGCCCTGGTACACGTCGTACCCGGCGATGCTCCCGCTGTTGTCGGTCGACGCGTTCCACGCCAGGCCGACACTGTTCGCGGTGATCGACGTCGTGCGCAGGTTGCCCGGCGCGGTCGGGGGCTGCGTGTCGCCGCTCGGCGGGGTGGTGAAAGCGACCACGTTGCTCTGCTGCGACGCGTTGCCCGCGGCATCGAACGCGCCGACGGAGACGTCGTAGGCCGTATTGGAGGTCAACGTGTCGACCGTCGCTGACAGTGTGCTCGCGTCGACCACCTTGAGCACATTGCCGCCGCGGTTGATCTCGTACCGGACCACGCCGACGTTGTCGGAAGCCGCCGTCCAGGTGAAGGTGGCCGCGTTCGACTTGATGTTGCTGACGGCAAGGTTCGACGGAGCCGACGGTGGCGTGACGTCGTCGCTGGTCGGCGTCACGGTGAGCTTGTCCGCGTTCGGACCGCCGTCGGCCGTGGTCGCGCGGGCGCGGATCTTGTTCGTGCCCGCGGCCAGGGTCAGCCGGACCGTCTTGGTCTGCCAGCTGGTCCAGTCGCCGGTACCGGGGAAGGTGATGCCGACCGCGCCGGCCACGCCGTTGACGGTGAAGTCCATCGGCCGCTGAGCGGTCGTCCCGTTGGCGTAGCGAAGCGTCACGTCGGCCGGCCCGGCGGGCGCCGTCACCGTCCACTCGACATAGCTGCCGACGAGGTTGTCGTAGTTGACGAAGCCGGTACCGGTGTAGCCGGCGTGGTTCGACTCGACCACGCCCTGGGAGATGGTGGCGTTCTCGGCCTGGTAGTCGGTCGAGGCCGCGGTCGCGGACGGGGTGAGGGGTGCGAGGGCCAGCGTGACGGCCACGGCCGACAGACCGCTGAGCAGCGCACGCCGAAAGGATCGACGAGTCATGGAGGTCTCCTGATGTTCCGGGGCGGAAAGGAGCTGCAGGAACCACAATTAATAGTTAGGAAAGTTTCCTTTCCTAACTCGTAGTTCGCATCACACCACTGTCCGTCAAGGCCTGTCAACCCTTCGGGAATGCGCTTGCCCAGCGAACCGGTTCAGCTTTCCGAGACCGTGATCAACACCTTGCCGGTCGCGCCGGCCTCGACGGCCTGGTGAGCCTCGGCGGTCTGAGCCAGGTCGAAAGTGTGCAGCGGCAGGCCCGCGTCCTCGCCGACGGGCAGCACGCCGGCGGCGATCGCGGCGCTGACGTCCTCGGCCGCGGCCGAGATGAGCTTCGGGCCCACGCCGTAGAGCAGTAGGAACTGGTACCGGGCGTTCAGGCCCATGTTCGCGCGAATGTCGAGGGCGAGCGGCTGGTTGCCGTCGTTGGCGTAGATCGCGATGGTGCCGAGCGGGCGTAGTACCGCGAGGTTGAGCTCGTTGTTGGCGCCGGCGGCGACCTCGACGATCACGTCGACCCCGTCCGGAGCGAAGGAACGGATCTGCGCGGCCGCATCCTCTTCCCGGTAGTTCACGACGTGATGCGCACCGGCGGACTCGGCGTAGGCGGTCTTGCCCGGGCTCGTCGTCGCGATCACCGTGGCGCCCGCCCACCGAGCGAGCTGGATCGCCGCGTGCCCGACCGCGCCGGCGCCGCCCGCGACCAGAATCACCTTGCCCTCAAGGGCTCCTGGCGAAAGCCGGGTCGGGCCGTCCTCGGCGACCGTCAGCGCGCGATGTGCCGTGATCGCCGGTACGCCGACACTCGCACCGATCTCG
The DNA here is from genome assembly GCF_039525325.1 of Kribbella koreensis. Classification (NCBI taxonomy): domain Bacteria; kingdom Bacillati; phylum Actinomycetota; class Actinomycetes; order Propionibacteriales; family Kribbellaceae; genus Kribbella; species Kribbella koreensis. The sequence continues at coordinate 294,490 of NZ_BAAAHK010000008.1, forward strand.
AACGACGCGCTGTCGGCCAGCGGGAACACCCGCTCGACCGGAAGCGTCGTGTACTCCTGGGCGGACCCGCTCATCGGCCGCTGGAACGCTGCAAGCGTGAACCAGACCCGATCGCCGACCGCAACCTGGTCCACCCCTGCGCCGACGGCGTCGATGACACCCGATCCGTCCTGGTTCGGGACGGACTCGACCGCCTCACCGCCGTACAGGCCGGTCCGGGCCTTCCAGTCCGTCGGATTCACGCCCGACACCACGACCCGGACCCGCACTTCTCCCGCTGCGGGCTCCGGCACCTCGCGATCGACAAGCCGAAGAACGGAGTCGGCCGCACCGAGTTGGTCAAAGACAATTGATCTCATACCGCCTACAGCCCCCCAGCGCCCACACCTATTCCGCTGACGCCGGGTACGGCTCGCACCGCCACGCATGCACAACCCTCGCGAACCACCCCGACACGCCGCAGTAAACGATTGCCCACCCGAGTTAGGTATGCACCCAGGGCCGGCCGGCGCCGGCCGGCGACCCAGATCCGGGTCGGCACTCAGTCTCTTGGCGCTTGGTGGGTCAGATACGGGGGTCCCGGGGGTCGCGGAGGTCGCGGCGTTCTTCCACGACGGTGGTGTGGGAGGCCCGGGTGCGCTGGCCGTTCAGGAGCAGGACCAAGGCGATGCCGAGGGCGCCGGCGCCCATCAGGATGTAGCCGACCATGGTCAGGTCGACGCCGCTGATCCGGTCCGAGACGGCGAACGCGAGTACGCCGCCGACGGCGAGCAGAAAGATTCCTGCGCCGATACCCATCAGATACCTCCAGTAGTTGTGCAGCCCACGGGCGGCGGGCGGCGCCACCTCCGCGTACCCGGTCGGCCGGATGGGCAAACGGTGACCGGGGGCTGGCACTGGAGTCTGTATGCGGTATACGATGTCGAGCAGGACAGGCCGGTTGTGACCTGGTGCACGGCGGTCAGCCGGGGTACCAGGTAAGCTCGGTCTGTTTGTGGAGGGGAGTATTCCTTCGCGGCAGCGTCGTCATCACGGTGAGCCCTGGAGCCCACCCGGTGCTGTCGGTCCGAGAAACCAGCGGGCGGAAGAGACCTCCGGACCCGCCCTTGTCGACGTCCGGAGGAAACTCATGGTCTCTGCCGTGCCTGCTCACGTGTGGATCCTCACGATCATCGGTCTGCTGGCGATCGTCGCCTTCGACCTGATCGTGATCGCCCGGCGCAACCACACCGTCACCATCAAGGACGCGACCCGCTGGGTGCTCTTCTACGTCGGTCTGGCCGGCCTGTTCGCCGTGCTGCTGTTCGTCTTCAAACCCGGTGACGCGTCCGGCTCGGAGTTCGTCGCCGGCTACATCACGGAGTACAGCCTCAGCGTCGACAACCTGTTCGTCTTCGTCATCATCATGGCCAGGTTCGCGGTCCCGTCGCTGGCCCAGGACAAGGTGCTCTACATCGGCATCGTCGTCTCGATGCTGCTCCGGGCGGTCTTCATCCTGGCCGGCGCCGCCGCGATCGCCGCGGCCAGCTGGGTGTTCTACTTCTTCGGCGCGTTCCTGGTCTACACGGCGGTCAGACTCGCGCTCGAGGGCGAGAACGACGAGACCGACTTCCAGGAGAATGCCGTCATCCGCGGCCTGCGCAAGATCCTGCCGCTGCAGCACGACTACGACGGCGCCAAGCTGGCGACGAGGAACCCGGCCGGCAAGCGGATGTTCACCCCGCTGGTGATCGTGATCTCCGCGATCGGGATGGCGAACGTGATCTTCGCGCTCGACTCGATCCCGGCGATCTTCGGCCTCACCCAGGACGCGTACGTCGTACTGACCGCGAACGCCTTCGCCCTGATGGGTCTGCGCCAGCTGTACTTCCTGATCGGCGGCCTGCTCGAGCGCGTCATCTACCTCAACGTCGGCCTGTCGGTGATCCTCGCCTTCATCGGCGTGAAGCTGATCATCGAGGCGCTGCACGGCTCGCACATCGACGACATCGGCGCGATCCACCTGCCGCACATCGGGATCGCCACCTCGCTCGGCTTCATCGCCGGCACCCTCCTCGTGACGACGGTCGCCAGCCTGATCAAGACCGGCTACGACCGCCGCCGCGTGGAGGCCGAGGTCGACTAGCTCTCCGCCTCCTCAGACGAAGCTGCGGTCGGTACTACGTGACGCGTATCCGGCCGCAGTCGCAAGTACAGCAAGGGGATCGGCGACAGGATCAGCCCCGACACCGTCAGCGCAGTACGGATCGAAGTGGCCCCCGCCAGCGCGCCGAGCGGGGGACCGCCGGCCACCTGACCGATCGCGTTCGCCTGGCCGACCATCGAGATCACCGTCGCCCGCGACCTCGAGTCGAGGTTGCGGTTCAGCCAGGCCGACTCGACCGGGTAGCTGATGGTGGCCGCGATCGCGCCGAACCACATCGCCGCCAGCGCGATCCACAGCTGCCCGGCCAGCGCGAAGCCGATCACACCCAGCAGCTGGAACACGGCCAGCAGCGCGAGCAGCCCGTTCGGGTGCAGGGCGTTGACCCGGTCGGCCGACACCTTGTTGACCACCAGCGAGGCGCCGAGCGCGAGGAACGTACCGGTCAGCGAGAACACGGTGAACCAGACGGCCGGATCGGTGGTACCGAACAGGTCGGGGAAGTGGAAGCCGGACAGGATCTTCACCGACCACAACCGGTCGAACGCCTCGCTGGACAGCCCGGAGATCAGGCTGATCAGCACCAGTGCACGGACCACCGGGCGGCGCCTTGCCACTGCCAGGCCGTGCTTGAACGTGTCGGCCATCTGCTGGAAGGTGTCGCGCTCGGCGGCCGGGGTCGGATGGAAGTTCTGCTCGCGCATGAAGACGAACAAGACCAGCGCCAGCAGGATCATCCCGGCACCCGACACCTTCAGCGGCAGGCTCAGGCTGATCAGCCCGATCGCGCCCGCCGAGACGATGCCGGCGATCTGCGCGCCCAGCCGGACCTGCTGGCTGCGGACGAAGATCGGCCCGACGTCGTCCTCACCGAGCTCGTCGGTGATCCAGGCCTGGTCGGCGCCGGAGGTGAAGGTGTAGCCGAGCCCCCAGATCACCTGGCCCACCAGGATCGCGAGGAACGCGGGGACGAAGCCCTGGAGCAGGAACGAGACCCCGATCAGGGCGAAGCCGATCAGCACCGACAGCCGCCGGCTGCGCAGGTCGGCGACGATCCCGGTCGGGATCTCGAACAGGAAGCAGGCGATCTCCATCGTCGTCCCGACCAGGACGAGCTGGAGCGGGCTGAGCCCGACTTCCTTGATCTGGTAAACGAGGTTGAGGGTGAAGGTCAGCGCGGACAGATAGGCCCAGACGCCGTGGAAGGCGTAGTAGGTCCGGGCCGGATCCGCGCGCCGGTAGGCAGGCAAGAACGACATGATGAGTGAACTCCTGAAAGCCGCACGTCAGTTGGGCATGACAAAGCACGACCGTTCGTAGGCGACGGTCACAGCGCCGGACGTGACGCACAACGGCACAGCTCGGCCGACCGGCTCGGAACCCCGGTGTCAGCCGCTGGCGGACGTGCGCTTTCAGGAAGAGGCTTGCATAGCCGGGATGCTAGACCAGAACCCCTGTCACCCGCTGCTGATTTTCGTCACTCGCGGGCGCCGAATACCCGATTGGGCAGCCCTTCCAGGGGTACGATCGAAGAGGCCCGGCCCGGCCGTTCCCCCGTGATGGTCGGGTCGGGTCCAACACGGCGCGGCCCGTACGCCGTGATGCCACCGGCGCGCGGATAATGGCCCGATGCTCCCGACGCTGCGTGATGTGACGGCAGGACTCGGACTGGTCATCGACCGCTTCGAGGAGACCCGGGCGACCGACGCTGAGTCGATCGGCAACGGCAACTGGCTCGGCTGGACCGCGACCGGGGAGTGCCTGGTCATCAGGCGCTATCACGTGTTGCGGACCGAGGCGGATCTTGCCTACGAGAGCGCGGTGTTGCAGCATCTCGCTGCCAAGGGCTGGACGGTCCCGGTGCCGGTCGCGGGACCGATCCGGTACGACGGCCGGCTGTGGGCGGCGACCCGGTTCGTGCCGGGCAAGCCGCATGCCGCGGAGACCGCCGGGCAGATCGAGGAGCGGGGCTCGATCCTCGCGCGCCTGCACGCGGATCTGCGGGAGCTGGAGCTGGGCCAGCGGCAAGGATTCTTCCAGGCTTGTGATCTGGACGCGATGGGCGCCTTCCAGGACTGGGATTCCGGAGTTGTTGCCCTGCGCATCGAACGGCCCGATCTGGCCGGCTGGGCCGAGGCGGCGATGGCCGAGGTCAAGCAGCTTGTTGCCGAGAGCAACTTGTCGGCATTGCCACAATCCATCGTGCACGGCGACTTCGCCGAGTGGAACCTGCATTTCACCGACGGCCGGCCGGCCGGGATCATCGACTTCGACCTGGTGCATGCCGACAGTCGCGCGTGGGAGTTCGTGATCGCCCGGGTCCACCGGTCACCCGGTCTGCTCACCGGTTACCAGCGGACCGCGACGGAGCTCGGCATCCCGTTGACCGAGCAGGAGCTGGCCGCGATCGACCCCCTGCAACGGGTCTTCCGCGTCAACATGGTGATGGCCGAGCTGTGGTCAGGACCTCGCACCGGGCGTTTCGGCGTACCGATGATCGAACGGCAGCTGGCCCGCACTGGCACCCCCAAGCCTTAGGCTCGCCGCATGCCCATCCTCGTTGAACCGGCCCTGCCCGCGGGAATCCTGAGCGACAAACAGCAGCCTCGGTTGAAGGCTGACGACCTGGTACTCCGGCCGTGGCGAGCCGCCGACGCGCCGATCGTGAAGGCTGCCTTCGACTGCCCGGACATCCAGCGCTGGCACGTGCGCCGGCTGGACACGCTCGAGGAAGCCGTCGAGTGGACCGGGCAATGGCCGTTGCGGTGGGCTGGCGAGGAAGCCGTGAGCTGGGCCATCGTCGACGACACCGACGAGCCGCTCGGACAGGTCGGCCTGCGCAGCATCTCGCTGGCGGAGGGCGCGGCCGGCGTCTCGTACTGGGTGCTGCCCGACGCACGCGGACGAGGTCTGGCCGCGCGGGCCGTGGCGGCCATGTGTGGCTGGGCCTTCGGCGAGGTCGGACTCAACCGGTTGGAGAACCATCACTCGACGCTGAACCAAGCCTCTTGCAGAGTCGCCGAGAAGACAGGTTTCCCGCATGAGGGAACGCTACGGCGAGCGATCAAGCATGCAGATGGCTGGCATGACTGGCATGTCCATGGTCGTCTGAGCACCGACGCCTAAAGCTGGGTGGCCGAGGCTCCGGGCTCCACGGTGTAGGGGTGGAGTTGGGGTGCGGGGAGCGGGCCGGGGGTTTCGCAGAGTCCTCGGACTAAGTCTTGACATGAGCGCCGCCCGCGCGGCTAGGCTCCAAGTTAACCGTTTCACCGCCACTCACGAACGTGGCGGCCACCGACCGCCCACTCCGCAAGGCCCCACGCTGGAACGCCACGAAGTAGGAGACATCAGTGTCTGAACCCCTCCGCGTCATCCAGGTCGGCGCCGGCGCGATGGGTCGCGCCTGGCTGCACAATCTGGCCGGCAATCCCGGCGTCGAGCTGGTCGGCCTCGTCGACATCGATCTCGAGCATGCCCAGCGGGTGAGTGAGGACGAGCTCGCCGCCCTGGTGCCGGTGGCCACCTCCCTGACGGAGCTGAAGGATGTCACGGGAGCGGAAGCCGTCATCAACGTGACCGTGCCGGCCGCGCACAACCAGGTCAACGAGGAGGCGCTGCGCGCCGGGTTGCCGGTGCTCTGCGAGAAGCCGATCGCGCCGACGGTCGCCGAAGCGCAGTACATCGCCAAGGTCGCCGAGGAGACCGGGCAGCTGCTGATGATCAGTCAGTCGCGCCGGTACCTCAACCAGTTCACCGCGCTCTGCGAGACGGCCGCCAAGCTCGGGCCGATCTCCGTCGTGTCCTGCGAGTTCGCCAAGGCCCCGCATTTCGGCGGCTTCCGCGAGGAGATGGCGTTCCCGCTGTTGCTCGACATGGCGATCCACCAGTTCGACTCCGCCCGGGCCCTGCTCGGCGAGGATCCGGTCGCCGTGTACTGCGAGTCGTTCAACCCGTCCTGGAGCTGGTTCGCCGGCGACGCGGCGGCGACCGCGATCTTCGAGTTCCCCAGCGGCGCCCGGTTCGTCTTCAACGGCAGCTGGGTCAGCCCGGGGCTGGAGACCGCCTGGCACAGCCGCTGGCGGGTCAGCGCCGAACGCGGCACGGTGCTCTGGGACGGCGAGAACGCCCCGGAGACAGGCGATCCCCGGCAATCGATTGCGGTCGGCAACGCTCCGGAGGAGATCGCCGGCTCGCTGGCCGAATTCATCCACTGCGTGCGAACCGGTGCGGCGTCCAGTACGCCGGCGAGCAGTAACGTGCAGAGTCTGGCGATGGTCGAGGCGGCCGTCAGTTCCGGAACCGGGAAACGCCGCGTCGCGCTTGCCGAAGTGCTCGGAGACGATTGAGACTTCAAGTCTTGACATAAGCGGCAGACCGCGATTGACTGCGATATAGTTCACTAAGGAAATAAAGTCAGGTACCAGGTCCCGGGTCGCAGCTCAGAGTGACTCCACCTGGCGCGCTGCCGACCGCCCAGGTCCCGTGGAATCCGCGGGACCTTGCGGCGTTTGTTGCTGGGGGCAACGAATCTGTCCGGCTTATGGAGTAGGCCGGAATCCTTTGTGTGCAAGGCCGGAACCGTCATGGTCAAGGTCCGGTATCGAGAGTGAATGTTGCTCTTCCACTCATCCGGGTTCTGTGTCATTCTCCCGGTGGAAGCCGACATCCTATCGGATATCGGTTTGGCTCCGAGAAGTCAGCGGGCCGTCACGGTAAGTGCAGCGACACCGAAGGGACGCAGGTGTGAGCGGAACGATCGAGGTGAAACCGGCGCCGACGGCGCCGGCGCTCAAGCAGGCGGTGAGGACGCCACGGAAGATCCCACGGCCGAGCCGCTGGACAGAGGCACGGCGCAGTCTCCGCCGGCACTGGCAGCTCTACCTGCTGATCATCGTTCCACTCGCGTACTTCGTGATCTTCAAGTACATCCCGATCTCGAACGCGGTGATCGCGTTCAAGGACTACAGCCCGATCAAGGGTCCGTGGGGCAGCCCGTGGATCGGCTTCAGGAACTTCGAACTGTTCTTCCAGAACCCGGTGTTCTGGACCCTGGTGAAGAACACGTTCTTCCTTGCCGCCTACACCGTGCTGGCCAGCTTCCCGATCCCGATCATCCTGGCGATCGCGCTGAACGAGATCCGGGTCGGCGTCTTCAAGAAGACGGTGCAGCTGGTCACCTACGCGCCGTACTTCATCTCGACCGTGGTCGTGGTCTCGATGACGATCCTGGTGCTCTCGCCGCAGCTCGGCTTCGTGAACGACGCGATCGGCCTGTTCGGCGTGCCGAAGGTCGACTTCCTCGGCAAGCCGGACTACTTCCGGCACATCTACGTCTGGTCCGACGTCTGGCAGACCACCGGGTACTCCGCGGTGATCTACCTGGCCGCGCTGGCCGGGATCGACCCGGCGCTGCACGAGTCGGCCCGGATCGACGGCGCCAGCCGGCTGCAGCGGATCCGCAACGTCGACCTGCCCGGCATCATGCCGACCGCGGTGATCATCTTGATCCTCGGCGTCGGCAACATCATGTCGATCGGGTTCGAGAAGGCGTACCTGCTGCAGAACCCGCTGAACGCGTCGCAGTCGGAGATCATCGCGACCTACGTCTACAAGACCGGCCTGCTGAACGCCGACTTCTCGATGGCGACCGCGATCGGGCTGTTCAACTCCGTCATCAACCTCGTCCTGCTGGTGATCGTGAACTTCGTCGCCAAGCGGATCACCGGGAACGGACTGTGGTCATGAGCGTCACTCTGGAAGGAATCCGGCGGACCGGCCGGCGGCAGAGCCCGCAGGGATCGCAGCGGACCGCGATCGAGGAGACCCGCACCGATAAGATCTTCCTGGTCGGCGTCAAGATCATGCTCTGGATCGCGCTGATCGTGGTCGCGGTGCCGCTGATCTACATCGTCGCCAACTCGTTCAGCAGCGCCTCGGCGGTCAGCGGCGGCCGGGTGCTGTTGTGGCCGATCGAGCCCAGCATCAAGGCGTACCAGGAGGCCTTCAGCGATCCGCTCATCATGAAGGGCTACCTGAACTCCTTCATCTACGCGATCGGCGGCACGCTGATCAGCGTCACGCTGACGATCGCGATCGCCTATCCGTTGTCGCGCCGGACCTTCTACGGGCGCAACGTGATCATGAGCGCGCTGATCTTCACCATGCTGTTCTCCGGCGGCCTGATCCCCACCTACCTGGTGGTCCAGGACCTCGGCATGCTGAACACCCGCTGGGCGATGGTGATCCCGAGTGCGATCGGGGTCTGGCAGGTCATCATCGCCCGCACCTTCTTCCGCTCGACGATTCCCGACGAGCTCTACGAGGCCGCCACCATCGACGGCGCCAGCGACCTGCGCTTCCTGTGGTCGATCGTGCTGCCGTTGTCCAAGCCGGTGATCGCCGTCATCGCCTTGATGTACGCGATCTTCCAGTGGAACAGCTACTTCGACGCCCTGATCTACCTGAAGGACCCAGGTCTCTACCCGTTGCAGATCGTGCTGCGCAACGTGCTGATCCTGAACACTCTCTCCGGGTCGACCACTACCACCAACCTGGCGCAGCAGCTCGAACAGCAACAGCTGGCCAACGTTTTGAAGTACGCGCTCATCGTCATCTCGAGCCTGCCCGTACTGGTCATCTATCCCTTCGTCGCCCGCCACTTCACCAAGGGCGTCATGGTCGGCGCAGTCAAGGGCTGAAAAGCCCATCCAGAAAGGAAACACCGCAATGCGCTCATCCGTGCGCACGGCCACCGCGCTCCTCGCGGCCGGCCTGCTCGCCACCCTGGCGGCGTGCAGCTCCGACAAATCCGACGGAGCTGCCAACGAGACGTCGGCCGACGGCAAGACGATCATCGACGTCTTCACCCCGGCCGACCAGACGATGAACCTGGACACCAACTCGGTGACCAAGATCATGAGTGACAAGTTCAAGCTCCAGTTCCGCTGGCAGACCACCACCTTCGACGCCGGCCCGGCCAAGGAGAAGCGGCAGATCTCGCTGGCCAGCGGTGACTACCCGGACTTGTACTTCCTGATCCCGTGGGTCGACGGCTTCAGCAAGGCCGAGGTGATGAAGCTCGGTCAGCAGGGTGTCGCGGTACCGCTGGAGCAGCTGATCAAGGACAACGCGCCGAACATCCAGAAGTTCCTGGACGAGAACAAGTCCTACAAGGAGGAGTCGACCACTCCGGACGGGCACATCTACGCGCTGCCGCAGTGGGCCGACTGCTACCACTGCAGCTTCCCGAACAAGCTGTGGATGAACTCGACCTGGCTGAAGAAGCTGGGCCTGCAGCAGCCGAAGACGCCTGAGGAGCTGCGCACGGTCCTCAAGGCCTTCAAGACCCAGGACCCGAACGGCAACGGCAAGGCCGACGAGATCCCGCTGACCGCGGACACCCAGGACGGCACCCTGATCTCGTACCTGATGGGCGCCTACGCCTACCCGCCGGTCGGCGCGAACAACGGCGTCCAGGGCCTGATCACGCTGAACGGCGACAAGGTGGTCACCCCGGTGACGACGCCGGAGTGGCGCGAGGGCCTGAAGTACATTGCCTCCCTCTACAAGGACGGCCTGATCGACCAGGGCGCGTTCACCCAGAACGCGGCCGCGCTGCAGGCCCAGGGCAACGACCCGAAGGCGGTCCGGATCGGCTCCGCGTCGATGCTGCACCCGTACATCTTCGTCCAGTCCGACTCCAAGGACGGCCGGGACAAGCAGTACGACGCGGTCCCGCCGCTGACCGGCCCGAACGGCAAGAGCTACGCCGGTGAGCAGTACCTGCCGACGCTCAACTACACCTTCATGCTGACCAACAAGGCCAGCAAGGAGGCCCAGGTCGCGGCGATCAAGATGCTGGACTGGATCTTCTCCGACGAGGGCCAGATCATCACCAACAACGGCCCGGAGGGCGTCGGCTGGACCAAGCCGGCACCGGGCGAGGTCGCGCTCGACAAGAACACCAAGCCGCTCTACAAGCCGGTCCAGAACGCCCCGAAGAACATCAGCTGGGGCGCGCTGGCGCAGTACCACAACGTGCTCGCCTTCCGGAACGCCCAGGTCACGCCGCTGGACATCTACACCGGTGCGGGCTACGAGCGCCGGCTGTTCCAGGCGACCCAGGAGTACGACAAGCACGGTGACCGGGCGCAGGTGTTCCCGCAGGCCGTGGTCTGGCCGGACCCGAGCCTGAGTGGCGAGCTGGCCACGCTGCAGACCAACCTGAACAACTACGTGACCCAGAACCAGCTGGCGTTCATCACCGGTTCGAAGAACCTGGACACCGACTGGGACGCGTACGTGAAGGGTCTGGACAGCACCGGCATGCCGCGCTTCCTGGAGATCAACCAGCAGGCGTACGACAAGTACAAGTCCGGTTCCAAGTAAGTAGCCAGAACGCCGGCCGAACCCCTGCGGCCGCGCCCCTCCGGCCGTACCGGGAGCTCCGTCCAGCTCCCGGTACGGCCGTCCCTCTGCGCTGAAGGAAGCTTTCTGTATGTCGCACGAACTGTGGTTCCGTACCCCCGCGCCGGACTGGTTCGAGGCACTGCCGGTCGGCAACGGGCATCTCGGCGCGAAGGTGTTCGGCCGGGTCGCCGACGAGCGGATCGCACTGAACCTCGACGACGTCTGGTCCGGGGCGGGCGCCCGCAAGCTGGCGGTGACCGACGGGCCGGAGGTGGTCGCCGACATCCGCCGGCTGCTGCTCGAGGAGGGCGACCGGTACGCCGCGTCGGAACGATCCCGTGCACTACAAGGCCCGCTGGTCGAGTCGTACCAGCCGCTAGGCGACCTGCTCATCACGTCGCCAGGCGGCGCCGGGAGTGCGGGCGACCCGGCCGACGGGACGGAGTATCGGCGGTCGTTGGATCTGCGGACCGGGATCGTGGGGATCGACTACACCCGCGGGGGAGTGCGGTTCCATCGCGAGACCTATGTGTCGACGCCGGATCAGGTGATGGTCTGGACGATCGAAGCCAGTGCCCCGGGAGCGATCGATGTCGATCTCGCGCTGACGAGTCAGCATCCGATCAGCCTCGACGCATCCGGCGAGACGGCGACGATGGTCGGGCACGCGCCGTCGGACCTCACCATCGAGTACCGGTCCAGCCCTGACCCGATCCGTTACGAGGAAGGCAAGGGGATCGGCTTCGGCGTCGCCCTGCGTGTCTTCGCCACCGGTGGAACGGTGACTGCGGATGACACCGGGCTGAAGGTTCGTGGCGCCGGCAACCTGACCGTTCTGTTGTCGGCAGCAAGTACTTTTCAGGGCTGGTCCGTTGCTCCCGGCGATGACCCGGCCGTGGCCTTGCAGGAGGCGACGAACCTGCTCGACGCCGTCGACCTCGGCGAGCTCAAGCAGCGGCATCTCGACGACCACATCACCCTGTACGACCGGGCCGGCCTGACCCTCGGCGAGCCGGTCGACCTGCCGACCGACGAACGCGTCAGCGCGGTCGCTGCCGGTGGTACGGACCCTGGACTCAGCGCGCTCATCTTCAGCTTCGGGCGCTACCTGTTGATGGCGTCCTCCCGGCCCGGTACGCAGGCCGCCAACCTGCAAGGCATCTGGAACGAGGACCGCCGCCCGATGTGGGCGAGCGACTGGACCAACAACATCAACACCCAGATGAACTACTGGCCCGCCGACGTCACCGGCCTGCGCGAGTGCTTCGGCCCGCTGACCGATCTCCTCACCGGCCTGGCCGAGTCCGGCTCCGAGACCGCCCGCATCCTGTACGACGCGCCCGGCTGGGTCTCGCACCACAACTCAGACCTCTGGATGGCGAGCTGGCCGGTCGGCGACGGCGGCGACGATCCCGTCTGGTCGATGGCCGCCACCTGTGGCGTCTGGCTCTCGGCGCATCTGATGGAGCACCACCGCTTCCACCCGGATCTCGACTTCCTGCGCGACAAGGCGTATCCGGTGCTGCTCGGAGCGGCGGAGTTCGTGCTCTCGATGCTCGTCGAGGACGGCGAGGGGCGGCTGCAGTTCATCCCGTCGACCGCGCCCGAACACCACTTCTACGTGCCGACGGGCGAGAAGGCGTCGGTCGACCTGACCACGACGTACGACAACTGGCTGATCCGTGAGTTGGTCGCCAACGTCGTCGAGGCCGAGGCGGCATTGGGGTTGTCGAGCGAGATCGCCGCGCGCGGGCAGGCCGCAGTACTGCGACTGCCCTCGATCGCGATCGCGGACGACGGCCGGATGATGGAGTGGCAGACCGACTGGCCGCCGTCCGAGTTCGACCACCGGCACCAGTCACACCTCTACGGGCTCTACCCAGGCGCACAGATCGACCCGGCCGGTACGCCGGAATGGGCATCGGCTGTTCGGGCTTCACTCGCGGTACGGACCTCAGGCCGGCCAGCTGGTGGGTGGACGAGCGCGTGGCTGATCGCCTTGTGGGGAAGGCTGTACGACGCCGAGAAGGCCGCGGCCGTACTGCGCGACTACACGAGCCGCCTCGTCTCGGACAACCTGCTGCACCGCGACGGCGACATCTTCCAGATCGACGCCAACTTCGGGCTCACGGCCGCCATCGCCGAGCTGCTGATCCAGAGCCATACCGATGTGATCCATCTCCTACCCGCGCTGCCGGCTGAGTGGCCGGACGGTTCGTACACCGGTTTGAGGGCCCGTGGCGGGCTCGCCTTCGACGTGACCTGGGCGGGTGGGCAGGTGCAGAAGGTGGTGGCGACGGCGGAGGTCGCAGGCACCTTCACGATCCGTGTCGCGGGCGGCGAAGTCACCGAGATCACCATGTCAGCAGGAGAGACGAGGGGCTGGGAACCGAAGTTCAGCGAGTAGCTGCAGGGCTCCTGACAGTGCTGCGGAAGGGGATGGAGGCGGCGAGCGTCAGTACTGCCTGGAGGGACCAGAAGTAGACGGCGATCCAGGTTTCGCGAGGGCCGATGGTCGTGGACTGGGCGAGGGTGGCGATCACCCAGCCCGGGATCGGCCCGAGAGCGAGCACACCGCACAAGACCCGCAGTCGGCGCTGACCGCGGCCGGCCAAGGCGTACCCGCCCGCTATGGCGAAGACGGGGAGGGCGAGTGCTCCGCCGCCGATGCCGTCGGCCAGGATATTCGCCGGGTCGGTCAGACCAGGGAGCAGGACGCTCGCGAAGAGTAGCGGTGAGAGCGTCAGCCACCGCCTGCGCTCGCCGCCCGTCCGGCGGATGTGTTCGGACCACCCGAGGAGTACGCCGATCAGCGCGCCGGGCAGGAGGATCCAGCCGAACGTGCCCGACCACGAAACCGACGAGTCTGGGCCGGCGACCTGAGCCATGAAGCCGCGCAGCCCCGAGGCCCAGGCCAGCCCACACACGCCGCCCCAGGCCGGCAAGCGCACGATCGACCGGATCATCCTGCCCACCCCTGGCCTACTGCTCGATCCGGGCACGGAGGCGCTCGGATCGGCCACCGGTCGGGCTGAGGTGTTGCGTGTACACGGCCAGGTACAGGACGCAGAGGGTGAGGCCGTAGATCGCGACGCCGATGGGCAGCGCGCTGGTGAAGCTCAACCCGATCATGAGCAGCGACCAGATGCCGGCAACGATCGGTGCGAACCGTTGCCACCCTTGCCACTCACCCGATCGCAGTACGGCGATGCCCGCGATGAGCAGGCCGAGCGCGGTGACGGCGACCCCGAGGCCGAACAAGCCGCCGACCACCTGCGGTCCGGTCTCGTCCATCCGCTGGTCGGCGAACGGGATGCTCGCGAACTCCGCCAGGAAGAGGACCAAGGTCCCGGCCACCGCGAGTCCCGCGCCGGCCCGCCCACGACGAAGGCTGCGCGCGAACGCGAGCATGCCGACGAGGACGAGGAGATGCATCCCGGCGAACACGATGGAGACCGGCGTCAGGGCGTCCGCGCTCCACGGGTAGCTCCACATGTCGTCGGGCACATCGGACGCCGGCTTGACGATCGTCTCGATGACGACGCCCGACCCGACGGTCGTGATACCGCCGGCGAGTCCGGCGCCGGCGAGCCGGCGGATCGAGAGGTTGTTCATGATGGTCCCGCCTTTCGGAGGATGCTGATGCCGTTCACGCTAGGAACGCGTGGTCGCCCGGCGCATCGGCGCCAGTACGACAGCTGGATCAGCGATCACCCGCGGATCGCCGTAAGTGCCAGCACTGTTGGCCGCCACCGTCGCGCGCTGTCACGATGGGTGGGTGGGCCGACGGACATTACCGGCAGTGCTCTTCGGGGCGACCGTGGTCGTGGAGATCGCCGCGGTCGTCTTGTCGTGGCGCTTGGAGCCCGAGTACGACACCCTCGTGTACGCCGTGGCGGGGCTGACCACCGTCGGCGCCGGGGCGGTGATCGCGCAGCACCGGCCGGAGAATCCGATCGGCTGGCTGTTCTGCGGCTTCGGCCTGTACAACGCGACCGCTGCGGACCTCCTGCAGGGCTGGGGACTGCGGGCCGCCGCGGAGGCGTGGCCAGGCGGTCCGCTCGCTGAATGGATCACCTCGAGCAGTTGGCTGATCAGCGGCTACGGCTGGACACTGACCTTCCTGCTCTTCCCGACCGGCCGCCTGCCCGGGCCGCGGTGGCGGCCGGTGCCCTGGGTCGGCGCGCTCGGGCTGATGCTCGGTACGGCAGGATGGTCGCTGAGCCCTGGCCGCGGTCGCGACTTCAGCAGCGGCCGCAATCCGTGGGCGGTCGAGTCCCTGCCGACGGGCCTCTTGCTGGCCGTCGGCATGCCGCTGTTCCTCGGCGCGCTGATCGCTGCCGTACTGTCCCTCGCCGTCCGTTTCCGCAACACCAGCGGCCTCGAACGTCAGCAGCTCAAATGGTTCGTCCTCGCGGCCTCGGTCGCCGGCGTGGTCCTCCCCATCACCTTCGCGCTCTGGTACGTCACCCCGGCCGTCGGCGTGCTCGCGGCCCTCGCCCTCTCCGCGCTGCCACTGGCGGCGGGAGCGGCGATCCTGCGCTACCGGCTCTACGACATCGACCTGTTCATCAGCCGCACGGTCGCCTACGCCACGCTGAGCGTTGCGCTGGCGGCGGCGTACGGCGTCCTGATCATCTGCCTCGGCACCTTGCTCGGCCGGAGCTCGGGCTGGGCGACGGCCGCGGCCACGGTGGTGTGCGCGATCCTGTTCCACCCGTTGCGCCGTCGGATCCAGGACGCCGTCGACCGCCGCTTCAACAGGTCGAGGTACGACGCCCTGCGCCGGATGACGCTGTTCCTCGACGAGGTCCGCGGTGGCCGACGCGCGCCGGAGGACGTGCAGCCCGTGCTCCGGGAGATCTTCGCCGACCCGGACCTGGAGCTCCTCGTCTTCCTGCCGGAGAGTCAGCGGTACGTCGACCTGGCCGGCCACCCCCGAGACGAGGACGATCGGCACCGGATCGTGATCGAGCGCGGTGGCGACCCGATCGGCGTGGTGCTGCACGACAGCCCGGCCGCGTTCAGCCCCGAGCTGCTGCGTCGCGTGGTCGAGGAGGGCGGGCTGGCGGTCGAGATCGCCCGGCTGCGCGCGGAGGTGCGGTTGCAGCTGAGCGAGGTCGAGGCTTCCCGGGCCCGCATTGTTGCTGCCGGCAACGCCGAGCGCCGGCGGATCGAGCGGGATCTGCACGACGGGGCGCAACAGCGGCTGGTGTCCATCGGGCTGGCGCTCCGGCACGCGCAGCACCAGTTGGGTCCGGCGCGCGATGCCGTCGGCGCGACGCTGGATCGCGCGGTCGCCGAGGTCGGTGTCGCGATCGGCGAGTTGCGCGAACTCGCCCACGGTCTTCCGCCGGCGCTGCTCGACGCCGGCCTGGGACCGGCCTTCCACGATCTCGCCCGGCGGGCGCCGTTGCCTGTCTCGGTGCAGGTTCCGGGTGAGCGGTTCGACCCGGGCGTGGAGACAGCGGCGTACTTCATCTGCTGTGAAGGCATCACCAACGCGGTCAAGCATGCGAACGCAAGCCAGGTCGCGCTTGCCGTCCGCTGTCAGCAGCAGCGATTGCTGGTCACCGTGATCGACGACGGTATCGGCGGCGCGGACGCCCGCCGAGGCACCGGTCTGACGGGCCTGGCGGACCGGATCGCCGTCCTCGGCGGGACCTTCCACATACACAGCCGCCCTGGCAACGGGACGACCCTCACCGCGGAGCTGCCATGCGGATCGTGATCGCCGAGGACCAGGTGCTGTTGCGCGAGGGGCTGGCGATGCTGTTCGTCGATGGCGGTCATGAGGTCGTTGCGACGCTCGGCGACGCGGACGGGTTGCTCGCCGCGGTGACGTCGTACCGGCCGGATCTGGTGGTCGCGGACATCCGGATGCCGCCGACGTTCGCCGACGAGGGAGCCCGGGCTGCTCAGGCGGTGAAGCGTGCGCATCCCGAAGTCGGGGTGCTGCTGCTGTCGCAGCACATCGAGACCCAGCATGTGGTCGACCTGGTCGCACTTGGCGGGTTCGGGTATCTGCTGAAGGACCGGGTACTCGACGTGGGCGAGTTCCTGACCGCCGCCGAGCGGGTCGCGCGGGGTGGGTCGGCGCTGGATCCGCAGGTGGTGGCCGGCTTGGTGGCCCGCAACGACCCGCTGGCTGCGTTGACCGACCGGGAACGGGAAGTGCTCGAGTTGATGGCGCAGGGACTGACCAACGGCGGGATCGCCAAGCGTCTGTTCCTCAGCGAACGCACCGTGGAGGCGCATGTCCGCCACGTCTTCACCAAGATGGCGCTGCCCGAAACCGAGGACGGCCATCGCCGTGTCCTCGCCGTACTGACCCACCTCAGCGCAGGCACCCGCTGATTAGGGTTGCCTATCCAAAGTTGTAGCCTCAACCAGGCCCCAACTGGTGAGAAGAGATAGGACAGCTTGTGAGTGGATCGGCTCGGCGGTTGGTCGCCGGCGCGGTGATGATGGCGGTGCTGCTGGCGGGATGTGGCAGCAACGACAAGAAGTCGGCGGACACCGGCGTCGGTGACACGGACGTGGCGACCGGTGGACGGCTGTTCTCCACGGCCGACGCGGAGACCGCCAAGCTCGGCTCGGACGCACAGCCGGGGGCCTTCCCGCGGACGGTCAAGCACGCGCTCGGCGAGACCAGGATCGAGAAGAGGCCCGAGCGGGTCGTCGTACTGGACAGCGGCGAGCTGGACGACGTGCTGGCCCTCGGCATCACACCGGTGGGGATGGCGACCAACTCGGGGCAGACCGGCGTACCGAGCTATCTGGCCGGCAAGGCGCAGGGCATCACGACGGTCGGCAACGTCAGCGAGCTGAACCTCGAGGCGATCGCCGCGCTGAAGCCGGATCTGATCCTCGGCAGCAAACTGCGAGCGAACGACCTGTACGACAAGCTCAGCGCTGTCGCCCCGACGGTCTTCAGCATCCGGCCCGGGTTCCCGTGGAAGGAGGACTTCCTGCTGGTCTCCGAGGCGGTCGGCGAGGAGACCAAGGCGGTCCAGGTGCTGAACGACTACCAGAAGCGCGCCACCGAGGTGAAGGGCAGGATCTCCGGCTCGCCGACGATCTCGCTGGTCCGGTTCCGGCCGGGCGAGATCCGGCTCTACGGCAACCTGTCGTTCATCGGCGTGATCCTGAAGGACATCGGGCTGCCGCGGCCGACGGTGCAGAACGTCCAGGACCTGGCCGTCGAGGTCTCCGAGGAGAACATCGGCAAGGCCGACGGCGACTGGATCTTCTACTCCAGCTTCGGGCCGGCGACCGGTACCAAGGAGAACCAGGTCGTCGGCGGCGCGATCTGGAAGGCGTTGCCTGCGGTCAAGGCCGGCAAAGTGGCCCGGGTCAACGACGAGGTCTGGTTCCTCGGCCTCGGCCCGATCGGCGCGATGGCGACGCTGGACGATCTCGAGAAGCTGCTCGGCGGTAAGAGTTAGTCAGTTCTGGTTTCGCCGCCCACGGGCAGCAGGCCGCGGGCGGCGAAGACCTTCTTGGCGGTGAAGATCGCGTTCAGCGCCTTGGGGAAGCCGCAGTAGCCGGCCGCGTGCGTGAGGGCCTCGACGATCTCGGTCGGGGTCAGGCCGACGTTGAGCGAAGTCCTGACGTGCACCTCCAGTTGCGGCTCGCACCCGCCGAGCGCGGTGAGGATGCCCAGCGTCACGAGTTGTCGCTGCTTGGGGTCGAGGCCGGCGCGCGCGTAGATGTCGCCGAACCCGAACGCGACGATGTGGTGGGCCAGATCCGGCGCGATGTCGGCCAGGGCCTCCATCACGGCCGGGGCGGAGCCGCCGTCGACCGCGTTCAAGACGGCCGCGCCACGGTCGTACCGGGCCTTCTCTTCAGGGCTGTCGAGGCTGGGAGCCGGCTCGAAGGGTTCAGTCATGCTTCGCACGGTAGGCCGTCGATGGTCTACTCCGGGACGCGGCCTCGGTCGGTGACCGGGATGTGTGGCGCATATCGCTTCACGGCCTCGCGGAGCGCGTCGAAGTCGAGCGGTTTGCCCATCACCGCGTGGGTGCCGGGCCATTGTCGCGACGGGCCCCAGGACTTCGGGCCGGCAGCGTCGGGATGGGTGATGACGATCAGGTGCGGCTCCCAGCCCTCGCCGTCCTCGCCGTGGTCCCAGTGCCGCTCGACCCGGCAGATCTCGTGGACCTCGCCCCAGTGCAGCGTCTGCGGCTGGTCGCCGCCGAGGTAGACGCGGTTGCTGTCGAGGCACAGCAGGACGTCGTCGGAGTCGGATTCGTGGCGCGACTCGGCGGTGGTGATCGCGCCGACCAGGATGAGGATCGGCAGCCCGATCGCGAAGATCAGCGGGGCGCCGCCCCAGGCCAGCCAGATGGCCTCCAGCGGTGTGCGCATCGGGGAGTCGTTGAGGACGGCCCACAGGACGGCGCCGACGGTGAGCAGGATCTCGAGGGCGACGAGCAGCGCACCGAAGTACAGGATGGACAGCGTCGTGCCGAGCCCGGTACGCCGTACGACGAACGGCTCTGTAGTCGGGTCCTCACGCATATCCGCATTCTGGGTGCGCCGAGGGTCCCGCGCCAGGGTCCCGGCGATTTTCGGTAACACCCGGGCGTCGTCGGCGATAGTCAGGCGTAGGACGACCCGTGACCAGAGAGGGTGGATCGTGGCGGCCAAGTTCGAGGTCTACAAGGACGCGCGAGGTGAGTACCGGTTCCGGCTGAAAGCGCCGAACGGGCAGATCATCGCGAGTTCCGAGGGGTACAAGAGCAAGGATTCCGCGCTGAACGGGGTCGCGTCGGTGAAGAAGAACGCCGCCGACGCGATCGTCGACGACCAGAGCTGACGGCGGTCCCGCGCCCAGATCCGTTGCTGTGGGCAACGGATCTGGGCGCGGTGTGGGCCGGTACCTTCGGACGGCGCGCTGGTACCAACGGATGAAATAGCTCCGCCGTCGGGATGATCGGGGTCGCCCGGGCTTTGGTCCGGAACCGGCGTGGGCAAGAATCGACCCATGTCCGACCGCCAGACACTGCCCAACCGCCGCAAGCCCGGAACCGGCCGCCGCAAACCGGGCGCCGGCTCTTCCCGTGTCGCCTCCAGACGGCAGCGCAAGGGCGGTAAGTGGCGTCGCGGCTGGTTCATCGCGGTCCTGGCGCTCCTGGTGGCGCTGCCGCTGCTGTTCCATCGCCGGATCCCGAACTCGTTCGGCAACCTCGGCAGTCTGGTCGACACCTTCCTGCCGTGGGTGGGTGTCGCCATCCCGGTGCTCGCGATTGCGGCGATCGTGCGTCGCTCGGCTACTGCTGGGGTCGCGCTGCTGGTGCCGACGCTGATCTGGGGAATGATGTTCGGGAACGCGCTGGTTCCGGGCAAGGGTGGCGGCGCGTACGACGTACGAGTGCTGTCGCACAACGTGGACGCTGCGAACAAGGATCCGGAGCAGACGGCCAAGGACCTGCTCGCCGCCGATGCCGACATCGTGGCGCTGGAGGAGATCACCTCCGCGGACCTGAAGGTCTACAAGGCGGCGTTCGCGAAGACGTATCCGCATGTCGTCGCGCGCGGCACGGTCGCTCTCTGGTCGAAGTTCCCGGTCGAGGAGAGCGAGTCGGTCGACGTCGGCTTCGCCTGGACCCGCGCACTGCGCGCCGAGGTCGCCACTCCGGAGGGCAAGGTTGCCGTCTACGTCGCGCACCTGGCGTCCGTCCGGGTAGGCACCAGCGGCTTCACGTCAGATCAGCGCAACAACACCATCAAGCAACTGGGCCAGCAGATCGCCCAGGAGAAGGTCGCCGGCGTGATCGTGATGGGCGACTTCAACGGCACAGCCAACGACCGCAGCCTCGCGCCGCTCACCTACGGCCTCCGCTCAGCCCAGGGAGCCGCCGGCTTCGGCTTCGGCTTCACCTGGCCCGCCAACTTCCCCATGGCCCGAATCGACCACATCCTCGTCCGAGGCGTCACGCCGACGAAGGCCTGGGTAATGGACTCCACCGGCAGCGACCACCGCCCAGTCGTCGCCGAACTCCGCATCTGACGCCCGCCGGGCGCTCGCGGCTCGGCCCACCGGTCCCGCTGCCAGGTTGTTCGCCCGCTGACCACCTACAGACCACCAGCCCCCGAAGAAACACCGTTCGCCAGCTGGTTTTGGGCTGGGACGGAGGAGCGGACGGCGGGGCAGCATGGGGGTTCAGTCGGCTAAGCCGTGGCGGTAGGCGTAGCGGACTGCTTCGGCTCGGTGGCGGGCGCCTATTTTGGCGAAGGTGTTGTTGATGTGGGTCTTGACTGTGGTTTCGCCGATGAAGAGGTGTTCGGCGATTTCTGGGTTGCTCAGGCCTTGGGCGATCAGTTTCAGGACTTCGCTTTCTCTGGCGGTGAGGCCGTCGGTGCGGGGGATTGGTGTGGGGTTGAGGCCTGCGACTAGTTTGCGGGAGACCTCGGGGTCGAAGGTGGACTGGCCGGCGGCGGTTGCGTGTAGGGCGGCTCCGATTTCTACCCGGCCGGCATCCTTGGTCAGGTAGCCGCGGGCTCCTGCCCGTAGGGCCAGGGCGATTGACTCGTCGTCGGCGTAGGTGGTCAGGACTAGGACGGCGACTTTTGGGTGCTCTGCGGTGATTCGTGCTGTTGCTTTCACGCCGTCGAGCACTGGCATCCGCAGGTCCATCAGCACGACGTCTACGTTGCCGCCGGCAACGAGTTCGATCGCCTGTACGCCGTTGGCGGCCGCGCCGACCACCTCGACTCCGTCGATCAGGCCAAGCAACGCCACCAGCCCTTCTCGGACCACCTGCTGATCGTCCGCAACTACCACCCGCACCAATTGCTCAGGCATCTGCCACCTCCGCGATGACCAGCCAGCCGTCGTCGTCCGGTCCGGCTTCAAGGCTGCCACCGACCAGGGCCAGGCGCTCGCGCATCCCCGCCAGCCCGAAGCCCTGGCCGGGCGGATGCAGTTGGTCCGCAGCAAGTGGGTTGTGGATGGTTAGGCGTAGCGTGTCGGCGTAGGTCAGTTGGATGTAGATGGGTTGGGTGGGAGCGTGTTTGCCGGCGTTGGTCAGGGCCTCGCGGGCGGCGCCGAGTAGGGCGACGGTGATACCCGAGGCGATTGGGCGAGGGGTACCGGAGGTCGTCACAGTCACCTTTGCTTGGTGGTCTTTTTCGTGTTGATCGGCTTGGGCGGTCAGGGCTTCGGGGAGAGCAGGGGCTTCGTCGGAGCGGAGGGCGGCGACGGCGGAGCGGGCTTCGACCAGGCCCTGGACGGCTAGGCGGCGGGAGCGGCGTACCCGGTCCAGAGCACCTGCAGTGTCGTTGCGGTCGGCCAGGAGGGCTTCGGCTAGTTCTAGTTGGACGGTCAGGGCGCCGAGGGAGTGGGCGAGTACGTCGTGGAGGTCGCGCGCGATTCGGCCGCGTTCGTCCAGGGCAGCGGCTCGAGCGTGTTCGTGTTGGGCCAGCTGGGTCTGCTCGAGCAGTTGCGCCGTCTGACGAGCCTGTACTTCGTACTGCCGCCGGTTGAGCCCGAACGCGACCAGGATCGCGATCCACATCAGCTGAGTCAGGTACCAGCTCGTCGAGCGATCCCACCACCATGCGGAGACCGCGACCGCGCCGGCGCAGCTGAGGCCAACGGCGATGATCGGCCGATTGCGCCAGGGATGCGCCATCACGGCGACGTCGGTGAGCGGGACGAGCACCAGTACGAGCGCATTGGATCCGGAGACGCCAGTGACGAAGGCCGCGCTGATCGAGGCATACGCGAGGAACCCGAGCGCCCAGTACGGCCGCCAGTTCATCAGGAAGGTACCGGCGAGGAAGGCGGCCAACCCGGCTGCGAGCACCACCCAGACCCACTGGCGTTCAGGCCGCGCGGTGGCCAGCACCCCGATCGACACGGCCGACGTCATCGCTCGCCCGAGCCAGCCGGTCTCCCCGAAGATCGCCCTCGTGTTCACCTGCTCGAGTACTCCTCAGCCTGTCGATGTGCCTTGGACTGGACGACCACCGACTGGACCAGCAGGTTCGCGCCCATGGTCAGCAGGAGCGACCCGCCGCCAGAGGTGATCGTCGCACCCAAGAGGTGCCCGAGCCCGGCAAGACCCAGCCGGAGGACGAGATAACAGACCATGATCCCCAGCCCCGGAAGGCCGAGGCGGTAGAACACCTTCGTACCGCGGTGCTCGACCTGGGCGACCCGTCCACTCGCCAGCCCTGCGACGAGCGCGAGCCCGACGCCGAGGACCAGCAGGACGACGTCGATCGGGCCGAGCGTGGTACCGGTGAGCTTGTCGTGCATCTGGTAGAGGCCGATGCCGGCCATCACGAGCGGGCCGCGCCAGACGTCGGTGTCGGAGTTCTCCAGCTCGGACCAGGACAGTCGGCGGGCGAGGACGGCGATCACGATCACGACGACGATCGCGGCGTTGCCAAGGGTCGGAAGGGACATGGTCCCGAAGGTAGGGAAACGGCTCGACGTTTCGGACCATCCGTGGGTGGAGATCGGGATGGAGATCTCCGCCCGGCGCGGCCGGGTGGGGTTGTGTCGGTACGGCGAGGTAACGTTCCTCACCGGTAGCGTCACTAAGCGTCAGGACGACGATGCGGAGGCCGGCTTGTGTTAGCGCAAGACTCGATCCTGCGGCTGGATGCCACAGCGATCGACTACATCATCATCGCGTTGTACTTCACCTTCGTCCTCGGCATCGGATACCTCGCCAAACGCGCGGTCTCGAACAGCCTCGACTTCTTCCTCTCCGGGCGATCGCTGCCCGCCTGGGTGACCGGCCTGGCGTTCATCTCGGCCAACCTGGGCGCGATCGAGATCATGGGCATGTCGGCCAACGGCGCGCAGTACGGGATGCCGACCGTGCACTACTTCTGGATCGGCGCGATCCCGGCGATGCTGTTCCTCGGCGTCGTGATGATGCCGTTCTACTACGGCTCCAAGGTCCGCAGCGTGCCGGAGTTCATGCTGCGCCGGTTCGGCAAGACGGCGCATCTGGTGAATGCGATCAGCTTCGCCGTCGCCCAGGTGCTGATCGCCGGCGTCAACCTGTTCCTGCTGGCCACCATCGTCAACGTGCTGCTCGGCTGGCCGATCTGGCTGTCGCTGATCATCGCGGCGGCGATCGTGCTGAGCTACATCACCCTCGGCGGTCTGTCGGCGGCGATCTACAACGAGGTGCTGCAGTTCTTCGTGATCGTGGCGGCGCTGCTGCCGCTGACCATCATCGGCCTGCACAAGGTCGGCGGCTGGCAAGGCCTGGTCGACAAGATCACCGCCGATCCCAAGGGTGGCAGCCAGCAGCTGCACGCCTGGCCGGGCGAGCAGCTGAGCGGGTTCACCAGCAGTTGGCTGTCCGTGATCGGCCTGGTCTTCGGTCTCGGCTTCGTGCTGTCCTTCGGCTACTGGACGACGAACTTCGTCGAGGTGCAACGGGCGCTGGCGAGCAAGAACATGTCGGCCGCCCGGCGGACGCCGATCATCGGCTCGTTCCCGAAGATGTTCGTCCCGTTCATCGTGATCATCCCCGGCATGATCGCGGCGGTGGCCGTCCCTGAGCTGCAACAGCTCAAGCAGACCGGCAACGGCTCGGTGACCTACAACGACGCGCTGCTGCTGCTGATGCGCGATCTCTTGCCGAACGGCATGCTCGGCCTCGCGATCACCGGGCTGCTGGCCTCGTTCATGGCCGGTATGGCGGCGAACCTGAGCTCGTTCAACACGGTCTTCACCTACGACCTGGTCGAGCGGTACATCCTGAAGGACCGCGACGACGCGTTCTACCTGCGGCTCGGCCGCTGGGCGACCGTCGGCGGCACGATCGTCGCGATCGGCACGGCGGCGATCGCCTCCGGCTACAGCAACCTGATGGACTACCTGCAGCAGCTGTTCTCGTTCTTCAACGCCCCGCTGTTCGCCACCTTCATCCTCGGTATGTTCTGGAAGCGGATGACGGCGGCGGCCGGCTGGGTCGGCCTGGTCAGCGGTACGTCGACGGCGATCCTGGTCTTCGTCCTGTCCGAGACCGAGGTGATCAAGCTGCCCGGGCAGGGCGCCAGCTTCGTCGGCGCCGGCGCGGCCTTCGTGGTCGACATCGCGGTGAGCGTCCTGGTCAGCATGGCGACCAGACCGAAGACGGACGAGGAACTCAAGGGGCTGGTCTATTCGCTGACCCCGAAGGAGGACCGGACCGAGGTCGCGCAGGAAGGCGACCACGGCTGGTACCGCAAGCCGACCGTGCTGGCCGGCATATCGCTGGCGATGGTCGTCGTGCTGAACATCGTCTTCGGCTGAGAGGGGCGGACAGATGACGGAGAAGAAGAAGGCCGGAGCGTTCGACATCCGGGTGGTGATCGCGTTGCTGATCGCGATCTACGGGGTGGTGCTGACGATCCTCGGGATCATCGCCGACCCCAAGGAGGTCGACAAGGCGGCCGGCATCAACATCAACCTGTGGGGCGGCCTCGCGATGCTCGTCTTCGCGGCGATCTTCACCCTCTGGGCGAGACTGCGGCCGATCGTCGTACCAGTGGAGAAAGTGGACGAAACAAGCGAGTGACCCTTCGGCACCACTGGTCGTTGTAGGACCAGTGGTGCCGGTGGTCCTTCCCCCTGACCTGGGATCCCGGCGTGGCCCCATTTCACTGCGAAGGACCCCGTATGCCTGCTGCAGTTCCTCTTGCCCGAAGGGCCTTCCTGGCCCGGATCGGCGTTCTCGGCGCAGCACTGGGCGGGGGCGGGCTGCTGACACGCAGCCTGCTCAACCCCGCCGACGCCGCGACGAACCCGCTCCTTCCGCCCGCGGTCGACCTCGTCCGCCCTGTCCTCGCGGCACTGGCCCGCGACACCCTCAACGGTCTGACCGCCTTCTGCCTGCCCGGCCCGGACCAGTACTCCCGGACCCAGCGCGCCTCCAGCAGTACGCCGGGTGCGATGGAGGCCGGCGCGACCGACTTCATGATCGCCGCGCTCGACAACTTCGTCCCGTTCCCCGACGCGCTCGCCCAGCCGATCAGTGCCGCTCTGGTGACGGGACTGGCCGACACGGGCATCAGCCTGCCGGGCCTCGAAGTACTGCCGGCCGAGCTGCGCAGTCTCGACCGGGCGTTCGCGGCGATCCTGCACAGCGACGAGGCGATTCCGTTGTCATTCCCGATCGCCGGCCTGCTCAACCTGATGGCGACCCAGGTCAACCCGGCCGCCGTCAACGGCCCGCACCTGTCGCCGTTCGCGCGCCTCAGGTACGCCGAGAAGGCGAAGGCGTTCGAGCTGATCGAGAAGACCGACTCGGATCTGGTCGCGTTGCTGGACGTGCAGTTCCCCGAGCCGTTGAAGGAGTCCGTGTCCGGGCTGCTCAAGTTCGTCGGCGGCGCGCTGATCGAGTTCGGCACCTTCGGCGCGTACGGCGAGTTCGCGGTACTGGACCGGGAGACCAAGACGCTGCGCAAGCGGCCGGTCGGCTGGACCCTCACCGGTTACCAGCCGCACGGGCCCGTCGAGGGCTGGGACGACTTCATCGGCTACTACCAGGGGCGTAAAGAGGTGCACGACTGATGCGCGACGTGATCGTGATCGGAGCCGGCGGTGGTGGACCCGTGGTCGCCAAGGAGCTGGCCGCGAAGGGGCTCGACGTCCTGCTGCTCGAGGCCGGCCCGCGGCACGCGAAGCCGCGGGAGGAGTGGTCGACGTTCGAGGAGGATGCGAACAACCCACTCACCGGGTACTTCCGCCTCGGCCCGACGGACCGGTCCAAGCCCGCGTGGTACCGGGAATGGCCGCAGAACTCGTTCGTCTGGCAGCTGTCCGGTGTCGGCGGCACGACCCAGCACTTCTACGGCAACTACCCGCGTGCCTACCCGGGTGTCTTCAAGGGGTACGACGGCGCCGACCGCAACGAGTACGACGTGAACCACCGGTTCCCGTTCACGTACTCCGAAATGGTCCCGTACTTCGAATGGGTCGAGGCGATCATGCCCGTCCAGACGGCCGCGATGGGACACAAGGAGCAACTGTTCTTCAAGGGCGCCGAGACCCTCGGGCTGCCCGTCCAGACCACCAAGACGACGCTCAGGCAGTCGTACCGTCCGCAGGAGAACGCGATCCTGCAACCCGGCGGGACGGCCGGCAAGACCTCGGACAAGAACCTGCTCAACTACCCGCAGGCGACCGGTTGCACCTTCTGCGGCTACTGCTTCCAGGGCTGCATGCGGCCGAATGGTGCCCCACGCAACCAATTCGCCAAGCGCTCGACGGACAACAGCTACGTGCCGATGGCGTTGACGGCCGAGGTCTGGTCGCGTGGCGGCAAGCCGGTGGAGCTGATCGCCGACGCGTACGTGACCAGGGTGCACACGGAGTCGCGGCACGGAGTACTGACCGCGTCCGGTGTGACGTGGCGGGACAACGTGTCGGGTGACGAGCACCGCGAGGATGCCCGGGTCGTGGTGATGTCCGGTGGGTGCACGGAGAATCCGCGGTTGTGGTTCAACAGCGGGCTGCCGAACCAGAACGGCTGGGTCGGGCGTGGGTACACCGATCACTTCTTCGACTGGATGATCGGGTCGTTCGACGACTACACCGGCAACCCCAAGGGCGTCGGGTCGAGCGCGCGGCTGGACTACCCGCCGTACGGGGGACTGGAGAACGTCGGCCTGCCGCCGGCGCTGAACGCGTTCGCCGGCACGCTGTCGGACAGCGGGATCCGCGGCCAGTACAAGAACGGCCGCGGTCAGACCGGACCGTGGGACGGACCGGCCGGGCGGCTGATGGGGCCGGAGCTCAAGGAGTTGCTGGCCGGTGGCATCGACAAGCTGCTCACCGTGCTGGTGATCACCGACGACGACGTCGAGGCGCAGAACCGGGTCACCACGTCGGCGCTGCCGGCCGACGAGAACGGCCCGATCCCGAAGGTCACCTTCCAGCAGCGCAAGCGCACCAAGCGGACCCTGAACAACCGCGAGGTGATGGCGCGCAAGGCCGCCGAACTGCTGCGGGGTGCCGGTGCGAAGAAGGTCTACCGGATCGACTGGGCGCCGCTCATCCTGCACGTCCAGTCGTCGATGCGGATGGGCGAATCCGAACAGAACTCGGTCCTCGACCCCCGCGGCGAGACGCGTGCGGTCAAGCGTCTCTTCATCGCCGACAACTCGGCGCTGTCCAACGGCCTCGGCGGCCCCAACCCGACCCTCACCAGCCAGGCCCTGGCCACCCGCACCGCCGAGAAGATCTTCGAGACGTACTTCGACGGCGCCCCCTGGGTCCGCACGGAGAGCCCGGTGGTCTCCACCGACCCGCGGATCAGTGTGCGGCTGGGCCAGCTGGGGCTGTAGAAAGTTGATTTGAACCGATCCAGAAAACCTTACGTGCTGTTGGTCGAGGGCACTGAAGACCAACTACGAAAGGCTTTCCGATGTCTGTTCGCAAGTATGTCCTGCCAGCTGTCGTCACGGGCGTGGCGGCGTCGGTCGTCGTCGCCGGCGTCGCCTTCGCCCACGATGATCACTCCGCGCAGGACGCCATCGTCACCCACAACAGTCACCAGGCAGCCGATGCGGGACCGCCTGTCGCCGCTGCTGCCGGGAACAGCAAAGCTCCGGCGGTCTACCTCGCCGCCGGGCTGAGCGGGCGCAACGAGGTACCGGTCGCCGGCGGTCCGGCGGTCGGCGATCCGGACGGCCGCGCTACCGCCGTGGTCCGGATCAAGGGCGACCTGGTCTCGTACGCCGTGCGCTGGCAGAACATCACTGCCCCGAAGGCGTTCCACATCCATCAGGGCGCGGCCGGGACGAACGGCGGCGTCAAGATCGACTTCCTCGGCTCGGACATCCCGGCCGGAGCCTCGGCCGTGACCGGCACCGTCAAGGTGACCGACCAGGCGCTGCTCGACTCGATCCGGGCCAACCCGGCCGGCTTCTACCTGAACCTGCACACGGCCGAGTTCCCAGGCGGGGCCGTCCGTGGCCAGACGCACGCGTTGAGCCGCGCGGTCGACCTCAACGGCGTACTGAACGGCTCGGTCGCGGACAACCTGCAAGCTGTTGCTGACGGCAAGCAGGAGGTACCCGGCCCGAAGCCCTCCGGCGACAAGGACGGCCGTGCCGAGTGGTTGCTACAGGCAAGTGGTGACAAGGTCTCGTACGCGGCGGTCTGGAGCGGTATCGGCGCACCGACCAACGGGCACATCCACGCCGGCGCCAAGGGCGTCAACGGCGCGGTCGCGGCCGACCTGTTCGCCGACGCGGACGGCCTGCCTGCCTCGGTGACGGGCATCGCCGGTACGGCGACCGTCGGCGCCGAGCTGGCCGGTCAGCTGGCGAAGAATCCGGCCGGGTTCTACACCAACCTGCACACCGCCGAGTTCAGCGGCGGCGCCGTCCGCGGCCAACTGGCGAGGAACACCCACGGTCAGCCGCGCGCGGCGCAGGCGGCAGTCGTCGGTGGATCGCAGATCTACCGGTGCGTCGCGCAGCCCGGCGGCGGGTTCGCGTTCGGTCAGTTCGGTGTCGCGGCCGTCCTGCGGGAAGGCATCCTGCACTCGTTCTCGAAGCCGGTCGACGGCCCGCCGCAGTGGATCGCGCCGGACGGCACCGCGGTCACCGGCAAGCTGATCACTAAGTCGGCCAACGGCCAGGGCAACCTCCCGGAGCTGCTGCTGGACGCCAAGCAGGTCGGTGGCCGGTCCGGCATCCTCGCCGACAGCACCCAGATCCTGCGGCTGAACACGGTCGGCGGTGTCGCCCCGGCCGGCAGCTGCGACCCGGAGAAGGACGCCATCGCGACGGTTCCGTACCAGGCGGACTACCTCTTCCTCGGGTAAACCGTGTCCGTTTCGCGAACATCGGTGTCCGGGCAGGTCCTGCTGCCCGGGCACCGCTGTTCGTAGGCTCGGTAGTACCCGATCAGGAGGAATCCGAGATGACGATCACGCAGAGCCGGACGGATCTGCCGGCGCTGGCCACGCAGTATGCCGAGCAGGGCTTCGTACTGGTGAAAGGCCTGCTCAGCAAGGAAGAAGCGGCTGCCTACCGGGAGACCAGCCATGCGTTGCTGGCCCGGTTGAACCGGGACGACGACCCGACCTGGCAGTCGGCGATGGGGATGTCGGAGGCGAAGACGCGGCTGCAGCACCTGCACGACGCGCAGTTCTACGACGCGGCGTTCTCGAAGCTGCTGGTGGATCCGCGGTTCACGGATGTGGCCGCTGCGGTGATGGGTGTCGAGGACGTCCAGCTGCATCACACCAAGCTGTTCGTGAAGCCGCCGGAGAACGGGTCGCCGTTCCCGTTGCACCAGGACTACCCGTTCTTCCCGCACAAGTACCATCGGGTCGGCGCCGCCATCTTCCACTTCGACGACGCGCCGGAGGAGAAGGGATGCGTGCGGGTGATCCCGGGCAGCCACCTCGCGGGGCCCCGTGAGCACGACCCGGAGGGGTCGTTCCACCTTCCCGACGTACCGTTCGAAGACGCCGTACCGCAGCCTGCCGAGGCCGGTGACGTCCTCTTCTTCACCTACCTGACCGTCCACGGCTCCGGCGTGAACGTCAGCAGCGAACCCCGGACGACCTGGCTGGTCCAGTACCGCGACCCGTCCGACCCGCCGACCGTGAAGACCCACGATCACTCACTCGGGCAGGGCATGATCCTGCGTGGAATCGACCCGACCGGCCGAGGATCGGTCTGACCGCTGTGTGGACCGGACCGGATCTAGGCTGCGGCCCATGCAATCCAGCTGGACTCCAGCCGACCCTGCCACCCGCCCCGCTCCGCTCTGGGTGATGTTGTTGCCTCTGATCATCGGGGGGCTCTTCGTCGGGTACCTCGGCGTCAGTTCGGTCGTGGACACCTACCACTTGCAGGTCCGTGGCGTGTCCGTGACAACGGATCTGGTGACAGTGACCGACCCGGTGGGCAAAGGCTCCACGAGAGTCGATGTCTGGTTCAAGACGGCCGACGGACACTTGGCCGAGGCGCGGTTGGAGCGGTATCGCAACGTGGAATCGCACCAGGAGATTCAGGTGGAGTACGACCCTGAGCACCCGGAGAACGCTCAGCAGCTCGGGATGGGCTACGCCTACCGCTACCTGGGCAGTGTCGGTCTGCTCCTGCTGTCCGCGCTGACTCTGTGGGGGACCGGGTTCCTCATCGTCTCCAGCCGTAGGAGGTATGGGCGTTGGCGTTGAGTCTCGCGGCTGTCGCGGATGCGGAGCGGTTCGTTGATCTCTCGGGGCTGTTGGAGTCCTGTGAGGTCGGCGAGTTCCGTGCGGACTTTGTGAGCTGGGGGCACTACCGGCCGGAGTACTGGCGGAACTACTGGCACAGCCATTCCTTCTACGAGGTGTGCCTGGCCTATGAAGGGGAGGGGCGGTTCAACTGCGGGGCGGCGGAGTACGACGTCAGCGCGGGCGACCTGTTCCTGGCACGGCCGGGGGATGTGCATGAGATCGAGTCCAGCCGGTCGGCGCCGCTGGGGATCGCCTTCTGGGGGTTCACCTTCCGCCCGACGACGGTTGTCTCCGGCACCGGGTGGTGGTCGGGGCTGAATCGGCCTGACGGGCCAGTGATGTCGCGAGAGCTGGGTGGGCTGCCTGCTGTCGTCACTGCTTTGGCAGCGGAGGCTTCTGAGCCGCGATCCGGGTATGGCGAGGCAGTGGCGGCTCTGGGGGCTGCGCTGGTGCTGGACACGGCGCGGGCGTTCGCGCTCGACCAGGATCTCTCGGTGGCTCCCGTAGTACGGGAGAGAGGGCTGGTGGTGGTTGAGGCGATGCAGCGGCACCTGCTGGACAACCTGGCTCGCCCGGTGACCGTGCGGGAGGTGGCGGCCGCAGTACACCTGTCGGAGCGGCATGCGGAGCGGCTCTTCCGGCAGGTGGTCGGGGCGTCGATGATGTCGACGCTGCGGCGGATGCGACTGGAGCTGGCCGCGCAGCTGCTGTTCGACCCTGCGTACACGGTGACCGAGGTGGCGCGGGCCTGCGGGTACTCCGACGTACGGCCGTTCTCCACTGCGTTCAAGCGGCACTACGGCCGTACGCCGGGGGAGTACCGCCGTACGGGCGGTACCTCCTTCGTATCCGGCTAGTTCGGGCTAGAAGGAGACCTGCTCGGTGCTGTCGGTCCGGAGTACAGACTCCTGCAGGAACTGCTTCTCGTACTTGCTGCGGATCTCCTCGATCTTCTTGCTGCTCTCGTCCTGCCCGTCGAGCGGGTAGAGCAGCACGACGACCTTGGAGCGCTCCTTGACGATCTTGCCGTCCTCGCCCTTCCACTGCCCGTTGCCGGCCAGCACGGTGAGGCCGTCGGGGAAGCGCGGCGTGACGACGTCGTTCACGAACCGGCTGAACTGGTGCTCGGTCACGTCCGGGCCGGGCTTGTCGGTCCCGAAGAACAGCTCGGTCCGGACCCAGGTGTCCCCGACGAGCTTGACCGTCGCCGGCTGCTTGTCGTCGCCGTGGGCCTGGTTGAGGGCGACAGCGGTCGGGGTAGCCAGCGCGGTCACCACCAGGGCGGCGGTAGCGGTCTTCTTGGCGATATGCATCATGGCGACGACGCTAAAAGCGTCCACGGCCCGCTGGGGCAGGATCCGCTGGATGCTGGCCTGGTGGTCCCGGGAGTGTGCCCGTTCGGCCTGCCCGCGGGGATGCGCTAATCTGGTGGTATGCGAGTGACCCTGCTCCTTAGTTAGCCGTACTGGCGCCTTCTGAGCGCTGACCAGTACGGCGTCCCCTCCTGCGTGAGGGGCTTTTTCATTTCTGGCAGGGTTCCCATGACATCTCTAGGACGCAGGAGTACGACGGTGAGCGAGCAGGTGGAGCACGAGGCGGACGACGCGATCGACCGCGGCGGCTATGACTTCAATGCCATGCAGGCCAAGTGGCGGCCGGTGTGGGAGAAGCTCGACCCGTTCAAGGCGCGTGACGACGGCAAGTCCGAGCGCCGGTACGCGCTGACGATGTTCTCCTACCCGTCCGGCGACCTGCACATGGGCCACGGCGAGGTGTTCGCGCTGCACGACGTGCTGTCCCGGTTCTGGTTCCAGCAAGGCTACGACGTGCTGAACCCGATCGGCTGGGACTCCTTCGGGCTGCCCGCCGAGAACGCGGCGATCAAGCGCAACGAGCACCCGGCGACGTACACGTACGCCAACATCGAGACCCAGGCGGAGTCGATCCGGCGGTACGCGCTGAGCTTCGACTGGTCCCGGCGGCTGCACACGTCCGACCCGGAGTACTACCGGTGGACCCAGTGGCTGTTCCTGCGGTTCTTCGAGAAGGGGCTGGCGTACCGCAAGGCGTCGTACGTGAACTGGTGCCCCAACGACCAGACGGTGCTGGCCAACGAGCAGGTCGTCCAGGGCCGCTGCGAGCGCTGCGGCTTCGAGGTGACCAAGCGCGAGCTGACCCAGTGGTACTTCAAGACCACCGACTACGCCCAGCGGCTGCTGGACGATATGGACCAGCTGCAGTGGCCGGAAGAGATCCTGCTGCAGCAGCGGAACTGGATCGGCCGGTCCGAGGGTGCCTTCACCGGCTTCAAGGTCGAGGGGCGTGAAGAGCCGATCAAGGTCTTCACCACCCGCCCGGACACGCTGTTCGGGGCCACCTTCCTGGTCGTCGCGCCGGACTCCAAGCTGGCCGCGGACCTGGTCACGCCGGATCAGCAGGAGGCCTTCGACGAGTACCTGAAGGCCGTCAAGGCGTCGACCGAGATCGAGCGGCTGAGCACCGACCGGGAGAAGACCGGTGTCTTCCTGGGCTCCTACGCGACCAACCCGGTGACCGGTGAGCGGATTCCGATCTGGGCCGCCGACTACGTGCTGTCCGACTACGGCACCGGCGCGATCATGGCCGTCCCCGGCCAGGACTCGCGCGACTGGGAGTTCGCCGAGAAGTTCGGCCTGCCGATCGTCCGTACCGTCCAGCCGGAAGAGGGCTTCGACGGCAAGGCGTTCACCGGCGACGGCCCGGCGATCAACAGCTCCAACGCGGAGATCAGCCTGGACGGGCTGGGCGTCACCGAGGCCAAGTCGGCGATCATCGACTGGCTGGAGGACAAGGGCCTGGGCGAGCGGACGATCAACTACCGGCTGCGCGACTGGCTGCTGAGCCGGCAGCGCTACTGGGGTGCGCCGATCCCGATCATCCACTGCCCGGTCGACGGCGAAGTACCGGTACCTGACGACCAGCTGCCCGTCGAGCTGCCGGACCTGCGGGGTGCGGCTCTCGCTCCCCGGGGTGTCTCGCCCCTGGCGTCGGCCCGCGACTGGGTCGAGGTCAGCTGCCCGAAGTGTGGTGGGCCCGCCGAGCGGGACACCGACACGATGGACACCTTCGTCGACTCGTCCTGGTACTTCCTGCGCTACATCTCGCCGGACTACACCGAGGGCCCGTTCGACCGGGCCGCGGCGGACCGCTGGATGCCGACGTATCAGTACGTCGGTGGCAAGGAACATGCCGTACTGCACCTGCTGTACGCGCGGTTCTTCGTCAAGGCGCTGCACGACATGGGCATGCTGGACGCCACCGAGCCCTTCACCCGGCTGCTGAACCAGGGCCAGGTGATCAACGAGGGCAAGGCGATGAGCAAGTCGCTGGGCAACGGCGTGAACCTGGGTGACCAGCTGGACGCCTTCGGGGTCGACGCGGTCCGGCTGACGATGGTCTTCGCCGGTCCGCCGGACGACGACATCGACTGGGCCGACATGTCCCCGGGCGGGTCGCTGAAGTTCCTGCAGCGGGCCTGGCGGCTGAGCGGGTCGGTCGAGTCTCCGGTCGGCGTCGACTTCTCGACGGGTGACCTGGCGCTGCGCAAGCTGACCCACAAGGCGGTGCACGACGCGACCGAGCTGATCGAGTCGTACCGGTTCAACGTGATGGTCGCCCGGACGATGGAGCTGGTGAACGCCACCCGCAAGGCGATCGACTCCGGTCCGGGGGCGGCCGACCCGGCCGTCCGCGAGGCGGTCGAGGCGGTGGCGGTCCTGCTGAGCCTGGTCGCGCCGTACACGGCCGAGGACATGTGGGAGAACCTGGGTCACGAGCCCACGGTCGCCAAGGCCGGCTGGCCGAAGGTCGACCCGGCGCTGCTGGTCGAGGACTCGGTCATCGCGATCGTCCAGATCGCCGGCAAGGTGAAGGACCGGCTGGAGGTGTCGCCCGACATCTCCGATGCCGACCTGGAGCAGCTGGCGCTGGCGTCCGAGGCGGTCCAGAAGGCTCTGGACGGCCGGGGAACCCGCAAGGTCATCGTCCGCGCGCCGAAGCTGGTCAACATCGTCCCTGCCTGAGACGCTGCACGGATGCGTTCAGAGCTGATCGACATCTCAACCGGCGGCCGCGAGGTCGTGTTCGATCTGACCAGCCGGTGTGAGCAGTTCGTCGCCGCTGAGGCCCACCAGGCCCAGGGCGACGGACTGCTCCATCTGTTCGTCCCGCACGCGACTGCCGGGATCGCGATCCTCGAGACGGGTGCGGGGAGCGATACGGATCTGCTCGCAGTACTGGAGGAGCTGCTGCCTCGCGACTTCCGCTGGCAGCACCGGCACGGTACGCCGGGGCACGGGCGCGATCACGTGCTGCCCGCGCTGATCCCGCCGTACGCGTCGATCCCGGTGATCGGCGGGCGGCTCGCGCTCGGCACCTGGCAGTCGATCTGTCTGGTCGACACCAATGTGGACAATCCCCAACGCCAGGTGCGGCTTTCCTGGTTGCCGAGTTAGCTGTCTTTTCAATTGACTCGCGGATTGTTCGTTACTTATTGCGATGTTGCCGAATGCGTTACGTATGCGAAACACGTCTCCGCTTGAATACTCGGCATGGCGGCCCTGGAGAACCTGCGTGAGCACTGGCTCGTGGTTGGTACCGAGCTCCTGGTCCGCGCGACCCGGAGTATTTGCGACGGCAGTCTGCTGAATGCGGAAACGGGCCGTGCCGATACCCGGGCGCGGATCGAGGAATGGTCCTCGGTGCTGTCTTTGTATACACCGGTGAATGAAGCGGATTCAGTGCGCGTCAGTGCCTGACGCGGCAATCAATCGCTTGTCTTCGACGCGTCCCTCCACCCCATCGCCTTCGTTTTTCTGCTTGTCCGCACTCTGGTCACTGGGTGCATACGGCGCCGACGCCCCTGTCACGCTATGTTGTGGGGGGACTGTGAGGCTCTGAATGGGGTGACGGGCTTTGTCGGACGCGGATGGCCGGGCTGAGGGAAGGCGTGGTTTTGCCGATCTCTTGCTTGACCTGAGGGTCCAGGCAGGACTGTCGCAGGAGGAGCTGGCCGACAAGGCCGGGCTCAGCGTGAGGACCATCCGCGAGCTCGAAGCCGGCCGGGTCGCCCGGCCTCGCAAGGATTCCGTCCGCCTGCTGGCCGAGGGGCTCGGGCTGCGTGACGGCGACGCGCTGCAGTTCTTGGCGGCGGCCGGGCATGCGACGGTACGGCCGGTCATCGCGGTCGCTGACGCGGCGCCTTCGGGGTTGCGGTGGCGAGGTACGCGACCGATCCCGGATGGTCTCGTCGGGCGCGATGACGAGCTGGCGGAGATCGAGACGCTGCTGCGGCAGAACCGGCTGGTGACGCTGGTCGGGCCGGGCGGCGTCGGCAAGACGGAGCTCGCGCTGGCGGCTGCCGATCGGGTCTCGTCGGTGGACACGGCCGTGGTGGTCGTCGACCTGACGACGGTGCAGCGCGATGCCGCCGTACCGTCGGCGATTCTCGACGCGTTCGGGACGGCGCCGGGGACCTCGGATCTCGATGACGTGCTGTCCGGGCGCAAGCCGGGTGACCTGGTGATCGTCGAGGACAACGCCGAGCACGTGCTGGACGGGGTCGCGACCGTGGCGAACCGGATGGTGCGGAGCTTCCCGGGGATCGGCGTACTGGTGACTTCGCGGATTCCGCTCGGGTTGCCGGACGAGGTCGTCCGCCGGGTGCAGGTGCTCGGCGTACCGGCCAACGACAAGGATCTGGACGAGATCGCGTCGTCGCCGGCGGTGGAGATGTTCTGCCGGAGGGCGGCCCGGGTGCGGCCCGACTTCGCGCTGACCGCTGAGAACGCGGCCACGGTGGCTCGGCTTTGCCAGCGGCTGGATGGGTTGCCGTTGGCTTTGGAGCTGGCGGCGGCGCGGGCCGGGTCGTTGTCGGTGGAGACGATTCTGGCGGCGCTGGACGATCGGTTCCGGTTGCTCTCTGGGCCGCGGCGGTTCGGGGCACCGCATCAGCGGACGCTGGCGGACACGATCGCGTGGAGCGTCGACGCGCTGTCGGATCCCGCGCGGCAGTTGCTGTATCGCGCGTCGATGCTGGGGTCGCCGTTCACCTTGGACGCTGTGGTGGGGGTGTGTACCGGGGAGCCGATCGACGCGCTGGACGTGCCGATGCTGCTCGCCGAGTTGGTGGACAAGTCGCTGCTGCAGCCGGTGCACGAATTCGAGGCGTTGTACGGCGCTCGGTACAAGATGCTCGAGACGATCCGCGAGCACGCCTATGCGGGGTTGTCGTCGCAGGGGTCCGACCTGGTCGAGTTCAAGGATCGGACGGTCGCGTGGTGCTCGACGTACGTCGAGGGGCTGGACGGCGCCTGGTCGAGTCCGGACCGCGAACGGCGGTACCGGGCGGCCAACGCGAACTCGGCGACCTTCGAGGTGGCGCTGGAGCGTGCCTCGGCACTGGGGGACTGGGACACGGCTGCTGCGATCGTGCTCGGCTTCCGGATCGCGTGGCAGTACCAGGCGAGTCTGGCCGAGAGCGGGATCCAGTGGGCGAGCGTCTGCGCGGAGAACGTCCAGGACAAAGAGGTCAGCGGCCGGCTGCTCGCTATCGCGGGGCGGCTGTCCAACCTGACCGGTGACGTCCGCGCTGCCCGCCGGTACTACGGGGAGGCGCGCAACCTCATCTCGCCGTCCTCGGAGATGGGGCTGATGGCTCGTGGCGGGTGGGTGTCCTCCGGGTCGCTGCTGCTCGACACGGTGAGCCTCGCGGAGATCCCGACGCTGGTGGAGGACGCGATCAAGCACGGGGACGTGCAGCGCTCTGCGACGGTACAGGCGATCTGTGGGCTGGCGCTGGCCCGCTGGGGGCGGCTACCCGAGGCCAAGGAGCTGCTGCTCGCCTGGGAGGCTGCGCTGGTCAATCCCGGGGTGTATCCGGATGAGATCGCGTACATGGCTTTGAGCCGGGTCGAGCTGGAGCTGGGGAACCTGGCGGAGGCCCGGCGGTGGGCTGAGCTGGCGCGGGACAGCCAGGCGTCGGATGACCCGGAGCGGACCAAAGTGGCCGGGTGCCTGGCGATGGTGGAGTTCCAGGCCGGGCGGTTCGAATTGGCGCAGGCGCTGATCGATGAGGCCGATGCTGACATCCGGGGGCACCGGGGGTACTTCGACTACCTGGTGATGCTCTACCGGAGTCGGCTGGCCCGGCGTACAGGGGATCTGGAGCAGGCCAGGTCGTCCATCCGGGACGCCGTGAACCGGTTGCTGCTCGAAGGCCGGGTTGTGTACCTGCTGGACGTCATGCCCGAGGCTGTGGCTGTGCTGCATGGGTTGGGGCAGCATGAGCAGGCTGATGCGCTCTGTGGGCAGCTACTGGCCTGGCAGCGGACGATGGACCCGCCGATGCTGCCTACGGCGTGGGCAGTGCTCCAGGAGTCCTGCGAGAGCGCTCCGGTGGCGCAGGGCTGGCCATTGCCGGACCCTGCCGAGGCTGCTCGCCATATGGCCGACGATCTGCTCGCGGCGCTCTCCTAACCCGCCTCGCTGCGCCCTCTCGACCTCCGCGGTAGCCGCGTACGTAGTACCGGCTGCCTCTTGCTGTGCGCTGGCGCGTGACGAGCTTCGTTGTGTTTCGTGACGCCGATCGGCGGAAGCTGCCGGGGAACTGCCGGTACTTCTGCCTCGTCCGGACATGCTCGCCGGAACCAGAATTACAGCCGTAGGACAGGTTCCACGAGACAGAGTTCCGAGACCGGGATTCGAGCGATACGGGAGGGAGGCGATGACCATGAAGAGGCAATCATGGCTCGCCGGACTGCCGGGCAGCTCTTCGAACCCGGAGCAGGCGACGCGGAGGACATCTTGCAGCCGGTCGGTGGGGGCGCCGAACAACTGCCGAGATCTCCGGAGTGCTGACTCGTGCGGAGCTGTCCTACCTCACACCGGGGGCCGTGCACCGTCAGGGCACGTGACCCGGGGCGGGGTCCCAGCAGCGACCAGGCACACGACACAGGGGACGAGTGCCGGTCCGGTCGACACGGGGAAGCCGGCGGGTTTGGTCACCTGCCGGTGGGTCGACCGCTGGGGCTCCCCGGGGGGATTGCGGTGAGACGCACAGGGGACGGCTCACTGCGCCGCCGGTACCACGCCAAGTGAGCTGACACCGAGGGGGAGTCAGCTCAACCGCGAGGTGGAGGACCACACAGGGGATGGTCCCTCCACCTCGCCACGGCGTCCACAAGCAGCCCAGCCGGCCACCACCAGCCGACTGGGCTCGTGACGCTCGGCGTCACACCCACAGGCGGGTTGGCCGGTGCAACGGCCAACCCGCTGGTGTTATTTGCCGAGCACTGCCGCTTTGTCGAAGGCGTAGCCGACCATCCAGTGGGGTTGGAGACGGCAGTAGGCGATCTCGTCGGCCCAGGTCGAGGGTGAGCTGCCGTAGTGGGCCACCAGGTGCGCCTCGATCTCGGCGAAGTCGGGGTGGTCGGTGGTGAGGAACTCGACCTGGCCGTGGCTGAAGACGCCGAGTCGCTCGCCATCGACGTACGAGATGCTTGCGGCCGGTCTGACCCTCAATTGGCGCACCTTGGCCGCCTGGGCCGACGTCGTGAACACCCACCGAGCGTGCAGGAAGTGCCCGTCGACGGCGCTGATCCTCGGCTCGCCCTTCGCTGTCACGGTGGCCAGGTTGAGCACGCACATGCCTTGCAGGAGCTGGACCAGCTCGTCGGCAGTCAGGCGGCGCTCGTCGTTGATGATCTCCCGCAGATGCTCCGTGGAGCGTCCGTAGGCCGCCTCGAGCAGCCGTTGCAGTTCGGCGACTTCCTCGCTCGTCTCCTTCATTGACCGAGTCTGACACCAGGCGCCGACGAAAACTGTCCGGTAACCTCGCTGCATGTCAGCCCGCGTCCACGTCGTCACCGACTCCACTGCGGGTCTGTCGGCGCACGAGGTGCTCCGGCTCCCGCTGACCGTCGTACCGCTGCAGGTGGTGATCGGCGGGACGGCGTACGACGACGGCGCGACCAGCTCGGACGCGGTCGCCGAGGCGCTCAAGACGTTCACGCCGGTGTCGACCAGCCGGCCGGCTCCGCAGTCGTTCGCGGACACGTACGCCGAGTGTGCCGCGGCCGGCGCCGAGTCGATCGTGTCGATCCACCTGTCGGGCGACATGTCGGGGACGTTCGAAGCGGCGATGATCGGGGCCAAGGAGTCGCCGATCCCGGTGCGGGTGGTCGATTCGCGGTCGCTGGGGATGGGGTTGGGGTTCCCGGTGCTTGCCGCTGCTTTGGCTGCTGCCGACGGCGCTGATCAGGCGGGGGTCGAGGCGGCTGCTCGGGAGCGGATGGCGGCTGTTTCGTCGTACTTCTATGTCGACACGCTCGAGTACCTGCGCCGCGGCGGGCGGATCGGGGCGGCGCAGGCGCTGCTCGGTACTGCGCTCGCGGTCAAGCCGCTGCTGACCATCAGCGGCGGGCGGATCGTACCGCTGGAGAAGGTCCGTACTTCGAGTCGCGCGATCGCTCGACTGGCTGACATCGCGGTCCAACGGGCCGGCGACGGGCCGGTTCAGGTCGCGGTCCATCACCTCGCCAACCTGGACAAGGCCCATACGTTGGCGGATGGTCTTGCGGAGCGCCTTCCGCAAGCGGATGAGATCGTGCTGCGCGAGGTCGGAGCAGTAATCGGCGCCCACGTGGGGCCCGGCATGCTCGCCGTCGTAATAGCCCCCCGCTGACTGCTGACCCGCTGCCCATTGACCCGCTACCCACTGACTGCTGCGCGTCTGGCGGGCACACGTCCTGCTGCGCGTCTGGCGGGCACACGTCGGCCGGGCCACATGTCGCCCCGCCAGACGCACCCTGCTTCACCTCCACGCTGATTCCCGCCGGCTTCCCCGCACTTCCGCCCCAAGCTCCCGCAATCGGCACGGCTCGCTGCGCCGCCCCTCACGCGGGGCGGGAGGAACGTCGCTCGTCATCACGCCCCCGCTGACACCGCCCCCACCGCTGCTGCCGCGTCGCTGCCGCGTCGCCGTCGGAGTGGTTTGGTG
>NZ_BAAAHK010000009.1:0-119946 GCF_039525325.1 Kribbella koreensis
GGGTGGTGGGTCGGTGGGAGGGGGCGGGGGCGGTGGGGCGTTAGGGTGCGCTGGGGCCTACGTCGGATGGGGTTAGTGGGCGGCGTACTGGTGACGCGGTTGAGTACTCGTCGGCGCCTACGTCGTACGGAGCTGTACGGGTTTGGCCGTCGAGGTCGTCGGTTACCTCGCTTGCGTGGTTGACGCTTGCTGCGTTGATGGCGGCGCTGCCGGAGCCCAGGCGGTAGATGCCGTCGGTGCCGGCGGTCAGCTTGGGGTCGGCTCGGGTGAAGCCGGAGGTGGGGATGTTGCCGTTGGATGCGGCGCCCCAGAGGATGTTGCCGGACCAGGTGATGCCTTGCTGGTAGGGCATGTCGGTCAGCGAACCGCTGGCGCCGACCAGGAGGTTGTCGGTGATTTTGCAGGCGAGCGGGGGGATCGTGCGTTGGGATTCGCCGGCGATCGCGCCGTTGTTGTTGCGCAGCGTGTTGAGAGTGATCGTCACCCGGTCCGGAGCGTCGTTGCCCTTGCGGGAGGTGTCGGACTCACCAGGGGTGTGGTCGCGTTCCGAGCCGCTGCCCAAGATGATGCCGGCGCTGGCGACATCGCCTACGTAGTTGTTGATGATGAGGTGGTCGTTGCCGTAGATCCGGATGCCGTTCTCACCGGACAGCAGATAGTTGCTCTCCACCCGGTTGTTGTTGCCGTGCCGCAGCACGATGCCGCCGGCCGACGAGCGCACCGTGTTGTACCGGATCGTGCTGCCCGACGACTTCACCGAGATCGCCTCGGGGTCGCCGTTCACCCGCTCGAACAGGTTGTACTCGACCGTCGCGTCGGCGTCGGCCAGCGCCCGGCCGCTGAACCCGAGCCGGATCGGTTCACCGCCGTTGTCGCCGGTGAACGAGTGGTCCCGGAAGTGGTTGCGCAGGATGTACGTCCGCTGCGCGATCACGTCGTCACCCGACGGGCCGTCGACCACCAGGTAGCAGCCGGCCGTCGACTTGTCGTGGAACACGTTCCGGTCGACCTTCACATCGTTGCCCCGGACAACGACCGAGTGGCTGACCGACGAGGCGAGCTGGAAGTCGTTACGCGTCAGCCGCAGCCGAGATGAGTTGGCCGCCAGGTCCAGCGTGACGCTCTGCCGGAAGTTGAAGCCGCTGATCGTGACGTAGGACGAGTTCGAGAACACGAAGGTCTGCGACCCGGTCAGCGTCACCCCACCCCGCGTCTCGGCCTGGATGACGATCGGCGCGGCGCTGGTCCCGTTCCGCCCGCTGATCGTGATCGCCGAGTTCACCGCGTACGAGCCGTTGGCCAGCGTGATCGTCGTACCGGCGGTGGCGGAGTTGATGGCGGACTGGAGCTGGGACAGGGAGGTGACCAGAGCGGTCGTCTGAGCGGCGACCGATCTGGGCCTTTGGAGCTCTACAGCGGCGATCGCTGCGACAGCGATCCCGCCGACTAAGAAGGCACGACGATCCATGGCAAGTCTCCTCAACCGTTGGGGCGGTACAGCTTGCGGTATTCGCTCGGCGTCACCGAGCTGACTTGACGGAACACTTTGGAGAAGTACGACTGATCCATC
The DNA here is from genome assembly GCF_039525325.1 of Kribbella koreensis. NCBI lineage: Bacteria > Bacillati > Actinomycetota > Actinomycetes > Propionibacteriales > Kribbellaceae > Kribbella > Kribbella koreensis. The sequence goes on from NZ_BAAAHK010000009.1 coordinate 1,571, forward strand.
CCGACCTCGGCCGCGATCTCCTCCATCGGCCGGGTCGTCGAGGCGAGCTCACGCTGCGCCCACTCGATCCGGACACGCTTGATGTACTGCTTCGGCGACAACCCGAACTCCGTGCGAAAGCGCCGCACGAAGGTCGCCAGATCCTGCCCGAAGTGCGCGGCCAGTTCCTCGACCGACAACGCAGTACCGAGGTTCTGCTGGATGTACTGGACGACGCTGGTCTCCTCGGTCTGCTGCTGCGCCAGCCGCACAGACCCAGCCGGCGCACTGTCCAGGTAGTGCGCGAACAGCGCGGTCAACGCGGACCGCAGCCGCAACGGCGTCGCCAGACTCGGCGGATCGCGGTCAGCCGCACCCACCTGCTCGAAGAGCGTCGCAGCCTCTTCCGGCGCCTTGCTCGGCACGATGTACGGCAACGACAGCAGCTCGCCGATGTCCCGGTCGCCGACCAGCGCGGAGAAGTGCAGCCAGTGCTTGCGGAAGACATTGTCGCTGATCGTCTCGTACGACACCGGTACGTCGGCCGGCAGATAGCAGAGCTCCCCCGGCTTCGGGTAGAGCTCCTGCTCCCCCACGACCAGCCGGCCCTCGCCTTCGAGGATCAGGTACAGCCGCGAGAACGGATCCGGCTGCAGCGGACGCGACCACTCGCGGTGCACCTTGGTGATCCTGGCGGCGACGACGAGGTCCAGCCGCAGCCGGTCCAGATGCGTCCGGATCAACTCGTCCTCCCGCCGGGTGCTGACGCCAAGCTCCTGGGTCTTCATCACGCGTTCGGCCCGACCTCGGCGGCGGTGAGCGGGCGGAGTACCGGCCGCCGCCGCGAGTACTCGTCGGCCCCGACATCGACCCGGCCGGTACGCCGGTCGCCGTCCAGGTCGAAGTCGACATCCCGGTACGACCGGCTCGCGGCGTTGATCGCCGGGCTGCCCGCGGTGAGCCGGCGGATCCCGTCCACTCCCGCCGCCAGCTTCGGATCCGCCCGGAAGAAGCTGCCCGCCGGAGCGTTCCCGTCCGTCGCCGCGCCCCAATGAAGGTTGCCCGCCCAGCTGATGCCGTCCTGGAACGGCATGTTCACGTGTTGCCCGTTGTCAGCCACCAACAGATTGTCCGTGATGATGCAACCGAGCGGCGGGATGGTCCGATGGCTCTCGCCACTGATGGCGGTCGTGCTGTCCAGCACGGTGTTCAGCGCGATCAGCACACCGTCCGGAGCGTCGTTGCCACGCCGCGACGCCGGCGTCTCTCCCGGCAGGTGGTCGCGCACGCTCCCGCTGCCGAGCACGATGCCCGAGCCGGCGATCCGCTCGAGGTAGTTGTTCACGATGTAGTGGTCGTTGCCGTAGATCCGGATCCCGTTCCTGCCCGACAGCAGGTAGTTGCCCTCGACCCAGTTCGCGTTGCCGTGCCGCAGTACGATCCCGCCGAGGCTGTCGCGGATCGTGTTGTGCCGGATGATGTTGCCGGTCGACTTCACCGAGATCGCTTCCGGGTCGCCGTTGGCACGCTCGAACAGGTTGAACTCGACCACCGCGCCCGCCTTCGACAACGCCCGCGGGCTGACCCCGAGCCGGATCGGCTCACCACCGTTGTCGCCGGGGAAGCTGTGGTCGCTGAAGTGGTTGCGATAGATGTGCACCCCGGTCGCCATCTCGTCGGTCCCGGCGCCCTCGACGCCGAGGAAGATGCCCAGCGTCGTCTTGCCGTGGAACGCGTTGTGGTCGATCGTCGAGTGGTCGGCCCGGACCATCACCCAGTGCAGGCCCTCGATGTCGGCCAGCTGGAAGTCGTTGCGGGTGAGCCGGATGCGCCGGCAGTCCGGCGGGATGTCCAGCGTCGTGCTCTGCCGGAACCCGAACCCGCTCAGCGTGATGTCCGACGACCCGGTCAGCACGAAACTCTGCTCGCCGGTCAGCACCACCCCGCCCGGCGACTCGGCCCGGATCGTGATCGGCACGCCGGGCGCACCGCGTTTGCCGGTGATCGCGATCGGTTCCCCGGCCGGTACGGGGTAGTGGCCATCGGCAACGGTGATGACGGTGCCCGGTACGGCGGTGGCGAGCGCGCGGCGCAATTCGTCGAGCGTACGGACGTACCGGCGATCGCGGCGGTGGGCGACGGCGGGCAACGTGCCGGTCATGGAGATACCTGCCAATCCGGCTGCGGTGCCGGCGGCGAGAAAGGTGCGGCGGTTCATGGGTTCTCTCCAGAGGCGGTTGGTGAGAGGAACAGTTCGATGACCGGTACGGCGACCTCGGGGCGGCGTACCGGGAGTTGGAGAGTCAGCGTCCCGGGCGGCTGGGCGCCGGGCTGGGTGTTCTCCGCGACCCGGCTCGGGTCAGGCTCGATCAGGTGGATCTCCGACGCGTCCGAGAGCAGTTGCGCGTAGCTGACCTGGCCGGCCAGGTCAGGCAGGTGGACGTGCTTGAAGGGCCAGCTGAACAGGTGCAGGTAGAGCCGGTCGCCGTTCTGGGTGTAGCGGGCGTCGGGCGGAGCGACGTACTGCGAAGCGCCCGCGCCCCGGATCGACCGCTCGTGCAGCCGCATCCAGTCGCCGATCGCCTGCAGGGTGCTCTCGGCGATCGGATCGATCAGCCCACGGCCGGTCGGACCGACGTTGAGCAGCAGGTTGCCGTCCTTCGAGACGCCGTCGATCAGCATCCGGACGAGCAGGTCGGGACTCTTGTAGTCGAAGTTGTCCCGGTCGTAGCCCCAGCTCCCGTTGAGCGTCTGGCACGCCTCCCACGCGATCGGCCCGTCCGGACCCTCCATCGGTCCGGCCGGCTGGTACTGCTCCGGCGTCACGAAGTCGCCGGGCAGTCCGGTCCGGTCGTTGACCAGGATGTCCGGCTGCAACTCGCGGACCATCGCGAGCAGCTCCTCGGAGCCCCAGTCCTCCGCGCCCTTGCCGCCCCACCACAGGTCGGAGCGGCCGGCGTACGAGAAGTCGAAGAAGAGGTAGTCGATCTGCCCGAAGTCAGTCAGTAGCTCGCGGACCTGACCGTGCAGATACGTCCGGTACGCCGCGATGTCCCGCGGCTGCTTCTTCGCCTCCTCGTCGTCGCGCTGCGGGTGCACCCCGTCGATCGGGAACGACGGGTGATGCCAGTCGATCAGCGAGTGGTAGAACCCGACCTTGAGCCCCTCGGCCCGGCACGCCTCGACGAACGGCTGCAGGAGATCCCGGCCGTACGGGGTGTTGGTGACCTTGTACTCCGTGAGCGCGCTGTCCCACAGGCAGAACCCGTCATGGTGCTTCGTCGTCAGTACGACGTACCGCATCCCCGCGCCTCGAGCCGACCGGGCCCACTCGCGCGGGTCGTACAGATCGGGGTCGAAGCGCTCGAAGTACCGGTCGTACTGCGTATCCGTCATCCGCTCGCGGTTCTTGACCCACTCGTGCCGGGCCGGCAACGCGTACAGGCCCCAGTGGATGAACATCCCGAACCGGTCGTGCCGGAACCACGCCTTGGACATCGTGCATCAGCCTTTCAGGGCGCCCGCGGTCAGGCCGCGGGCGAAGGAACGCTGGAAGAAGAGGAACACCATCACCGATGGAAGCAGGGCCAGCAAGGACGCCGCCATCACCACGCCGGGCGTGACGACCGGGTCGATCCGGAGCGTCCTGAGCGCCAGCGGCAGGGTGTAGGCGTCCGAGTTGGTTGCCACCAGCAACGGCAGCAGGTACTGGTCCCAGATCATCGTGAAGCCGAACACCCCGATCACGCCGAGCGCCGGCTTGCACAGCGGCAGGATGATCTGGCCGAAGATCCGGAACTCGCCGGCCCCGTCGATCCGGGCCGCCTCCTCCAGCTCGGGCGGCACGTCCTTCATGAACTCGGTCATCACCAGGATCGAGAACGCCCACGCGCCGAGCGGCACGATCATCCCGGCCAGCGTGCCCATCAGGTTGAGATGGACGAGCGGCAGGTCGGCCAGCACGAGGGTCAGCGGCAGCGCGAGGATCTCCTCGGGCAGCATCATCGTGGCCAGGATCGCGACCATCACCAGCGTCATGAAGCGGAACTTCTTGCGGGCCAGGGCGTAGCCCGCAAGAACGGAGACCGCGACCTGGAGCAGCAGTCCGAAGCCGACGACGAAGAACGAGTTCGCGAGATAGCGCAGTACGCCGTGGTCGAACGCGACCCGGAAGTTGTCCAGCGTCGGGCTCTTCGGCAGGATGCTCAGCTGGGTCGGATCGGACACGTGGTTGAACGAGCTGACCAGCAACGCGAGCAGCGGGCCGGCGAAGATGACGAACAGTCCGGCGTACACGACGAACTTGATCGCCTTGGCGACCGGACCGGTTCTTTCGGTGAGGCCGAGGGCGGTCTCGGTGGCGGCGCTCATGCGGTCCTCCTTCTCCGGAGCAGCTGCACGCACACGGTCAGCACGAGCGTCGCGACGAACAGCAGGACGGCGCCGGCCGAGCCCACGCCGAGCCGGTTCTGCTCCAGCCCCAGCTTGTAGATCAGGGTCATCACGACCTCGGTCGAGCCGTTCGGGCCGCCGTTGGTCAGCAGGAAGACCTCGGTGAAGCTGCGGAACCCGCGGACTGCAGCGAGTACGAACAGAATCGCGAACACCGGCCGCAGACCGGGCAGCGTGACATGCAGGATCCGCTGCCTCGTCGACGCGCCATCGACCGTCGCCGCCTCGTACAGACCGCGGTCGATCCCCGCCAGCCCGGCCAGGAAGATCATCATGTCGTACGGCGCGCCGCGCCAGATCCCCGTGACGGCGATCGACGCGAGCGAGGTGTCCGGGTCGTTGATGAACCCGGACGGACCGAGCCCGATCAGGCCGAGCAACTGGTTGAGCAGGCCGTCACTCGTGGGGTGGTACATGATCCGCCAGAGCTCGGCGACCACGGCGATCGGTACGACGACCGGCAGGAACGCCGCCGACCGGATGAAGGTGAGCTTGCGGGTCTGGCCCTCCACCAGCAGAGCCAGACCGAAACCGAGCACCATCGAACCGAACGTCTGGCCGATCGCCAGCACCACCGTGTTGCCCAGCGCCGAATGGAAGCTGTCCGACGAGAGGATCTCGTGGTAATTGGCCGAGCCGACCCAGGTGTTGCCCAGGTACGGCCGGACCTCCTGCACGGACATCGAGACGGCCTGGGCCATCGGGATGAACTTGAAGTACAGGAAGAGGATCAGCGCCGGAGCGAGGAAGAGCCACGGGATCCACCACTGGCTGTTCTTTCTCTTGGGACGTGTCTTGGGCTGTTGTCGTCTGGGCGCGGCTCGCGGTGGAGCGGCTTCCTTGACGCTCACGATGCGGCGATGCCTTGCTTGCTGAGCGCGGCGGCCAGCTTGCCGTCGAGCGTCGACATCTCGGTCTCGAGGTTCAGGCCGCAGTCGGCGATCAGGGCGTTGATGGTGTCGGCCGAGTCCTGCCGGATCGGCGTCCAGTTCGGGATCGACGGCGCGTACCGGGCGTGGTCGCGGTAGACGTCGGCGTACACCTTCCAGCGCGGGTCACTGCGAACCGTGGTGACGTCGACGGTCTTGTTGACCGGCAGCTGCACGTTGAACGCCTTCTCGCCCTGCATTCCGACCTTCTGCCCCTCGGCGGAGATCACGTAGGAGGCGAAGGCTTCCTGCGCGGCTTGGTTGGCCGAGCCGGCCATCAGGTAGACGCTGCCGCCCTCGGCGAGCACGGTCGAGTCCTTCGCACCCTTGGGAACGGGTACGACCTCGTACTTGTCCTTGCCGAGCGACTTGTCGAAGCGCGGCATCAGGTACGGGCCGACGACGTACATGCCGGTCTTGCCCGCCTCGAATGTCTCGTTGGTCGGGGGCGTGTCCATCGTCGCGGCACCCGGCTGGATGACCCGGTCGGTGCACGCGAGGTCGCGGAACCACTTCACCGCTGCGGTCGACTGCGGCGTCGACATCGACGGCTTGTAGTGGCCGTCGGGCTGCTTGGTGATGAAGTCGCCGCCGGCGCCCCAGAGGAAGTTGGAGAAGTACCAGGAGGCGTACCCACGCTTGGTGGACCCTGGCACGGCCAGCCCGTAAGTGTCGGCCTTGCCGTTGCCATCCGGGTCCTGGGTGGTGAACGCCTTCGCCAGGGCGGTGAACTGCTCCAAGGTCTTCGGCACGGGGAGGCCGGTCTTGGCCCGCCAGTCCTTGCGGATCAGCAGGGCGCTCGCCTGCGCGGAGTACGGAACGCCGTAGACCTTGCCGTCACCCGCCGTCGCCGACGCCAGTGCGGAGGCGAGCAGTTGGTCGGTGCCCGGCACCTTGCTCAGATCGACCTCGCGGACGATCCCCTGGCTGACCATCGTGCCGAGCTGGGACGAGTCGTTCATGACGATGTCCGGCAGATCCTTCTGCGCGGCCCGCTGCGACAGCTTCGTCTCGAAGTCGTCGAAGATCGCGGTCACCGTCACCTTCCGCCCGGTCTTCGCCTCGAACGCGGCCGCGAGCTTCTTCATCCCCTTCTCACCGTCCCCACCCGGCGTCGTCCGCGTCCACAGCTCCAGCGCCGCGTTCGGATCCTGCTTCACTTCAGCTGCCCCGCTGGTGCCGCACCCACCCACGGCGAGCACCGCCCCCAACCCCAGAGCAACCCACGTCAACGCCTTACCCATGCCGTCTTCTCCTGTCGACGAAGAGGCGATTTGTACTTTTTGCGCCTCATTTCGTCGGAAGATAGCGCTTTCCAAGCCAGCCCGTCAATCATCCGACCCGCCGCTGCCGATGAGAGCGCGACCACCCAACCCCCACCAGGCGACGGGTTTTCGGCTAGTGGGTGATTGAGATGGCGAAGGGTTTGAAGCCGGTAGCCCGGATTACGTGGGGGACGAAGAGGATGGCGGCTTCGGGGGCTCTGGCGGTTTGGATGGTGCCTAGGTCGGTGATCCAGTCGGGGTGCCAGCCGAGGTCTGCGAGGAGGGCGCGGACGGATTGTTTGGCTTGGGGGTCGTCGCCTGACAGGAAGACCGTGGGGGTCGCAGTGAGCATGGTCGGTGCGGTCATCACTGGGTAGAGCATGGTGTTGAGGGTTTTGACGACGTGCGTGTCGGGGAGGGCTTGCTGGAGTTGCTCGGCGAGGCTGGAGCCGGGATAGAGGAGGTCGGCGGGTAGGCCGTCGGGCCCGTCGATGGTCGCGTTGGAGACGTCGATCAGGAGCTTGCCGCGCAACGGCTCGCGTAGGCCGGTGAGGAGTTCGAGGGAGCCGGCGCCGGGTGTGGCGTTGATGATGACCTCGGCAGCCGAAGCGGCCTGGGCGGCGGCGCCGGGGGTGCGGTCGGCGGTGGTTACTTCGTGGCCGCCTTTGGTGAGGCCGGCGGCCAGGTTGCCGCCGACGCGGCCCTTGCCCAGGACTGCGATCTTGGTCATGCCACCAGCGCCTTCGACAGAGTCGAGACAGCTTCGGCCTGCACGCCGGGCGCGGCGGCCAGGAAGCTCTCGCTGGCCGGCGTCCAGTCGTTGCCTTCGGCATCGGAGATCCGCCCGCCGGCCTCGGTGACGAGCAACGCGCCGGGCAACAGGTCAGCCCGCGCACCGGCGTACTGCCAGAAGGCGTCGATGCGACCAGCAGCCACGTTCACCAGATGCAAAGTCGCCGGTACGGACGTACGCACAACAAGTGCATCGTGGAGCATCGCGGTGATCGAACCGCCGACGCGCCGGGTGACCGCCTCGGCTTCATCCGGCCGCGCCTGGCTCGTCGCGACCACGCTCAGGGCGAGACTCGAGGTCTGCGACACATGGAGCGGCTGGCCGTTCCAGAACGCGCCCGCACCGGCGACGGCGGTATAGGTGTCCGCGGTCAGCGGGACGTGGACGACGGTCAGCACCGGCTGGTTGTCGCGGACAAGGGTCGCGGTCACAGCCCACTCGGGGATGCCGCGCAGGTGGTTGATGTTGCCCTCCGCCGGATCCACGACCCACCACTCGCCGGGCGGCAACGCTCCGCCGTCGAGCTCCTCCTCCACCCAGCGAGCGTCGGGTCGAAGCTCCGTCAGGCGGGGCCGCAGGATCGCGAGGGCCGCGTCGTCGTTGGCGGCGAGCGCGGTCATCAGCTGGTCGAAGGTCTCGTACCGGACGACCGGACCGAAGCGGTCGAGCAACTCGGAGCCGGCTGATCGCACGGCCTCGATGGTGTTCTCCAGAAGCTCATCAGTGGTCATGGCTCGACGGTAGGTACGCCGTGGATTAACCGCAAATGCATGCTACGCACGTCTAGGATTACTCGCATGCAACTGGATTTGAACCTGCTCGCCGCGCTCGACGCCCTGCTCGAAGAAGGCAGCGTGCAGGCGGCCGCCGATCGTCTGCACGTCACGTCGCCCGCGATGAGCCGGAGCCTGGGCCGGATCCGGCGGACGACCGGGGACCAGATCCTGGTCCGCACCGGTCGCACGATGACGCCGACGCCGTACGCGATCGCCGTCCGCGAGCAGGTCCATGAACTGCTTCAGCAGGTCCAGGGCGTGCTGGCACCGAGTCGCGAGCTCGACCTCGCCACCCTCGACCGCACCTTCACCCTGCGCTGGCACGACTCACTGGTCGCCGTCGCCGGCCCGAAGCTCCTCACCGCCGTCCGCGAGCAGGCGCCCGGCGTACGGCTGCGCTTCATCGCGGAGTCGAGCGGCGACACTCCCGGACTCCGCCGCGGCGAGGTCGACCTGGAGGCCAACGCCAACCACACCCCCGCGGCCGACATCCGCAACGAACTGGTGGTCGGCGAGATCCGGCAGGTCGTCGCCGTACGCCGAAATCACCCGCTCACCAAGCGCAAGACGATCACCGCCGCGCAGTACGCCGCAGCCGAACACGTCACCGTCTCCCGCCGCGGCCACCTCACCAACGCCATCGACGAGGTCCTGGCGCAACGAGGGCTCACCCGGCAAGTCGTGGCCTCAGCAGCAACCGAAGCCGCCGCCTTCGCGATCATCCGCACAACCGACCTACTCGTCACCGTTCCCGAGCTAACCGCAACCACAGCAGCCCAAGATCTCGACCTAGCTCTACTCCCCCTGCCGCTAGAAACTCCACCGGCAGCCGTCTACCTCTCCTGGCATCAACGCTACGAAACAGACCGAGCCCACACCTGGCTCCGCAACCAAGCCCGCACCGCCCTCCGATCAGCCAGCGAGTAGGGCGCGCCGGGCGCCCGCCTGGTGGCGGCGCCCCGCGGGTGCTGCGCACGCGTCGCGCCCCGGTGCGGGGCCTCCCAAGAGCCTCGCACCGGGGGCGGGTCAGCGGGTTGAGGGGGTGGCGTTGGGGTTGCGGCCGAAGCCGGTCTCGCCTTCTCTGACTGTGCGGGCGGTGAGGGTGCCGTCGGTGGTTTCGCCGCTGACGATGACCTGCTGCCCGGCCTTGAGGTCGGCAGCGGTCCCCTGGGTCGTGGTCGTGATCGCGGTGTCTCCGGTCAGCTTGATCGTGACGTCGCCGTTCTGCGTCTTCACCACCAGCTGCGAACTGGAGGCCGACACGACCGTACCGATCGCCGCACTCCCCGGAGCGCCGCCAGGTAGTTGCCCTTGGCCACCACCACGGAAGCCGCCGTACCCACCGGCACCACGCCCAGCACCAGGCCCAGCAGCGGTGGCCGGCGTGGAGTCCTTCGCGAAGGCGGCGTGCAGCCCGGCCCCACCGGCAAGGCCGATCGCCAGGACGACCACGCCGGCCAGTACGGCGGTTGCCGCGGGCAAGTTCAGCGTCTTCTTCGGCTTCAGCGCTTCGCCGACCTCTTCGTCGGTACCGATCTGCGCGAACTCGTCATCGGGGTGTTGCGTGCTCATGGCTGGTCCTTCTTACTCGTGGCGGAGTGCATCGATGGGACGGAGACCGGCGGCCCGGTGCGCGGGCATGCTGCCGAAGAACAGGCCGACGGCAGCGGAGACGCCGAAGGCGAGAGCGATCGAGGAAGGCACCAGCACCGGCTGTACTCCGGCCAGCTGGAACCGGCTGACGATCAGCGCCGCGACCACGCCGACCGCCCCGCCGATCAGGCTCAGCAGCGTCGCCTCGATCAGGAACTGCCCGAGGATCGTCCGCCGCCGCGCACCGAGCGCCTTGCGGATCCCGATCTCACGGGTCCGCTCGGTGACAGTGACGAGCATGATGTTGGTGACGCCGATCCCGCCGACGATCAGGCTGATCGCCGCCACCGTGGCCAACAGCGCGGTGAACGTCGCGGCCGTGTCCTGGCTGGTCTGCAGGATCTGCGCGGAGTTCTGGATCCGGAACGGCGATGTCGCCGTCGCAGGTACCTGATGCCGCGCCGTCAGCAACTGCGTCACCTCGGCCTGCGCGGTGTCGACCCGCTCTTTGCTGGTCGCCTGGACGACGATCTGCGACAGCGCGCCGTACCCGGCCTGCGTCTCCCGCAGCGTGCTGATCGGCACGATCACCGTCGCGTTCGGATCGGTGAACCCGGCGGCGTCCTTGGCCGCCAGCACTCCCAGTACGTCGAACTCGACCGCGCCCAGCTTGATCGTCTGCCCGACCGCCGAGTTCGCCCGCCCGAACAACTCGGTCGCCGCCGTCTGCCCCAGCAGCACAACCCGCTGCGAACTGTCGACGTCCTGCTCGGTGAACGCCCGGCCGACCCCGACCGGCGTGTTCGTCGCAGGCAGGTACTCCGGGGTCGTACCGATCAACTGGCTGACGGAGTAGCTGACGTCGCCGTTGGTCGCCGTGCCACCCGTAGCCGTCATCACGGGAGCCACTGCCGCCACGTCAGGAGCGAGCCGGTCGTCCCCCAGCGCGTCGGCATCGGCCATCGTCAGGCTGTACTGCTGCGCCGACGGCCCGGCCTGGCCGCGAGCGAAGCCGCCGCCTCCCCCGGTCGTCGAGACGGTCAGCAGGTTGGTACCCAAAGCTTCGAGCCGGTCCTGCACCGCCTTCCCCGAGCCGTTGCCGACAGCAACCAGGACGATGACGGCCCCGACGCCGATGGCGACCCCGAGCACGGTCAGCAGCGAGCGCAGCTTGTTGGCGCCGAGGCCGCGCAGAGCGGCCCCGAGCAGGTCCCGAGGAGACATCAGCCGGTCACCTCGTCAGCGACGATCCGCCCGTCCGCGACCCGGATCAGCCTCCGCGCCCGCCGCGCCACCTCGTCCTCGTGAGTGATCACGACGACGGTCCGGCCCTCCGCGTTCAGCTCGTCGAACATCCCCAGTACTTCGTCCGTCGAGTGCGCGTCCAGGTTGCCCGTCGGCTCGTCCGCGAGCAGGATCCGCGGCCCGGTGGCCAGCGCCCGCGCGATCGCCACCCGCTGCTGCTGACCACCGGACAGCTGATTCGGCCGATGGTCTTCGCGATCCGACAACCCGACCAGCTCCAGCGCCCGGCGCGCACGCCGCCGCCGGTCGGCCTTCTTCAAGTGCGCATAGGTCAGCGGCAACTCGACATTCGCCAGCGCCGAGGTCCGCGGGATCAAGTTGAACGACTGGAAGATGAACCCGATCTTCCGCCCCCGCACGAGCGCCTGCTGGTCCTCCGACAGCCGGGCCACATCGGTCCCGTCCAGCCAGTACTCGCCCCGGCTCGGTACGTCGAGACAGCCGAGGATGTTCATCAACGTCGACTTGCCCGACCCGGACGACCCCATCACCGCGACGTACTCGCCCGCATCCACCCGCAGCGACACCCCGCGCAACGCGTGCACAGCGGTCTCACCCAGGCCGTAGGTCTTGGTGACGCCCCGGATCTCGATCAGGCCATCAGCGGCCACGGTTCGCCCCCGTACCTGCACCCGGGAACTGCCCCGTGCCGCCGCCCGGAAACTGCCCGGTACCGCCGCCCGGGAACTGTCCCGTGCCGCCGGCCCCGGTCCGTCCCTGACCAGCGCCCTGTCCAGTGCCACCCGTACCGATCGCGCCCTGGATCAGCTCGATCTGATCGCCTTCGTCGAGCCCCGACGTGATCTGCGTGAAGCTTCCGCCCTGTACGCCGATCTGCACCTCACGGCTGCCGGATCCGTTGGCCATCGTCACCGTGTGCGTCGTCCCGCTGGTCACGATCGAGGTGGTCGGCACGTAGAGGACGTTGGTCGCCTTCGCCGTCTGCACCGTCACGTTCGCGGTCTGCCCGATCCGCGCCGATGCCGGCACCTTCGCCAGCGTGAAGGTCGCGGAGTACGAGACCACGCCGTTCGTCGTCGTGGGAGTCGGCGAGACCGAGGTCAGCGTCGCCGTGAGTGTGCTGCCGGGCTCGGCGTTGAGGGTGACCGTGGCGGCCTGCTTGGTCTTGATCTTGACCGCGTCCGCCTCGGGGAAGGACGCGACCACCTGCAGCGTCTTGAGGTCGGAGATGTCGACGAAGCCGGTACCGGCCGCGCTGCTCGTCGTGGTGCTCGAACTGCCGCCGGTCGAGCCCTGCCCGGTCGCGCCGGTTCCGGTCGCGCCGGTCGAACCCGAGCCGCTCGACCCGCCGGCCACTGAGCCGACCGAGCCGTTGATCGCTGTGATGGTGCCCGCGATCGGCGCCTTCAAGGTGGTGTTGGTGACATCGGACTGGGCCGCCTCGAGGTTCTGGTCGGCCTGCTCCTTGTCCGCCTTCGCCCGAGCCAGGCTCGCCTCCGCGTTGGACACCGCGACCTCGGGACTCTGCCCTTGGCTCTGCGACTGCGCCTGCGCCTGGGTCTGGGTCTGGGTCTGCTCCCCCGGGGTCGGCGTGGGCGTCGGCTCGGCCGCTGCCTCGTCAGCTGCTTGCTTGGCGTCCTCGGCGTCGTCCAGCGTCTCCTGGGCGGCGGTGACCGAGTTCGCCGCCGCGATCTGGTTCTGCTCGGCGATCCGTACTTCGCGCTCCGCGGACGCCGGATCGATCCGCGCGATCGCCGCGCCCTTGGCCACCACCTGGCCCACCTTCACCAGGACGGCTGTCACCGTCCCCGAGGTGGCGAACTGCGGGGACGCCGTCTGGGAACTCTGCAGGGTCCCGCTCGAACTGACCCCCGCGGTCACGTCGCCGCGCGCGACGGTCACCGTCGGGCGGGTGGTACCGGCCGCTTCCGGCTCGCCGCGGAAGAAAAGCAGGTAGGCGGCTGTTGCAATGGCCAGAACGATGGCCACCAGGGCGACGTTCAGCATGCTGAGACCACGGAGTTTGTGCCGTGGGAGGAGACTGGCTTTGGTCACGGACGCAGACGCTAGGGCCCGTAACTGAGGAATGGATCGGGCCTTCCTGGCAACTGGCTGTGAAGATCAGGCGGCGCGATCACTGTGGTCTGCGACACACAGTGATTCGTGAACACCTGATGACAGGGCGTGATGACGGTGCTGTCAGGTGCGTACCTGGAGCTCGGGCATGCCAAAATGGGAATGATCCGGGTCGGCCGACCGTTGTCTCGGATGACGAATCTCGGAGGTTTGACATGTCTAATCGCGTTCTGCGTGGTTCGGGGCTGGGTGGGGTCAGCTTCGAGGATGACCGCGGCGTCGAGTTCGCGCCGCGTCAGATGATCACTTACGACTGCCCCCGCGGGCACGTGGTCGAGGTAACCATGGCGCACGACGCCGAGGTGCCGGCGATCTGGGAGTGCCCGCACTGCGGCAGCGAGGCCGCCCGTTCGACCGGTGAGAAGCCGGAGCCGAAGCAGGAGAAGCCGGCCCGGACGCACTGGGACATGCTGCGCGAGCGTCGCAGCATCTCCGAACTGGAGGAGCTGCTCGCCGAGCGCGTCGCGTTGCTCCGGTCCGGCGAGATCGGCCCGGCGCACCTGCACCGCGCCCCCCGCGCCTCGACCAAGCGCACAGCCTGACACAGCGTCAGTTCAGGAACGCCGAACGGGCCGTCACCACATCGGTGGTGACGGCCCGTTCGTCATGCCTGGCCGCATCCGGTCAGTCAGGAGCGGTGTCTTGTCCGCGCCTCCCGCCTGCGCCTACGTTTCGCTGAAACGATTCAGGATCCGGTGGATCAGGTGACGGAGGACGATCATGAACGGCAAGGCGATCGCGGCGGTCTGCGCGTGGGTTCTGCTGCTGGCAGGGGCGGCAGCACTGCCGGCCCAGGCCGTCGACGGCTCGACGGCGCTGCCACCTTCGGGCCTGAGAGTCGCAGGGCAATCGGCTGACGCGCTCGTCGACGCCGAGCACCCGACGCTCTCGTGGGTCGTCAACGACTCCGGTCGGGGCCAGGTTCAATCCGGCTATCAGGTCAGGCTGTCCGGCGTACCGAGTGACCGCGGCAGCGCCCGTCCCCTGGTCTGGGACTCAGGGCGGGTCGCCTCGGACGAATCGACCGGCGTCGTCTACGCAGGCCCTGCGCTCGAGGCTGACCACACCTACGAGTGGGTCGTGCGCACCTGGAACCGCGAGGGACAGGCTTCGTCCTGGTCGCCCGTCAGCACCTTCGATGTCGGTCCGATGACAGCACCGGACTGGACGGCGTCCTGGTTGCAGGCGCCCGCCGGCTCGCTGGTCCGCCGGTCCTTCGCTCTCCCCAAGCCGATCGCCCGCGCACGCCTGTACGTCGGCGCGCAGGGACTCGTCGAGCCGCACCTCAACGGTTCCCTGGTCGAGCCGAAGCAACTGCTCGACTCCTCGGTCACCGACTACGCGAAGCGGGTCACCTATCGCGCCCTCGACGTGACCAACCACCTTCACCAGGGCCGCAACGCGCTGGCCGTCATGCTGGGCACCGGCCAGTACAGCGGCCGGCCGACGTTCGTGGCGCAGCTCTCGGTGACCTTCACCGACGGCACCCGGACGACGGTCGCCGGCGATGCCGCATGGCGCAGTGCCGCCGGGCCGGTCACCCGGGACGACTTCTACAACGGCGAGAGCTGGGACGCCCGCAAACTCCCGAAGGGCTGGGACAGCGCGGCGTACGACGACAGCTCGTGGGCTCTCGTGCCGGTGTACTCGCCGGTCTCCGGCCCAGTCAGTCTTGCCTTGCGCCAGCCGGTGACCGCATCGGATGAGACCGCGTGCTGCGGCTGGTCCCGGACGAATCTCGTCGACGGCATCACCACCTCCGTCACCGCCAGCCAGGGCTTCCACTCCGCGATCGCGGCCACTCCGGACACGACCAAGTGGGTGCAAGTGGATCTCGGCAGCAACCGGCCGATCGCCGGTGTCACGCTGTATCCGGCGAGGCCGACCAACGATCCGGCCGGTGACTTCCCCGGCGCGGGCTTCCCGGTCCGGTACCAGGTCCAGGTCAGCGACGACCCCACCTTCGCGACGGCCACGACTGTTGCCGACCGCACCGAGAGCGACCAGCCGAATCCCGGGACGGCTCCGGTCTCGATCAGCGCGCCGGGCAGCGGGCGCTATCTGCGGGTCACCGCGACCAAGCTGGCGTGTCGCGACACGAGTTGTACCTTCCGGCTGGCGGAGCTCGGCGTCTTCGCGCCGCAGCCCGAGCTGTCCTGGGCCCTGACCGCGCTCGAGGCGGACTCCACTCCACCGACCCGGATCGTCAGCACCGTCGGACCGAAGAAGATCACCAGTCCGGCCACCGGCGTTCAGGTCTACGACTTCGGTCAGAACTACTCGGGTCAGGTGACGCTGCGCGCGGAGGCCCCGGCCGGCACGAAGGTCACCATCACCAAGGGCGAACTGCTCGACGCGAGCGGCCGGGTGAGCACGGCCAACATCAGCTTCTCCCCCGCCGAGACCGGCCGCCAGATCGACGACTACACCTTCGACGGCTCCGGCACCCAGACCTGGATGCCACGCTTCAACTACGCCGGGTTCCGGTACGCCGAAGTGTCCGGGCTCCCGGCGGGTACCAAGGCCGATGTTCTCGCCCAGGTGATCCACAGCGACGTCGCCACGACGGGCTCGTTCAGCACGTCGAACCCGCTGCTCAACCAGATCCAGAACGCCCTGGTCCGGACCCAGCTCAACAACCTCCAGGGCATGCCACTGGACTGCCCGACGCGCGAGAAGCACGGCTGGCTCGGCGATGCCGGCGACACCGCCGCCGAGGCGATGGCGAATCTCGACCTGCAGTCGTTCTACGCCAAGTGGTTCGGCGACATCAGGACGAGCATCAACCCCGATGGCAGCGTGCCTTCGGTGGCACCCGATCAGGGTGAAGGGCCCGGCCGGTGGTTCACCGACCCGGCGTGGGGCACGGCGTATCCACAGGTCGTCTGGGACAGCTACACGCAGTACGGCGACGCCAGTGTGTTCCGGGACAACTACACGCATCTCAAAGGCTGGGTCGACTATCTCGGCACGATCAGCAACGACCGGCACATCGTCACGAACGCTCCCGGCTCGTGGGGCGACGACTGGCTGTCGACCGTGAGCACCCAACACGTGTACTTCCAGACGCTGTTCTACCTGATCGACAGCCGCATCCTCGGGGACATCGCCGACGTTCTGGGCAACCCGGCCGACGCGGCGAAGTACCGGCAGCTGGCCGAGGCGATCCGGACCGGTTTCACCGCCGAGTACTTCGATGCCGCGACGAACAAGTACGCCCCGAACACCCAACTGGCCTACGCGATGCCACTGGCACTCGGGATCGTCCCGACCGGGCACGAGCAGGCGGTCCTGGACCGCCTGGTCGCGGATCTGGCCGGCCACGGTAACCACGTGACGACCGGCTTCGTCGGCACGAAGTACGTCTACCAGGCGCTCGGCAAGTACGACCGCAACGATGTCGCCCTGGCTGTCTCCGAACGCGTCGACTTCCCGAGCTTCGGCTACATGGTGAAGAACGGTCCCGGCACGATCTGGGAGAGCTGGGTGAACTCCTCAGCCGCCAACGGCACCTCGTCCAAGGACCACATCGGCCTGGCCGGATCGATCGGCCAGTGGTACTACGAACAGCTGGCGGGCATCCAGCCCGGCACCCCCGGGTGGCGGACGTTCACCCTCGCGCCGAGCGTGGTCGGTGACCTCACCGACGTGACGTCGGCTCAGCAGACTGTGCGCGGACTGGTGGAGAGCTCCTGGCAGCGCTCGGGCAGCAACCTCACGTACCACGCCGTCGTCCCGGTAGGCAGCACGGCGACAATCGAGCTGCCGCTGCTCGGCGGCTCTGCCTCGACAGTCCGCGAGGGCAACCAAACCCTCTGGTCCGCTGGACATCCGGCCGATCCGGTGGCCGGACTGACCACCGGCCCTGCCACCGAGAAGTCGCTGCGCCTCACTGCGGGCTCCGGCGACTACACCTTCACGGTGACTGCACCGGGCGCGCCGATCACCGCCGTCGCGGTCATCTCGACCGGGAACCCGGCGCCCATCGTCGCCGAGCACAGCGGCGATGTCAGCTTGCTCGTCGAAGGACGCTCGACCGGCGGCGGTACGGCACGAGTCACCACTGACGCGCCGGCGGGCTGGACCGTCCAGGCACCGACGATTCCTTTGACACCTGCCCAGACAGCCACCCTCACGACGCTGCACTTCGCCGTACCGGCTGGTGTTCCCGGCGGAAAGTACCCGGTGACTGTGACTGTCACGGCGCCCGACGGCACCCGGGCCACGACCACTGTCGACGTACTGGTGTTCGGGAGCTGGCCATCCGGCACGACCGCGGTCGCGTCGAGTGAGCATGCCCCCAACGAGGTCGACGGCAGGACGCGGACCTACCTCGCGTCCAACGCGCTCGACGGTGACCCGGCGACGTTCTGGAACGACGACACCGCGAACGCCTACCCGGACAGCCTCACAATCAGTTCACCGACGGCGGTGGAGTTGCGCGGTGTGGGACTGACGTCGCATCCCGATGGCGTACCAACCGACTTCGCCGTCCAGACTTGGGACGGCACGCAATGGTTGACCCAGGCAACTGTCACCGGGAACACGGCAGTCGCCCGCTGGGTCCCGTTCGCGGCGCCGGTCAGTACCGCCAAGGTCCGCGTCGAGGTCACCGGAGCGCAGGCCTCGTTCAGCCGGATCGCCGAACTCACGCCCTAGTGGTGGTGGGGCCGGCGCTGCAGCGTAGCGCCGGCCCCTGTGCAGGTCAGTCGGGTGGGAGTACCGAGACAGGTAGTCCGGCCAGACCGTGCAGCAGGGCGCTGCTCGTCCACCGCACGTCGTCGGCCGGTACTGCGAGCCGCAGGTGCGGGTAGCGGGCCAGCAGCCGCTCCAGCGCGATCTCGATCTGCATCTTGGCCATCGGGATGCCGATGCAGTAGTGCACGCCGTGCCCGAAGGAGAAGGTGCCCTGCGGGCAGCGGGTGACGTCGAGCCGGTCCGGGTCCTCGAACTTGGTCTCGTCGCGGTTCGCCGATCCCCAGGACAGAGCCAGGATCTGGTCCTTCGGGATCACCACGCCGCCGACCTCGATCTCGGCCTTGGTGAACCGGAAGGTGCCGACCGAGGCGGCCGGGTCGTACCGCATCAGCTCGTCGACCGCCGCCGGGATCAGCGACGGATCGTTGCGCAGCTTCTCCAGCTCCTCGGGGTGGGTGAGCAGGTTGAAGACGCCGTTGCCGATCGAGTGGACCGTGGTGACGTGGCCCGCGGTCACGACGATGAAGATCATCCCGACCATCTCGCTCTGGGTGAGCTGGTCGCCGTCGATGTCCATCTTGAGCATCTCGCTGATCATGTCGTCACCGGGACTCTCCCGGCGGGCGTCGATCAGCGAGTTCGCGTACTCGGTCATGTTCTTGGACGCGGACGCGACCTCTTCGGGGTCCTGACCGGCACCGGTCAGCGTGCCCGACCACTTGCGGAAGTTCTCCCGGTCCTCTTCCGGCATCGCGAACAGGTCGCAGATCGTGCCCAGCGGCAGCGGCCAGGCGAACTCGGCCAGCAGGTCGACCACCGGCGCTTCCTCGAGCTTGTCCAGCAGCCGCTCGACGGCGACCTCGACCTTCGGGCGCAACGCCTCCTGGCGGGCCGGCGTCACCGCCTTGATGGCGAGCTTGCGCAGCCGGGTGTGGTTCGGCGGGTCGCTGTTCAGGACGTGCGCGGCGAGTTCGTCGTCGAAGCCGGGCTCGGCCTCCTCGTCCTCGTCCCTGGTCGAGTGCATCGGCGAGCTCAGCGTGGAGTGCTTGGCATACATCTCGTTCAGCCGGCGGCCGTCCTTGCCGACCCGCGGATCCAGCGCCAGCATCTTGCAGTCGGCGTACCGCGTCACCAGCCAGACCTTCGCACCGTGCGGGAAGATCACCTCGTGCACCGGGCCCTCGCCGCGGAACCGGCGAAGATAGTGCGCTTGCCTCTGGACAAAGTCCTCGCCCAGCTCTTCAATCGTTTGAGTTACCTCTTCTGGCATATCCGGGTTCCCCTCCTAGGTGGACGCGCGGGCTCCAGGCACCCCCGCTCCGCAACGCCTTCAGACTTGAAGAGGCGCGAGACCGGCCAGTTCTGATACACGCGGGCGCGGGCCGTTCGGCCCTGCCTGAACGGGCAGTCCGCCGGATCTGTATCAGCGGGGCCCCGCCGCGCCCTCAGTAACCAGAGCAGCGCCAGTCGCTGGGTGTGGGGGAACAGAAAGGTGAATCGCCGATGAGCGGTGAGGTAGCGGACGAGACGGGGACGAAGGCCCGACCGGGGGTGTTCGAGACCTGGCGGCAGACTCCACGCGAGGCCAAGGCGCTGCTGGCCGGTGTGTTCGTCAGCAAGCTCGCCTCGTTCTTGCAGATCTTCCTGGTCCTGTTCCTGACCCATCGCGGGTTCTCGGGCAGCCAGGCCGGCTGGGCGCTCGGTGTCTACGGCGCGGGCGCGGTGCTCGGCACCGCGATCGGCGGCTGGCTCAGCGACCGGCTCAGCCCGCGCTCGGCGACAGTGATCTCGATGATGGGATCCGCGGTGCTGATCGCCTCGCTGATCTACATCAAGTACTACCCGCTGATCCTGCTGGCCGTCCTGCTGGTCAGTGCGGTCGGTCAGTTCTACCGCCCGGCGGCGCAGTCGATGATCACGCAGCTGACCCCGCCGGACAAGCTGGTGATGGTCACCGCGATGTACATGCTGTGCGTGAACCTCGGTACGACGGTCGCGCCGCTGATCGGCGTCGCGCTGGCCGAAATCTCGTACAACCTGCTCTTCTGGGCCGAAGCGCTGGCCGTTCTCACCTTCGGCGTGATCGCGCTCGTCGCGCTGCCGAAACCGGATCGCAGCGCTGCCGCAGCAGCGGCCAAGGCGAAGGCGGAGGAAGCCGACCCGCCGATCCGCGGCCGGTACGTCGACGTCCTTCGCGACTACCGGTACTCGCTGTTCATGGTCGCGTTCTTCCTCCAGGCAGTCGTCTACGTCCAGTACACGGCGGCCCTGCCGCTCGCGATCAAGGCGGCCGGGCAGAGCATCTGGTGGTACGGCGCGCTGATCACGATGAACGCGATCATCTGCGCGACCTGCCAGATGATCGCGACCAAGTTCGTCCAGGGCTGGCCGATCCGGGTGGTGCAGCTGACGGGATTCACGCTGGTGGCGCTGGGCTATGCGATGTACGCGATCGACATGCTGCCGGTGTTCCTGATCCTGGGCACGCTGTTCTGGACGCTGTCGGAGATCGTCGGTGTGCCGACGATGTTCGCCTATCCGGGCATGATCGCGCCGCCGCATCTGCGCGGCCGGTACATCGGGGCGATGCAGACCATGTTCGGCCTCGGCGCGACCGTCGGCCCGGTGCTCGGTGTGCTGCTGTTCGAGCACATCGGCCAGCGGGTCTGGATCTGGATGACGCTGATCGAGGTGGTCGCCACGGTCATCGGCGCGATCGGCATCCGCCGCGCGACAGCCCCTGGAACCGACGACACTCCGACGCCCGACTCGGTGGTCGAATCGCCGACCGGTGTCGCCGTCGACCCGGCCGACTGACCTACTTGGTGTCCTGTGGCCGTTCGGGGTCGACGACCTCGCCCTGAATGACCTCACCCTGTACGACGTCGTCGCGGGCCTCCCGCTGACGGTGCGCCCGGTCGGCGTCCTCAGCAGTGGGCGGCCGGAACGTACCGGGCATGAAGCCGGTGATCGGATTGCCGCCCAACTGGGCGGCAATCCGGCGACTCAGGAACGCGGCCAGCGCCTTGCGCGCCAGCGGCCGGGTGAACGGCAGCACGAAGAAGAAACCGAAGATGTCGGTGATGAAGCCCGGCGTCAGCAGCAGCGTGCCGCCGACCAGAACGAGCGCCGCGTCGGCGAGCTCCCGGGTGGGCATCCGCGCCGTCTCGGTGGCCTGCTGCAGCGCCTTCCACGCGCGCCGGCCCTCCCGCTTGATCAGCCAGGCACCGAGCGCGCTCTCGAACAGCAGCAGCGCCACCGTGGGCCAGCCACCGATGGCCTGGCCGACCTGGATGATCACGTAGATCTCCGCCACCGGAACGACCAGCAATGCGATTGCGACGAACCAGGGCATCCTCAACACCTTCTTACTGAACCTCTCGGCACTTAGACGGGAACAGTCTCACGGTCTGGGGTCGTGGTGGGCGGGTTGCCGGGGTCCTCGGTGCGTGGCTTGCGCCGGGCCAGCAACGCCAGTACTGCTCCAAGGATGCCCAGGCCGGTCAAGATCCACTGCGGCCAGCCGCCCAGCGTGGTGGCCAGCGTCTTCTGGTCGCGGACCGGAACCTTCGCCACGTACACGTCCGGGACGAACTGACCCGACTTGTGCTCGACCTTGCCGTCGGGGTTGATCACGCCCGAGATGCCGCTGGTCGAGGCGATCAGCACGGTCCGGCCGGTCTCGATCGCGCGCATCCGGGTGATCGCGAACTGCTGCTCCGGCTGCCCGGTGTCGCCGTAGGTCGCGTTGTTGGTCTGCACGATCAGGATCTGCGCGCCGCCCTTGGCCACGTCCGACACCACGTTGTCGTAGGCGAGCTCGAAGCAGATCAGGTCGCCGTACATGACGCCCTTGATCGGCATCAGCCCGGGACCGACGCCGGGGATGGTCTGCCGGCCGATCATCTCGAGCCGCTTGATGTAGGGCAGCAGCTGGTCGCGGAACGGGATGTACTCACCGAACGGCACCGGGTGGCGCTTCGCGTACCGCTGACCCGGTCCGGTCGCCGGGTCCCAGACGATGCCGGTGGTCTGGCGCTCGTTCGGGCCGGGGCCCTCGGTCACCGCGCCGACCAGGATCGGCACCTTGACCGCTTGCACGGCCGCCTCGATGTCCTGCTTGGTCTCGAAGTCCTTGTACGGATCGATGTCGGTCGAGTTCTCCGGCCAGATCACCAGGTCGGGCTTGACCTGCGAGCCGGCCTCCACCTGCTTCTCCAGGTCGAGGGTCGCGTTCATGTGGTTCTTGGTGACGGTCCTGGCCCGGCCGAGGAACTCCAGTCCCTTGCCCGGCACGTTGCCCTGGATCATCGCGGCGGTGACGGTCTTGCCGTTGCCCTCGGTCGAGAGCGTGACGAGCCCGCTGAGGCCGACGATCGCGATCCCGGCGACGAGGCTGACGGCGCGCAGGCTCAGGGCGCTGCGGCGACGGAGTACGGCGTACACGAGAACGCCCAGCAAGGCGATGACGAAGCTCAGGCCGGCGATCCCGACCAGGGAGGCGAGCCTGCCCAGTGGGGAGTCGGCGAAGGCCCAGGCCAGCCGGCCCCACGGGAAGCCGCCGAACGGGACGGAGCCGGTTGCATACTCGGTGGCGACCCACAGGCTCGGCACCCAGAGGATCCAGAGCTTGTGCTTCAGCGTCTGGCTCGCGAGCGCCCCGAAGACTCCGTAGAAGAGTCCTTCGAGGATGGCCAGCGCGATCGCGGCGTCGCCACCGATCACGGTCAGCCACGGCACCAGTACGGCGTAGTACGTGATGCCGAAGCCGGCGCCGACCAGGAAGCCGCCCTTCATCGAGACGCCGTTGAGCATCGCGAGCAGTAGCGGGACGGCGGCGATCGCCAGCCACGGATGGTCGTGCGGCTGATAGGCCAGCCCGAGCAGCGCGCCCGCGCCGACCGCGACGGCCACCCTCGGCAAGATGCGCACCAATGCCCTCAGCCGCTCCACAACCACGCCCCTTCGCCTCACCATCCGGCTGCCACCGGTCGGACGACCGTACAACGTCCGGTGGGCGCAGATATATCCGGTCAGTAGCCGGGACAGGTACGCAGGCCGATCCGAGACCGTCGCGGGCCGGAACGGGGAGAAAAAGGAAAGAGGCTCGGCGCTCCTTCGGACCAACCGTCGACCCGCTGGATGCGAGCCACCCGGTTGTTGTCTACTGGGCGCCGAGCCTCTTCCACCTCTGCCCCGCGGGGGGCTAACCACCAGCGATCTCAGCCCCCGTCGACTCAAGCCTGGCACTGGCCTGGTCAGCGTCGCGGGATCATCCGGTGGCCGAACTTCTTTGAACCGTTGAAAAAACGGGTGGTGACGACTCCCAAAACGATGCTCGTTCGCCGCCGATGTGTCAACCTTTCCGGCGCTGACTTGAAGTCGTTGTAACACATTTGGCTGCCCTGACAGGACAAACGAGCAGCCGCCACCGATGTCACGTTACAGAGCCGTCTCAGCACTCCACGTGATCGTTACCCAGGGCAACTAATCGTCACGCGACCGGTACGACGACGGTCCCGGTTGCGCGTGTGATCACAAGCGGCTCGGCCAGTACTTCGGCCGCCGACTCCGACAGATCCGTGCGGCCACGGCACACCACGGTGGCGACGAACTCCAGCTCGCGGCTGCGGTTGCCGACCCGGGAGATCGTTGCCTTCACCTCCACAACGTCGCCGGCCCGCAACGGCTGCAGGAACTGCACGTCCGAGTAGGAAGCGAAAAGTCCTTCATCTCCGTCGGCCTGGATGCACACCTCGGTCGCGACATCGCCGAACAGGCCGAGGACATAGGCGCCGTCCACCAGGTTGCCGGCGTAGTGCGCGTGGCTGTACGGCACGTAGCGGCGGTGGGTGGCGGTCAGGCCGATAGTTGCCTTGGTCATGCACTTCTCCGAACGGTTGCGTGCTTGCGACGGGTGACGAGCGCATCGACGAGATAGCTGGCGACCTCGCCAGGAGTGGTACCGCGGCCGAAGACCCGGTCGACGCCGAGCTCCGGCGCCATCGCCTCGGTGAAACGGGGGCCACCGGCAACCAATACGGGCCGGGCGTCCTCGGCGTACGCCTCGCGGAAGGCGGCCGACATCTCCTTGGTGTTGAGCACGTGCGCCTCCCGCTGGGTGACGACCTGCGAGACCAGGATCGCGTCGGCCTTCTCCGCCTTGGCGCGACGGACCAGCTCCGGTACGGCGACCTGGGCGCCGAGGTTGACCACCTTCAGCTCCCGGTAGTACTCCAGGCCCTTCTCCCCCGCGAATCCCTTGATGTTCATGATCGCGTCGATGCCGACGGTGTGCGCGTCGGTGCCGATGCAGGCGCCCACGACGGTCAGCCGGCGGCGCAGGCCCTTGCGGATCGCCAGGTTCGCGTCCTTCGGCGTCAGCAGCGGGTAGTCGCGCTCGATCACCTCGACCTTGTCGGTGTCGACGAGGTGGTTCACCGGTCCGTACACGACGAAGAAGGTGAAGTCCGGTCCCATCGGCTTGGCGTGCACGACCAGCGCGGGATCCATCCCCATCTTGTTGGCGAGCTGGATCGCCGCGCCCTCGGCGCGCTTGTCGTGCGGGATCGGCAGCGTGAACGACATCTGCACCATCCCGTCGCCGGTGGTGTCTCCGTACGGCCGGATGATGCTCACTGTGCCTCCTCGAGGAGCTCGATCGCTGGGTTGTAGTACTCGCTCGACCGGCGGGCGACGCCGTCGAGGCCACGGCCGGCGTCCTGCGGGCGCTTCATCAGGCCGAAGGTGCCGTCGCCGATCGCGTTCAGCAGGCCGTCGTCGACGATCCGTTCCAGCAGTTCGACCGACTCCCCCAGGACCTGGCGCGCGCGTTGAGCGATGAAGCCGTTCGGGGACGGGTGGAAGTCCTCGTGAAGGTTGCCTGCGGCACCCAAGACGTAGCGGACGTTCTGCAGGGCGAGGTCACGGTCGGAGATCCACGGAGTGACGACCGCCTCGGTCATCATGCCGACCAGCAGGATGCCCTGGCCGGTCATCGCGCCGACCAGGTTGAAGAAGCCGTCCAGCAGGTAGCCGCGGAAGACGTCGCCGGTCATATGCCGGGTCGGCGGCATCCACTTCAGCGGCGCGTCCGGGAACAGTTGCCGGGCGAGCATCGCGTGTGCGAGCTCGAGGCGGAAGGAGTCGGGGATCTCGGGCGTGATCTCGAAGGCGTGGCCGAGCCCGAGCTGCCAGTCCTCGAGACCTGCCTCCTTGGCGAAGTACTCGTTCAGCAGCTGCGACACCGTCACGGTGTGCGCGGCGTCGACCGCGTCGGCGGTGGTCAGGTAGTTGTCCTCGCCGGTGTTGATGATGATCCCTGCGCGGGCGTGGATCTGGCGGCTGAACCGCTGGTCCACGAAGGTCCGGATCGGGTTGATGTCGCGGAAGAGGATGCCGTACATCGAGTCGTTCAGCATCATGTCCAGCCGCTGCAGACCGGCCAGCGTCGCGATCTCCGGCATGCACAGGCCGGACGCGTAGTTGGTCAGCCGGATGTAGCGTCCGAGCTCTCTCGACGACTCGTCCAGCGCCGCCCGCATCAGGCGGAAGTTCTCCTGCGTCGCATACGTACCGGCGAAGCCCTCGCGGGTCGCACCTTCAGGGACGTAGTCGAGCAGGGACTGTCCGGTCGAGCGGATGACCGCGATGATGTCCGCGCCGGCCCGGGCGGCCGCCTGTGCCTGCGGGATGTCCTCGTAGATGTCGCCGGTGGCGACGATCAGGTAGATCCAGGGCCGCTGCTCCGGGTCGCCGTGCTTCTTGATCAACCGGTCGCGCTCACGCCGCCGCCCGTCGACCAGCTTGAGCCCCGCGGCCGCTGCCTTCCGCGATGCGGCACGCGCTCGTACGGCGTCGCGTCCCTCGGGCAACCGGAAGGTCACCGACCCGGATGCAGCCTTCTGCGCCAGGACGGACAGGTCCTCCGCCTCGCCGCGGAGCAACGCGTCCCAGACCGGCAACGCGAGTCCATGCTCCAGGCCGACGTCGGCCCGGACAGTGTCGGCGAGCCGGTTCACCCACGGGATGCCCTCGGTGTCGGCTCCGGCCAGGCCGGCCAGGCGTAGTACGGCTCGCTCGACGGAGACCGTCGTGTGCTGCTTGGCGATGTTGACGATCGGCCGCCCGGCCTTGCGGGCCAGGCTCCGTGCTTTGCGCACGGTGACCGGGTCGAGGTCGAGCTTCTTCACTGCACGGGTCACGATGACCATCCTTCGGATTCATACACGACACGACCGCCTACTACGGTCCGCCGGCAGGTCGGTACGGGTGCCTCATCACTCAAGTCCGGCAGAACCGGTACGCCGGCGCGCGGGTCGGTCGACCACGCGGCAACCCGGTCGTCCGGGGTCTGCACAACCAGGTCGGCGTCGCTCTCCCAGACCGCATAGGTCGCTGCGGTTCCCGGTGCGAGTACGCCGGCGTCGTCGATGCCCGCCGCTCGCCAGCCGCCTCGGGTGTGAGCGGCGAAGGCGGCTCGGACGGTGATTCGCTGGCCGGGCTCGTGGTGGAAGGCGGCTGCCCGCACCGCTTCCCAGGGGCCGACCTCGGTCACGGGCGAGTCGGATCCGAACGCCAGTACTACGCCCGAGCGGGCCAGCGAACCGAATGGGTTCATGCCCGACCAACGGTCGCCCACGCGTTCGGCGTACATGTCGCTCGGTCCGCCCCAGAGGCGATCGAACATCGGCTGGACGCTGGCGACGACTCCGCAGCGGGCGAGGGTGGCGATGGCCGCGTCGTCGACCATCTCGACGTGTTCGAGCCGGTGCCGTGCGGCCACGAGTGCCTGGACGCCGACCTTCTCGGCAGCCAACTCGAAGCCGCGCGCGATGTTGTCGAGCGCCAGGTCGCCGATGCAGTGGAAGCCTGCCTGGATGTTCTTCTCGGTGCAGGCGATCACGTGCTCGGCGATCTGCTCGGCGGTGAGATAGGCGTGGCCGCGATGATCGGCCAGGTCCTCGTACGGCGCACGCAACGCGGCCGTGCGCGAGCCGAGGGCACCGTCGGCGTTGAGGTCGCCCGCCAAACCGGCCAGGCCGTACGTGGTGACGTTGTCGAAGACGCCGGGCTCGCCCCAGTACAAGGTTGCCGAGAGCCCCAATTCGCCGGCGGCCTGGCGGACGAGCGGCAGCTCCCACAGAGGGCCGATGTGCGGGGCGGCCATCTCGTGGAAGGCGCCGACGCCGCGCTCGGCCATTGCCTTGACTGCTGCGCGCGAATCGGCGAGGCGTTGCTCGGGACCGACCAGCTCGCTCAAGGCGTCGCGGACGTCGTGATGGGCGTCGCGTTCCACTCGGCCGGTGGCGTCGTAGCCGGCCTGGTTCTTCAGGTTCGGAACCGCTGCGGCGAGGGAGGACGAGATGACGCCGGAGTGGCCGTCGACTCTCGAGAGGTAGACGCGCCGGCCGCCGGCGGCGCGGTCCAGTTCTTCGGAGGTCGGCGGGCGGTGCTCGGGCCACTTCGTCTCGTCCCAGCCGGAGCCGTCGATGACGGCGTCCGGTCCGAGGTCGGCGGCGAAGGTGGCGAGGCGGTCGAGGGCTGCGGCGAGGTTCGCCGTACCGGTGAGGTCGAGGCCGGTGAGCAGGGCGCCGGTCTGCGCGGTGTGGATGTGCGCGTCGACGAACGCGGGCGCGACGAGTTTGCCCTGCAGGTCGATGACCTCATCGGCGCCGTTCGCGTAGGAGGCGGCGCTGATGTCGTCGCCGAGCCAGGTGACGACACCGTCGTCGAAGGCGATCGCGGTGGCGTGGGGATCGGCGGGTGAGTAGACGGAACCGTTCGTCAGAAGTGTGCGCACGGGGTTAATCCTCCGCCAGCCTGCCCTCGAACAATTCACGGACACCCGGCTCGTCCCGCAACAGCGTCAGCGCGTACTCCGCGTGGCCGGGAACGTACCCGTTGCCGACCAGCATCGTCACGTCGGCCGCCAGTCCCTCAGCGCCGAGCGCGGCGGCGGAGAAGGAGGTCGCCATCGAGAAGAAGATGACGGTCCCACCGGCCTTCGTCGACAGCACGGCACCGTGCTCGCACCCCGGCACGTCGACACAGACGACCGTCACGTCAGCGGGTCCGCCGGCTTGTTCGACAGCCTTCAAGAGAGCTACCGGGTCACGGGCATCAGCAAGGGCGACGGCGTCGGCCAGGCCGGCCTTCTCGAGCTTGCCGGCCTCGGCCTGGAACGGGACGATGCCGATCGTCCGGGCGGCGCCGGCATCGCGGGCAGCGGCCAGCGAGAGCGAGCCCGACTTACCTGCGCCGCCAATTACTGACACGACAGGCTTTATGCCTTTGTCGACATATGAGCGCACCACGCGAGCGGTCAGCGCGGGTGCTCCACAGACGTCCATGACCGCCAGCGAGAGCTCCGGAACCAGATCGTCCGGGAGCTTCGCGACGATCGACCGGGCGAAGAGAATCGCGTGCCCCTTGGCCGGCACCTGCTCGCTGCGACCGTCCCAGTCCGCCAGCCCGTCGGTGATCTGCAACGGGGTCAGCGTCAGCGACACGAGGGTGGCGACCCGGTCACCCTTGGCGACACCGAGCGGCGACTCCGGGCCGACCTCGTCGACGGTGCCGACGAGCATGCCGCCCGAGCCGGTGACCGGGTTCTGCATCTTGCCGCGCTCGGCGACGATCCGCAGTACGGACTGCTTGACCGCCTCACCGTCGCCGTCGTGCGCCCCGGCCAGCTGCCGGTACGACGCGGCGTCCAGGTTCAGCCGCTCGACCGAGATCCGCACCTCGTCCGGCCAGATCTCCGCCCGCGAATCGAGTCGCTGCGCAGCCTGCGGCAGCACGCCGAGCGGCTCCAGGACCCGGTGCAGACCGACCGGGGAGGCAGTAGTATCCGGCACGAGCGCTCCTTCAAGGGAAATCTTGCGGTGTTCTAATGGATCTACCATAAGTTCTATCGCTATCCTCACATGAGACCGACACCGTCGTTGAGCCCCCAGGAGGACTCGTGACCGATTTGATCAGCCCGGAGCTTGCTGTTGCCGAACAGAACGGGCAGCCGTACGCGTACCGTCGGGCCGACCTGATCGAGCCTGACTGGACCCGGATGCCGGGCTTCAAGGACACCACCGCCGAGGAGTGGCGCTCGGTGCAGTGGCAGCGCTCGCACTGCGTGAAGAACGTGAAGCAGTTGCGTGACGTGATGGGCGACCTGCTCGAGGAGCGCGCCTACGAGGACCTGAGCCGCGACCAGGCCGAGCGCGCGACGATGTCGATGCTGCTGCCGCCGCAGATGCTCAACACGATCGTTCCGGCCGGCGCTGCCGCCGGGCACGACTACACCGAGGCGTTCTACGCCGATCCGGTTCGCCGCTACATGCTGCCGATGTTCAGCGACCGCCGCGCTGACTGGCCGTCCCACCCGCACGCGACGAGGGACTCACTGCATGAGCACGAGATGTGGGCCACGGAGGGGTTGACCCACCGGTACCCGACCAAGGTTCTGGCGGAGATCCTGCCGACGTGCCCGCAGTACTGCGGCCACTGCACGCGGATGGACCTGGTCGGGAACTCGACCCCGGTGATCGAGAAGCTGAAGTTCACCATCAAGCCGCAGCAGCGGCTGGACGACATGCTCGACTACCTGCGCCGCTCCCCCGGCGTCCGCGACGTCGTGGTGTCGGGCGGCGACGTGGCGAACATGCCCTGGCCGCGGCTGGAGTCGTTCCTGACCAGCCTGCTGGAGATCGAGAACATCCGCGACATCCGGCTCGCCACCAAGGCGCTGATGGGGATGCCGCAGCACTGGCTGTCGGACGACGTCCGGGCCGGCGTCGAGCGGGTCGCCCAGCTGGGCCGCAAGCGCGGCGTGATGATCGCGATGCACACCCACGTGAACGCTGCCCAGTCGGTGACGCCGCTGGTGGCCGAGGCGACCAAGGCGATGTTCGAGGCCGGTCTGCGTGACGTCCGCAACCAGGGCGTGCTCATGCGCGGGGTCAACGACTCCGTGCCGCAGTTGCTCGACCTGTGCTTCGCACTCCTCGACGGCGCGACCATCACGCCGTACTACTTCTACATGTGCGACATGATCCCGTTCTCCGAGCACTGGCGGGTCTCCGTCAAGGATGCCCAGCACCTGCAGCACGGGATCCTCGGCTACCTGCCCGGCTTCGCGACTCCCCGCATCGTCTGCGACGTCCCGTACGTCGGTAAGCGCTGGGTGCACCAGTTGTCGGAGTACGACGAGGTCCGCGGCATCTCGTACTGGAAGAAGAACTACCGCACCGGGATCGAGCAGCAGGACCCGGAGGCGTTGAACCGCACCTACGAGTACTACGACCCGATCGACACGCTCCCCGTCGAGGGCCAGGACTGGTGGAAGCAGCACGCGGGCGACTCGCTCGCCCAGGCCGAGAAGCAGGCCGCCGCGTCCCGTGAGGCCGCCGAGGCCCAGAAACTCCTCCAGATCAACTGACCCTCGGCTTTCCGCTGGTGCCGTTCCACAGGGGATGACGGCACCAGCGGAAGGGCACCCTCAGGGCAGCTTCACGGTGGCCGTACTGCCGTCCCGGTAGGTCACCTGCAGCAGTACGCCGACGTCGATGGCATGCTCCATGTCCTTGCCGGGCAACCACAGCACGAAACGGCCCCCAGCCACTGTCCCCTTCACCTTTCCGTGGGTCCGGCTGTTGTAGGAGACCCCGACGACGTCGCGTCCGGCGAGGCCGTCGATGAGCGACAACACTCTTCCGTCCAAGAAGCTGGTCCCGAAACTGTTGACCTGGAGTTCACGACGGCCGGGGTATTCCGTGACCGAACCGGAGGAACCCATGAACCACCGCGAACCAGGCTCGATCCGGTCATCGATGCAGAGGGCGTTCACCCCGCTACGACCGGTCAGTACCACCAGGGACCAAGGCCCGCGCCGCTCCGAGATCGCGACGGTCGCCGCCGACAGGGCGGCCTGCTCGTCCGCATCCATTCCGCCGTACCGGGCACCGCTCTCGACCATCTTGGTGCGGCAGGTCGCCGCAGCCCTCGCGGTGTCCTCCGCCGAGAGGGTGGTTGGGTCGGCAGTCCAGTTGGCGATCGCCTGATCGCCGCCAACCAGCGACGGCACGACGAAAGCGATCGCCGTCGTCGCAGCAACGACGCCGATGGCCGCGCCCAGCCGCCTGCGACTCCGCCACCCCTTCTTCCTTCCTTTACTTGTTTTCAGCGTGGGATCAGTGGCGAGGATGCGCTCGAGGTCGGTCAGCGCACGCGGGCAGTACAGGTCTACGTCTCCGGCGGCCGGGTCGAGGGTCTTCAGGACGGCCAGTTCGTCGATGCGGCTCATGAGGTCTGCCCTTCGGGGATCCCCGCGGCGGCGGGAGCTGTTCGCGGGAGGTGGCCGAGCTGAAGGCGCAAAGCACGCCGGGCGCGGCTGAGGCGTAGCCGGAAGGCCACCGGCGAGATGCCGAGGACCACTGCCGCTTGAGGCGCGGCCAGGTCCTCCAGGACGGACAGCGCGAGCGCCTCCTGGTGGACGGCCGAGAGCTGGTTCCAGGCGGTCTTGAGGTCGAGCTGGGCGGCTACGAGATCGGCATCGCCGCCTGGTGGTGCCACGGTCGTCTCGGCCAGTCGTACGGCGAGTGCTTGCTGACGTTCGGCGCCGCGGCGGGCGTTCAGCATCGTGTGCCGGACGATCCCGAACAGCCACGCGCGGGCATCCAGCGTTCCGTCCGGTACGTCGTCCAGCCGGCGCCAGGCGACCAGGAACGCCTCCGCGACGATGTCGTCGGCGTGCGTGGGATGCGCCCGCCGCCGGGCGAACCGGATCAGGTCCGCGTAGGCCGCCTCGTACAGCGCGGTGAACCGGGCCTCTCGATCGGGACCGCGGGAAGGATTCGTCATGCCCCGTACCTGTCCGGCACGGTGTGGAGTGTGTCGCGCCTCCGCTCAATGATCGCCCGGGGGCGGGTCAGTTGTGGCTGATGATGACTCGGCCGAAGGGGGTGCCGGTGCGGTAGTACTGGAGGGCTTCGGGGAGGTCGTCGAAGGTGAAGACTCGGTCGATGAGTGGGCGCATCGCGGTGGACTCGACGGCGCGGTTGAGCTCGAGGTGCTGGCGGCGGCTGCCTACCGCCATCGGGCGGAGGGTGGCGCCCGAGCGGAAGATCGTTGCTGCTGACAACGGTTCCGCGTTGGCGGCCTTGCCTTGGCTGGCGCCGACCAGGGTGACCTCGCCGCCTTGGGCGACTGCCCTGACGGACTGGTCGAGGACGCCCGCGACGTCGATCACGTGGTCGACGCCGCGCTGGCCGGTGAGGGCCCGGACCTCTTCGGACCAGTTCGGGTTCTTGCTGTAGTCGACGACGGCGTTCGCGCCGAGGGCCTTCAGGCGGTCGGTCTTCGCCGGGCTGGACGAGGTGGCGAAAACGTCTGCGCCCGCCAGCTTCGCGAGCTGGATGGCGAGGAGGCTGACGGCGCCGGTGCCGAGGGTCAGTACGGTCTCCCCTGCTCGAAGGCCCTGGCCGCCCGTCAACGCGTTCCAGGCGGTCAGGCCGATCAGCGGGAGGGCGGCGGCTTCGTCGTACGAGAGGTGCTCGGGGATCGGGACGACGCCGGATTCGGGCAGTACGGCGTACTCGGTGAAGACGCCGTCGAGGGATGAGCCGAGCTGGGCGGCGTACTCGAACTGGAACGGGCCGTCGATCCACTGCGGGAAGACGGAGGCCGCGACGCGTGCGCCGACCTTGACGCGGCGGACCCCATCGCCGAGCGCGACGACCTCGCCGACACCTTCGCAGCCGGCGACGACGCCGGGCGTGATCGGCAGCGGGTAGTCGTTTTCGAGGACCTTCAGTTCACGCAGGCTGAGCGCGCCGGCCCGCATCCGGACCAGCACCTCGCCGGGGCCGGGCTCAGGTATGGGCCGCTGCCTGGTCTCGAGTTCGCCGATCCCCTGGCCCGCGGTCACGTGGTAGCTCTTCATCGTCTCGGTCATGCCCGCAATCCTTCGGCGCGGCGATCTGCGCGGCAATTCCCGGCAGGGAATGGGGCGGAGGCGCTAGTGTCGTCGGACAGGGGAATTGGGGGTGGGTTCGATGGGGTGGTACAGCGTTCGCTGCATCTTCCAGCTGAACGGCATACCGGCGGGGACGGGGCCGGACGAGGGGCCGTACGAGGAGCGGATCACGCTCTGGCGCGCGGACGACTTCGACGCGGCGATCGCACTGGCCGAGAACGAGGCCCTCGACTACATCGAGGACACCGACTGGGCCTACCTCGGCCTGGCCCAGTGCTTCTACCTGGGCGACGACGTCACCCAGATCTTGCAAGGCACCGAGGTCTACTCCCTGATCCGCAGCAGCCCACTCGCCCCCGAGCCCTACCTCGACACCTTCTTCGACACCGGCACCGAGCACCAGCGAGAGGCGGACTAGCCCCTTGGGTGGTTAGCCTCACGGCGTGACCGATCTTCTTGCCGCCACCAGGGCGTCGTACGACGCTGTCGCCGAGAACTACGCGGAGTTCATCGCGGGCAAGCTCGAAGGGCTGCCGATGATGCGGGCGATGCTCGGGGCGTTCGCGGAGCTGGTCGATGGGCCGGTGGCGGAGATCGGGTGCGGGCCGGGCCACATCACGAGCTATCTGGCGTCGCTCGGGGTGGACATCAGCGGGATCGATCTGTCGCCGCGGATGGTGGAGATCGCGCGTACGGCGTACCCGTCGCTGCAGTTCGACGTGGGGTCGATGACGTCGCTCGAGCTGGATGACGGCTCGTTGCGGGGGTTGATCGCGTGGTATTCGATCCATCATCTGCCGCCTGCAGAGCTGCCTGGCGTCTTCGCCGGATTCCACCGGATCCTGTCGCCGGGCGGCCGGTTGCTCATCGGGAGCCACGCGGGCGTGGAGGAACACCGCAAGCCGACCGAGGGCTACGGCGGCATTCCGGTCTCGTACGAGTCGTTCATCCAGCCTGTGGACCGGCTTGTCGAGGTGGTCCGGGACGCCGGGTTCGCGATCACCGCCGAACTGGTCGAGCCTGGGGACAAGCCGGGCCGGCAGTACCTGTCGCTGTTCGCACAGAAGGACTAGAGCGCGGGTGGGCGGCGCTCGTACGGCGTGCTGAGCACGATCGTCGTCGTGGTGGAGACGTTCGCGCGGGCCCGGATGACGGCCAGCAACTGCTCCAGCGCGTACGGCGTCGCGACCCGGACGATCAGGATGTAGCTGGAGTCGCCGGCCACCGAGTAGCAGGACTCGATCTCCGGAACCTCCCGCAGCCGCTCCGGCGAGTCGTCCGGCTGGGATGGGTCGATCGGCCGGATCGAGATCAGCGCGGTCAACGGCAGATCGAGCGCGGTGTGGTCGATGGTTGCCGCATACCCCAAGATGATGCCGCGCTGCTCCAGCCGCTTGACCCGCTGATGCACCGCCGACGTCGACAACCCGGTCGCCTTCCCCAGGTCGGTGAAGCTCATCCGCCCATCAGAAGCGAGCAACGCGACAATCTTGCGATCCAGGTCCTCCATGCGCAGACCTTACTCTGAGAAACCGTTCCCCAGCAGCAGGCGCCCAGCGCCGGCCCGGAGCGGGCCCGGGATGTGAAAGCATCGGCGGCATGGCTGAGAGGTTGATGTTGCTGGATACGGCGTCCCTGTACTTCCGTGCGTTCTTCGGGGTGCCGGACACGATGAAGGCCGCGGACGGTACGCCGACCAACGCGATCCGCGGGCTGCTCGACTTCATCGCGCGGCTGGTGGACAACCATCGGCCGACCCATCTGGTCGCGTGCTGGGACGACAACTGGCGGCCGTCGTGGCGGGTCGCGCTGATTCCGTCGTACAAGGCGCAGCGGGTCGAGTTCGTCGCCACGGGCGGGGTGCAGGTCGAGGACGTGCCGGACCGGCTCGAGGTGCAGGTGCCGTACATCCGCGCCTGCCTCGACGCGCTCGGCATCGCCATCGTCGGCGCGCCCGACCATGAGGCCGACGACGTGATCGGGACGCTCTCGCACCAGGCGACGATGCCGGTCGACGTCGTCACCGGCGACCGCGACCTGTTCCAGTTGATCGACGACTCGCGCGGGATCCGGATCATCTACACCGCGGCGAAGGGGGTCGGCCGGGCGGACGTGTACGACGAGAAGGCGCTGCTCGCGAAGTACGAGATCCCCGCCAACCGGTACGCCGACTACGCGACCCTCCGTGGGGACGCGTCCGACGGGCTGCCCGGCGTCAAGGGGGTCGGCGAGAAGACGGCCGCGTCGCTGGTCACGGCGTACGGGGACCTCGCCGCGATCCGGCTGGCCGCGGCCGACCCGAGTACGCCGATGGCGCCGGGCGTCAAGCGCAAGATCCTCGACGCGAGCGACTACCTCGACGTCGCGCCGAAGGTCGTAGCGGTCGCCAAGGACGCACCGGTGGGCACCTTCGACGCGACGATGCCGACGCAGGTGCACGACCCGGAGAAGTGGCTCGACCTGGTCGAACTGCTCGAGCTCGGCGGCAGCGCCCAGCGCGTGATGTCCGCGCTCAACCTCGGGCCGAAGGCATGAGTCGCACGGTCGAGCTCGCCGGGAAGTACGGCGAGAGCATCATCGACTTGCGTCGTGCTCTGCACCAGGTGCCGGAGTACGACCTCGATCTCCCCAAGACCCAGGGCCTGATCCTGCAGGCGCTCGAGGGTCTCGACCTGGAGATCACACTGGGCAAGGAGCTGTCCTCGGTCACCGCCGTACTACGAGGTGGCGCCGGCCCCGGTCCTGTCGTGCTGCTGCGTGGCGACATGGACGCGCTGCCCGTGACGGAGCGGGTGGACGTGCCGTTCAAGTCGACGCATGCCGGGTTGATGCACGCCTGCGGCCACGACCTGCACGTGGCTGGTCTGGTGGGCGCGGTGAAGATCCTGCACGAGCTGCGCTCCGAGTTGGCCGGCGATGTCATCTTCATGTTCCAGCCGGGTGAGGAGACCACGGGCGGGGCACCGATCATGATCCGCGAGGGCCTGCTGGAGGCGGCCGGGCGGCGCGTCGATTCGGCGTACTGCCTGCATGTCCAGTCGGCGGGCGACCCGCTTGGCGTGTGGAACAGCAAGGCGGGGCCGTTGATGGCGGCCGCTGATCAGCTGAGTGTGCGCGTGGTCGGCGCCGGTGCGCACGGCTCGGAGCCTTATCGCGGCAAGGACCCGATCCCGGTGCTGTGCGAGATCGTCGGCGCGCTGCAGACGATGGTGACCCGGCAGTTCGACGTGTTCGACCCGATCGTGCTGACGGTCGGCAAGATCGCCGGCGGCACCAAGGAGAACATCATTCCCGACGATGCGTTCTTCGACGCGACCATCCGCAGCTTCTCGGTCGAGGCGCAGGCGAAGGTCCAGGAGTCGAGCGTCCGGCTGGTCGAGCACATCGCCGCGGCCCACGGCTTGACCGTCGAGGCGAACTACCGCGTCGGCTACCCGGTCACCGTCAACGACGAAGCGGAGTACGTCTTCGCCCGCCAGGCGATCGTCGACCTGTTCGGCCACGACCGCTTCCGCGAACGCGCCCACGCCGAGTGCGGCGCCGAAGACATGTCCTACGTCCTCAACGAGGTCCCCGGCGCCTACGTCAACCTCAGCGCCTGCGCCGCCCCCGACCCCGAAACGGCAGCCGACAACCACTCCCCCTTGGCCGACTTCGACGACTCCGTCCTCCCCGACGCCGCCGCCCTCCTGGCCGAACTGGCAGTACGCCGCCTAGCCCGGGGCGTGTAATGCGGCGTCGAGCCAGTTCATGAATGCCGGGTAGTCGACGCTGGTTGACATGGTGATCTCGGTACCCGGCTCGCTTCGGCTCATCCGGCCGATCTCGTCGAGGGTGACTCGCTCGCGGGCGAAGCGGATACCTGGCCAGAGCATCGCGGCTGCGAGCGTCAGGCCGTCGTGCTGCATCGATCCCGGGTACCGCTCCATCCAGCGATCGGAATGCGCTCGCAGGATCCGCGCCCACAGTGGTGCGTCCAGATCCGTCCAGCGCTGGTAGATCGTGGTCTCCGGGGTGATCTCGATCGCCGGATTGAACGTCACGTCGGACACGACAAATGTCGGCTGCCAAGGCTCGAGGACCGGCAGCATCCGAACCACCGCGCCCACGTCGACCCGGAAGTTGTGCTCGGCCCGCGATGGATCCCGGTAGACGATCGCCCCACCCATCTGCGTCACCACCAGGCGAGCAACCAGCTCCGGCCGCTCCGCCTGCAGCGTCGCCAGGTTCGACAACGGCCCCATTCCAACCCATCGAATCGGCCCCGCCGTGGCGTCACAGACCTCAGCCACCGCTGCGACCACCGAGCCGTCCTGCTTCGGCACATCCGGCGGAAACAACCCATCCACGAAGTACAACCGGCTGTTCCCCAGATCCGATCCGGCGACCACCTTCACATCCGCCCGCCCCACCACATCGAGCAGATGCCTGACAAACCGAGCCCGCTCTCCACCGAACTCGTCACTAGTGATCACCAGCTTCAACTCCGGCACCCTCCGGGCCGCGGCCACCAACGCCACCGCGTCATCCGGATCGCCGCCGGCATCGGTATCGATGATCATCGGCGCGCGCGAGATGGCTGCCGGCCCTACCGCGGGCGGAGGCCCGCCCTCGATCAGCGCGTCGGCGACCTCACCGAACTCCTCAAAGCTCTCGCCCAGCCCCGCGAGCGCCATCCACTCGCCGCCCGGACCCCGGTCGCTCCGGCTGCCGCCCATCCATACCTCCGCGTGGTTGTGCTGAGCTGAGAACATTCTGTACGAAGACCCGCTTGTCATCGTCGCTGCCACAGCGGTCGTAGGCGGCCCAGATCGCGGCGCCATCGGCGGCCGGCGCCCGCACACTGTCCAGCGTCCGCTGCAGCAGCTCGGCATGCTGCTTGTCGCCGCGACGGACGAACGAGTCGAGAAACTCCTTCAGCCGCGGATCGGTCTCGCCGCCGCTGATCCATGCCCTGATCTCGGCACGGTACCGGAGCGCGTCGTGCTCCAGGCGAGGGCGGTACTCCCGGCCCGCGTCCCGAGCCGAGGCAGCATCCTGCGCACGGCCGGCGACCGCCAGGAGGTTCACCACCTTCACGCCCTCCCGTACCCGCAATCCCTGAAGCCGCGCAGAGATGCGTCCTCGACTCAAGCCCGTGAGTAGCTCGGGAGCGTTGCGTTGCCCCGTCTGCGCGGGCCCTCCTGCGCCGATCCGCACCGGACTGGTCATCGGGCCGTCGAACTGCTCCTCGATGCTGTTGATCGCAAGCTGATGCGCGAAAGTCTTCGACTCGTCCGCCGGCAACACGTAGAACGGTTTACCCTGCCGCGTCTGCGCCGCGCTCAGATGCACCTCGTAGCCCTTCTTGCTGCCCGGATGCGGATCATGCGGCGACTCCCCCAGAAACGCGTACCTGCCGTTGAAGGTCGTCTCCGGATACGTTGCCGAGAGCAACTCTTGCACGGTGCCCTTGAAACTGGTGTCGAACACGGTGACCCGGCTGTCCGGCCGGCCCACCGGAATCCGATGCCGCTGCAGGTAGTCGCTCAGCACTCGCAAGCCACCGACCGTGTCCGCCGGATCGACCCGGGAGGCGACCCGCCGAAAGCCCTGGACCTGCGGAAACTCCCGCCCGAGGTGATGCTCGAGATCCTGCAGCGCGTTCTCCACCAACGCGCGCGACACGACGATGTTCGAGCAGTGTCGCCGGAAGAAGCGTCCGTCGAGGCGTGCCATGGCGATCGCGAGACTGTGCCCGTCTCGCCCGAGAGCGACAACCCGGTCGGTACGCCGGGAGCCGATGTCTGACCGTAGATCGGCCAGCATGTCGTCGGCGACCCTGACGATCAGGGCCGCCGGAAGATCGTACGCAACGTTGTAGGCGTCACGCAGGGTTTGGATGTCGCCGTCATCGACTATGCCCAGCTTCGCGGCGACGCGGCGGGCTGCCAGGTCGCCGCGGTCGGAGGTGGATTCCCCGGGTTCCATCGCCATGCCTCAAGTACCTCATGGATGGCGACACCGCGTCGGGAGTTATCCACAGGGCCGGCCGCCCTGGGCGGGGACGCCGAGCCGGCATCCCCGCCCAGAAAGGCCAGGCTCGGTCAGGGTGTGAAGTTCTCCTCGGTTTCGTCTTCGTCCCAGCGGGCCGGGGGGCCGGCGGGGACCGGGGCCGGGATGGCGGCCAGTTCGTCGTCGAGTTTGGCGACCGCGCCGCTGAACTGGGCGTTGTAGAGGCGGGCGTAGGCGCCGTCGACGGCCAGGAGCTGGGCGTGGGTGCCTTGTTCGACGATGGAGCCGTTCTCCATCACCAGGATCAGGTCCGCGTCGCGGATGGTGGAGAGGCGGTGGGCGATCACGAAGCTGGTGCGGTCGGAGCGCAGGGCGGCCATGGCGCGTTGGACCAGGACCTCCGTGCGGGTGTCGACCGAGCTGGTGGCCTCGTCGAGGATGAGCAGTTGCGGGTCGGACAGGAAGGCGCGGGCGATGGTGAGGAGCTGCTTCTCTCCGGCGCTGACGTTGCTGCCTTCCTCGTCGATGACCGTGTCGTAGCCGTCCGGCAGGCTGTGCACGAAGCGGTCGACGTACGTCGCCTTGGCGGCGGCGAGCATGTCCTCCTCGGTCGCGTTCAGGTTGCCGTACAGGATGTTGTCCCGGATCGTGCCGCCGAACAGCCAGGTGTCCTGCAGCACCATCCCGATCCGCCGGCGCAGGTCGTGCCGGGTCAGCTCGGTGATGTCGACGCCGTCGAGCGTGATCCGGCCGCCGTTCAGCTCGTAGAACCGCATGATCAGGTTGACCAGTGTGGTCTTGCCGGCGCCGGTCGGGCCGACGATCGCGACGGTCTGGCCCGGTTCGGCGACCAGGCTCAGGTCGGTGATCAGCGGCTTGTCCGCGGAGTACGAGAACGACACGTGCTCGAACTCGACCCGGCCATGCGAGTCGTTCAGCTTGGCCGGAACCTTGTCCTCCGGCACCTGCTCCACGGCGTCCAGTACTTCGAACACCCGCTCGGCCGACGCGACGCCGGACTGCAGCAGGTTCGCCATCGACGCCACCTGGGTGAGCGGCTGGGTGAACTGACGGGAGTACTGGATGAACGCCTGGACGTCGCCCAGCGACATCGAGCCGTTGGCGACCCGCAGCCCGCCGAGCACCGCGATCACCACGTAGTTCAGGTTCCCGATGAACATCATCGTCGGCATGATCAGGCCGGAGATGAACTGCGCCCCGAACGAGGCCTGGTACAGCTCCTCGTTCTTCTGCGCGAAGCTCGCCTCGATCTCCTTCTGCCGGCCGAACACCTTGACCAGCTCGTGGCCGGTGAAGGCTTCCTCGATCTGGCCGTTCAGCGCGCCGGTGTGCCGCCACTGGGCGACGAACCGGCCCTGTGAACGCTTCGCGATGACAGCGGTCAGGATCATCGAGATCGGCACCGTGACGAGCGCGATCAGGGCCAGTACCGGCGAGATCACGAACATCAGCGTGATCACGCCGATCACCGTCAGCAGTGAGGTGAGCAACTGGCTCAGCGTCTGCTGCAGGCTGGTCGAGATGTTGTCGATGTCGTTGGTGACCCGGCTCAGCAGCTCACCGCGGGGCGCGCCGTCGAAGTAGCTCAGCGGCAGCCGGTTGAGCTTGTCCTCCACCTCGGAGCGCAGCTCGAACACGGTCCGCTGGACCACGCCGTTCAGGATGAAGCCCTGCATCCACGACAGCAGGAACGAGCCGACGTACAGGGCCAGCACCAGCATCAACACGTTGCGCAGGGCATCGAAGTCGATCCCGACGCCGGGGATCAGGTCGATCCCGCCGAGCAGGTCGGCCTTCCGGTTGTCGCCGGAGGCGCGGAGCTGGTCGATCAGCTGTTGCTTGGTCTGCTCCTTGGGCAGCAGCTTGCCGATCGCGCCGGCGAAGATGATGTCGGTGGCGCGACCGAGGATCTTCGGCCCGATCACCGACAGCCCGACGCTGGCGATCGCCAGCAGGATCACCCCGCCCACCTGCAGCCGGTGCGGCCGCAGCCGCCGGAGCAGCCGCTTGGCGGACGGGACGAAGTTCATCGACTTGTCCCCCGGGATGCCGCCGGGAGGTCCGAAGGCGCGCCCGGTCGTCGGGCGCTCGGTCGCCTTGACCGTCTCGGCCGGCTGGTCCTCGCCGGGGGTCTCTACCACGGTCTGATCGGTCATGCTGCTTCCTCCGCGGACCGCTGGGACTCCACGATCTCGACGTACGTCGGACAAGTCTGGAGTAGTTCCTGATGGCTGCCCTTGCCG
Source organism: Kribbella koreensis (assembly GCF_039525325.1). Classification (NCBI taxonomy): domain Bacteria; kingdom Bacillati; phylum Actinomycetota; class Actinomycetes; order Propionibacteriales; family Kribbellaceae; genus Kribbella; species Kribbella koreensis. Next base: position 42,687 of record NZ_BAAAHK010000009.1, read on the forward strand.
ACGATCGCGCCGTCCTCGAGCACGACGATCTGATCGGCGTCGATGATCGTGGACACCCGCTGCGCGACGATCACCACGCACGCCTCGGCGGTGACCGGTCGCAGCGCGGCCCGGAGCCGGGCGTCGGTGGACAGGTCGAGCGCCGAGAACGAGTCGTCGAACAGGTAGATCTCGGGCTTGCGGACGAGCGCCCGGGCGATCGCCAGCCGCTGCCGCTGACCACCGGACACGTTCGTCCCGCCCTGCGAGATCGGCGCCTCGAGGCCGAGGGCCATCGACTCGACGAAGTCCTTGCCCTGGGCGATCTCCAGCGCCTCCCAGAGCTCCTCGTCGGTGGCGTCGGGGTTGCCGTAGCGCAGGTTGCTCGCGACGGTGCCGGAGAACAGGTACGGACGTTGCGGGACCAGTCCGATCCGCTCCCACAGCGCCTCGGGCTCGATGTCGCGGACGTCGATGCCGTCGACCAGCACCCGCCCGTCAGTGGCGTCGAACAGGCGCGGTACCAGCGAGAGCAGAGTCGTCTTGCCCGCACCGGTGCTGCCGATGATGGCCGTCGTCTGGCCCGGCGACGCGGTGAAGGTGACGTCTCGTAGTACGGGCTCGGCCGCGCCCGGGTACTGGAAGGTCGCGTCGTCGAAGACCAGCTCGCCGTGGCCGATGAAGTTCTTGATCGGCGTGACCGGTGGGCGGACCGAGGACTCAGTGTCCAGTACTTCGGTGATCCGGTCCGCGCAGACGGCGGCGCGCGGCACCATGATCAGCACGAAGGTCGCCATCATCACCGAGAACAGGATCTGGATCAGGTAGCTGATGAACGCGGTCAGCTGACCGACCAGCATCGCGCCGCTCTCCACCCGGGACGCGCCGAACCAGAGCACCGCGACGGTGGACATGTTCAGGATCAGCATCACGACCGGGAAGACCAGCGCCATCAGCCGGCCGGCCGAGATGGCGGTGTTGGTGACGTTGGTGTTGGCCTCGCCGAAGCGCTGCGTCTCGTGCGGCTCGCGGACGAAGGCCCGGACCACCCGGATGCCGGAGATCTGCTCGCGCAGCACCCGGTTGACCGAGTCGATGTTGACCTGCATCTTGCGGAACTGCGGCACCATCCGGCTGGCGATCAGCCCGATCGACGCCGCCAGCAAGGGGACGGCGACGGCCACCAGCCAGGACAGGCCGGCGTCCTCGCGGACCGCCATGAAGATGCCGCCGATCATCGTGATCGGCGCCGCGACCAGCATCGTGCAGGTCGTAACGACCAGCATCTGTACCTGGGTGACGTCGTTCGTACTCCGCGAGATCAGCGTCGGCGCACCGAACTGGTTGACCTCACGGGCCGAGAACTCGCCGACCCGGTGGAACACCGCCGCGCGGACGTCACGGCCGAACAGGGCGGCCGTCTTCGCGCCGAAGTAGACGGCCGCGACCGTACAGATGATCTGCGCCAGGCTGATGCCCAGCATCCAGCCGCCGTTGCGGACGATGTAGCCGGTATCGCCCTTGGCGACCCCGTTGTCGATGATCTTGCCGTTCAGGCTGGGCAGGTAGAGAGAGGCGACCGTCCCGATCAACTGCAGGACGACCACCATGGACAGGTTGCCGGCGTACGGCCGTAAGTGCGTACGCAACAGGCGAAGTAGCATCAGCGGTCCCCGGGTTCGTGGATGCGGACACCGTCGAGCGCGAAGTCGACGATCTCCTCGGCGGTCATGGTCCGACCGTCCGAAATCAGTGGGTGGGTGGCGGCGAACGTCATCAGCCGCAGCCGGTGGACGACCTCGTCGGGCGTCAGCCGCAACTGGTCGGCGTCGGGTTTCAGCAGGTCGGCGAAGGCGGCGTCGGCGCGCAGACCGTCGGCGCGCGCCTTGTCCCGCTCCTCGGGCGCGCCCTTCCAGTCCGGCCGTTGGTGCATCCGCATCGCCATGAAGAGCTTGAAGACCTTGCTCAGCCGGCTCTGCGAGATCTCGACGGCGGCGATCATCCGCTCCCGCAGCGGCAGCAGCCGGTCGACCCCGGCCAGCTCCGCCAGGAACGGCTCGACGTCGAACGCGGTCTTGAAGGTGGCGTCGATGAGCGCGTCCTTGCTGCCGAAGGCGCGGAAGATCGTGCCTTCCGCGACGCCGGCCGCCTCGGCGATCTGCCGGGTGCTGACATCGACGCCGTACTTCTCCAGCAAGGGCATGGTCGCCGCGACGATGGCCGCGCGGCGCTCGTCGGGGGGCAACGGGGTTGCTCGTGGACTCACCCGATCGACACTAACTGAGTGAGCACTCACTCACAACTGCATTAATCCGGTGTCGACGCCTTGTGCCGGATGGTTAGACTCGGCCAGGTATTTTCGTACGGCATACTGGATCTACAGGGGCGGGGAGCTTGACCTCTAGCAATGTTGAGGTTCTACGGTTCGAAACTGTCGGTGGTCGGGAGGATCATCGTCCTTCTCAAGTCCTCGACACCGGAGCCACACCGTGAGTATGGAAATGACCGCGTGGAACTCGATGTACCACGCCATGCACGCCCAGGACGAGAAACGTCCGTTCTCCAAGGTGACGCTGAAGCGGATCCTCGCCTTCGCCCGCCCGCACCGGCGGCAACTGATCCTGTTCCTGGTGCTGAGCATCGGCGCGGCGATCCTCGCGGTGGCCACTCCGGTGCTCGCCGGCAAGGTCGTCAACGCGATCGTCGGCGGCAAGGAGTTCGGTCTGGTACTACGGCTGGCGATCCTGATCGCGCTGATCGCGGTCGCCGAGGCGGGCGTCGGGCTGCTGACCAGGTGGTTGTCGGCCGGCATCGGCGAGGGACTGATCCTCGACCTGCGGACGGCTGTCTTCGACCACATCCAGAAGATGCCGATCGCCTTCTTCACCCGGACCCGGACAGGTGCCCTGGTGTCGCGGCTCAACAACGACGTGATCGGGGCGCAGCGCGCGTTCAGCGACACGCTGTCCGGCGTGGTCAGCAATCTGGTGACCTTGGTGCTGACGCTGGTCGTGATGCTCGGGGTCTCGTGGCAGATCACTTTGCTGGCGCTGGTCATCCTGCCGGTCTTCGTCATTCCGGCGCGCCGGATCGGGGCGCGGCTGGCGGGGCTGCAACGCGAGGCGGCCGACTACAACGCGACGATGAGCACGCAGATGACCGAGCGGTTCTCGGCGCCGGGGGCGACGCTGGTCAAGCTGTTCGGGCGGCCGGCCCGGGAGTCGCACGAGTTCGCCGTACGGGCGCGGCGGGTGCGGGACATCGGCGTACGGACCGCGATGGTGCAGTGGGTGTTCGTGACCTCGTTGACGCTGGTCTCGGCGCTTGCGCTGGCGGTCGTCTACGGGCTGGGCGGGTTCTATGCGCTGCGCAATCAGCTCGACGCCGGTGACGTGGTGGCGATGGCCTTGCTGCTGACCCGGCTCTACTCCCCCTTGACCGCGCTGGCGAGTGCGCGGCTCGAGGTGATGACCGCTCTGGTCAGCTTCGAGCGGGTCTTCGAGGTGCTGGATCTCGAGCCGTTGATCAAGGACAAGCCGGATGCCGGTGTGGTGCCCGCCGGGCCGGTGTCGGTGGAGTTCTCCAAGGTGCGGTTCGCTTATCCGTCAGCGGACAAGGTGTCGCTGGCTTCGCTGGAAGAGGTGGCGAAGCTGGATACACGGGGTGGCGAGGAAGTACTGCATGAAGTGTCGTTCCGGGCCGAGCCGGGACAGATGGTGGCGCTGGTCGGATCGTCCGGCGCCGGCAAGTCGACGATCGCCCAGCTGATCCCCCGGTTGTACGACGTGGACTCGGGGTCGGTGAAGCTCGGTGGAGTGGACGTGCGTGACCTGACGGCGGAGTCCCTGCGAGACACGCTCGGGATGGTGACGCAGGACGGGCACCTGTTCCACGACACTCTCCGGGAGAACCTGCTGCTCGCCAATCCCGAGGCGTCCGAGGACGACCTGTGGGAGGCGTTGCGCCGGGCCCGGCTCTACGACTTGATCCACGCGTTGCCGGACCAACTGGAGACGGTCGTCGGTGAGCGGGGCTACCGGTTCTCCGGCGGTGAGCGGCAGCGGTTGACGATTGCTCGGTTGCTGCTGGCGCAGCCGCGGGTCGTGATTCTGGATGAGGCGACTGCGGCGCTGGACTCGACGTCGGAGGCCGCCGTGCAGGCTGCTCTGGCGGAGGCGCTCGACGGGCGGACGGCGGTGGTGATCGCGCACCGGCTCTCCACGATCCGGGCGGCCGATCAGATCCTGGTGATCGAGGCGGGGGAGATCGTCGAGCAAGGCACGCACACCGAGCTGCTTGCCGCTGGTGGGCGGTACGAGGAACTGCACCGGACACAATTCGAGCAAGCCGGAGATGTTCCGGTCGTCGCGGTCTGATCCAAACAGTTACTGCAGATAAGGGAGAGCGGCTTGGCCGGGTATGTGCACGCGGGGGCGCTGGCAGGTTTGGCAGCGGTGTTCGTCCCGGCCGATCCACCACGCGACAGCAGCGTCGCCTTCTGGGACCCCTCAGGAGGCGAGCTGCCGCTCGGCGTCGGCGAGCAGGCCACGCTCGAGTTGGTGGTGAAGGACGGCGACACCTTCACCACCCGCACAACCCGAACCATCCACCTGCCGATCGACCGTGCCGTCCCGGTCCTGGGCCGCATCCGCACCACCCCAGGCGCCCACCCCGCATCAGCCTTCTGGGGAGCCGTCTCCCTCATCGCCCTCCAACTCGTAGCCCGAGGCCGCCTACTTCCCGGCGTCTCCCCCGCCGGCCACGACGCCTGGCGAGCCGGCCCCCTGGACCCCACCGACGTAGACCGAATCCTCAAACTCTCCGAAGCCATCCCCTTCGAAGCTCGCTGCCTCCCACTCCCCCACACCCCGGAATCCCCAGCCACCGACCGGACGCCCCGCCAACCCACCAGCCAGCCGGGGCGTGCCGCCGCTTCCGCTCCTTCTGCGCCAACGGGTCCGGCCTCCCAATCGACAGTTGCAGCGCAGCTGCGGGTGCCGGTCGGAGAGGACTTGGTTCGGCAGTTCATCGACGCTGTTGCCGATGGCATGCCTCGATCGCCCGGCGCGGTGAAAGCGCATGGGTCAGCTCTCTTTGCGGCTCGGCAGCCGCAGCAGGCTGGGCGGTTGCGGGGATGGGCTGATGAGGTGTCGGCGGGGCTGGATACCGGGGTGCGGATCTCGCTCAGGATCGAGTTGCCGGAGTCGCTGGGGTTCCGGGCTGTGGTGCAACTGCACAGCTTGAAGGATCCGACGTTGGTACGGGACGCGGCTGAGGTCTGGGCGGAGGATGTGAGCGGCTTCGGCCCTCGCGCTCGCATCGATGCGACGCTGGCGATCCGGCGGGCCGCTCGGGTCTGGTCGCCGTTGAGTCGCTTGCTCGACTCCGCAGTACCGGATCGGCTGGAGGTGGCGGACGAAGAGGTCGCCGGGCTGCTCGCTTCCGGCGCGCAGCGATTGGCCGCGGCTGGCATCGAGTTGCACTGGCCGCGCAGTCTCGGGCGTGAGCTGACCGCCCGCGCCGCGATCACCTCCACCGACGGCCCACCGTCCGACATGCCCAGCTTCTTCGGCGGCGGCAAGACCCTCGACTTCAGCTGGCAAGTTGCTCTCGGCAACGACCCGTTGACCGAGGAAGAACTCGACCAGCTGGCCGAGGCGACCCGCCCGGTCGTTCGCCTCCGCGACCAGTGGATGCTCGTCGACCCAGAGCTCGCCCGCAAAGCCCGCGAACGCATCCTCAAGCCCGTCACCGCGATCGACGCCCTCGGCGCCGCCCTCACCGGCACCACCGAGGTCGACGGCAAACAGATCGCCATCACCCCGACCCGCTGGCTCGAAGAGCTCCGCGCCAAGATCGCCGACCCCGAGCGCTCCCAGGACCCGATCGACCCACCAGCAGCCCTGCAAGCAACCCTGCGCGACTACCAACTCCGCGGACTCCGCTGGCTGGCCCGGATGACCGACCTCGGCCTCGGCGGCTGCCTCGCCGACGACATGGGCCTCGGCAAGACGATCATGCTCATCTCCCTGCACCTCCACCGCCAGCTCACCCCCGATACCGCCGGCCCGACTCTCGTCGTCTGCCCGGCCTCGCTGCTCGGCAACTGGGAGCGCGAGGTCCAGCGCTTCGCGCCAGGCACGCCAGTCCTGCGCTTCCACGGCTCCGGCCGCTCACTCGACGGCGCCGACGACGGGTTCGTGCTCACGACGTACGGGACCCTCCGCCGCGATGCCGCCCGACTCTCCCAACACCCCTGGGCACTCCTGGTCGCCGACGAGGCCCAGCACGTCAAGAACCCAACCTCCGGTACTGCGAAAGCCCTCCGCACCGTCCCAGCGCGCGCCCGAGTCGCCCTCACCGGCACCCCGGTCGAGAACAACCTCTCCGAACTCTGGGCGATCCTCGACTGGACCACCCCCGGACTGCTCGGCCGGCTCAGCGTCTTCCGCACCCAATGGGCGCAACCGATCGAAGCCGACAAGGACGAAGCCGTCGCCGAGCGACTCGCGAAACTCGTCAAACCGTTCCTGCTCAGGCGCCGCAAGTCCGACCCCGGCATCGCCCCCGAGCTCCCGCCGAAGACCGAGACCGACCAACCGGTCTCGCTGACCCGCGAGCAGGTCGTGCTCTACGAAGCAACCGTGCGCGAACTGCTCGACGAGGTCGCCGCAAGCGACGAGATGGCCCGCCGCGGGCTGATCGTCAAGCTCCTCACCGGCCTCAAACAGATCTGCAACCACCCGGTGCAGTACCTGAAGGAAGGCGACGGCGCCCGCCTCACCGGCCGCTCCGGCAAGCTCGAGCTCCTCGACGAACTGCTCGAGACGATCATCGCCGAGGACGGCGCCGTACTCGTCTTCACCCAGTACGTCGCCATGGCACGCCTGCTCGAACGCCACCTGGCCGACCGCGGCATCGCCACCCAGTTGCTGCACGGCGGCACCCCGGTCCGCAAACGCGAGGAGATGGTCGAGCGGTTCCAGGCAGGCGAAGTACCGGTGTTCCTCCTGTCCCTCAAGGCGGCCGGCACGGGTCTCAACCTCACCCGGGCCGATCATGTCGTCCACTACGACCGCTGGTGGAACCCAGCCGTCGAGGACCAAGCGACCGACCGGGCGTACCGGATAGGCCAGACCCGCCCGGTGCAGGTGCACCGGTTGATTGCCGAGGGCACCATCGAGGACCGGATCGCGGCGATGCTGAAGAGCAAACGCGCGCTCGCAGACGCAGTACTGACGGCTGGGGAGGCCGCCCTGACTGAGCTCACCGACTCCGAACTCGCCGACCTGGTCGAGCTGCGAGCCGCCCGATGAGCGGCGAGGAGGCACGCGGATTCCCGGCCTTTCCGCGACAGGCGGGACGTAGCACGCGCGGGAAGTCGTGGTGGGGACGCACCTGGGTGCAGGCGCTCGAGGACACGTCCCTCGACCTCGACCAGCTCCGCAAAGGCCGTCGTACCGCGAACACCGGGCAGGTCGGCACCATCACCATCAGCCCCGGACGGCTCGCCGCGACGGTCTACGCGCCCGACGACACCTACGAAGCCGTCGTGCACATCGATCGCCTCGACGACGGCGAATGGGAGAGGTTCCTCGACCAGGTCGCGGCGCGCGCCGGCCACATCGCGGCGTTGCTCGACGGCGAGATGCCCCACGACCTGGTCGACGCCGCGTCCGACGCCGGAGTGGCCCTGCTTCCCGGCATCGGTGATCTCGATCCGTCCTGCACGTGCGACAGCTGGGAGCTCCCCTGCCAGCACGCCGCCGGCCTCTGCTACCAAACCGGCTGGCTGCTCGACGGCGACCCTTTCGTCCTGCTCCTCCTCCGCGGCCGCTCCCGCGAGACTCTGCTGGACGACCTGCAGCGCCGCTCGTCCACTCCACCTGCAGAGCAACCGGCCGAAGAGGACGGCGTCCCGGCAGTCGCCGCAGCAAAGCAGGTCGGCGAGCTCCCCGACCTGCCGCCCCTCCCGCCCAAGCTCGCCATCGAGGACCTGGCGGTCAGCGGCATCCAGCCGCTCGCCGACCTCGAGCCGGCCACGTTGCCTTTGCTGGTCCTCGACGCCGCCAGGAGAGCCCGCGCCCAACTCAACGCGCTGCTGTCCGGCGCGCCGGATCCCTGGCTCCTCGACGAGTGGCAAGACAGCGTTCGCCTGGCCACCGACTACCCGGTACTCCGTGAGCGGCTGTCCGCCGCGTGGGATCGGCCGGCCGCGCTCAGCCTCGGCGTACAGGCCTGGTCGTACGGAGGCGCCGCCGCGCTCGATGTCCTGGAACACGTGTGGACGCCTGACCCGGGTGACCTAGCCCGCGCCCGCACTGAATTGCTGGCCGCTGCCGACGACGACCTCGCCATCACCGCCGACCACAACCACCTCACCACCTCCGGCTCAGTCCGCTGCCAGACCCGACTCGACCACACCGGCCGCTGGCATCCGTACCGGCTCATCGACGACGAGTGGCATCCCGCCGGCCCACCCGACCGCGACCCGACCATCGCCCTCGCGCCTCCGGACACCTGGTAACGGCTGCCCCCTCCGCCTGATTGGTTGGTCCGACTGGGGATGCAACCAACTTCGCGCTCGCAGGCGTGTCTAACCCGGTATCAAGGATCGGGGGAAACAGATGAGTGATCGGGACGCCGCATTCGAGGCGTACTTCACGGCGCGATCCGGCGCCATGCGCGGCACGGCATTCCTGCTGTGCGGCGACTGGCATCGGGCCGAGGACCTCGTGCAGCAGACGTTCACGAAGATCTATCTGGCCTGGCGCCGGATCGAACAGCGCGAGTCGATGGACAACTACACCAGGCAGACGCTGGTACGGACGTTCTTGTCCGAGCGGCGCCGGGCCTGGTTCCGGCACGAGTCCGTCGGGTCACCGGCCGGCGATCGGGCCGCGCCGTCGGCCGAGCTCACCGAGGAGCGGCTGGTGCTGATGGAGGCGCTCGTGAAGGTGCCGCCGAAGCAGCGTGCCGTGCTGGTCCTGCGGTACTGGGAGGACCAGTCCGTCGAACAGACGGCCGCCCTGCTCGATTGCTCGACCGGAAATGTCAAGAGTCAGGCCGCCCGCGGACTGGCGACGCTGCGGGGTCTGCTTGAAGGGGAGAAAGTTCGATGAACGAAGAGGATCTCAAAGAGGCAATGCACGATGTGATCGTGCGCAGCACTCCACCGGAGCCGATGGATCCCGCGCGTGCTCTCAACCAGGGCCGCAAGGTGCGCACGCGGCGCAGGGTGGTGTGGGTTGGGGCGGCCGCCGTGACGCTGACGGTCGGCGCCGCGGCCGGTCCCACGCTGGTAGCGAACCTGGCTGACAACGGGCCGGCCGGCCAGGGGGTGGCAGGCGGCGGCACCCCCTCGCTGGCAGGGCCGACGACGGCGACCTCCGTGGTGCCGACGCCGAAGTCAGGCTCCACCGTAGTGCCGTCAGCGCCGACCACACGCAAGACCGGCGACCCGTGGCCTGAGGGGCAGACCGACCGCACGGCGAGCGCGGGTCCACGCGCCGTTCGGGTCGGCGGACTGATGGCGGACCTGAGCTCGGCTGTACCAGCGGGCTTCAGCACGCCGAACCTGAAGTACCCGGACGGGCGCTCGGCGAGATGGCCGCAGGCCCAATATGCGTCCGCCGACGGGGAGCCGGACTACTGGGAGTACATGGCCACCATCCCCGTGCAAAAGGACAACAAGGTCGGACGGTTGCTGGTCATGTCGACCACGCCCAACGGCAAGCCGGCGACGAGCCCGTGCCAGCTGGCGCTGACGTTCTGGGGCTCGACCGGTACCTGCGCCGTCGTGGACGTCGACGGCAAGAAGGTCGGCGTGGTGACCGCCAAGAAGGGCAGCGACTACGACCAGAGCGCTGCCTACCGGTACGACGATGGCACCGTCGTGGTTCTCGCCCAGGCCAAGAAGACCGATCTTCCCGGGAAATCGGCGCTCACCCAGCCGGTGTTCAGCACTCAGCAGCTGGCCGAGCAGGTGACCTCGGCGAAGTTCAAGATCAGCGAATGAGCATGCGCTGATCACGACCGATGACTCCTCGTGCCGACGGGCACGGGGAGTCATCCGTCTACGTAACGGTCGTGACTCGCGGTAAAAGGTTTCCAAGAACTCGCCGAATCACTTGCGCGGGTGCCTTGTATACATGAAACAGTCGACGGAACCGCTCCTACCGGGAGGACGAAATGCCCCGTCGAACTCCGCCGTCACTGAACCGCTCCAGTTGGCCCGCCCGCTCTCCCCACCCCGCCCGAAGGCTGTCGGGGGCTGTGGTGGGCGTGATTGCGCTGGCGATCGTCGGCGCCGCCTGTTCTCCGGTGGAGCCGGCCGCCGAGCAACCGAGTGGGCAGACCGGCAGCTCGGGCCAGGACGTCTTCGGTGATCCGGCCGATCCGGCCGCGGTGAAGAACGGCGGCACGCTCACTGTCGCGCTCTCGGCCGACCCGGACAAGCTCGACCCGACGCTCTCGCGCAGCCTCTACTCGCGGTACGTCTTCCACACCATGTGCGAGAAGCTGTACGACCTCGGCCCGGACGCCAAGATCGTGCCGCAGCTCGCCACCGCGTTGCCGACGGTCTCCCCCGACGGCCTCAGCCTGAGCATCCCGTTGCGCGAAGGCGTGAAGTTCGCCGACGGCACCACGCTCGACTCCGCTGCCGTGAAGCTGTCGATCAACCGTGGCCTGACGCTGCCCGCTTCCGGACGCAAGAGCGAGCTCGGCCCGATCAGCTCGATCGAGACGCCGGACGCCAAGACAGTCGTCATCAAGCTCTCCAAGCCGTTCGCCCCACTGACCGCGGCGCTCGCCGACCGGGCCGGTATGGTCCTCAGCCCCGCGGCCGTGAACAAGCTCGGCGCCGACTTCTCCACCGCGCCGGTCTGCGTCGGCCCGTTCAAGTTCGCCAGCCGGGTCGCGCAGAACTCGATCAAGGTCGTCAAGGATCCCCTGTACTACGACGCTGCCAAGGTGCACCTGGACGCGATCGAGTACCGGATCATCACCGACTCGAGCATCCGCTCCGCGAACCTCCGCTCCGGCGACGCCCAGGTCGCCGACTCGTTGTCCAGCCAGGACGCACCGACCCTGCAGAAGGACAGCAGCCTGAGCGTGCTGCAGTCCCAGTCGCTCGGCTACCAGGGCCTGACCATCAACATCGGGAACGCCGACGGCATCGGCAACCCGATCAAGCAGCTCGACACCCCGATCGCCAAGGACCCGCGGATCCGGCAGGCGCTGGAGGCGTCGATCGATCGGGAGGCGCTGGTCAAGTCGATCTTCAACGGGCTGAACACCGTGGCCTGCTCGCCGATCTCGCCGAAGAGCGAGTTCAGCTCGGAGGCCGCGCAGAAGTGTCCGGCGCACGACCCGGCGAAGGCTCAGGATCTGCTCAAGCAGGCGGGGGTCGCGACGCCGTACAAGGTCTCGATGATCACCTCGAACAACCCGGACAGTCTGCGGCTGGCACAGGCGTTGCAGGCGATGGTGAAGGAGGGCGGATTCGAGCTGGTGATCAAGCCGGTCGAGTATGCGTCGCTGCTCGACCAGCAGGATCGGGGTGACTTCGAGCTGCTGCAGCTGGGCTGGTCCGGCCGGGTTGATCCGGACGCGAACATCTTCAACTTCGTCGGGTCCGAGGGCAGCCAGAACGTTGCCGGATACAAGAGTCCGGAGGTCGACAAGCTGCTCACGGACGCGCGGCAGTCGAAGGACCAGGCGCAACGCGTGCAGCTCTACGGGCAGGTCGTCACCAAGCTGCAGCAGGACGACCCGCTGATCTATCTCTACCGCCAGCGCAACCTGACCGGCGTCACCAAGAAGGTTCTCGGCGTCCAGACCTACCCCGACGGCGTCATCAGGACCGCCTTCGCCGGCTACGCCAAGTGATGGCGGGGCTGATCACGCCGGGGCCGGCATGAGGCGATACCTGCTCGGCCGCCTCTGGCAATCACTGGTGACGTTGCTGCTGGCAACGATCGTGGTGTTCCTGGGCGTGCGCGCGCTGCCGGGAGATCCGGCGCTCGCGCTGGCCGGAGAGGATCGTGATCCGGAGTCGTTGCGGGCGATCCGGGAACAGTACGGGCTGGACGACTCCGTGCTCGTTCAGTTCTGGCAGTTCGTCAGCCATGCCGCGCGCGGCGATCTCGGCCGCTCGATCAGAACGGGACAGAGCGTGACCTCGATGCTCTCCAGCGCTCTCCCCGTGACGATCGAGCTCTCCGCCCTCGCGATCTTCGTCGCCGCCCTGCTCGGAGTCGGGGCCGGCGTGGTCGCCGCCGTACGCCGCGGCCGTCCTGCCGAATGGGCCGCCAACGCCCTTGCCCTGCTGGGCCTGTCGGTCCCCAACTTCTGGCTCGGCCTGATGGCGATCCTGTACCTCTCGGTCGCTCTCGGCCTGTTCCCTGCCTCCGGCTTCGTACCGTTCTTCGACAACCCGATCGACAACCTCCACCACCTCGTCCTGCCGTCGCTCATCCTCGGCACCGGACTGGCGGCGGTGATCATGCGCCAGACCCGTTCCTCGATGCTGGACGCGCTCTCCGCCGACTACATCCGTACCGCCGAGGCCAAAGGCCTGCCCCCGCGAGCCGTCATCGGCCGCCACGCCCTCCGCAACAGCCTGATCGTCGTCGTCACGATCGTCGGCCTCCAACTCGGCGCGCTCATCTCCGGCGCCGTCGTCACCGAGCGCATCTTCGCCCTCCCCGGCTTCGGCAAACTCACCGTCGACGCGGTCTTCCAGCGCGACTACCCGGTGATCCAAGCGGTGGTCCTGGTCACCGCGACGGCGTACATCGTCATCAACCTCCTGGTCGATCTCCTGTACTCCGTCATCGACCCGCGCATCCGGGTGCGAGGTGAAGCCTGATGGCCGTCGTCGACACCACCATCACCACAGCACCCGCCACCTCCCGCCGCCGCAAGGTGGTCCGCCGGATGCTCCGCAACCCACTGGCGATCGCCGGTCTCGTCGTCCTCGCGATCGCAGCCCTGGCCGCCGCCTTCGCACCCTGGCTGGCACCCCACGAGCCGACGCTGACCCACCTCGACCGAGCCTTCGCACCGCCCGGTACTGCGGGTTACGTGCTCGGCACCGATGATCTCGGCCGTGACGTGTTGTCCCGGATCATGTTCGGCCTGCGTGCCTCGCTGCATGTCGGGTTGCTGGCGGTCGCGACCTCGCTGCTGATCGGCGTACCGCTGGGCCTGATGGCTGGCTACTTCCGGGCGATCGACGCGCTGATCTCGCGATTCACGGATCTCGTGCTCGCGTTTCCGTTCCTGATCCTCGCGGTCGGGTTGGCCGCGGTCCGGGGCGCGAGTCTCGGAAACGCGGCGATCGCGATCGGGATCGCGCAGATCCCCGGCGTGATCCGGATCGTCCGGTCGGAAACGCTGCGGCTGAAGTCGCTGGATTTCGTCTCTGCGGCGATCGTCGACGGCGCTGGGGATCTGTGGGTGCTCGGGCGGCACATCCTGCCGAACGCGGCCTCGGTGATCATCGTCCAGGCGACCGTGGCGATCCCGGCGGCGATCCTGGGCGAGGCGGTCCTTTCGTTCCTGGGCCTCGGCATCCAGCCGCCGGCGCCGAGTCTGGGCACGATGCTGTCCGACGCGCAGCAGTTCGCGACCCGAGCGCCTTGGGCTGCGGTGATGCCTGGTGTCGCGATCATGCTGCTCACGCTCGCGTTCAACATCGTCGGCGACAGCCTGCGCGATGCCCTCGACCCGAAGGCGAGTCGCCGATGAGCGGGTCAGTGCTCGAGGTCAAGGATCTCTCCGTCACCTTCCGGACCGAGGACGGGCCGCTGTCGGCCGTCGATCACGTCAACCTGCAGGTCACCGATGGCGAAGTGCTGGCCATCGTCGGTGAGTCGGGGTGTGGCAAGAGCGTGACGGCGATGAGCCTGGCCGGGCTGCTCCCCCGCTCTGCGACTGTGGATGGCTCGGTGCGGCTGGACGGTGTCGAGCTGATCGGTGCCGACAAGCGGACGCTTCGGTCGATTCGTGGGCGGGAGGTGGCCTACATCTTCCAGGAGCCGATGACGTCGCTGAATCCGGTGTTCACGGTCGGGTATCAGATCAGTGAGGTGCTGCGGATCCACATCGGTCTGTCCAAGGCTGCAGCACGCAAGCGGGCCGTCGAGTTACTCAAGCTGGTCGGCATCTCCTCGGCGGAGCGGCGGGTCGACGACTATCCCCATCAGCTGTCCGGTGGGATGCGGCAGCGGGTGATGATCGCCATGGCCGTCGCTTGCGATCCCAAGGTGCTGATCGCGGATGAGCCGACTACTGCGCTCGACGTGACGATTCAGGCGGGCATTCTCGATGTACTACGCGCGCTGCGGGAACGGCTCGGCACCAGCGTCGTGCTGATCACGCACGACCTCGGGGTGGTCGCGGATCTGGCTGATCGGGTGGCGGTCATGTACGCCGGACGGGTGGTCGAGACTGCCGAAGTACATGAGCTGTTCGCTCGGCCTCAACACCCTTACACGGCAGGCCTCCTGGGTGCGTCGCCGTCGGCCGGGCGGCACGCTGGTACCGACCGCCTCAACGAGATCCCAGGTCTCGTACCGGTGCTGGCCTCGCAGCCCGACGCTTGTACCTTCGCCGACCGATGTCCGCGCGCTATCGACACCTGCAGGACTGCCGAACCCGTGCTGACCGCCGGTGTCGCCTGCTGGAATCCGGAGGGTCGATGACCGAGTACGCGTTGGAGCTCGAAAACCTGGTCATGCACTTCGGCCCCGTCCGCGCCGTCGACGGCGTCTCCCTGCGAATCCCGAAAGGCTCCGTAGTCGCCCTGGTCGGAGAGAGCGGCTCCGGCAAGTCCACCGTCGGCCGCTGCATAGTCCGCTTGCTCGAACCAACCGAAGGCACCGTCCGGCTGGCCGACGCCGACATCACCCACCTCACCCGCCGCCAACTCCGGCCCCACCGCCGAGACGTCTCCATAGTCTTCCAAGACCCAGCCGGCTCCCTCGACCCACGCCTCTCGGTAGGAGACATAGTCGGCGAGCCCCTCCGCCTCATGCGCCGCTGGCGACGACGCTCCACCGAGAGCGGGCCTAGCACGCCTCCCGCTCCGTCCGCCCCCGAGACTGAAGCTGAGGGCAGAGCCCGGGCCGGCGTCGACAGCGTCGTTCCGGCGCGCGCATCTCAACGGCGTGACGTCGCCGCCGCGGTCGCCGACGCGCTCCGGCGGGTTGGGCTCCGGCCGGAGGTGGCTCAGCGGGCGCCTCATGAGTTGTCAGGTGGGCAGCGGCAGCGGGTGAGTATTGCTCGGGCGTTGATCTCGTCGCCTCGGCTCCTGGTGGCTGATGAGCCGACCAGTGCGCTGGATGTATCGGTGCAGGCTTCGGTGCTCAACCTGTTGGCTGACCTGCAGCGGGATCTGGGGTTTGCGTGCTTGTTCATCACGCATGACTTGTCGGCCGTCGAGTATCTGGCTGATGAGGTTGCGGTGATGTATCTGGGGCAGCTGGTCGAGCAGGGGCCTCGGGAGCGGATCTTCGGAGTACCGGCTCATCCGTACACGCAGGCGTTGCTGTCTGCGGCTCCTGTGCCCGACCCGTCCACCCAGCGGGCGCGGCGACCTGTGCTGCTCGGGGACGACCTACCGTCGGCTATAGACCCGCCACCCGGTTGCCGGTTCCACACGCGGTGCCCGGTGGCGATCGAGAAGTGCAGGACCGTCGTACCGGAGTCCAGGGTGATCGGAGAGGGTGGACACCGCGTCGCCTGTCACCTGGTCGGCGACGATGGGAGCGGACCCGACGTACGCGATCAAGCAGACACCATTAGAGGAGTTGCTCGATGACCTTCACCACCCGGCCCACTCTGCGCGGCACGTTCGGGATGGTCTCGTCCACGCACTGGCTGGCGTCGCAGTCGGCCATGCGGCTCCTGGAGCTGGGTGGCAACGCCTTCGACGCCGCTGCGGCTGCTGGGTTCGTGCTGCACGTCGTGGAGCCGCACCTCAACGGTCCTGGTGGTGAGGTACCGGCGATCATCGCTACCGCGGCTGACCCGACTCCGCGGGTGCTGTGCGGACAGGGGGTGGCTCCGGCGGGCGCCACCATCGAACACTTCAAGGGGCTGGGGTTGTCGCTCATCCCGGGCTCCGGGCCGCTGGCGGCCACTGTGCCGGGTGCTGTCGACGCCTGGTTGCTATTGCTGCGGGACCACGGCTCACTGCCGCTCAGGACGGTGCTGGAGCCAGCGATCGGGTATGCACGCAACGGGCACCCGGTGCTCGCTCGGGTCGGCGACACAGTCAACACGGTCCGGGAGTTGTTCACGGAGCACTGGCCGACCTCTGCCGAGCTGTGGTTGCAGGGTGGCGAGGCGCCGCGGGCCAACGAGTTGTTCCGCAACCCGGCGTACGCCGACACGCTCGAGCGGCTGGTGATCGCGGCCGAGGAGGCTGGCGCGGACCGGGTCGCGCAGCTCGAGAGAGCGCGTACTACGTGGCGCCAGGGGTTCGTCGCCGAGGCGATCGACCGGTTCTCGCGGCTGCCGCACCGCGATTCGAGCGGTGAGGACCATTCCGGGCTGATCACGGGCGACGACGTGGCGTCGTACTCGGCGAGCTGGGAGGAGCCGGCCACCTTCGACTGGCACGGGCACACGGTCGCCAAGACGGGTCCGTGGGGTCAGGGGCCGGCGCTGCTGCAGTCGCTGGCTGTCCTGGCCGAGCTGGGTGACCCGTCGGCGCTCGATCTGACGGGTGCTGAAGCCGTCCACGTGACGACGGAGGTCACCAAGCTCTCGTATGCGGATCGGGAGGCTTGGTACGGCGACGGGGTCGACGTACCGCTCAAGACGCTGCTGTCGCCGGGGTATGCGGCTGAGCGGGCGGCACTGGTCGGCGCAGCCGCGTCGCACGAGATGAGGCCGGGTAGCCCGGATGGGCGGGTGCCACGGCTGCCGTTGCTCGTGGCTGGAGTTGTGGGCGACGCGAGCACCGGCGAGCCGACGGTGGCGCCGGATGGGGCTACCCGCGGCGACACGTGCCATGTCGACGTGATCGACCAGTGGGGCAATGTCATCTCGGCGACGCCCAGCGGTGGCTGGCTGCAGTCGTCCCCGACGATCCCTGAGCTGGGCTTCTGCCTGGGGAGCCGGTTGCAGATGTTCTGGCTGGAGGACGGGTTGGCGTCGTCGCTCGCTCCTGGCCTGCGGCCGCGGACCACGCTCACGCCGACGCTGGTACTGCGGGATGGAGCGCCCGTACTGGCGTGTGGCTCGCCTGGTGGCGACCAGCAGGACCAGTGGCAGCTGCTGTTCCTCCTGCGCCATCTTGCGGGCGGCCAGGAGCTGCAGGAGGCGATCGATGCGCCTGCGTGGCACACCACTGCGTTCCCGTCGTCGTTCTACCCGCGGGCCGCAGTACCAGGCAACCTGACCGTGGAGAGCCGCCTCGGACCGGTGGTCCGCGACACGCTGATCAGCAAGGGCCACCAGGTCGTCGAGTCAGACCCCTGGAGCCTCGGCCGCCTCTGCGCCGTCTCCCGTACCCCAGACGGCGTCCTCTCCGCGGCAGCCAACCCCCGAGGAATGCAGGGCTACGCGACGGGCCGCTAGGACGTAGGACCGGCCAGAGCTGCGGTGGCTGCGGCTTCTACGTGGTCGCGGGCTGCTGCTGTTGCGGCATTCCGGTCGCCGGCGGCTATGGCGTCTACTACGCGGATGTGTTCTTTCCACGAGTGCGGAGCGCGTTGAGCCGCGCCGAGGCGGAAGACCCAGTGGACGTGGTGGTACATGGCCGCCGACAGCGACGCCAGCCACCGGTTGCCGCTGATCTCGATCACCGCGAGGTGCAGCGCGCTGTTCAGCTCAGCGACCTGGTCGAAGTCCTCAGCCTCCGTCGCCGCGCTCGCATCATCCAGCAGCTTCCGCAACCGAGCGACGTCCTCCTCGGTCGCCCGCTCAGCCGCCAACCCCGCAGCCAACGTCTCGAGCTGCTCCCGTACGGCGAACAGATCCCGGATAGCCGTCTCATCGAGCGTCGCCACCACCGCACCACGCCGGGGCAGGATCTCCACGAACCCCTCGGTCTCCACCACCCGCAGCGCCTCACGCACCGGATTCCGCGACACCCCGAAGTCATCGGCCAACCGGTTCTCGGTCAGCCGCTCACCCTGCGCGTAGTCACCATCGACAATCCGTCGCCGCAACTCAGCCAACACCTGATCCCGCAGCGCAAGATGATCACCACCGATCGTCCGAGACGACTCCTTGCCCCCACGCAGATCTCCGCCCCCACTCGCCTCTCCCCCGTACCGCTGGTCCACCCCGAGCTCCCCTCTGGCCATACCTGGTTCCGCAGCACCCTACCCGCCAACAGCCCCACCACCCCGCAACGACAACACCGACCGCACCACCTCCTGCCGCACCACCACCGCCGGCCGGCCCACGACGGCTGACGGCGGCCCGCGGTTGGCAGCGCCAGCTGGAGTTGGAGTGCGGAAACTATTCGTCACTGGGTGCAAGTTAGTTACCACCTTGGCCACCGGGAGTCGATCAGGCACGATCTCGGGTGGTTGAGTACAGGTGGCTGTCGCGGAAGGCTGTTGCGGCGAGCACCTTGCCGACGAGGATGACGCGGTGCGGCGGATGCCTGCTGCGTGGACCTGGGCCGCGAGGTCGGTGAGCGGCCGGTTGGGCGCGGGAAGCGCCGCAGCGCGTTGGCAGTGGGCGGAGATTGCTCAGATGAGCCCGGCCAGGCGGTAGAGGACCAGGGATCCGGCGACAGCTACGTTGAGGCTTGCGCCGGTGCCGAGCATGGGGATTTCGACTACGAGGTCCAGGTGTTCGATTGCGTCGGGTGGGATGCCGTTGCGTTCGTGGCCTAGCACCGCGATCGTGCGGTTGCGGGCTGCCGGGAGGTCGCCCAGCCTGATGGACTCGTCGGCCAGCTCGACCCCGACGATGGTCGTGTTGTCACGCTGCTTCTGGTCGATCAGCCAGCGGACGGGGTCGTGGCCGGTCCAGTGCACGCAGGTTCGGCGTTTCAGGGTGTTGCCGTGGGCGAGGGCATCGGGCACCCACGGCAGCTTGGGTACTGCGAGGCAGGCGCCGACCGCATCACACGTGCGGAGCAACGTACCGAGGTTGACGCCGTACTTCGGCCAGAGCGGCGCGATCAGGAGGTGGTCCCAGCAGGAATGGGATCGGAGCCGGCGTTGGCGTTTCAGGTCTTTCGGGCTGCGCACCCGCGCGGCACTCATGCCGAAGCGGGAACGAACCTCCCGCACAAGAGATGTGTCATGGCTAGAAGTCTAAGCGAGGCCGGCGTCGTGGGCCAGGAGAGCTACTTGCACCCGGTTGTTGAGGCCGAGTTTGAGGAGGACCCGGGTGAGGTGCGTCTTGACGGTGGGGACGCCCATGGCGAGATCGGCGGCGATCTCCGCATTGCTCTTGCCTTGGGCAACTGCCGCGGCGACCTCGCGTTCGCGATCGGTCAGCTTGGCCAGTACTTCGAGAGCCTCGTCGCGCCGGCTCTGCTCATCAGGACCGGACACATAATCCATCAGCTGACGGGTGACCGCGCCGGACAGGATCGGGTCTCCGCCGGCGACCTTCACCACCGCGTCGACGATCTCCTGGGGCGCCGCGTCCTTCAACAGGAAGCCGGCCGCACCCGCGCGCAAGGCATGCAGCAGGTGTTCCTCCGAACCGAAGGTCGTCAGGATCACCACCTCCGGCGCATCCGCACCCGATCGGATGGCCTCGGTCGCGGTCAATCCGTCCATCACCGGCATGGTGATGTCCATCAGCACGACGTCCGGCTTGGCCGCCCGTACGGCGTCGATCGCGGCCCGCCCGTCGGCGGCCTCCCCCACGACCTCCAGCTCGGCGGCGCCACCCAGCATGCTCTTCAAACCAGCCCGTACCAGCGGATCGTCGTCCACGACAAGCAACCGAACCCCCGTCCCCACCATGCCGGCCATCGTAGGCCACCGGCTCAGCGACAGGTCGGCAACAGCGTGCGGCGCATTCCTATCGAGCTGGCCAGGGTAGCCAGGCGTGGAGGCGGAAGCAGTTCGTGGTGGTTGGACCGTGGTCGAGCGTGCCGCCGGCCAGCTTCGCCCGCTCGGCCAGACCCACCAGTCCTACGCGTGACCCGTCCCCAGGATCCGCGGAAGCCAGCGGATTGCGGATCTCGATGGAGAGGCCGTTGCCGGCGGCCCCGGACAGGACGATGGTGACCGGCTGGCCCGGTGCGTGTTTGCGTGCGTTCGTCAGCCCCTCCTGGACGATCCGGTAGCCGTGGCGCCCGGTGGTCAGCGGGATCGATTCCGGAGGCGACGAGAGCGGCGTGAACATCACGGTCATCCCCGCGGTGCGCGACTCCTCCACCAGGGTGTCGACGTCTGCCAGGCCAGGCTGCGGCCGCCTACCACCCGAGACCGTGGCATCGGGCGCACGTAGTACGCCGACGATCTCCCGCAGATCTTCCATGCACTCCCGCGCACTCGACCGGATCACCCCCGCCGCTTGCGCAAGCTCATCGGACGGCATGTCCGGCCGAAACTCCAGCGCACCAGCATGCACGCTCAGCAGCGACAACCGATGCCCGAGTGCATCATGCATCTCCCGAGCGATCCGCTCCCGCTCACGCCGCCGCCCCTGCTCGACCCGCAACTCCTGCTCCTCCTCGGCCCGCCGAGCACGCTCAGCCAGCGAGAGCATCAACTGCCGCCGCGTCCGTACGACGATGCCCCAGGCAACCGCCGCCACGCAGAGCAGGCTGGTGAGGCTGACCACCATCCAATAGACATACGGAATCGACCGCGCCGGCGGATAGATCCAGAACTGCACCAAGCACGACAACACCGCCGCAACACACCCGAGCGCGCTGACCAGGGTCCGCCGATGCACCGCCAGGCTGAAAAGCGCCAACCCACTAGAGCTCCCCACAGCCGGGAAGAACGCGGACAACCCGATCAACACCAACGCGACAGCGAGCGGCCACCTCCGCCGCAGCATCAGCGAGAGCGCAGCCAGTACGCCGATCGTCGCATGCAGCACGACCGGCGGGTTGAGCCTGGACCCGTCGGGAATCGCCAGCCCGATCACGCTCAACCCCGTACCGAGCACGACGAACGCCACGTCCACGACCCAGTCCCGCGGCGTACGCCGATCCTCGCCCGGGGCAGCGCGCGACCCCGGGCTGATCATCGCCGTCAGCAGCCCCGGCCGGTCCAGCTCGATCGACATACCTCAGACGGTAACCCGCAAAGGCTCAGCGCTTGAGGATCTTGAGCACCGCCGCCGTCGTGATCGGGTGATAGCCGGGTCGCGCGGTCTCGAACACCTGACTCGCGAGCTCCCGGCCGCCCTCGGTCCGTACCAGCGCCTTGTAGACGGGCAGCACCAGCTTCATCCGCCCCACCCGGGTCAGGAAGACGGCCAGCTCGTCGTACGCCGGGGTGTAGGTGCTCGCGGCAACGATCGAGTACCAGCGACGGGCGATCTCGCCGTTCGCGGTACCGGTCAGGTCGAACTCCCGATCGAGCTGCTGCAACTGTTCCGCCGTCAGCACATCCGGCGCGGCGTCGAGGAAACGCAGCCACTCCTGCGTCGTCCAGTGCTTGGCGCCCTCAGGCAGCTCGCCGGTCGAGAGCCAGCGCTCACGCGACTCGTCGACGACCTCGAACCGCGCAGAGATCGCTCTCTCCGCGAAGGCGGGGATGCCCGGCTCGTCCAGCCAGGCGGCGATCTCCGCTGCCGTCACCACGCCCGGGTGCTTGTCCAGCAACTGCTCCTGCAGGTGCTCGACGAAGTCGTCCGAGTTGATGCTCTGGAACGCGAAGCGATCGAAGTACCCGCGCAGGAAGGGATCGAAGACCTCCCGCGTGAACCGTTCCTCCAGCCAGGTCAGGAACCAGCAGCCCTTCAGCGGTCCGAGGCCGGTCGTACCGTGGTACTGCGACCGGTGGTTGAGCCCCGGCAGCTCGGCCGCCTGCTCCGCCGCCGAGAGGGGATCCAGCTTGACCACGGTCGCGTGCTGCTTGATCGCCGTCTCCATCACGGCCAGCTCGTTGCCGTATACGGCCTCGACGATCCGGTACTCGACGTAGGCCGTGAAGCCCTCGTTGAGCCAGATGTCGTCCCAGCTGTCCTGGGTGACGAGGTTGCCCGACCAGCTGTGCGCCAGCTCGTGCGCCACCACGTTGACCAGCGACTTGTCGCCGATCACCACGGTCGGGGTGGCGAAGGTCATCCGCGGGTTCTCCATCCCGCCGTACGGGAAGGACGGCGGCAGGACCAGGATGTCGTAGCGACCCCACCGGTACGGTCCGAAGACCGCCTCGGTGACGCGCATCATCTCCTCGATGTCGGCGAACTCGGTCGCCGCCCGCTTGGCCATCTCCGGCTCGGCCCAGACACCGGTCCGGGCGCCGATCGGCTCGAACACCAGGTCGCCCGCGGCGATCGCCAGCAGGTACGACGGAATCGGCTCCGGCATCACCACGTCGTACGAGCCGATGCGGCGCGACTCGGTGCCGTTGTCGGCGCTCATCAGGACCATCAGCTCAGGCGGGGCCGTGACGTGCGCGGAGTAGCTGAAGCGCACGCTCGGGGTGTCCTGGACCGGGACCCAGCTGCGGGCGTGGATGTGCTGGGACTGGCTGAACATGAACGGCATCACGCCGCCCGCGGTCATCGCCGGCTCCAGCCACTGCAGCCCGGTCGCCGTCGGGGCGGTCCGGTAGCTCACCCGCACCTGCCCGTGCTGCCCGGTCCGGATCGTCAGGGCTGATCCCAGCTCGTTGTCCGGGACTGCCAGGCTGTACTCGAGCGGCTCCCATTCCCCGTCGACCGCACCCTCCACCGCGAGGACGGTCAGGTCTCGCGTATCGAGGACCAGCCGATCGCCCGGGCCACTCCAGGCGAGCGTGTGCGTGGCCGTACCGGACAGCACCTTGGCGGTGAAGTCCAGGTCGAGGTCCAGCGCGAGGTGGGTGGTGCGCACCAACGCCGGTTCGGCGTAGGAGTGGCGATCGTGGCTCACAGGGGCTCCCGAGGCAGAATGTCGTTCGCAGGACATTACCCACGGAAAGGCCCGATGACGCGGCCTATTAGGGCCACGGGCAGCACCGTGCCAAAACCGGTTCAGACGGGGAACCCCTGCTGGACCAGCGAAACGGGGACAAGATGGCGCAGGGACGGCCGGAGCTCGTACTGCAGCGGAAGCCGTTCGGATCGTGGCTGCTCGGCCCGGCCGGCCAGTCGCCGCGGCTGCTGCGGATCCGGGCTCAGGTGCTGTTGAGCGTCTTCTGCATCGGCACCAACATCATCGGCGCCACGACCGTCTTCGTGCTGGCCGTCTTCGTCCTGCCAGGCCCGCCGGCCAACGACGAGCTGAGCCTGGTCCGGACGATCGCCGTGCCCGCCTTCTTCGTCGTCGCACTGGCCGTCGGCGTGGTGGTGAGCACGCGGCTGGCGGTCCGTACCACCAGCTGGGTCCTCGAGGACCGGCCGGCGACCCGCCGGGAGCAGATCGCCACGCTCCAGCTCCCGCTGCGGCTGACCCTCGTCGAGGTAGTGCTCTGGTTCCTCGCAACGGTCTTCTTCACCGGGCTGACGCTCGCGCTGCAGCCAGAGAGCGTGCTCCGGGTACTGGTGACCATCGTCGACGGCGGAATCGTCACCTGCACGGTCTCGTATCTGCTGTCCGAGTTCACGCTGCGGCCGATCGCCGCGCGGGCACTGGCCGATCAGGCGCCGCCCAAACGCCTGCTCGCGGCGGGGCTGAAGGCGCGGACGATGTTCTTCTGGGCGGTCGGTTCCGGCGTACCGGTGGCCGGGCTGATGCTCACCGCGGTGCTCGCCCTGATCGACGGTGACGTTTCACCGACTCGGCTGGCCGTCATCATCCTTGCCCTTGGCACCCTTGTGCTGACTTGTGGCGGATTCCTCACGTTTCTGACCGCGCGGTCGGTGGTTGCGCCGGTTCGCTCGGTGCGGAACGCGCTGACGGTGATCGGCGACGGGGAGCTGAACGTTCACATCCCGGTCTTCGACGGTACGGAGCTGGGCTCACTCCAGGCGGGCTTCAACCGGATGGCCGCCGGTTTGCGTGAGCGGGAGCGGATCCGCGATCTCTTCGGGCGGTATGTCGGGCCCGACGTCGTCCGGGAAGCATTGGCCAGTGATGCTCTTGGCGGGGAGGAGCGCTTCGTCGCGGTGCTGTTCGTGGATCTCGTGGGGTCGACCGAGCTCGCGGCGGTCCGGCCGCCTGGTGAAGTCGTTGCCTTGCTGAACAGGTTCTTCGAGATCGTGGTCGACGAGGTCGACCGCCAAGGTGGCTTCGTGAACAAGTTCGCCGGCGATGCGGTGCTGGCGGTCTTCGGTGCGCCGGCCGAACTGCCCGACCCGGCAGGGAGCGCTCTCCAGGCGGGCCGGGCGCTTGCTCGGCGGCTGGCTCAGGAGTTGCCCGAGGCAACGGCCGGGATCGGCGTCACCGCCGGTACGGTCGTTGCCGGGACTGTCGGAGACGTGCGCCGCCACGAGTACACCGTCATCGGCGACCCGGTCAACGAGGCATCCCGACTCACCGAGCTGGCCAAGTCTGTCCCCGGCCGATTGCTCGCCTCGATGGCCGCCGTCGAGGAGGCGGCCCCCGCCGAGGCCCGGCGTTGGAAGGCGGGCGAAGAAGTCACCGTCCGAGGCCGCAACCGCCCGACCCAACTCGCGATCCCGGCCCAGGTACCAGGTAGTGATCCGATCTGACCAGCTAGCGGTCCCAGCCTAGGTAGTCGTGGAGCAGGGCCGAGCCGTGCAGCATCGCGCGGGTCCGTCGGTCATGTGCTGCTCGTCGCTCCGCCACCGCCGCGCGCAACGCCTCCGTACTC
Source organism: Kribbella koreensis (assembly GCF_039525325.1). NCBI lineage: Bacteria > Bacillati > Actinomycetota > Actinomycetes > Propionibacteriales > Kribbellaceae > Kribbella > Kribbella koreensis. The sequence goes on from NZ_BAAAHK010000009.1 coordinate 67,541, forward strand.
CCGGTCTGCCGCAGCCCGTCCAGTACAGGCCGGATCTGGTCGAACCCGTACCGCCCGCGCCGCAGCATCGCGATGATCCGCGCATCCCTCACCTGCAACGGACCGTACCGCCGGTACTTCGTCCCCGCCTCCCGCACCGGCATCAGCAACTCCGCCGACTCCCACACCCGCAACGTCGACGTCCGCACACCGAGCTGCGCCGCCAGCTCCCCCACCAGCGGATCCGGCCCATTCACCACCGGTACGCCGTCCAGGAACTCCTCAGCCGCCTCCCCCAGCGCCTCGCTCGCCACGTCCGTCGCCAGCCGCTGCTCGTGCAACGCAGCATGACTAGCGTCGATCAACCGAAACGCGAGCGCCTGGTCCCCAGCATGAACCGCCTGCATGATCCGCGTAGAGGTCTCATGCCCGAATCCAGGCACCAGCGCCCGAAACGTCAGCATCGCCTGCAGATGCACGTCGTCGTACTGCCGGTAGCCCGACTCGCTCCGCGGCACCTCGGGCACGATCCCGGCCGTCTCGTAGTTGCGCACCAACTGCGTCGAGATGCCGGCCCGCCGCGCCAAGTCGACCGGTCGCAACCCCATCCGTCAGCGTCCGCCCGCCACGTCGACCATCGAGCCGGTCATGTACGAGGCGCGCTCCGACGCGAGGAACGCGATCAGCTCGGCGACCTCTTCGACCTTGCCCGGACGGCCCAGCGGCGGCGTACCGCCGATCCGGTCGAGCCGGCCCTCCTCGTGGATGTCCGTCTCGATCAGCCCGGGCCTGATGCCGAGCACGCGGATGCCTTCCTTCGCGACCTCGTTGGCCAGCCCGATCGTCATCGTGTCGACCGCCGCCTTGCTGGCCGCGTAGTCGACGTACTCGCCCGCCGACCCCAGCACGGCACCCCGCGACGACACGTTGATGATGACTCCGCCGGCGCCGCCACTCGCGGTCGACATCCGGCGTACCGCCGCACCCGCGACCAGGAACGCCCCGATCGTGTTGATCCGGAACACCCGCTCCAACCGCTCCACGGCGTAGTCGGCCACCCGCCCGCTCGGCGACACGATGCCCGCATTGTTGACTACGGCACCTATCGCGCCGAGCTCGCCGGTCACCGCGTCGAAGAGCTGCTCGATCTGGTCGGCCTCCGCGACATCAGCCTGTACGGCGTACGCGCGCCTGCCCAGCTTCTCGCAAGCCGCGACGACCTTTGCTGCCTCGTCCTGACGGGTGCGGTAGCTGATGCCGACATCCCAACCATCCGCCGCCAACGCACCGGCCGCCGCCGCTCCGATCCCACGACTCCCACCAGTGACCAACGCCGTACCCCGGCGAGCTGCAGTCTCAGTCATGCCGCCCAGCCTTTCACGCAGGCCGCCTGAACACCGCCAGCTGCACCTCGTTGTCGTCGAACCCCAGCGCCCGGTAGATCCGGATCGCGAGGTAGCCGGGATCCGCGACCATCACCAGCGTGTGCGCGGCCAGCTCGTCGAACCCGTACCGCGAGGCCCGGTGGACGAGCGTGCCGGCGATCCCCTGGTTGCGATCCGCCGGCCGGGTCTGCACGTTCTGGAACCGCGCGACTCCCGACCCGTCCCACGCCAGCCCCAGCGAGGCCTGCAATCGGTCACCGTCGAACGCGCCGAACCAGCGGGCGTGCCCGGACTCGCACAGCTGCCGCTCCGCCTCCATCCGGCGCCGGCTGAAGACCCGGTACTCCTCGTCGACCGTCATCGTCGCGCACTCCAGCGACACCGCGAAGGACTGCTCCCAGTCGTCGTCGCTCCTCAGCTGCCGGTACAGCGAGGTCTCGTTCGGCCGGGCCGGCGAGCGTACCTCTCGCGCGGTCATCACCGTGCTGCGGTCGACCTCGAGAGCCTGCGCCTTGACCTCGTCCTCGCTGCCGACCACCCCGTCGATCGTGTCGACACCCAGCGCGAGGTGCTTCGCGTCCGGGAACTCCCGGTGGAAGATCTCCTCCCGCGCGGCGGCGTCGCCCGGCCCGAACGCAGTACGGAAGAGCAGGTAGTTACCCCACCAGAAAGACGGGTTGGCCGGGGTCCGGACGACGACGTAGTCGCCTTGATCGGTCAGTACGGAGCCGCTCAGCTGCAGCAGCATCAGGTCGGTTCGGTAGCCGAGGCTGGTGAAGTCCACCTCACCATCGTCGGGGCCGCGTCAAGACGATTTGCGCGACGGCCGCCATCTGGGGACGTCCTTGCCCTGCGCCGCCGCGGCTATGTTGCGCTGCATACCGCCGAAGACGATGCCGTGGAAGGGCTTGATGGCCCACCAGTACAGGTGTCCGGGCAGTCCGTGCGGATGGAAGAGCGCTCGCTGACGGAAGATCGTGCGGTTGTCGTCGTCCGTGTCGACGATCAGCTCCAGCCACGCGAGACCAGGTAGGCGCATCTCGGCACGCAGCCGGAGCAGCTTGACGTCCTCGATCTCCTCCACCCGCCACCAGTCGAGCGGGTCGCCGACGGACAGGTCGTTCGGGTTTCGCCGGCCGCGGCGCAGACCCGGGCCGCCGAAGACGCGGTCGAGGACTCCCCGGGCCCACCAGCCGAGTCGCCAGGAATACCAGCCGTTGCCGCCGCCGATGCCCTCGATCACCGACCAGAGTTGCTCGGGGGTGGTCGCGATCGCGCTCTCCCGCTCGTCGACGTACAGGGAACCACCGGACCAGTCGGGGTCGCCCGGCAGCGGGTCGCTCGGTGCTCCGGGCGTCGACGCCGAGGCCCAGCTAGTGGTGACGTCTAGGTCCTGGACTCGCTTGAGCGCGAGTTCGACGGCTTGGTCGAAGCCGATCAGGCCGGTGGCGGGGTCAGCGACGTACTGCTCGATGTCGTGCTCCTTGCAGACGACCTCGTGGATGAGGCTGTCGACGAGGGGTCTGGCGATGCTGTTCGGGACGGGCGTCACGAGGCCGACCCAGTGGCTCGACAGCGACGGGGTGAGGAGCGGGAGGGTGACGATTCGCCTGGTGGTGAGGTGGGCGACTGCGGCGTACCGCTGCATCATGTCGCGATACGTCAGTACGTCGGGCCCGCCGATGTCGAAGCCTCGGCTGACGGTCGCGGGCATCTTGGCGCTGCCGACCAGGTACAGGAGGACATCGCGTACTGCGATCGGCTGGATCCTGGTGTGGAGCCAGCGTGGGGTGACCATCACGGGCAGCCGGTCGGTGAGATACCGGAGCATCTCGAAGGACGCCGAGCCTGAGCCGAGGATGACCGCGGCGCGCAGGACCGTCGTCGGGACGCCGGACGCGAGCAGGATCTCGCCGACCTCGCGTCGGGAGTCGAGGTGTGGGGAGAGCTCCTCGCCCTGTGGATAGAGGCCGCCGAGGTAGACGATCCGTTGGACTCCGGCGTCTCGGGCAGCTGCGCCGAAGGTCAGCGCGGTATGGCGGTCGCGGGACTCGAACCGCTTGCCGGTGCCGAGGGCGTGGATCAGGTAGTACGCGACGTCGACGCCTTCGAGCGCCTTGTCGAGTTGGTCGCGGTCGCCGGCGTCGGCCTCGACCACCTCGACTTCGTCGTACCAGTCGCGGTCGCGGAGACGGCGGGGATTGCGGGCCATCGCACGGACCCGGTAGCCGGCTTTGAGCAGCTCTGGGACGAGCCGGCCGCCGATGTAGCCGGTGACGCCTGTGACGAGGACGAGCTTGTTCGTATCCATGTGGATCGTCCGGTGCCCTTTGAGCGTCCGCTTCATTCTCGGCCTTTGACATGCAGCCTTATGGCTGCCTATTGTAGTTAGGCAGCCGATTGGCTGCATGAATGGAGTGGTGATGGACGACGAGGTGTTCCGGGCGCTGGCCGATCCGAGCCGGCGGCAACTGCTGGACAGCCTGAACGAGCGCAACGGACAGACCCTGAGCGAGCTGTGCGCCGGGCTGTCGATGGCCCGGCAGTCGGTCAGCAAGCATCTCGCAGTACTGGAGAGCGCGAACCTCGTCACCACCGTCCGGCGCGGCCGGGAGAAGTTGCATCACCTGAACGCCGAACCGATCAACGCCATCGCCGACCGGTGGATCAACCAGTACGACCGGCGGCGGGTAGAGCTGTTCGCCGACCTCAAGACAGCATTGGAGACAGAACCAGTGAGCGACAACGACTTCGTCTACACGACCTACATCAAGACCACGCCCGAGCGGCTCTGGCAGGCCCTCACCAACCCGGCCTTCACCCAGCAGTACTGGGGCGTGCAGCACCGGACCGACTGGAAGGTCGGCTCCCCCATCGACTGGGTGATGGGCGACGTCACCATGTCCGGCCCCGGCCAGGAGGTCCTCGAGTACGACCCCTACCGCCGCTTCGCCTTCACCTGGCACCACATCACCCCCGAGTTCGCCCAGGCCACCGAGATGGACGACGACCTCTACGCCAAAACCAGCGCCGAGCCCCTCTCCCGGGCCAGCTTCGACCTCGAGCCAGACGGCGACCAGGTGAAACTCACCGTCATCCACACCGGCTTCGAACCCGGCAGCGCCATCCGCGCGATGATCGACGAGGGCTGGACCAAGCTCATCTCCGACCTGAAGTCCTTCGCCGAAAAGGTCAGCTAGTTTTGAAGACGTGCCGAATCGTCTAGGTGAATACCTCCGGGCAAGACGCGAACAAGTCCAACCCGAAGACGTGGGCCTGCCCCCAGGCGGAAGACGCCGAGTCCAAGGCCTCCGCCGCGAAGAACTGGCCCTCCTGGCCGGCATCAGCAGCGACTACTACATCCGCCTGGAACAAGGTCGCGATCTGCACCCCTCGGACCAGGTCCTGGACGCCCTCGCTCGGGTCCTGCAACTCTCCCCCGACGCAACGGCCCACCTCCACACCCTCGCCCACCCACCCCGCCCCCGCGGCCTGGCCGGCACCCCCGAAGACGTCCCGGCGAGCTTGATCCGGCTGATCAACTCCTGGACCACCACCCCGGCGTACGTCCAGGACAGGTTGCTGAACATCCTCGCCTCGAACCCAATAGCGGTGGAGCTCTCCCCCGACTACACCGTCGGCAGCAACCTGCTCCTGAAGGTCTTCCTGGACCCGGCCGAACGCACCTTCCGCCGCGAATGGGACGAGGTGACAGCCAACGGGGTCGCCGCCCTCCGAGCCCAAATCGGCTCCAACCTCGACGACCCCGACCTGCTGGCTCTGGTCGACCAGTTGTCCGCCGGCAGCGACCACTTCCGAACCCTCTGGAACCGCCACGACATAGTCGCCAGGTTGGGCGGCATCAACCGCCTGAACCACCCCGACGTAGGCCCTCTGGACCTACGTGCCGAAAAGCTCCAACTACCAACCCCCGAAGGCCTAACCCTCTGCATCTTCCACGCAGACGGCCACACCCCCACCGCAGAAGCCATGGCGTCACTCGCGGCCCGCCTCGACACCCTGACCTACTGACGCGCTCGCAGAGCCACCAGCCAGACGAATACCGACGTGAACGCGAACAACGCGACCAGGCTGGCGAGCGGCACCCAAACGCCGGCGCTCTCGCAGACGTTCACCAGTGCCTGCACAACCGCGAAGGCCGCCGAGATCACGAACGCGATGCCCAACGCCGGCACCTGACGAGTCTTGCGATAGGCGACCAGGCTGACGATTCCGCCGCCTGCATCAACGGACTGGTCCCGTCCGCCAACTCGGCGACGGTCTCGAGCGTCAGCACAATCGCGTAGATCATCAGGATCGCCGCAACCGCGAGCCCAACCCCAGCCAGCAGTTCGCCGGCCGCAGCGCGACCACCTGAGGTCGGCTCTCCGCCCAGCACCGCGTAATTGATGCTGGCCAGCACCAACGCCAGAAACGCACTCACCAGAACCCTCGCCGCATCAGCGATATGCCCGGCAACCTCCTCACCGAGCCGACGCCCCGTCGAGAGCACAAGACTCGGAACCAGAATCAGCGCGGTAAACGCAAACCCAGCAAGAACCCCGGTCAACGCCGAGTAAAGACCAGCCGTCGCGGCAATATCGAACGAAGCATCATTCAGGCAGACAACATCCATCCGACTCCCCCACCAGTTGGCGCGCAACAGCGGTCAGATCGCACAGAGCGCCGGACCTTCGTATCAGACGACGAAGCCCTCGTCGACGTTCCAGCCGACTCCGGTGACGCGCCACCCTGCCTGACTTTGTCAAGACTCTGCACGACGCTGTAATACCGCCGACCGTGAACCCGCTCCTCAATAAGTTCCCGACAGCAGGAACACCGCTCCCCCTGATCGGAGAACCGCCGTGCTCAGGAAATCCCCCAGCCGAGGCAGGTCATCAACTCAGCACCGCAGCCGCCTCACAGCCCTCGCCGCCGCCCTCGCCGCCCTGATGCTCCTCACCACCACCCTCACCGCCTCAGCAACCGAGCCCACACCCGACACCACCACCCGCTCCACCGCCACCCCCGCCGGCATCCTCGACCCCTGGGTCAGCCCCAACCCCGAAAACTCCGCCTTCGGCAAATGGACCCAGCAACAAGCCACCGACTGGGTCAACAACTGCCCCGCCGCCCGCTTCTGCACCTGGATCCGCAAAGGCGAGTACTACACCATGTTCCAGTTCTACAAATGCGGCACCTACTCCCTGAGCGGCTGGCTGGGCACCACCAACTTCTACAACCACCAAAACGTCCAGGTAGAAACCCTGGGCTCCCGCCACGAACACATCGGCTACATCCTCACCAACTGGAAATTCATCACCAACTGGGACAAGGTCTGGTACATAAACCTCTGCACCTGACCCCCGACGCGCCACCGTCAACCAGCGGTGGCGCGTAACACTTCATGGCGACAACGCGATGAACCGGACAACGGGGGCGGGGGAACTTGGATGGAATCCATGTCCGGCGGTGTCATCGGTCTGAGTGAACGTGGACCAGGCCATGCGGTATTTCATGCGCTCTTCACCCAACCAGGGATGTTGCGCTCCCGCGGCCGTCTTGCTCAATTCTTCGGAGTCTCGCCCCTCACCGAGGCGGGCAGGCGTTGGTACGACGGAGCGCTGGGCGAGATCGCAGTCGGCGAACTGCTCACGAAGCTGGACTCAGGCTGGACCGTCCTGCACTCGGTTCCGGTGGGCCGGCATGGCTCCGACATCGACCACGTCTTACTGGGTCCGGCAGGCGTGTTCACCGTGAACACCAAGAACCACTCCGGCCAGCGGATCTGGGTAGGCGGAGGGACCCTTCTTGTCTCGGGAACCCGGTGCGACCACGTCAGAAACTCCGAGTACGAAGCGAGCAGAGCTTCCCGGCTGCTGACGAGTTCAGTCGGCTGGCCGGTACCGGTCCGTCCAGTGCTCGCGATACTCGATCCGGCACTCCTGCAGATCGTGCAGAAGCCCACAGGTGTCGATGTCATCGACGCACGGAAACTGGTCAAATGGCTCAAGCGCAGGCCGACCGTACTCGATGTCAACCAGCGGGCCGAGGTCGCAGCAGTCCTCGCCACACCGGCAACGTGGCGCCAGCAACCCGACACCGAGGCCGACCTCAACCGCAGCCAGGCCTTCCAAACCCTCCAAACCGCCGACCGCGAAGCCAGACGCCGACGACGCACCATCGCTGTGCTGACGTTCATGATCATCTGCGCCACGGTCCTGACCGCCTACGAACTGATCAAGCCACTGCAGCTCGTACCGTGAATGGCTGCCGACCGCAGACCAATCCCTGTTCGCCTCGACACGTGCTTCTCACCACCGGATTGAGGATGCAGCTGCTTTCCCTGGTACTCGACATCGACTAGTGGATTCGATTCCTCGCCGGGTCGTCGCCTGCCGATACGCGCCCCCTGGCACTAGCCTACGGAGATGGACACTGCGGGGGTGGTTCTCACGGCGATCGGTACTGTCGCCGGACTGGCGGGGGCGTATTTCGCATGGCTAGCGGTCAGACCGCGCAGGAAGGCCAAGGCAGCGCAGACCTCCGCATCGAGTACAGGTCAAGGAAAGGCTGCTGCAGTGGGCGCAAAGTACGACGTCTTCGTCTCCTATGCACATGAAGACCTCGACTGGGTCTTGGGCCTCGCCACGCAGCTAGAAGGCGCAGGTCTGGTCGTAGCTCGCGACGAGGTAATCCTCAAACCGGGCGATCTGCTGGTGCATACGATCGAGGAGGCGATCCGCGATTCCGCGGACAGCATCCTCGTATTCAGCCCGGCATCCGTTGCGAGTGGCTGGGTGCAGCAGGAGTACGCGGCGTTGATGCAGCGCTCCATCGAGGCCCACCGCAGGTTCATACCGGTGGTCATCGAGGACGTGGAGCTGCCGGCCTTCGCCGCGACCCGGTACTACGCCGACTTCCGGGATGTCTCTGATACCGAGTACGAGCGCGTGGTCGCCAAGATCATCGCTGCCTTGCAGTCGTAGGGAACTGACTATGAACAGTGAGAGCGTGCCGGACAACGAGGCCGTCGAGTCGAATCTGGACTTCTACATCAGCTATGCCGGACAGGACCGGCTGTGGGCGGAATGGGTCGGCACTACGCTGATGGAGGCTGGCTACACCATCGAGCTCGACGTGTGGAGCTGGCTGCCGGGCGACAACGTCATCCTGGCCAGAGAGGCGGCACTGCGGCGGGCCAAGCGAGTAGTCGCCCTGTGCTCGAACCGGTACTTCGGTGGCGGATTCACCGAGCAGGAGTGGACTGCCGTCATGGCGGCGGCCGGGCGCGGCCAAGGCGGCCGTCTCATCCCAGTCTGGATCGAAGACCTGCAGGTCGGACAACTTCCCGACCTCCTGCAATCAGTCCAGCCGATCAAGCTGTTTCAGATAGCAGAACCAGAAGCAAAAGACCGGATTCTGAATGCCTTGGCGGGCAAGGTCGGTCCGAGCGGCAACTCGGACTTCCCAGGCTCAGCTGCCCGCTACCAGCGCTCGCAAACAGGCGCGCGACTCCCCGGAACGCACCCCCGCCCGGCTGTTTGGCGTGTCCCCCTCAGAAATCCCGACTTCACCGGCCGCGACGACTTGCTTGTATCAGTACGCGAAGCACTTCTCCGGGGATCACCGGGCGTAGCCATCCTGCAAGGGCCAGGTGGTGTCGGCAAAACACAGCTGTCCATCGAGTACGCCCAACGCTTCGCAGCCGACTACGACACTGTATGGACGATCGCGGCCGAACAGCCGGACCTGATCACCGCCCAGCTGGCGGAACTCGGCGTCGATATTGGTGCCGCAAACGCAGTGGCTGACGCCCAGACGGCAGCATCCGCAGCGCTTTCCGCCCTGCGGGATCGCCAACGCTGGCTACTGATCTTCGACAATGTCGAGGACCCCGATCATCTCCTCCCCTTCCTTCCCGCAGGCCAGGGCCACACCATCGCGACCACCCGTCTAGGGCATTGGCAAGAGATCGGCCATGTCACCGCCGTCGAGGAATTCAGTCGCTCTGAATCCAAGGCGATGCTCACATCCAAAGTGACAGGTCTGCAGGATGCCGATGCCGACGCCGTTGCGGCCGCGCTCGGAGATTTGCCCTTGGCACTGGCCCAGGCTGTCGGCGTACTCCAGGCAGGCCTGCCTGCCACCGAATTCCTGCGGCTACTTGACGGCCAGGCAACCAAACTGCTGTCGCAAGGCAAACCTCGCTCCTACCCGGCCTCGCTAGGCGCGTCAACCATCCTTGCACTGGAAAAGCTGTCCGCCTCCCATCCAGCGGCCGCGGAACTACTGCACCTGTGCGGCTACCTCGCTCCTGAACCCGTTCCTGCAGTCTGGTTCGGTAGGCCATTCACCCGGAGCGAGAATGCCCCTCCGCTCCCTACCGACATCTTCGAAGCCACACATGCCTTCAACCAGATACGCGACCTGGGCTTGGCCCGCCTGGACCAGAACGGCCTCCGCGTACATCGCCTGACGCAGGCCATCCTCAGAGATCACACCCTGCAGAACCAAACCGCCTATCTGCAGGCCGTCATCGCTCTGCTGAGCACACAAACTCCTCCTGATAACACCAGCCCGGCCACGTGGCCTCAGTGGTCCCAATTGGTGCCTCATCTGCTCGCGACTGATCTCGCGGCCGCAGAAGACCGGCTCCGTTCGATGGCGTGCGCCGCTGCTCACTACCTGCTGCTCAGCGGCCAGACGGACGCAGCGCTCACCCTCACAACGACTTTGCACAGCTCTTGGACCCGAAACCTCAGTCCCAACGCGCCCGACACTCTCATGATGGCTCAGTTCTTGGCTCACGCGATATTCGACAAGGGCGACTATGCGCTGGCCGCGAAACATCAACGCGAAACCCTGGCACGTCGACGGGAAACACTTGGATACGATCATCCGGATACTCTGAACTCCGCCAACGATTTAGGAGTCAGTATCTCGGCGATGGCACTCATGGGCGAAGCCACCCTACTGAACCAAGACACCTACGAGCGCCGCCGCCGCATACTCGGCGACGATCACCCGGATACCCTGACCACCGCGAGCAACCTGGCTAGCACATACCGCGAAGAGGGTCGCCGCGACGAGGCACTAGCGCTGAACCAGGACACATACGGCCGGCTACGACGGCAACTCGGCGAAGACCACCCCCACGCCCTTCACTCCGCCAACAACCTCGCCAGCACGTACGACGACGCGGGTCGCCGGGACGAGGCACTGGCGCTGCATGAGGACACCTACGAGCGCCGCCGCCGCGTACTCGGTGACGATCACCCGGACACCCTGACCTCTGCCAACAACCTCGGCGGCATGTACCACGACATGGGCCGCCGCGACGAAGCCAAGGTGCTGCATGAGGACACCTACGAGCGCCGCCGCCGCGTACTCGGCGACGACCACCCGGACACCCTGACATCCGCGAATATCCGCGCGATGATCCTTCATAACCTCAAGCGTCGAAAGGAGGCGCTCGAGTTGCTGGAGGACACTTACCGGCGCCGCCGACGCGTACTCGGCGACGACCACCCGGACACAATTAGGTCATCTCACAACCTTGCCACTGCCTACACCGCGCTCGGGCTCCACCGTCTGGCGCGTCGAGTGGCAAGCTCGAAAAAGACTGGCGAATCCAAATCCCCGAAGCAGAAGAAGCGAAAAGGTCGATAGGCAGGGATCCGGTTCACCAGGGACGTCGGCAGTTCCAGAGCTCCGTGGGAGGCAGCCGGCGAACGCCTGCTGGAGTGCGCGCAATCAACCTTTGAACCTGCCGAGGGCCTACTGATTGGCGATCCGGCTACGCCAACTAATTCCTCTCTCTCCCATGATTGGCGAGGTTACTCGACTCTCACACCAGCTATCACTTCTTGTTCTTGTTCTTGCAGGGGGCGCCGGGGGGCGCCCCACTTCTCTCTGTACTTACCTGATTCGCATTCCTGAGATGGCTCGGGAGATTACTAGGCGCTGGATTTCGCTGGTGCCCTCGAAGATGGTGTAGATCTTTGAGTCTCTGTGCATGCGCTCGACCGGGTATTCGCGGGTGTAGCCGTTGCCGCCTAGGATTTGGATGGCGTCTTCGGTGGCCTTGACGGCTACCTCGCTGGCTTTCAGCTTGGCCATGGAGCCTTCGCCGTGGCGGTAGTCGGGGGTTTGGCCTCGCATGAGGGCGGCTGACATGAAGCCGGCTCGCCAGACCAGGAGGCGGGCGGCGTCGATTTCCATGGCCATGTCGGCGAGCTTGAAAGCGATGCCTTGGTTGTCGATGATGGGGCGGCCGAATTGTTCGCGGCCTTTGGCGTACTCGAGGGCGAATTCGTAGGCGGCTCGGGCGATGCCGATGGCCTGGGAGCCTACGATGTGGCGGGTCATTTCGAAGGTGGCCATGGAGGCGTTGGCACGGTTCGCCGAGCCGTTGTTCTCGCGGGCCTTGGCGAGGCGGGCGTCGAGTTTCTCCTTGCCGCCCAGGATGTTGGCGGCGGGGATCCGGACGTTGTCGAAGAAGACGTCGGCGGTGTGGGAGGCGCGGAGGCCGTGCTTCTTGAGCTTGGTGCCTTGCTCCAAGCCCTTCACCTCGGACTTCGGTACGACGAAAGCGGCCTGGCCGCGGCTGCCCAGGGACGGGTCGACGGTGGCCACGACGACGTGGATGTCGGCGATGCCGCCGTTGGTGGCCCAGGCCTTCTGGCCGTTGATGACCCACTCGTCGGTCTTCTCGTCGTACGTCGCCTTGGTGCGGATCGCCGAGACGTCCGACCCTGCGCCCGGCTCCGACGAGCAGAAAGCGGCGACCTGTACGTCGTCAGGCGTGCCGTAGCAGCGCGGGAGCCACTGGCTCCACTGCTCGGGGGTGCCGTTGGAGAAGACGGCCGAGCTGGCCAGGCCGGTGCCGACGAGCGACATCCCGATGCCGGCGTCGCCCCAGAAGAGCTCCTCCTGGACGAGCGGCATCAACAGCCCGGACGGGTCGATGAACAGGTTGATCGACCCGTCCATCGAGTACAGCCCGATCTTGGCGGCCTCTTGGATCACGGGCCACGGGGTCTCTTCGCGCTCGTCCCACTCGGAGGCGGCGGGGCGGATCACGTCGGCGGCGAAGGTGTGCGCCCAGTCGCGGATCTCGATCTGCTCGTCGTTCAGGTTCAGGTTGAACGTCTGCCACTCCGGCTTGGACCGCTCGGCCGCGAGTTCGCCGGCCAGTGCCATCACGTCGGCCGACAAGGGCTCGGCGGGCGGCGTACTGGTTGACTCGGTCATGGTCATCGATTCCTCCGGAGCGAGCTGCAGGGTGATCGTACGGGAGTGATGTTACCCACGAGTGTAACTATCGTTTGCACCCAGGGGTACCCGTATGACTAAGATCGGTGCATGAGCTCCGCGCTGCTCGCGATCGGACGCCGCCGGACGACGGCGGAGCGTCGTCGCGACCGCGAGCGGGACATCATCCGGGCGACCCGGGAGCTGTTCGACGAGCGCGGCACGATCGACGCCCAGATCGACGACATCGCCAAGCGGGTCGGGATCAACAAGGCGCTCATCTACCGGCACTTCGCGGGCAAGGAAGAGCTGTTCGCGCTCACATTGGTCGACTACCTCGGCGAGTTGGACGAGCGCCTTCAAGAGGTGGACGGCCCACGCAAGGCGCCGATGAACAGGCTGCGGAGCCTCAGCGAGGTCTTCGTGGACTTCTGCCTGGAGTATCCGGCCTTCGCTGACTGCGCAATGAGTCTGCTCCGAAAGACCGGCGAGGAGTTGTTCGGGGAGATCACCGAACCGGTGATGATCAAGCTGGGCAACGCGATGGCGGCGGCGCTCGACCGGATCTCGACGATTCTCAAGGCGGGTCAGAAGACCGGCGTCTTCGACGAGGTCGACACGGACTACCTGGCCAACCACCTCTACACACAGACCCTCGGCGCGATGCACATGGCGCGGATGGGCCTGATCGTCTCGCGCCAAACGGGAGACAAGGCACACCCGGTGGTCCACCACGCCGACATCAGCACAGTACGAGCGACAGCGATCACCGCAACGCTCGCCACCGCGGTCGGCCGCAAGGCGCTAGCCGGTACTACGCCCGCCAAGCCGGGCCCCAAAGCACTCAAGACGAGCACCACGCGCAGTACCAAGAAGGCCACCGCCAGGCGCTCACCCTCAAGTACCGCAGGAGAGAACCAGTGACCGAGATCCGCAAGGTGGCAGTCGTCGCCGGCAACCGCATCCCGTTCGCCCGGCAGGACAAGACCTACCGGCACGCGTCGAACTCCGACATGCTGACCGCCGCCCTCAACGGTCTCGTCGACCGCACCGGACTGGGCGGCCAGGAGGTCGGCGAGGTCGTCGCCGGCGCGGTCCTCAAGCACGCCCGCGACTGGAACATGGTCCGCGAGGTGGTCCTCGGCTCGAAGCTCGCGGCGACCACCCCGGCGTACGACATCCAGCAGGCGTGCGGCACCGGACTCGAGGCCGCGATCCTGGTCGGCAACAAGATCGCCCTCGGCCAGATCGACGCGGGCATCGCCGGCGGCGTCGACACTGCATCCGACGCCCCGATCGCGGTCAGCAATGAGCTCCGCAACGTGCTCCTCGACCTCAACCGGGCCAAGTCGCTCCAAGAACGCCTCAAAGTCCTAACCCACCTAAGGCCGAAGGACATCGTTCCGGAGATCCCCCGCAATGCGGAGCCGAGGACGGGCAAGTCGATGGGCGACCACGCCGCCCTCACAGCGCTCGAGTGGGGCATCACCCGCGAGGCGCAGGACGAGCTCGCCTACAACTCGCACATCAACCTCGCCAAGTCGTACGACCGAGGCTTCCAGGACAGCCTCATCACCCCCTACCTCGGCCTCGAGAAGGACCAGAACCTCCGCGCCGACACCACCCTGGAGAAGCTGGCCAAGCTCAAGACCGTCTACGGCAAGGGCGAGACGGCGACGATGACCGCCGGCAACTCCACTCCCCTGACCGACGGCGCCTCCACGGTCCTGCTGTCCACCGACGAGTGGGCCGCCGACCACGGACTCAGGCCGCTCGCGTACCTCACCCACTCGCAGACCGCCGCGGTCGACTACGTGAAGGGCGCCGAGGGCCTGCTGATGGCCCCCGCGTACGCCGTACCGCGCATGCTCCAACGCGCCGGCCTCACCCTCCAGGACTTCGACTACTACGAGATCCACGAGGCCTTCGCCTCCCAGGTGCTCTCCACCCTGAAGGCTTGGGAGGACCCGATCTTCTGCAAGGAACGCCTCGGCCTCGACGCCCCCCTGGGCGAGGTCGACCGGGCCAAACTCAACGTCAACGGCAGCTCGCTGGCGGCCGGCCACCCGTTCGCAGCGACCGGCGGCCGGATCGTCGCCGCGCTGGCCAAGCAGCTCGACGAGAACGGCGGCGGCCGCGGTCTGATCTCGATCTGCGCCGCCGGTGGCCAGGGCGTCGTCGCCATCCTCGAGAAGTAGGAGCAGACCGAAGATGACGGATCGCTACCAGACTTTCACCCGTACGCCGCTGGGCCGCACGCTGGTCAAAAACCTAGGACTGCCAGACCCGACCCCGCTGCCGCGGTGGACCGACGGATCCCCCGTGATCGACGGCCAGGTCGTCTTCGGCGCGATCACCGAAACCGACACAGGCAAGGCGATCCAGGCCCTCCTGCGCGACATCGGAGCCTCGTTCAGTACTGCCGCCGAAGGCGTCGCCTCAAGCACCCTCCGCCCCAAGGCACTCGTCTTCGACGCCACCGGCGCGACCTCCACCGCCGACCTCACCTCGCTCCAGCGCTTCTTCTCCCCCGTCATCCGCCAGCTCGCCCCGGCCGGACGCGTCATCGTCGTCGGCCGCACTCCCGAGCTGTCCGCGACCCCCGAGCAGCAGATCGCGCAACGCGCCCTCGAAGGCTTCACCAGGTCGCTCGGCAAGGAGGTCAAGCGCGGCGCCACAGTCAATCTGGTGTACGTCGCCCCCGACGCCCACGACCAACTCGACTCGACCCTGCGCTTCTTCCTCTCCCCCAAGTCGGCCTACGTCGACGGCCAGGTCGCCCGCATCGGCACCGGCCCCCTGGTCGGCAACGACCCGACCGCTCCCCTGGCCGGCAAGGTCGCCCTCGTCACCGGGGCAGCCCGTGGCATCGGCGCGGCCATCGCGCAGACCCTCGCCCGCGACGGCGCGACGGTCCTCGGCGTCGACGTACCGCAGAACGCCAATGACCTCCGCAAGGTGATCACCAGGATCGGTGGCCACGAACTGCTGCTCGACGTCACCGCGATCGACGCGCCGCAACGGATCGCTGCGGCCGGCGCGGAGCTCGGCGGCCTCGACATCGTGGTCCACAACGCCGGCATCACCCGCGACAAGCGGCTGGCGAACATGCGTACCGACACCTGGGACGCCGTCCTCGACGTCAACCTCCGCGCACCCGAGCGGATCACCGCCCACCTGCTCGAATCCAAGGCCCTCAACGACGGCGCATCGGTGATCGGCGTCGCCTCGATCGCCGGTATCGCGGGCAACAACGGGCAGACCAACTACGCCACCTCCAAGGCCGGCGTGATCGGTCTCGTCCAGGCTCTCGCGCCCCGGCTGGCCGAGCGCAACCTGCGGATCAACGCGGTCTCCCCCGGTTTCATCGAGACCGAGATGACCGCGAAGGTGCCGTTCGCGATCCGCGAGGTCGGCCGCCGGATCAACTCGCTGCAGCAGGGCGGGCAGCCGATCGACGTCGCCGAGACGATCGCCTGGTTCGCCGACCCGGCCTCCGCGGGCGTCACCGGCAACGTGGTCCGCGTCTGCGGCCAGAGCATGCTCGGCGCCTGAGATGCCCACCCGCCGGTACGCCGATTCGCCGGGCTTCGGCGCGCTCTACGCCCGCACGGTCAAGGCCACGCTGCGCAAAGCGGAGTACGAGCCGGACCACGACGGGCTGACCCTGGAGTTGCCACGGGCAACAGTCGACCAGGACCACCTGACGGCGTACCGGGAGGTCACCGGGTTCGCGGCCGGACCCGCGCTGCCGGTCACGTACCCGCACATCCTCGCGTTTCCGCTGCACCTGGATCTGATGTCGGATCCGTCGTTCCCGTACAAGCCGATGGGCATCGTGCACCTCGGCAACACGATCACCCAGCTCAAGCCGCTGCCGATGCACGCCGAGTTCGCGATCACCGTGCACAGCGGGCCCGAGCGTCCGCATCCGAAGGGCACGGTCTTCGACGTGCTGAGCTCGGTCAGCGTGGACGACGAGGTCGTCTGGACCGACACGACCACGCTGCTGAGCCGGTCGTCCGGCGAGCCGACGGCACACGCTGACCTGCTGCCCGACCCTGGTCTTGAGCCGACCGCCGTCTGGGATCTCAGGGGCAACCTCGGCCGCCGGTACGCCGCTGCGTCCGGCGACCGGAACCCGATCCATCTGTTCAAGCTGTCGGCACAGGCCTTCGGGTTCCCCCGCCAGATCGCACACGGGATGTGGGCCAAGGCTGCCTCCCTGGCCTCCATCCAGCGATCCGGCGGGCTCCCCGACGCGTACACGGTCCGCGTCGACTTCCGCAAACCGCTCCTGCTCCCCTCCCGAGTCACCTTCGCCCACCAGCGCTTGGGCGACGCGGTCGACTTCGCCATCTACAACCAGGACCAGACCACGACCCACTTGATCGGCCAACTCCAACCACGCTGAGTTGTCCCGATCGACAGGACATAGTGCCCCGATCACGGCCGGTCGCCGCCTCCGTGAGCGCAGCGCTCGGCTGAGTGACCGACTATGTCCTGTCGATCGGGACGGCCATCAATCACGCCGGAGTGGGTCACACTCGGCGGCGAGCCGGTCGAGGGCCTCGCCGATCGGCGCCGGGGGCAACTGTTGTCCGTCGCGCAGGCGGAGGGCGATCGCACCCGCCGCCGCCTCGCGCGCACCGATCACAGCCTGGTACGGCGCCAGCCGGTTCTCCCGGATCCGCGCACCCAGCGACCCCTCGTCGGCATGCGCGATCTCGACCCGGAGCCCACGATCCCGTGCCCGGCGCGCGACCTGCTCGGCAGCCTGCTCCTCGTCGTCAGAGATCGGCAGTACTACGAGTTGCACCGGCGCGAGCCACCCGGGGAACGCGCCGCCGTGCACCTCGATCAGATGCGCGACGGCCCGCTCGATGCTGCCGACGATCGCCCGATGCACCATCACCGGCCGATGCTTGTTGCCGTCAGCACCGATGTACTCCAGCCCGAACGCCTCCGGCTGATGGAAATCGACCTGGATGGTGGACAGGGTCGACTCCCGGCCGGCCGAGTCGACGATCTGGATGTCGATCTTCGGCCCGTAGAAGGCGGCCTCGCCGGGCTCCTCGGAGTACTCGAGTCCGGACTTGTCCAGCACGTCGCGCAGGAGATCAGCAGCGAGCGCCCAGCTCTCCGCGTCGCCGACGTACTTGCTGGACGGGTCGCCGAGGTTTGCATCCTCAGCGGGTAGGGACAGCACGTAACCCGATGCGCTGATGCCGAGGTCGCTGTGCGCTTGCTTGATGAGCTCGAGCGCTGCGAGGGCCTCATCGGCGACCTGCTCCAGCATGCAGAAGATGTGGCCGTCGTTGAGTTGCATCGCGCGGACTCTGGTGAGGCCGCCGAGTACGCCGGACAACTCGGAGCGGTACTGGCCACCGAGCTCGGACATCCGCAGGGGAAGCTCGCGATAGCTGTGGGATCGGGAGCGGTACATGAGGGCGTGGTGTGGGCAGAGGCTCGGCCGGAGTACGACCTCCTCGTCGCCGATCGACATCGGCGGGTACATGTCCTCGCTGTACTTCGACCAGTGGCCGGAGATCTCGTAGAGCTCGCGTTTGCCCAGTACAGGCGAGTAGACCTGCTGGTAGCCGGCTCTTCGCTCGACGTCGGCGATGTAGCGCTCCAGGGCCTGGCGGATCGCGGCGCCAGCGGGCAGCCAGTACGGCAGGCCGGCGCCGATCAGCGGGTCGGAGTCGAACAGGCCGAGCTCGCGGCCGAGCTTGCGGTGGTCAAATCTGGCTTGGTTGTTCATGGGTGTGGCTCCTCAACGATGAGTGAGGCGAGTGTCCACATGGCGAAGCCCCGGGGCACTCGCCCCGGGGCTTCGAAAATCGACAGTCAGCTGTCAGCGCGCCGGGACGTACCTCGGCGTCGTCGTCACCACTGCGCGCTGATTCATACCGGCAACGCTAGCAGATCGCTCAAGCTTCTTCATCGTCCAATTCGAGACCGATCGGCCGGATCAGCCCCTCCTGCGCGACCGAGGCGACCAGCCGCCCGTCCTGACTGAACAGCCGCCCCGTCGCGAATCCACGAGCACCCGACGCCGACGGCGACGCCTGGTCGTAGAGCAGCCACTCGTCCGCGCGGAACGGCCGGTGGAACCACAGCGCATGGTCGATCGAGGCCGGCTGGATCCGCCGGTCGCCGATGATGATCCCATGCGGCAACAAGCTTGCCCCGAGCAACGTCAGGTCGCTCGCATAGGCCAGAACGCAAGCGTGCAAGGCGTGATCGTCGGCAAGCTTGCCCGAGGCCCGGATCCAGAACTGCCGCCCGGTGAGGCCGGCCAGCCGGACGTCGAGGGCCGCCCACTCCTTGTTCCAGTCCTCGGCCTTGCGACCGCTCGCCGCCTCGAAGACCGACGCGAGCGTCGGCGCCTCCTCCGGTGGGACCAGGTCGTCCGGCATCTTGTCGGCGTGGTCCAGCCCCGGCTCGGGCACCTGGAACGACGCGGACATGTAGAAGATCGTCTTGCCGCGCTGGGTCGCGACCACGCGCCGGCTGCTGAACGAGCGGCCGTCGCGGATCAGCTCGGGGTGGTACTCGATCGGTACCGACGTGTCGCCCGGGCGCAGGAAGTATCCGTGCAGGGAGTGCACGATGCGGTCCTCGCCGACGGTGCGGCCGGCGGCGGCGAGCGCCTGGCCGAGCACCTGCCCACCGAACACCCGCTGGGCCGTCGTCTGCGGCTGCCGGCCGCGGAACAGGTCGTCGTCGATCTTTTCCAGGTCGAGCAGCTCGACCAGATCCTCCAGGGACTCGGGCATGCCTCATCCTGACAGCTTCTGTCTGTACTACGGACGCGCGCCCGCGCACTGCTCGTGTGTCGCCGCTCACCCGGGCATTTTCGGTGAGCTTTCGGTCGCTGCTTGTAAGTTGATGAGCACTCAACCATCAAACGAACGACTGACAGGAGTAGCTGTGAGCCCCCTCCGCACGCTGACCCGGCCCGTCCACGCTTCCCGCGACCTCGTGCTGCTGATCGCCCGCGCCGGCCTCGGCGTCGTCTTCATCGCCCACGGCTGGCAGAAGTTCCGCACCAACGGCCTCGACGGCACCGCGGCCGGCTTCGAACAGATGGGCGTGCCCGCCCCCACGCTCTCCGCGTACTACGCGGCAGCGGTCGAACTCATCGGCGGCGCAGCCCTGGTGCTCGGCGTACTGACGACCGTCGCCGGGGTCCTGTTGGCACTCGACATGGCCGGCGCGTTCCTGTTCGTGCACATGTCGAACGGGGTGTTCGTGGCGGACGGCGGTTGGGAGCTGGTCGTCGTACTGGGCCTCTTCGCCCTCGCACTGGCAGCCACCGGCCCCGGCCGCTTCAGCGTCGACGGCACGATCACCCGGGGCGGTCAGCGCGCGCGGGTGACCGCCTGAGTCAGATCCCGCAGAGGACGGTGGCAGCGAAGCGTTCGGTGGACGAGGTCTCGTTGCGGACCGAGATCATCCACTTGGTGACGTCGGGTTGCGGGTCCGGGATGCTCATCACCGTGCTGGAGCCCAACGGGCCGCCGCTGATGATGGTGCGATTCGGCGGGCAGGTCGCCTCGGAGATTCCGTTCTGGCCCGGCGCGACGTCTTCGTAGAGGTCGGTGACGAAGGCGTCGGGGGTGATCCCGTTGGCGCAGATGGTCTGGATGGTCATCGTCCTGGGGACGGAATCCCAGTTCCGGAGCTGCCCGAAGTACGCGTTGCGCGGCTGGGAGGCGCTCATCTCCCGGAGCGAGACGTTGTAGGTGTCGGCCCAGACGCCGCCGCCCAGTACCTTGCCGCCGAGGGTGCAGTCCGACCAGCCGTTGCTGACGTCGTTCGGGGCGGCGGCCGCTGTCTCGGTGCGTACCTGGTAGTTCGTCAGGCCGCTGTAGCAGATGGCATAGACCGAGAAGACCACTGAATGGTCGGTGGGGTTCGCGATGGTTACGTCCCAGCCGGTGCCGCCGTCGATGGCCTGGGTGGAGACCAGCCGGACCTCGCTGGAGCCACCACCACCGCCGCCACCGGTGGCGAGCATGCCTGACGGACAGTGGGTGAAGGCGTGCCAGTATTTGTGCGCCTCGGCTGTCACGAAGTACCGGACAGTGGTTGTCCTCGGCACCGCAGCTGCAGGTTGGAGCGACACTCCACCGATCATCGCGGCTGCTACGAGTGGTCCCAGCAGTTTGCTCGATCGCATTCGGCTCCCCCAGAGCTAGCGTGTGCAG
This sequence comes from Kribbella koreensis, assembly GCF_039525325.1. Classification (NCBI taxonomy): domain Bacteria; kingdom Bacillati; phylum Actinomycetota; class Actinomycetes; order Propionibacteriales; family Kribbellaceae; genus Kribbella; species Kribbella koreensis. The sequence continues at coordinate 88,377 of NZ_BAAAHK010000009.1, forward strand.
GCGTTCGTCCTGCACACGCTAGAGAGTCGCCGTCTCACGGCGATTACACCGCGATCAGTTGTCGTCTTCGCGGTTCAGTTCGGCGAGGAACTGCTCGACCTCGGCGCCCAGCTCGTCGGCTGAGGGGGTGGAGCCGGCTAGGAGGCTGCCGCGGCTTACTGAGCCGGCGGCTGCGTCGTACTGCGTCTCCAGGGCGTTGACTACCGAGGAGGCGTCTTCGGAGGCTTCTACCTGCTCGTCGACCAAGCGGCCAGTCACTGCGGCCTCATCCAGGAGGGCCTTACTAGGGAGCAGCAGGCCGGTCGCGGCGGAGATGGCGTGGACCAGGGCCAGCGCTGCGCCCGGGAAGCGGTTCTCGGCCAGGTAGTGCGGGACGTGCACGGCGAAGCCCATCGCGTCCTTGCCGGCCTCGCCCAGGCGGACCTGCAGCATGGTCATCGCGCTCGCGGGGAGGCGCATCTCGCCGTCCCAGATGTTCGAGCGGGTGACCAGCTCCGGCCGCGTCGCGTGGGACGTGAGGCCGAGCGGGCGGGTGTGCGGGACGCCCATCGGGATGCCGTGCACGCCGATGGTCAGGGTCACGTTGTACATCTCGATCAGCTGACGGACCGCGCCGGCGAAGCGGTTCCAGTGGTTGTCGGGCTCGACGCCCTCCAGCAGCAGGAACTCGACGCCCGCGTCGTCCTTCATCAGGTGCAGCGACAGCTGCGGCGGGCTGTAGTCGATGAACCGGTCCTCGGCGAACGTCACCTCGGGACGGCGGGCCCGGTAGTCGTGCAGAAGGTCGACGTCGAACCGCGCGAGCAGCCGGTTGTCGAGCACCTCGAGCAGGTGGTCGGCCGTCACCCGGCCGGCCTGACCGGCGTCCATGAATCCGTCGAGCGAATGCACCAGCACCTTGGGCGTCGCCGCCGGGCCGGTCGCCACCGACTCGTCGACGATCTCGTAGAGGTCGTCCGGTCGCAGCATCGTCGTCTCCTTCTTAGTGGCCTTCAGGGCGGTCGGCCCCTCTATCCTGCCTTCTCTTGTGTCAACGCCCGCACGCTGGGCGGTAATTCCGCCTGCTGGGATCTTTCTCACTTCGTCCTCCGATCCGCGCTGCGCCCGGTGCGTCGTCGTGTCCGGATGTGGTCAGACATGCCCGCGGACGAGCATTCTGGGAAAGCGCTTGCTAGCGTGCTCCTGTGCGCACCGAATCCGAGCCGACCCAAACCGCCACCTCGTCGTCCCCGGAGACCGCCTCCACCGCGGCCCGGCCGGCGCCGCCCGTCGACGCGGCGACGACTCCCGCGACCGCCCCGAACGCTGCCGTCACGAGGCGGCCGAGGGTGATGCTCGCGATGAACGAGTCCAGCCGCGCCCGCGTGCTGGTGCCCGCCGTCCGGGAGCGTCTGGAGCGGGTGGCCGAGGTGCTACCGGTCGGCCCAGGCAGCGTCCCCGGCAGCGGTAGCCCGAGGCACGAGCCCGGCAATCCGTTCCTCGACGACCCCGCGATCCGGGCGTCGCTCGCGGACGTGGACGTGCTGCTCACCGGCTGGGGTTGCCCGGCGATCACGCCCGAGGTGCTGGCTGTGGCTCCGAGGCTCAAGGCGATCATTCATGCGGCCGGCTCGGTCAAGGGGTTCGTCGACCCTGCCGTTTTCGAGCGCGGCGTCCAGGTCTCGTCGGCGGTCGTGGCCAACGCGCTGCCGGTGGCCGAGTTCACCGTGGCGACCATCGTGCTGAGCGGCAAACGGGCGTTTCGGCTCGGAGCGGAGTACAGGATCAACAAGCAGCGCCCGGACCCCAGCGCGGTGCCCGGCAGCTACGGGAGCACCGTGGGGCTGCTCGGCGCCTCGCGGATCGGGCGGATGGTGGCGGAGCGGCTGCGCGCGTTCGATCTCGAAGTACTGATCAGCGACCCGTACCTGAGCGCGGCCGAGGCTGCAGAGCTCGGCGCGGAGCTGGTCGAGCTCGACGACCTCTTCACCCGCAGCGACATCCTGAGCGTGCACGCGCCGCTGCTGCCGGAGACGGTCGGCCTGGTCGACGCCCGCCTGCTCGGGCTGCTGAAGGACGGCTCCGTCCTGATCAACACCGCCCGCGGCCGGATCGTCGACGCCGCCGCGCTCGAGCGGGAGTGCGTGGCCGGCCGTCTCGACGCCGTCCTCGACGTCACCGACCCGGAGCCGCTGCCGCCCGACTCGCCGCTGCTCGACCTGCCCAACGTCTTCCTCACCCCGCACCTGGCAGGCGCGGTCGGCAACGAGGTCGCGAGGCTCGGCGAACTGGCCGTGAGTGAATTGGAACGTTTTGCCTCCGGCGCTCCTCTTCATCACGTCATCAGTTCCACCGAACTAGGGAGGATCGCATGAGCCGCCTCGTGCTCCCTGACACCGACCGTGTGCTGTCCCGCCAGACCGGCTGGTCGCGCGCCCACTGGGAGGCACTCGCCGACCACCTGCTCGATTCACTGATCCCGTACCTCTCCCCCGGCGACGCCCGCGTCGTCCTGCCCGGCCGGCCGAGCCGCTCCGGTACTTCGTCCGACGAGCTGGAAGGGTTCGCCAGGTCGTTCATGCTGGCCGCGTTCCGGATCGCCGGCGTCCGGGGTGTCGGCTGCGAGAAGTTGATCGAGCGGTACGCGCGCGGCGTCGCCAACGGCGCCAACCCGGACCACCCCGAGGCGTGGCTGCGGCTCACCCCGCGCTCGCAACAGATGGTCGAGGCGGCCGCGATCGCCGTCGCGCTGCACGAGTCCCGCGAGTGGATCTGGGATCGACTCGACACCCGCTCCCAGGAGCACGTCGCGGAGTGGCTCGGCGGCTTCATCGGATCGACCACGCACGACAACAACTGGCGGCTGTTCCAAGTCGTCAGCGAGCAGTTCCTCGCGTCGGTGGGCGCACCGTACTCGCAGGAGGACATCGACGGCGGGCTGGACCGGATCGAGGACTGGTACGTCGGCGACGGCTGGTACTCCGATGGCGACGGGCAGAACTTCGACAACTACATCGGCTGGGCGATGCATCTCTACCCGGGCCTCTGGACCCGGATGGCGGCGGCGACGCCAGGGGCGCAGTACGACGACCGGCTGAAGGTCTATCGCGAGCGGCTGGCGCTGTTCTTGGAGGACGCGGTTCACCTGGTCGGGAACGATGGCGCTCCGGTCTATCAGGGGCGGTCGCTGACTTACCGGATGGCGGCTGCGACGCCGTACTGGATGGGGCAGATCCTCGACGCGTCGCCGCTGACGCCGGGGCAGACGCGGCGGTTGTGTTCGGGGATCGCGCGGCACTTCGTGCAGCACGGCGTACCGGATGAGCGAGGGCTGCTGACACTGGGTTGGTACGACACATTCCTGCCGACTACCCAGCCGTACTCCGGACCTGGGTCGCCCTACTGGGCCTCCAAGGGCTTCATCGGGCTGCTGCTGCCGCCGGAGCACCCGGTGTGGTCGGATCCCGAGGAGACCGTGCCGCTGGACGAGGCCGACCAAGTACGGGCGATGCCTGCGCCTGGATGGCTGGTGCACGCGAGCCGGCACGACCAGGTGGTCAAGCTGATCAACCACGGCGCGGACCATGCTCCCCCGGCCGAGCCTGCCGGCGTCGAGCCTGCCGCCGACCCGCACTACGACCGGCTGGCCTACGCGAACCACGCCGGGCCGGAGATCTCCGATGCGGCCTCCTTGCAACGGGTGGACAACCTGACGTCGCTCGTCGACCAACATGGCAAGTCGAGCTATCGCGGGCGGATCCGGCGGCTGGGCGTGGGGGCGCGATCGGCGGCGTCCTGGAACAACGCGTGGCTGGGCAGCGACGGACCGTGGGCGATCGAGACCGCGTCGGTGGTGCATGGCGGTTGGGAGATCCGCTGCTCACTGGTTGACGGGCCTGCCGGCGTACTGGTCCGCAGCGGTGGGTATGCGGTTGCCGGGCAAACCTTGCCAACGGCAACAGTCGGCGAAGGGCCGGCCTGGGCATCGGCACGGAACTCGGACGGACTGATGGCCGCGGTGGTCAACTTGCACGGGTACGACGAGGCGGGCGTGCACCGCGATCTAGGAGCGAACCCCTTCGGACCGCACTCGGCCACGCCGTACCTGACCGCGGCTCACAACGGCGAGCCGCTGGTACTCGTGCACGCGGTGTTGCTGACCCGTGACGCGATCCGCCCCGAGGCTCTCGCCGAGGGCATCGCGGTCGCCGTCGACGGGCACGAGATCACTCTCACACTGCCCGGTGACGACACCGAAATTGTGCGCATGAGGAACCGCTGACCTCGTACCGTGGGGGTATGACGGAAACGATCGAACCCGCTGCCACCGACGCGTTGTCGGAGGCTGTCGCGGCCGACCCCAGCACGGCCAACCAGGAGAAGTTGTGGGCGGCAACCTTCGGGCTGGACCGCTGGTGGTTCGTCCAGCGCGGTGAGCCGGAGAACCCACAGCCCTTCGTCGGAGTGCATCAGGACCAGCCCTTCCTGATGGCGTTCACGTCGGCGCAGCGCGCCCGCGGGTTCGCGATCGAAAACGGCTTGAGCCCGGCCGACGCCGAAGTACTGGTGCTTGCCCTGACCCCCGACGACGCGGTCGCGCAGGCGCCGATCTGGTTGCAGCAAGGGATCGCGGCGATCACCTTCGACCACGGCATCGCCGGCTACTTCGCGCCTCTGGGCAACCTACCCGCGATCAGATCGCATGTGGAAAGCCTTACCTGACAAACATCTGACACGCTGTTAGGCGAGCCTCGCCAACGGTGAGAAAACCACCTGTGAGCACTACATTGGCCTGCATGAGCACGTACGAGAAACTTCTTCAAGAGCAGATCAGGAACGAATTCACGGCGTCCCACCAGTACACCGCGGTGGCCGTCTGGTTCGACGACCAGGATCTCCCGCAGCTCGCCTCGCACTTCTACAAGCAGTCGCTGGAAGAGCGCAACCACGCGATGATGATGGTGCAGTACCTGCTGGACAAGGACATCCGGCCGCAGATCCCCGGCGTCGGCGAGGTCGCGGGCGACTTCAAGTCCGCGCTGGAGCCGCTCGAGCTCGCGCTGCAGCAGGAGATCACCGTCACCAAGCAGATCGAGACGCTGGCCCGGACGGCTCGCGACGACGGCGACTACGTCGGCGAGCAGTTCATGCAGTGGTTCCTCAAGGAGCAGGTCGAAGAGGTCTCCGCCATGACCACCCTGGTCAACGTCGCGAAACGCGCCGGCGACAACCTCTTCCATCTGGAGGACTTCCTGGCTCGCGAACTGGTCGGCAACGAAGGCGCCGACCCCACCGCCCCCAAGGCCGCCGGCGGCGCCGTCTAGCCTCCCCCGCGCTCCAGGACCCCTAGTCCTGAACCGCATCCACGCCCGTGCTCAGGGCCGCCGCCATCCGCGCGGCGGCCCAGCCGAACCTCCAGTACCACCGAGAACTACCGGGCCTTCTGCCACCGCCCTGTTACCAGGAGCTGGTGCCGCCACCGCCGCCTCCGCCGCCGGAGAAGCCGCCGCTGAAGCCTGAGGAGCTGCCGCCTCCGCCGCCGCTGCCTGCGGGAGCGGGTGGTGGGTCGAAGGTGTTCGCTACGGTTTGGCTGATGCTGCCGGCCGCGAAACCTGAGCTGTAGTAGGACGGGCCGGTGTACCAGTAGGGGTCTGGGGTGATCCGGCCGGCTGCGACAAGTTGGGCACAGACGCGCTGCCAGCGGTCGGCCAGTTCGAAGGCGATGGCCCAGGGCAGGTACTTGCTGAAGATGTCCTCGCCCTCTTCGAACTTGAGCTGATCCGCCTCGGCGGTCGCGAGATAGGTGCGGAAGCCGACCAGCTGGTCGGTCACCGCGCGACCGGCGGCAGTTCGTTGCCCGCGGCCCCGTACTCCGAACCAGATGGCGATCGCGATCACCACGGCCAGCGCCGGCACCCCGAAGAGGATCGCCCGGCCCAGACCGCCGGTGGCCGCGCCGATCGCCGTACCACCGATCAGTCCGCCGAAGATCCAAGTGCCGAGGATGCCGAGGCAGGCGACTCTCGCGCCGCCCGACACGGCCTTGCCGCCGCCGGCGCGCGGCATCCGGACGTACCAGTTGCGCTGCCTGATCTGCTCGCGGAGCTGGGCGATCATCGCGTCGTGTGCCTCGCGCATCGAGGTGTCGCCGGTCGGGCGGCGCTCCAGCACGATCTCGGCACCTGGCTGCAGGCCGGGGAACAGTCCCTGCATCAGGTACTGCTCGTGCGGCGCCGTCGCCACCGCGGGGTTCACCAGCACGGCCTTCTGCTGCTCGCCGGTGTTGTCGATCCGGATCCCGCCGCGGACGGCGAGGTCGATCAGGGTCGCGGCGGTCTCGGTCGTGTTCGCCTTCGCGTCGATCAGCAGGCCGCCCTCGGCGACCGGGATCCTCGGCGGCGAGAACGCGACGGGGAGCTGGCTCTCCTTCAGGTCGTCCTTGACCGGCGCGGCGACCATCCCGTCCGGCGGGAAGCTGCCCGGCGGCATCCCGGCGAAGCGCTGGTCCTTGTTGCCGTTCTTGCTGTAGAGCACGGCCGCGAGGATCGCCGCGAAGCTGACGGCGCCCGAGCCGATCAGTCCGGGGACGGTGAGGCCGTTTCGCTGCAGGAAGCCGGGCGCGTCCACGACGATCGGAGTGTCGTTCTTCACGACACCGGCCGGGATCGCGGCGACGACGGTCAATCCGCTGTGGGGTGCCAGCTCTGCCTGGCTGTAGACGCCGGTGCCGGCGGTCACCGTCGCCTGGTCGCACGGAGTCGAGCTGCCTTGCGGTCCGGCGAAGCAGGTCGCGCGCTGCACGCCCTCCGGCACGGTGACCTTGACCGAGACGTTTCTGGTCACGGCGTCGGTGAGGGTTCCGGTGGTGTCCCAGTAGAGCTCGCTGTGGTCGGCGAAATGCCGGAGCGCGCCGCGTACGTCGTACTGGAGAACGTAGGTCGCGGTCGGGCCCTTCACGGTCCGGTCGGCGGCGCCGATCTTGATCCGGAGGCTCTGGTCGCGGTCGTTGTTCGTCTTGTTCACCGTCTGGGTGAAGTCGGCGCTGTCTCCGGACGGGCTGGAGACGCGCACGTTGGAGATTCGGTACTCCTGGTCCTTCGACTTGTCGTCGACGTAGACCTCGCGGGTGATCAGGTCCCGGATGATGCCGTGCCGGTCGGCGGCCGGCAGGAAGCGGTAGACGATCTGCTCGCGGACCTTCAGCACTCCGTCGGCGGTCACCTCGTACGTGAACTGCATCGAGTCGATGACGTCCGTGCTGCCGGTGGTCGCCGCCTGTGACGGCACTGCCGACCCAGCCAGGACGAGCCCGGCGAACACAGCGGCGACGGCTGTGAAGAATCCCCTACGCATGTCGCGACAGTACCGACGCCAAGGGTCCGTCAGTACCCGCGACTGGCCGGTGTGTCGCCCGAATGCCTCATCGGGTCGGCGGCCTGGATTGCGGCGGCTACCAGGTCGGCGGCTGTGGTGTCTCGGGTGCGGCGGTTGCGGTCGTAGTACTGGGTGGTGGCGATGGTGGCGTGGCCTACGTCTGCTTGGACGTGCTGGATGCGGGCGTCTTGTTCTAGGGCGATGGTGACGTAGGCGTGGCGGAGGGCGTGGGGGTGGATCCGGTCGGCTACCTCCGCCAGTGCCGGGCCGGCCTGTACTGCGATCCGCCGGAGCAGTGCATTGATGTCGAAGCGGGAGCAGCGGGTGCCGTCCTTGGTGGCGATCATCGGGGCGCGGTTGGCGCTGGTCCTACCGCGGAGTGCCGGCGTGGCGGCGTCGCTGGTGCGGTCGCGTTCGGCCAGGTACTCAGTGAGCGCTCTCGCGGCGAGGTCGGTCAGGTAGACCTCGCGGTGGAGCCCGCCCTTGCCGAGGACTCGCAGCATGGGCTCTCCCCCGGACAGCACCAGGCTGTCGCGATCCAGACCGACCAACTCGGAGACCCGGAGCCCGAGAGTCAGCAGACCGACTACTGCCACTGCCCGGCGCGCGTAGAGGTCTCGGTACCGCGTGCGGTTAGGCAACTGAGCAGCTGCATCCAGGAGCGCTCTCAACTGACCAGCTGTAAGCCTGATAGTCGGCGACGCATCACGAGCAGTACTCCCAAGCCCAAGCCGCGCCCGATTAAGCGCCGCCGGATTGGCCGGTACTACGCCCGCTTCGGTGAGGTGCCCGTAGAACGCCGACAACGTAGACAACATCCGCTGCCGAGTCCGCTTCTCCGCGCCCGCCGCATCCAACTGATGCAGCCACGCCTTCACCTCAGCTCCCGTAGCCGCCCGCGGATCCATCCCCCGCCCCGCACACCACCGAAACCAAGCCAACTGATGCAACACCCCCAGCTTCCCAACCGGCGGTCGCCGGCCACCCGCTCCAGCTACCTCCCCCACACCCGCCCGCCGCCCGGTCGCACCGTCAGCGCCGCTCGCACTCGGCGCGCCCCCGCCGGCCCCACTTCCCTCAGCCCCAGTTGCCCCCCGGCCGCCGGTCAAGGCGTCGACCCAGGCGGCGGGGAGGCCCAGGGCGTAGGCGTAGGTCTTGCGGGTTCCTGCGTTGCCGTACTGGGTCAGCCAGTCGGCAATCTGCGCCTGCAGCTCGGCTGGGTCGTCGACGCCCGGCCAGTCTCTCCCGGGATCTTCGTTCCCTGGCCGGCCTCCCGCAGGCTGCAGCTCGGCGCTGGCTTCTCTGAGTGTCTCCAGGACGACCAGGGCATCCAGTTCTGCACGCATTCGTCGATCCTCGCCGACGACCCGGCCCACCGCAGGGGACTCGCCGAGCATAAGCCGGCGACCTTGAACACCTTCGCCGGATACCCAGTTTCGTGTCAGGCCGAGCGAACACACAGAAGGGATGTCCGGCCAGGCTCGCGCACACGGAGTGTCGGCAAGCACGCTGCCACCAGCCGCAGACGAGCTGGCGCGCGGGGCAGGGCGGCCAGAGAGACGGAGATCGCTAGTATGTTGTCAAGATCGAGGCTTGTTGAGCTGAGCTGATGGCATTCAGCTTGACGAAGAATGATCCGGCATAGCCTGCTGCGCAGCCATACCCGAAGTGTTGACCGTGGGCGAACGCATTACCCGTGACGCTCTGCGTGGTCAACCACGGACCGCCCGAGTCGCCTCCCATTGTGAAGTGATCCCACATGAGGACGCCCACCAGTCCCTGGCCTTCTCCGCAAGATGGGAAATAAGGCAGGGTGTACGTCGGAAACCTGACGGTCGTCACAGTGAGGCCGCTCGTTGATCCGCTCATGGCAACAGGAACCCAGCCACCCAGGACGTGATGACACCCACAACTGGTCGATAGTCGGTTGTTGTCTGGTTCCCGACGAATACAGACGGCGAATAGCCGTTGGAATTCGACATGAATGCAGAGTCAGCGATTTTCTTACTCGAGTACACCGTCCCTACGTAGACTCCATTGTTGTCATAGACAAGGTTAGGGCAGTGTCTCGCGGTGGAACCGACGATCCCGCCATTGCTCCACAGCCTCCACGCCCATCCGAGTGTGCAGTACTGGCTTGGGTCGCCACCCGAGTAGTGAATCTTGGCTCCGGTAGTCCAAGGGGCAATATCGGCATCCCGACTCTCCGGCTTCCAGTTGTCCACCGGCTCAACTCGCTCGAGCGTAACGCGCGGATCATTTAGATTCTCGATGGCGCGAATAAGAGTGGCGGCATCCTTGCCGCCGGGATACACCTGCAGGAGGACTCTATTTGAATATGCATCGTAGCCGCCACCGATGCCAGATGCCCCCGCCCATTCGACCTGGTTCCCTAGAAGTTTGTTAGCAAGATCATCCAGTTCCTTTGCAGTATATTGCACGCGCGCAAAATTGATCCGGAGATTTGTTTCGGCACTTGCTATCAGGATTCGCGCTTGGTCAACGGCTTCATCAGAAGTCAGTTGAATGGTTAATGCCTGAGTTGCTGCATCCCAAATCATGCCACCGTCGTGGTCCAGCACAGGCTTGAGGACGTCCCGCAATCGTTCCCGCTCTCCCGAAGCAACTGCGTCACCCCGTCACGTCCACCGGCGCTGACATCTGCGGCCGGTTGGAGAGTTTAGGATCTGGATTTGGATCCGGATTGTCAGCAACCGCAGGCAGCAGCGCCCCGCTCAGCAAGATACTCGCACCCACGCCGGCGGCCACGAACCTTAGCCCTCGACCTATACGTGTACTCATGGTAGGACGCTAGGCTGGTATTCGTGCGCAGACAATGGTTACTCGTGGTTGTTGCATCGACAGTGGCCCTGGCGGCCGTGGCCAGCGCGTGCTCATCCTCCCCTCCCCCTCGAATCGTCGAGTCCGATTCAGCGATGCCGAGCAGCATGGAGGCTCTCTACGGGGGCATCTTGACCGTCGACGCGAGCGGATGTGTTCAGGTGCAGGGGTCTCAAGAGTTGGTGACTCTTGTCTGGCCCAAGGGATACACCGTACGAGGCGATTCAAGGTCCTTTGAAATCCTCGACGGTGGCAAGAACGTCGTGGCGCGCTCTGCGACACACCTTGCTATTAGCGGAGGTGGCGCTGACAAGGTTCAGGACACGTGGACTGAACGCGAATGCGTCACTGGCAGCAAGCTATGGATGGTCGGAAGCATCCGCGAGGGATAACCATGACCCACCGCTGTTGAGGCCGAACAGGCTATCGATGGGCCTGGCAGAGACGAGGCCTCCCCGCGGTGGCGGGCCTGCCTGGGTTCGGCCTCCGCGCCGAACGGATCTACCTCGGCGCAAGGTCGCACCGGCACCAACCGCCGTGGACTCGACCAGGCAGAAGCCGCTCGCGGCGTCGGGCTGGCCTCGGCCCGACCTGGTATGACCGATCGACCGCCGGTGGACCCCACCTAGCGCAACTGCACACCGCCGGCGGACCCAGCATCGCCGAACTGGCCGTGTTCGCCGTCTCCCGCCCACCGCGTACCGAGTCCTCGGACACCGGTCCCCGTTCTGATGTTGTCTCGTCGTCCCAACAAAACACTGGTTTCGTTGGTTGATGGTTTGGTTTGGGAAACGCCGAACCAGTTTCGCGGTTTCGTATCTGCAAACCTCTACGCTCAGCGACATGAGTGAGGGGACTGGGCGCTGCGGATACAGCAAGTGCCGGGCAGAACTGCCGGCGCCGGGGATGCAGGGCGGGAGACCGAGGAGTTTCTGCCGGGATACTCGCTGGGATGGCGGCCGGACCTGCGCACAGATGGCGAGGGCTGAGAAAGAGGCCCTAGGAGCACTGGGCCTGGACGCGGGCAGCAACACCTTCCGGCTGGACGCTGAGCGCCTGCGAGACCACCTGGAGACAATCCGTGAGCCGGTAGACGCGCTGACCGCGGCGCTAGCAGCGGTGAGCACCCGCCTGGATGAGGTGGAGGCTGCTGCGGTCGCCTCTGTCGAGACCGCCCACACGCAGGTCGCAGAAGCAGAACGAGCCCGACTGGCCGCCGAGGAAGCCCGCGAGAGCGCCGAGCAACGGACGAGACAGGCGATCGCTGCTGCCGAGCGGGCGGCTAAGGAGCGTTCCGAGGCAGTCGACCGCGCTGCTGCGGCAGCACGCCAGGCGCTGGAGTCGACGGAAGCTCTCGGCGCAGCACGTCAGCAGACGCAAGACGCTCTCAGCGCGCGAGACGTCGCAGTACAGAGGTCGGAGACAGCAGCCGGACTACTGGCAGCCGCAGAGCTACAACTGCAGGCCGGTGAGCGGGATCGCCTGGAGCTTGCGGCAGTGGTCGAACGGACGTCACTGGAACGGGATACCGCCCTCCGGGGCGAGCAGGAGCGCCGGGCGGAAGTCGCAGCCGTTCGTACCGAGATGCAGGCCCTTCGCGCCGAGCTAGAGGCTGAGCGGCGGCGCAGCACCGAAGGCGACACGGCACGGCTGCTGGCCGAAGGTGCGGCGGTCCGCTTGGAGGCGGCGCTCCAAGAAGCCGCCCGGGTAGAGGCTGCCCAGCAGGAGACTGTGATCGAGGTACGAGCTGCTCTGGCGCGGGCGGAGGCAGACCTCGCTCACCAGCGGGAGAGCGCCACCCGGACGGCGGCCGAGCTCAACCGTCAACAAGAGGCGACAGCGCAAGCACTTGCTGAGCTGGCCGCGCTGCGCGCCGAGCTGGCCGGCAGGACGGTCGCTCGGCTGCATCCCGAGGATCTCCAAGCGATGCTCAGCGCCCTGACGCCCTCCACCTGACCTCCCCGACTCGCGGGCTGGCCATGTCCGCCCCTACCTGACCCCGCCCGACATCGCCAACTGGCGATGGCCGCCTTGACCTGACCTCGCCTGCCTCGGTCAGCAAGCGCTACGTGGGGGCTTGTGCTGGGTGGGCGGTTGGGGGAATGGTGGGTGAACCAGGAGGAAACGTCATGGCAGACAAGGCGAATGCTTCCCAGGGCGGTGGTGCTGCTCCGGTCGCGGACAGCCCGGCCGCTATCCGTAACGTGGTGCTCGTCGGGCCGTCGGGTGCCGGCAAGACCACACTGGTGGAGGCCTTGCTGGTCGCCTCCGGAGTGCTGAACAGACCGGGGACCGTCGTCGACGGTACGACGGTCTGCGACTGCGACGACGCAGAGATCCGGCAGCAGCGATCGGTCGGGCTCGCCCTGGCCCCGCTCCCCCACAACGGCGTCAAGGTCAACCTGATCGACACCCCCGGGTACGCCGACTTCGTAGGCGAACTCCGCGCCGGTCTCCGAGCAGCGGACTGCGCCCTCTTCGTCCTCCCGGCCAACGAGGGTGTCGACGAGCCGACCAAGGCGCTCTGGCAGGAGTGCGACCAGGTCGGCATGCCGCGCGCCGTCGTGATCACCAAGCTCGACCACGCCCGGGCGAACTACGAGAACGCGCTCGCCACGGCCCAGAGCGCCTTCGGGGACAAGGTTCTCCCGCTCTACCTCCCGGCCGGCGGCAACGGTCTCGTCGGCCTGCTCTCGCAGACGCAGTACGACTACGCCGATGGCAAGCGCACGACGCACGACCCTGACCCGCAGCACGCCGATCAGATCGAAGAGCTCCGCGGCACGCTGATCGAGGGCATCATCGAGGAGTCCGAGGACGAGTCGCTGATGGAGCGCTATCTCGAGGGCGAGCAGATCGGCCAGGACGTGCTGATCGAGGACCTCGAGAGAGCGGTTGCCCGCGGTTCGTTCTTCCCTGTCATCCCGGTCTGCAGCGGTACCGGCGTGGGCACGATGGAGCTGCTCGAGGTCGCGACGAGTGGGTTCCCCTCGCCGCCCGAGCACCCGCTGCCCGAGGTGTTCACGCCGCACGGCGTACCGCGCAAGCAGGTCGCCTGTGATCCGGACGGTCCGTTGCTGGCCGAGGTGGTGAAGACGACGTCGGATCCGTACGTCGGCAGGGTCAGCCTGGTGCGGGTGTTCTCCGGCACCATCAGGCCCGACACGACGGTTCACGTGTCGGGCCATTTCACGTCCTTCTTCGGGGACGCGAACAGCCACGCCGACCACGACGAGGACGAGCGGATCGGCACGCTCTCGTTCCCGCTCGGCCGCCAGCAACGCCCGGCCAGCGCGGTGGTCGCGGGAGATCTCTGCGCGATCGGCCGGCTCACCCGGGCCGAGACCGGGGACACGCTCTCCGACAAGGCCGATCCGTTGCTGCTCAAGCCGTGGACGATGCCCGAGCCGCTGCTACCGATCGCAGTACAGGCACATGCGAAGACTGACGAGGACAAGCTGGGGGTCGGGCTGCAGCGGCTGGCCGCCGAGGACCCGACGCTACGGATCGAGCAGAACCCGGAGACGCATCAGATCGTCTTGTGGTGCATGGGCGAGGCGCACGCGGACGTCGTACTGGACGCGCTAGCCAACCGGTACGGCGTGACCGTGGACACCGTCGAGTTGCGGGTGCCGTTGCGGGAGACGTTCGGCGGCAAGGCCAAGGGGCACGGGCGGCACGTCAAGCAGTCGGGCGGGCACGGGCAGTACGCCGTCTGCGACATCGAGGTGGAGCCGTTGCCGGAGGGCGCCGAGTTCGAGTTCGTCGACAAGGTGGTCGGTGGAGCGGTGCCGCGGCAGTTCATCCCGAGTGTGGAGAAGGGCATCCGGGCGCAGATGGAGAGGGGTGTCGGCGCCGGGTATCCGATGGTCAACATCCGGGTGACGCTGCTCGATGGGAAGGCGCACAGCGTCGACTCGTCCGACATGGCGTTCCAGATGGCCGGCGGGCTGGCGCTGCGCGAGGCGGCGACCGCGACGAAGGTGAACCTGCTGGAGCCGGTCGATCTGGTGTCGGTACTGACGCCCGACGACCTGGTCGGTGCGGTGATGAGCGACCTCTCCGGCCGACGCGGCCGTCTGCTCGGGACCGAACGCGTCGGCAACGACCGCACCCTGGTCAAGGCCGAGGTCCCGCAGGTCGAGATCACCCGCTACGCCATCGATCTGCGCTCGCTTTCCCACGGCGCGGCATCCTTCACGCGAAGCTTCGCCCGGTATGAACCTATGCCCGACTCAGCTGCCGCCCGGGTCAAGTCGACGGTGTGACAACCCTCAGCTGAGGCGGCGCCGGATGTCCTTGCTGCGGAGGTACTCCGCGACGTCGTCGTAGCGCTCGGACTGGTTGGCGAACTCGATGTACGAGCGAACCCGATGCAGCCAGTCCAGCGTCGACGGCTTCACCGTCGGCAGCGCGGCCGACAGATGCTGCATCGACAACGGCGGCTCACCACCACTCGTCAGCGCCTCGTCGATCACCCGATCAACCCCGCGCTCGACCAGCGCCCGCAGGTCGGCACCACTGAACATCGGCGTCTGGCCGGCCAACGACTTCAGATCCACCCCAGTCGTCGGCACGTCCTTCAGCACCACCGACAGGATGTCCGCCCGAGCGGTCTCGTCCGGCGGCGGTACGAAGATCACCCGATCGAACCGTCCCGGCCGCAGCATCGCCTCGTCCACATCCCACGGCGCGTTCGTCGCCGCCAGTACCAGCAGCCCTTCGTTCTCCGAGCCGATCGCGTCCAGCTCCTGCAGCAGTACGTCGACCAGCCGCCGCGACTCCGACCCACCGTGCTTGTGCCGCGCGAAGGCGAGCGCGTCCAACTCGTCGAGGAACAGCACGCACGGCGCATTCGCCCGCGCTCGCTCGAACGCGGCATGCAGATTCCGCTCGGACACCCCGAGGTACGGATCCATCACGTCCTCGATCCGGACGTTGACGAACGGCAGCCCACACTCCCCCGCCGTCGCACGCGCGAGCAACGTCTTCCCACAACCGGGCGGCCCGTAGAGCATCACGCCGCCGCCGGACCGACGCCCGTACTTCGAGTACAGCTCGGGCCGGCTCAGCGGCAGGATCACCATCCGGTGGATGACCCGCTTGATCTCGTCCATCCCACCGACCTGGTCGAAGGTGGTGGTCTCCTTCACCGTGTCGCTCTCGACGACAGCCTCGTCCTCCGGACCGACCTTCACCCGTACGCCGCTACGCTCGGAAATCATCTCGTCGACCAGTTGCTGTAGGCGCCCGGTCCCTTCGACGACACCGGCCTGCCGGGCTGCCTCCAGACAACTCCGCAGCAGCGCCAGCCGCCCGTTGGCCGCCGCCAACTCACCGACCGGCACGAACTGATCCGCCGGCAGGCCGTGCTGATCGAGCAGCACGACGTACTCGTCGAGCGCCGAATCGGTCTCGTCCGCGGCGACCAGCGTCTCGGCCAGGATGAGCCGCAGCAGCACGTCGTCGGGGCTGGCCTCGACCGCCTTGCGCAGCGCGGAGATCCGGTCGTTCGTCATGAGCCCCACTTCCGGTTGATCATGCGGCGTACCAGTGGCGGCGCGACCCATGAGTAGATGCAGAACGCGAACCAGCCGATCGCCGCGACGCTCGCGAGCAGCCCGAATCCGGCGTACCGGAGTCCGTAGATGACGGCGATCGCGCAGATCCAGACCACCAGCGGATTGAAACGCTGGAAGGGACGCAAGGGCGCCAGCAGCGGGTGGTTGATCAGCTTGGCTTCCCGAGCCGCTCCGCGCAGATCGCTGTCCGCTGGGTTGCTCGCGGCGGCCGAGGCGAGAGAGCGGTATCCCGACCTCGCGTCGCCGGTGAGCATCGACGCCGTACCGTGCAACGCCTGGGTGCCCGGGTCCTCGGGATCGACAGAGAGCGCTTCCTGGCTGTGCCGCCGCATGTCCTTGTGCCGGCCTTGGGCGAAGGCGACCTGCGCGCGGGCCGACGACACGGCCGCGCTCTCGGGCGCGAAGGATGCGGCTCGCTCGACGAGAGCAGAAGCCTTCTCCGTCTGGCCCGCGGCCAGGCAGACGATCGCGTAGCCGAGTAGCAGGTCCGGCTCGTTCGGGTCGAGGCTGAGGCCTTGCAGGTAGACAGCCTCGGCCTCCTGCAGCTGCCCGGCGGCACGGAGAGCAGAGCCGAGTAATTGGAGCAGAGGCGTTGACTGGCCGTAGTGCGACAGCCCGGCACGTAGTACGTCGATGGCCTCACTGTTGCGGTCGAGAGCGTGCAGCGCGGCGCCACGGAACAGGAACGCGCGGTAGTCGAGCGCCGCGTCGCCCCACAGCCCTTGGAGTTCGTCGAGCGTGCGCTCGGGGTGGCCGATCTGCAGCCAGTGGCCGGCCAGCTGGAGCCTCGCTTCGGTCGGCTCGCTCACAGCACGGCCTCGATCAGCATCAGCAGCACGACCTCGAGCACTCCGCCGGCGATCACCGCGGCCAGCCCCGGCCACCAGAGCGACTTGTACTCCGCGCCGCGCAACTGGAACGCGCGATCCATCGGCTGCTGGATCCGCAGCTGGACCAGGCAGGTCAGCACCGCGATCACCCGGATCACCACGCGCGTCCCGGACGCGACCGTCACCTCACCCGTCAGCAACTCGAGCGCCACCGCGACGGCCACGAACCCCGCCAAGCCGGAGCCCAGGATCAGCCACCGCCCACGAGCCGGTACGCCGAGCCGGCGCGCGTTCAGCCAGGCGATCGCGGTGACCGCGAGGACCCCGCCGAAGAACGCCACGTACGCCTGCGACATCAACCGCCAGGGGCGCACGGTCACGTCCACGTCCGCGCCGATGGTCGGGCGCAGCAACTCGTCGGACATGGGACTCCCTCGGCCTTGATGCGGGTTGGCGCAGTTTAGCCTGGAGCGATGACCGAGAACTGTCTTTTCTGCGGGATCGTGGCCGGCACCATCCCGTCCCAGCGGGTCGCCGAGAACGAGCGCGCGATCGCCTTCATGGACATCAACCCCGCCACGCGGGGGCATCTGCTCGTCATCCCGCGCGAACACTCGATGGATCTGCGCGAGGCTGCTCCGGAAGACCTGATCGCGGCGACTCTGCTCGCGCAGTCCTTGGTCGGTCGCGTGATCGACCGGCTGGACGCCGATGGCGCCAACCTGCTCAGCTGTATCGGCGCCGACGCTTGGCAGTCGGTGTTCCACACACACCTGCATGTCATCCCGCGGTACAAGGACGACCCGCTGCAACTCCCCTGGCACCCGACCCCCGGCGACTTCGACGCCATCGCAGCCACCGCTACTGAGCTGCGCTGACCACTGCTGAGTCGCGCTGACCACTGCCGAGTTGCCCGACCGCCGACGGGCTGGTCGCCTACCGCCGAGCGACCAGCTCGTAGACCGCCACCAGGTCGTCCACCAGAACGCCCCAGTCGTACGCCGGTACCGCTGCGCGACCCGCATCCCGTAGCTTGCCGCGCTCGTCCGGCGACGCCAGCAGCCGGGCCGCCTGGCTAGCGAGCGCCTCCGCGTTGCCTGGCTCGAACAATTCGCCCAGCCGGCCCCCATCGAGCACCTGCCGGAACGCCGCCAGGTCGCTCGCCAGCACGGGAGCGCCGGCGGCCATCGCCTCCAGCAGTACGATCCCGAAGCTCTCGCCACCGAGGTGCGGCGCGACGTACACGTCCGACCCGGCCAGCATGTCCGCCCTGGCGACATCGTCGATCGCGCCGAGGAAGAGCACGTTCTCCCGGCAGTGCTCCGGCAGCGAACGCCGCGCCTCGTCGGCCTGTCCGGTGCCTGCAACCAGTACCTTCACCTGCGGCCGCTTGGCGACCAGCCGCGGTACGGCTGCCATCAGGACGCCGAGCCCCTTGCGTGGTTCGTCCATCCGGCCGAGGAAGCTGATCGTGCCGTGAGCGCCTTGCCACTCGGGTCGGATCCGGCCGGCGAAATGGCTCGTGTAGAGACCGTTCGGGATCACTACTGCCTCGCCGCCGATGTGCTGCACCATCATCGAGCGTGCGTTCTCCGAGACCGCGATCCTCGCGTCGAGCTTCTCCAGCGCGGGCCTGAGCAGTCCGGCGGCCGCGCTCATCGCGCGGGAACGCACTTGCCAGGTGTGGAAGGTCGCGACGAACGGGCCGTCGCCGGCCCAGAGCGCGATGATCGAGGCGCTCGGCGTCGTCGGTTCGTGCACGTGGACGACGTCGAAGGCGCCCTCGGTCAGCCAATTCCTGACCCGTGCGGCGGTACGAGGTCCAAACGTCACACGGGCGATCGAACCGTTGTAGGGCACTCCGACGGCGTGGCCGGCCGATACGACGTACGGCGGGCCGTTGTCGTCGTCGACCGGCGCGAGCACCGAGACTTCGTGGCCGAGGGCAAGCAACGCCTCGGCCAGGTCGCGGACGTGGTTCTGGACCCCACCCGGCGTACCGAGCGAGTACGGGCAGACCAGGCCGATCTTCATCTCAGTCCAGGAAGATTCGCTGCAGCATGTGCCAGTCCTGCGGATGTTCGGCGATGCCGAGGGCGAAGGCGTCAGCGCAGCGCTGGGTCATCTGCGCCGGGCCGCCGGTGCGGTCGATCGGGTCGTGGAAGGTGATGACGAGATCGGGGCCGTCGTAGTGCAGGGTCGCGGGGATCAGCGGGGCACCGGTGCGGATGCTGAGGGCCGCTGGGCCGGCGGGCATCCTTGACTGGCGGTCGAAGAACTTCACCGGGACGCCTCGCTCGGAGAGGTCGCGGTCGGCGACGAGGCAGACGAAACCGCCTGATCGCAGTCGCTCCGCCAGTACTCCGAACACGTGCTCGTCGCTTCCCGTCAGGGGAAGCACCTCCATACCGAGCTTGGCACGGTATGCGACGAAACGGTCGAACAACGACTCGGGGCGAAGACGCTCGGCGACGGTCGACACCGGCATACCGGTACGACCGGCCCAGGCGCCCGCGTGGTCGTAGTTGGCCAGGTGCGGGAGGGCGCAGATGACGCCCTTGCCCGCGTCGTGGGCGTCGCGGAGGAACTTCTCGTTGACCGTACGAACCCGGCCGACGATCCGCTCGTCATCCCACTCGGGGAGCCGGAACGCCTCTTGCCAGTACCTGAGATAGGACCGCATTCCGGCCGCTGTCAGCGCGTCCAGCTCGGCCGGGGTCGCTTGCGGCCGGACGACGGCGAGGTTGGAGCGCAATCGCTGCACGCCGCGCCCGTTCCGGCGTACGACGAAGTCCGCCACCCGCCGGAACACCGCCGACACCACAGACTCCGGCAACCGCCGCACCAACGTCCACGCCAAGGCGAACGCCAGATCAACGGCCCGCTGCCGCACCCCTTCCACCGGTCAGGAGGAGGCGGGCGGCGTGCCGGCCCCGGGGCCGGTGGTGCCGCTGGCCGCTCCGCCGGTGGTTCCACCGGCCGTTCCACTGTCCGGCGCGCCAAGGCCGAGGTCGCTCGGCGCCACGCCCTCGGTACCCGCCGAACTCGTCGCCGAGCCGGCGCCAGCGGGCGCGGTGCTCCCGCCACCGGTGCTCTCCGCTCCAGCGGCACCGCCCGGCGCAGCACCCGCGGTGCTGCCCGACCCGGTTGCGGTTGACGTAGTACCGGCGGCGCTGGGCGCTCCGGCCGGGGGCGGCGTAGTACCGGGCGGGGTGCCGAGGGCGGCGTTGGCTGGGTCTGAGAGGACCTGTTTGCGGACCGAGAGGGTGCGCTGGACGACTGTGATGGTGCTGGCGACGGCCAGGGCGCAGAGGACGATCTTGAGCAGGATCGGGAGGTTCAGGACATCGGAGAAGAAGCCGATGACGAGCACCGAGACCAGCCGGTCCGAGCGCTCCGCCAGGCCGCCGCTGGCGTGCAGGCCGAGACTTTCGGCCTTCGCCCGCGCGTACGACGTGGTCGCGCCCATCACCAGCGCCCAGAGCGTCACGCCCGCCATCCACGGGGTGTGCCCGTGGCTGCCCGCGTAGTACAGCACCAGTCCGCCGAAGATGGCGCCGTCGCCGAGCCGGTCCAGCGTGGAGTCCAGGTAGGAACCCCACTTCGACGACGTCCCCGAGGTGCGGGCCATGTAGCCGTCGATCAGGTCGGAGAAGACGAAACAGGTGACGACGACCACACCCAGCCAGATCTGGCCGCGCGGGAAGAAGATCAGCGCACCGGCGCAGACGCCGATGGTGCCGACCAGCGTGACGGCATCGGCGCTCACGCCGAGCCTGAGCAGGAGGTTGGCGATCGGTGAGATCACCTTGGTCCAGAACTGCCGGAATCTGTTAAGCATGGCGACGCGATCGTAGACCAGTCCCGCCCTCGGCTGGTGAAGCGCCACCCCGGACGACTATCGCCACCCCCACTCCCAGGCGCACCATGGGCTCACGCCCACCCCGACGGGAGGCCCGATGACCGACCCCCGGCTCCCTGCCGCGCGCCCCCGCGCCGGTAGCCGGACGCCCACCAGACACCAAACCCCGGCGGCCCTCCCCGAGTACCGCTGGTCGCGGCCGGGCGGTTGGGGTGGGTGGCTTCGGCGGGTGGTGGTGGGGTGGGCGGTGTTGGGGCTGGTGGTGGGGTGTTCGGTGGCTCGGCGGGCTAATGAGGGGGCGCCGCCGGTTCCGGGGGTGCCTGTGGTGGTGCCTACTGCTATTGCGCCGCCTCAGGCGGAGGGGTTGGACGGGACCTCCGGGGAGGCGGGGGTGAATGTCTGTACTGCGGTCGCCTGGCCGTTGAGCAAGGAACTCAGGGTGACGGTCACCGCCAAGCCGTTTTCGTGGAATGACGGTGGGTTGCCGGCGCTCGACCTGTGCACGTTGCTGCTGGACGGGCGTGCGGTGACCGTCGGGGTCACCGCATTGCCGAAGCAGCCGGACTCGGTTGATCGGCTGGCGGCCGGGTCCGGGACGTTGGAGTTGCTTCCGGAGCTTGGGCCGGACGCGCGGATCAGCCCGTCGCGAGTCGTCTTCCCGGTGGATGACCGGGCGGTCAGGGTGCTCTCGACCGGCGGGATCGATCGGTATCCGACCGGCATCGACCGCGTGAAGGCGATCGCGATCAGCCGGGCGGTGCGCGACGTAGTACCGAGATTGCTTCGTACTGCGCGGCAGACCGACTCAGCGTGTCAGCTGTCAACGCCGGAGGCCGAGAAGTTCATCGGCACGCTGGTGCAGCTCCGGCGCGACTACCGGGTGAACGGCGCGCTGACCTGCATCTGGGGCAGCTTCGACGCGACCGTCTCGATCGTCGAGTCCTTCCACGCCGACACGATCCCGGAAGCGGTCCGCACCCCACCGCCCCGCTTCGCACCGATCGGCAAACCCGGCTACTACCTCCCCGACCAGGGCGAACTCGTCTTCCGCCAAGGCCGCCGAGTCGTCCGAGTCAGCGGCCTCACCAACCCATCCCGAGAAGTCCCCCTAGACGCCCTCCTCGGCGTGGTCGGCCCACTACTCCCGCTGTTTATCAAGTAAACGAGCGATTTCCGCATTTGACGAATCGATGGCCAGCACTCTCTCAATAGCTGCCGCGGCACCCTGCTCATCGCCGACCGCAAGCCTGTGACGCGCGTACGCCACAAGCGTCATCACCTTTTTCATCTCCCCGGGCTGCAAGTCGACCGGACTCGGCTCAGATGTTCCTGCAGCCTCCAATTGTTCGCCTCTTTGGGTCTCATGAACCGGCCTGGCAATACGGCCGGCATGGATTCCGTTGAAGAAGATAATCGCACCGAAGTACGCGGCCCAGTCCCGGCCCGTCGACAGGTAGTGGACTATTTCTCCGTCCTCGTCGTACCCCATGCCGATCCACAGCGACGAGACCCACAGGTCCTCTTCGACAACAGGGGAATTCAGCGCGGCGCAGGCCGAGACGAACCGGGCCCGGGAACGCGCCTGGTCCGCATCAGGTGGAAAAAGAATTATGGTCTTGGTCAGCAACGACCAGGAGTGGAGTTGCTCGATCTCCCACTTCAGGCCCTCGGTCGAGCCGGCAACTATATAGATCGACCGGGCGCGATTCGCGGCCAGGCTTACTTCGGCCTGCCAATTCTCATGAGGATAGTAGGTACGCGCCGCGCCCAGGTCCGGCAGTTGTTCGCCGGGCCGGCCAAGTGCCATCAGGTTCCCATTATTCACGAGCATGACGGCAATGTTCTCCTCGAAGCGGGCCCGCATACCTGGAAAGACCGGCCGCGCCAGACCTATGTTTCCGAGCAGCGAACGAATGGTAATCCGGTCGTCGGTGAACGACCGCAAGAACAGCAAACCGTCCGCCGCTGACCTGGTTCCTGACGGCGAACCACGACGTCGCCTACTGGCGCGCTCCGTCCAGGCAGCCGGCCGGTGGGCAACCGACAAGAGAAGGGCCGAGGCCAAGATGAGCGCCACACCTTTGACCGCCGCCCCGCCATTTACGGCGGCAGCGCCGGTTGCCGCAACCCAGATACCGCTCGCCGTGAGGCCGACTTTTGACCCTGTCGCCACTGCCAGGGCGAACCACTTTGAATGGCTCCGGATGTTCTCGCCCATGGTCAGACCCAGCCAGTCGAAGAGCGCCACATCAAAGGCACCGAACAGTGCGACAAGTAGGGCTACGCCGAGGCAGGTCACCCACAGGGGTGGGTGGAACACCTGGTGGAGACCCCACCCCAACAGCACATAGATCAGTGGGCCAATCACCGCCTGGCTGAGTTTTCTGCGCATCGAGTGGAGCGGCGGCGTGAGGTCACGCACCCGATAGCCGGCATCCTCGAGCCGGATCAGGTGAAAAACAAACGAATGTGTTCGGCCGATGAACGCCAGATGCTCGCGTGATCCGGTGTCTCGTAGGATGCCCGCCAGCCAGATTCCGAGATAAATCGAGATGAGCACAAGCACTCCCAGAAAATCCACACCGATTCCCCATCGCTCGTAGCGTCGTAGTGCTTGACCATCACGGATCGAGGACTAGACTCCACGATCATCCAGCGCCAGTCCAGACGTGAGGTACTTGTGGGGGTTCTTGGTCGCGGCAAGGCTGCATGGCATGCCGGTAAAGGAAACAACGCACTCGCCCGGGAGCAGTTCGACCGAGCTCTTGAGCATTATCGGCTCGCCATCGCTCTGGCGCAGGCACACGGTTCTGTCGCAGAGGCATGTATATACCGTGCTCTCTTGGCGGGAGCGCTGCATGAATCCGGTGATGATGATTCGGCGGTCGCCGGATATGAGCTGATGATCACTGCCTGTGAATCCGTCACTCCGATCATGTTGAGCGGACAGGCGGTAACCGGCCCCAGCTTGAAGAACGAGGCGCTCGAGGAACTGATCGACCTTGCGGAAGAACGCGGCGACAAGCCGGCCGTCGTGTCCGGACTCAGACGTCTACGGGCCAACGCGGTTCTGCTCGATCGCAGTGAGGCAGCGCGGGCCGCCTCCCGGCTGGGCGATGCCCTGCGTGATCAGGGCGACTACGAGG
Source organism: Kribbella koreensis (assembly GCF_039525325.1). NCBI lineage: Bacteria > Bacillati > Actinomycetota > Actinomycetes > Propionibacteriales > Kribbellaceae > Kribbella > Kribbella koreensis. The sequence continues at coordinate 111,991 of NZ_BAAAHK010000009.1, forward strand.
CGGCCAACCGCAGCTATCAAACAGCGGCCGAGGAGTATCAGAACCTCTCGGACGTCCAGATGCAGGGCGTTGTGGCCCGGTGCTGGGGTCGATCACTCGAACTGATCGGCGATCTGTTCAGTGCGCTGGACACGTACCAGGCGGCGACGGAGTACTTCGAACGCACCGGCGACAAGGCCGAGCAGGGACTGGCGCACGTGCTCCTCGGCGAGTTGCGTCTCCGGATGGACGACCACGACGGCGCCTACAGCGACATCAACGTGGCCAAGCAGTACTTCGAGGCGGCCGGTGACCTGGAGTCCGCTGCCAGAGCGGCGTCGCTAGTGTCCATGTTCACCACCGATGGCACCTCAATGATCGTCCGGCTGATCGATCGCTGCAGCTCGGCGCTCCGCACGGCAATCTCCGATGCGAAGCGAGAGGCCGTAACACTCGGAGCAACGGAGCTTCGTCCCGAACACTTGCTGGTCGGGGTCCTGGACAACGCCGGTGACCCCCTTCTGGCCGCCCTCGAACGCGCCGCTGTCGATCCCGTGACGCTACGCGCGGAGGCTGCCGCGGCGATGGTCCCTGAAGGCACCACGCGACTCGAGTCACTACCCTTCGGCACCGCTGCACGACACGCAGTCCACGCGGCCCGGGAAGAGGCTGACGAGCAGTCGGTCATCCACATCACGACTCTGCACGTGTTTCTCGCCCTGACCAAGCAGCCCTCCCCTGCCCTGGAGCCAATCCTCTCCGCCCACGGCCTAACCTACGAATCCCTGAAGAGACCATGCGCCCGCCACGGAGACTGACGGCGGTGGCAGCGATGACGGCCGCCCTCGCGTTCTGCACACCATTGGTTGCGTTGGCGGCGACGTCTGCCAATGACTATGCCGCCACCCGGGCGGTCCTGCTCGCCTGGTCACCGCCCAGCAGTAACGGATCGTCCTGGGCAGTCCGTGATCGGCGAGCGGCGCCGCTCGACGAGAAGGCCAAGGGTTGTCGCTCACAGTTGGTCGCCCGATGGACGAATAAGCCAAACCAGCAGTTGGCGGTGATCTGGGACTGGTGCCGGCGGGAGGGCGACGCGGTCACCAACGTCTCGCTGGTGGAGGCCACGGCAGGCGTGGCGCCTGCGCATGTCCTTGTGCACGGAGCTGATCGTGCACACCGCAACGCCAACGGATCATTGCGACGCACCTGGGCCGAGGGTCGCTCTGTGTACAACATCATCATCACCTGCCAAGGCGTTGTGCAGTGCGAGGCGGCCAGCGCCGAGATGGTCAGTGATCTCAGCAGCAAGGTGCCCGGCGAAGTAGCCGACCCAGCAGGGAGCTCCGCGATCTTCGGCCTTCTCTTCGGCGGGCCTGTTGCAGCCTGGCTCGTGTGGCTCGGCCCCGTCAGGCTGGGCAGCCGGCTGCACGAGGAATCGTTCGTCTCCAGCTCGGCGCCACCGCGCTACATCGATGTCGGCGGGGTGGTGCGGAGAGCCCGGCGCAGGCGGTTCGTCCGGACCGTGCTCGGATCCGTTGCCGGATTCTGTGCTCTGGTCGTCGTCGCACAGGGGACCTCGCAGCAGTGGACTGCCGCCGGGCTCTGGTTGGTCGCCGCTGCAACGTTGTTCCTGATCAGGAGACGCCTTCCCAAGGTGCCGCTCAATCGGGTCACCTCGCAGCAGCGAGCGGCGCGTGGCGTCACCAGGCGCCTCATCGGCTCCAGTCTGCGGACCGTGGCCTGGCTCGCGTTCACCGCCACCGTCGCGGCGTATCTGGTTCTGATGGCAGCAGTGCTTGCCGTCCGGACGGGTCTACACACTATCGAGAGTGTGGCTGCCCGTGCTTGGGCGGACGGCAGCTTGTCTGCGATCGACAGGTTCCGGATGGGGCTCATGCTGGCAGCGGATCTGATCGCGGACGAACCGCGGATCTCGCTGGTCCTGTTCGCCGGTGCGGTCCTGGCGGCCTACGGGATCGACCGGCTTTCCCAGCGGCTCGCCGCGGTGAGTGCGCGGCAGATCCTGGCTGCCGACAAGAGGCCGCATCTGCTCTATCTGCGGAGTTTCGACGAAGACTCACTGAAACTGCGAGCGACGTACTCCCGGCGTGGGATCCTCAATCGGCTGGCGATTCGGCGGACGCGTCGGTTCGAGGAGATCCTGGTCGGATATCTCAGTGCCTTCGGACCGGTGATCGCGGTGGCTCCACCCGGAACCCGGCTGCAACCGATCGGAGCCGCGCGAGCCAGCTTCGACTCCGATGCGTGGAAAGCATCGGTTGCCGATTGGTCTGACGACGCCTTGGCCGTGGTCATCTCCGCGACGCCGGGCGAAGTGAGGCCGGGGTACCGATGGGAGCTTGACTACATCGCGAACGGACTTCACCACAGCCGGATCATCGCTGTCCTGGGACCGTGGCGCTCAGGCGAGCTTCGTCGGCGGTGGGCCTGTTTTCTGGACAGTACGGTCGGCTCGGAGCTCTTCCTGCCGTTGCGCTGGGGATGGGTTCAGCCCGGTGGACTGATGCTGACACACAGCGACACCGGCTGGACGGCGTACGGTGCTCGCCGACGATGGGACTGGTCGTACGCGATGGCTTTCGATGCCGCGCTGGTGGCACTGCACCAGTCCTGGCTGGCCGAGTGGGCCGGACAGCGGAGAGAGCGGGCCTCAGATACTCGGCCAGGACTTCGCGAGGAGGGCTCGGGTCTCTGACAGTAGTTGGGGGAGGACCTTCGTCTGGGCGATCACCGGCATGAAGTTCGCGTCGCCACCCCACCGCGGCACCACGTGCTGATGCAGGTGAGCCGCGATCCCCGCCCCCGCGATCTCGCCTTGGTTCATCCCGATGTTGAACCCATGCGCCGCCGACACGATCCGCACCGCCTGCATCGCCTGCTGCGTCAACGTCGCCACGTCCGACACCTCGTCGGGCGTCAGCTCGGTGTAGTCCGCGACATGCCGATACGGCACCACCATCAGATGCCCCGGGTTGTACGGATACAGATTCAGCACCGCGTACGCCGCCGCCGACCGCCGCACGATCAACCCGTCCACATCAGCCAACGTCGGGATCCGGCAGAACGGGCAGCCCTGCCCCGCCTCACCCGTCGTCGGCTTGTTCTCCCCGGCGATGTAAGCCATCCGGTGCGGAGTCCACAACCGCAGGAACGGATCCGGCGTACCGACCCCGTCCTGCTCCTCCACACCCTCCAGCTCGTACGGCGTATCGCCGGGGAGATCGGTCATACCTGAACGCGCTTCTTGACTGCCTCGACGATCTCGGCGACCGCGTCGGCGATCGGGATGCCGTTCTTCTGGGAGCCGTCGCGGTAGCGGAAGGAGACCGAGCCGGCCGCCATGTCCTCGTCGCCGGCGATCAGCATGTACGGGACCTTGGCCTTCTGGGCGTTGCGGATCTTCTTCTGCATCCGGTCGTCGGAGTGGTCGACCTCGATCCGGATCCCCTCGGCCTTGAGCTGTTCGGCGATCTCGTACAGGTAGTCGACGTGGCCGTCGGTGATCGGGATGCCGATCACCTGGACCGGCGCGAGCCACGGCGGGAAGACGCCGGCGTAGTGCTCGGTCAGCACGGCGACGAACCGCTCGATCGAGCCGAACAGCGCGCGGTGGATCATCACCGGCCGTTGCCGGGAGCCGTCGGGCGCCGTGTACTCCAGCTCGAACCGCTCCGGCAGGTTGAAGTCCAGCTGGATCGTCGACATCTGCCAGGTCCGGCCGATCGCGTCCCGCGCCTGGACGGAGATCTTCGGTCCGTAGAACGCGGCGCCGCCCGGATCCGGGACCAGCTCCAGCCCGGAGCCCTCCGCGACCTCGCGCAACGTGTTGGTGGCCTCCTCCCAGACCTCGTCCGACCCGACGAACTTCTCCGGGTTCTTGGTCGAGAGCTCCAGGTAGAAGTCGTCCAGGCCGTAGTCGGCGAGCAGCCCGAGCACGAAGGTCAGCAGCCCGCGAAGCTCGTCGCGCATCTGCTCGCGGGTGCAGTAGATGTGCGCGTCGTCCTGGGTGAAGCCGCGGGCCCGGGTCATGCCGTGGATGACGCCCGACTTCTCCAGCCGGTACACGGTGCCGAACTCGAACAGCCGCAGTGGCAGCTCCCGGTACGACCGGCCGCGCGAGTCGAAGATCAGGTTGTGCATCGGACAGTTCATCGGCTTCAGGTAGTAGTCCTGGCCCTGCTTGCGGATCTCGCCGTCCGGCCCGCGCTCCTCGTCGAGGTGCATGGGCGGGTACATGCCGTCGGCGTACCAGTCCAGGTGACCCGAGGTCTGGAACAACTGCGCCTTGGTGATGTGCGGCGTGTAGACGAACTCGTAGCCGTCCTCCACGTGCCGCTGCCGCGAGTAGTCCTCCATCACCTTGCGGAGCACGCCGCCCTTGGGGTGGAAGACAGCCAGACCGGAGCCGATCTCGTCGGGGAAGCTGAACAGGTCCAGCTCGGTGCCCAGCTTGCGGTGGTCGCGCTTGGCGGCCTCCTCGAGATGGTTCAGATAGGCCTTCAGGGCGTCACGGGTGTCCCACGCGGTGCCGTAGATGCGCTGCAGCTGCGGGTTCTTCTCGCTCCCCCGCCAGTACGCCGCGGCCACGCGCATCAGCTTGAAGTTGCCCAAGTACCCAGTGGCCGGAACGTGCGGACCGCGGCACAGGTCCTTCCAGGCGACCGAGTCGTCGCGCCGGATGTTGTCGTAGATCGTCAGCTCGCCGGCGCCGACCTCGACCGAAGCGCCCTCGGCAGCGTCGGCGGAGGCCGAGCCCTTGATCCCGATCAGCTCCAGCTTGTACGGCTCGTCGGCCAGCTCCGCGCGCGCGTCGTCGTCCGAGACCACCCGGCGGCTGAACCGCTGCCGCTCCTTGATGATCTGCTGCATCTTCTTCTCGAGCTTGCCCAGGTCCTCCGGGGTGAACGGAGTCGCCACGTCGAAGTCGTAGTAGAAGCCGTTCTCGACCGGCGGGCCGATGCCCAGCTTGGCGTCCGGGAACAGGTCCTGGACGGCCTGCGCCAGCACGTGCGCGGTCGAGTGCCGGATGATCGCCAGCCCGTCGGGCGACGACGCCAGCACCGGCTCGATCTCGTCGCCGTCGGAGACCACCCGGGCCAGGTCGCGCAGCTCCCCGTTGACCTTGGCGGCGATGGCAGAGCGGTCCTGACCGAAGATCTCGGCGAACAGCTCTCCGACGGTCGTCGTCTCGGTCACACTCCGCTCAGCCTCGCCCTCGACGCCGATCAGATGGACCTTGACTTCCGACACGTTCACTCCTCGAGTACGCCGGTCCGCCGTGCGCGGCCGGTCACATCGCAGATGGTATCGAGTCGCGTCGCCACGCGTTGCGGCCCATCCACAGGGGGACCCGGAACCGCCCGGACCTGACGAAAGTCAGGGGTCGCTGCCTCCCATGGTCCGATGTGCCGGCCCCCTCCGGATTCCTAGGTTCGTAGTGACACCGACGAACCGGGAAGGGCTCCGCGTGATCACCCTCGAAGCACTCAGCAAGCGCTACGGCGAGACCACCGCCGTGGACGCGCTGGACCTGACCATCTCCCCCGGCCGGGTCACCGGCTTCCTCGGCCCGAACGGCGCCGGCAAGTCGACGACGATGCGGATGATCCTCGGCCTCGACACCGCTACCGCGGGCCGCGCGCTGGTCGACGGGCGCCCGTACGCCGATTGGCCCGTCCCGCTCGCCAAGGTCGGAGCCCTGCTCGACGCCAAGGCGCTGCATCCCCGGCGGACGGCTCGCAACCACCTCATCGCGATGGCGCGCAGCAACGGGATCCCGGTCAGCCGGGTCGACGAGGTGCTGACGATCGTCGGGCTGGACGAGGTCGGCCGCAAGCGCGCCGGACAGTTCTCCCTGGGCATGGGCCAGCGACTAGGGATCGCCGGCGCATTGCTCGGGGACCCAGAGGTGCTGATGTTCGACGAGCCCGTGAACGGTCTCGACCCGGACGGCGTCCGCTGGGTACGCCGGTTGATGCGCAGCCTCGCCGCCGAGGGCCGGACCGTCTTCGTGTCCAGCCACCTGATGAGCGAGATGCAGCTGACGGCGGACCAGCTGGTCGTGATCGGTCGCGGCCGGTTGATCGCCGATGCGCCGATTGCCGAGGTCATCGCGGGGTCGTCCCGTACGACGGTGCGCATCCGGATCCCGTCGGCGACCGATCTCGCGGTACTCCGGGATCGGCTGATCGCGGAGGCGGAACAGGTCGAATCGCTACCAGGCCAGCTGATCGTCACCGGCGTACCGGCTGAGCGGGTCGGGGATCTCGCCCACGAGCTCGGAGTACGGCTGCATGAGTTGCATACCGAACGTGCCTCGCTCGAGGAGGCGTACATGGAGCTCACCGCCGACAGCGTCCAGTACGGGGTGGTGGCGGGATGAGCGACTCGATCCTGCACTTCACCCAGGAACTGATGTCGTCGTGGTGGATCTACCTCGCCCTGTTCGGCTTCGCCGCGCTGGACGGCTTCTTCCCCGCGATACCGAGCGAGACCCTCGTCGTCACGGCCGGCGTCTTCGCCGCGACCGGCGGGCCCAACCTGTACGTCGTGATCGCGATGGCAGCGGCCGGCGCCTTCCTCGGCGACCACGTCTCGTACGCGCTCGGCCGAGGTGCGGGAGGTCGGCTGCTGGATCGCTTCGAGCCGGGGACGAAGCGGCACAAGATGACCATGTGGGCGCGCAACGCGCTCGAGGAACGTGGTGGGTTGGTGCTCGTCGTGGCGCGCTATGTGCCCGGCGGCCGGACCGCGGTGACGCTGACGATGGGCGCCGTCCGGTATCCGCTGCGGAACTTCTCGCTCTTCGCTGCGCTGGCGGCGGCGAGCTGGGGGCTGTACTGCTCGCTGGTCGGCTACATCGGCGGCAAGGCGTTCGAGGACAACCCACTCAAGGGGGTCGTGCTCGGGATCGGGCTCGCCCTCGGCGTGACGTTGATCGTCGAGGTCGTCCGGCACAAGCGGCGTACACGTCAACCTCAGGTCGAGGCTGAGCCTGAACTAGTCGAAGCAGGAGAACGATGACAACGGCAACCATCACCGTCCACCGCAGGTCGAGCGGCCTGCGCGGCGCGGTCGCGTCGGAGTGGACGAAACTCTGGACCGTCCGGTCGAGCTGGCTGAACCTCGTCGCCGCGGTCCTGCTGACCGGCTTGCTGGCCTTGCAGTTCGGTTTCTCGACCGCCTACGACAACGAGACCCTCAGGCCGGAGGAGATCCCCGCACGGTTGCCCGAGCTCAGCGCGGTCGGCGGGGTGGCGGTCTCCGCGATGACGATCGTGCAGGTCGTGGTCGCCGCGTTCGCGATGCTGCTGGTGACGTCGGAGTACTCGACCGGCAGTATCCGCTCCACACTGCAGTGGACTCCGGTACGGCGGAACGTAGTACTCGCGAAAGCCATCGTGCTCACCCCCGTGCTGTTCCTGTACGGCCTGCTGCTCGGCCTCGTCGCGTCGATCGTCGGCGGCCTGGCGATGGGCCAATGGGCCGACTGGGACCTGGCCACCCTCGTGGCCGACCTACTCGCGGTAGCGACCTACGCCACCCTCGCCGGCCTCTTCACCGCCGGTATCGCCTTCATCATCAGAAGCACCGCCGGCACCCTCACGGCAGCCTTCCTCTTACTCATCGTCATCCCGATGATGCTCGCGCAAAGCAGCATCCGAGCCCTCGTCTGGCTAGCCGCCCTACTCCCCGGCGGCGCCGGCCAGAACTACCTCTCCGGCTCCACCGACACCCTGACCCCCACCCTCAGCTTCCTGGTCCTGATCGCCTGGGCAGCAGCCGGCCTCCTCGCCGGCACCACAATCCTCAACCGCCGCGACGCCTAACCCCCACCCGGCAAACCCACCACTTCCTGTCCGAGCCCACCACTTCTTGTCCGAGCCCACCACTGGCTGGCTCGCACAGCAAAGCGGCGACCTTGAACAGGAAACCGCGACCTTGAACAGGAAACGG
>NZ_BAAAHK010000009.1:120015-148417 GCF_039525325.1 Kribbella koreensis
ACCTTGAACACCCAGCGGCGACCTTGAACACGTTATTTCTTGTTCAAGGTCGCCGCTGGGTGTTCAAGGTCGCACCTTCTCGACGGTGCAATTGGTTCAGCGTGGGACGTTGAGGGCGATGGTGATCTGTTCGGCTACCTTGGCGGCGAGTTCGAGGGCCGCGCGGCGGGTGGCTGGTTGGAGGGCCGAGTGGTCGAGTGGGCCCTCGGCTGCGATGTGTGGGTCGGTGGGGATGTCGACGACAGCGGCCGCGCGCGATTCGAAGTACGGGCGGAGCTGCTTCTCGACCTCCTTGTTGACGTCGCCGGGGCCGTTGCTGACCGCAATGACCGCGCGGCGGATCAATCGCTGCGCGTCCGGACCCTGGTGGTCGAGCTCCTCCAGCATCTGCACGGCGGCAGCGCAGGACAGGCTCTTCCACTTGATCGGGATGACCAGGACGTCGGAGGCCTTCATCGCCTCGCGCCAGTTGCTGGAGCCCTCGTTGTTGCCGGTGTCGATCACCAGCACCTTGTAGAAGCGGCTCAGCAGCCGGTGGATCTGGTCGAAGTCCTTCGCCTCGATCTGCGCGTACGTCGTGGTCGCAGACGTCAGTACGTCGTACTGCCCCGACACTTGATGACGCAGGTACGCACCGACATCACCAAGCCGCGCATCCGGCTGCGTGAGCATCTGCATCGCCTGGAGCAGATCCGTCACGGTCGAGCGGCTGTTGGTGTCGTGCGTACGCAGGTGCATGTTGCCGCGCAGCTCGTTGTTGTCCCAGGCCACGACCCCGCCACCACGCGCCTGACCGAGCGCGCCGGCCAGCAGCAGCGTGGTCGGCGTCTTGCCCGACCCGCCCTTGGGGTTGGCGATCGTCACGGTGACGGGCCGGCGGAAGGCGGTAGCCGCAGTGGCGCGCGCAATGCGCTCCAAGCGCTCAGAGGTGCCCGGGCGCAAGCGCAGTACGCTGCGAACGCCCTTCTCGGCAGGAGCCTCCCGCGGCAACGGCAGGGCCTGCAGCAGCTCGTCAGCGCGGTACGAGACCGGCCGATCCTGCTGCGGCGCGCCCTGGCCGGGAATGCCCTGCGGGAAGAAGTGCTGCGCAGCCGGGGAGAGCTGAGGCCCAGCGGGCTGGCCGGGCTCCTGGGCAGGCTGCGTCCACGGGTCGCCAGCAGGCTCGCTGGACCGCGTCCAGGCTTCGCCGGTCGGCTCATAGCCAGCCGACTTGCTCCACGGGTCCGCAGCGGGCTCCTTGGCCCGTCCGGCCGGCTCTGCGGCCGACTGGTTGCTCCAAGCGTCCGCGGCAGGATCCTCGGCCGGCTGCTTGGTCCATGCGTCGGCGGCGGGGTCCGCAGCCGGTTGCGTCCACGGCTCCGGGTTGGCCTTGGGTGTCTCGGCGGGCTGCGACCACGAGTCGCCAGGGAAGTCCTGGGACAGCGCGTCCGGCTGCTCTTCCTCCACTGCCTCTTCCTCGACGTCTTCCGGGTCGGGAGTCGCCTGGCTGCTCACCGGCGGCTTCTGCGCGGGAGGCGGGGGCGGCGGCGTCGTGGGAGCGGGGTTGGGATCCGGCTGGGTCCAGGACGGGGTCGGCTGCCACATCCTCCGGACCTCGGCCGCTGCCGCTTCCCGGTCCTTGTGCTGTCCGGAGTTGTGCGAGTCGGTCACGACCTAGATCCCCCGATTCTGTGAGAGGGGGCGGGGCTGCCGCTCCCCTGGGGCTGGTAACTGGGTGTCTGGCTGATATCCCGGGTAACGATCCACCCGGGAGGTCCCACTATCCCATGACCGGGTGTCCAGGCGATGTCACCCGCCGGAGCGTCGGCCGGCCACCCGGATACTGCCCGACGAAGGCAGACGTCACCGGGCGCTGGCAGTAACGGTCAATCCGCGACCAGGCCGGCTTCGTAAGCGACGATCGCGGCCTGGACCCGGTTCTTCACCGCTAGCCGGGTGAGTACGGCGCTGACGTAGGCCTTGACGGTCCCCTCGACGAGGTACAGGCGGCCGGCGATCTCGGCGTTGGACAGTCCCGCGCCGACCAGAGCGAGGACTTCGCGTTCGCGCGGGGTCAGTACGTCGATCTGTTCCTTGGCGGCCGCGGCACGTGCCATCCGGCCACCACCGGTGCCGGCGCTGAGCTCGGCGATCACCCGGTGAGCGACCTTCGGCGACAGGTACGCCGCGCCTCCGGCGACCGCCTTCAGTCCCGCGATCAGCTCATGGGGATCGCCGGACTTCAGCAGGAAGCCGCTGGCGCCGTCGCCGAGTGCCTTGGCGATGTACGCGTCCTCGGAGAAGGTGGTGAGCATCACGACGGCCGTCTCCGGAACAGTCCGCTTGATCTCGGCGCCGGCCGCGAGACCGTCCATCCGGGGCATCCGGATGTCGAGGACGGCGACGTCGGGCCGATGGCGCTGGGTGAGCGCGACGGCTTCGTGTCCGTCGGCTGCCTCGGCGACCACCTCGATCGCCTCGTCCGAACCGAGAATCGCCCGCACCCCCGCCCGGACCATCGCCTCGTCGTCGGCCAGCAACACCCTGATCGTCACGGCGTCCCTTCGGTGGTGGGTTCGTCATCGGCGGTCGGCTGGCCCTCGGTGGCCGGGAGTTCCGGTTGCACCGAGCCGGTCTGGATCACGCTCTTGGCCACCAGTACTCCGTTCTGGAAGCACAGCCGGTAGGCGTAGGTGGTCGAGAACGGCGCATCCGGCCGATAGAAGCGGCAGCTCCACTCCTTCGGCTGCTCAACCCCATCACTTGGCGGACCGACCATCTGCATCGCCGGCAGCCGCGCCTCCACCTGATCGACCGGCTGCCCGAGCCGGAGCGCGTCGTAGTCGGCCGGCCGCAGGATCGAGCTGTACCCGACGATCATGTAGTAGCCGAAGGCAACCAATCCGACCACTGCACCGATCGCAACCGGCACGGTGACCGCGGTGATCAGCCCGCGCCGGGCATTCCGGCGTACGGTCGCCCGCTCATCCGCCGCCCCCGACTCAACCGGCACCTCAGCCTCAACCCGCCCACCCGCTCGAGGAATCCGAGCCAGTACTTCGAACCCCCCACCACTCCGAGCTCCCGCTCGCAACGACCCGCCCACCAACCGCGCCCGCTCCGCCAACCCAGCCAGTCCCCGCCCGCCAGATCCACCACGCCCCGAGCCATCCGCACCCGGCTCACCCGCCCGAGCATCCGCCGAGCCGTGCCTGCCGCGCTCAGCCGCCGTGCCGTGTCCACCCCGCTCAGTGCTCGCCAAGCCGGGTGCTGCGTCATTCAGCACCCGCACCTCGACCTGGTCGCCTACCTGCGAGACGGTGACCACTACCTCGGCACCTGGAGCATGCTTGCTCGCGTTGGTGAGTGACTCCTGGACGACTCGGTGCACCGCTCGATCAACCATCGGGGACAGCTCGGAATTGCCTTCCTGGACGAGCTTCACCGCGAGCCCCGACGCCGCCGCGCGGTCGACCAGCTCCGCCACCGTCTCCTGTGCCGGAACGACGGACGCCTCGCCGTCACGTAGTACGCCGATGATCTCGCCGAGCCGTTCCGTCGCAGTCGCGGCAGCCTCGCGCAGCTCGGTGGCGGCACGCCGATGACGCTCGGGCAGCTCCGCGTCGACCTCCAGTGCGGCGGCTCGGAGCGCGATCAGGGAGAGTTCGTGGCCGACCGAGTCGTGCATGTCCTCGGCGATCCGGGAGCGCTCTCTGAGCCGTTCCTGCGCGATCTCCATCCGGTGCTCGCGCTCGATCCGCTCGGCGCGATCCCAGCCGGCCGTGGCGAGCAACGCCTGCTGTGCGCGGTACCGGCCGATCAGCCACGGCAGCACCACGACGAGCAGCGAGAGCAGCAAGATCAGCAGCCAGGTCAGTACGGCCTCGGTCACCGGAACGTCGCGATGCACGGCCAGGCTGAGGATCAGCAACGCCGCCAGCTCGCCGCTGCACATGAGCACGAACGGTCGCAGCCGCGTTTCCCGCCGTCCGGAAACGTAGCTCAGCAACGAGATCGCCGGGATCAGCGCGATCGGAACGCCCATCGTCGTCCCGAGACTGCCCGCCAGGATCACCACCTCGGTGGCGATCACCAGACTCAGCCCGATCACCGGACGCGAGCGGCGGAGAAGGACAGCAACGGCCAGTACGGCGAGGCAGCCGGCCCGCATCCAGAGCGGGTCGTTCCGCGCACCGCTCTCGGTGAGCACCAGCAACGAGAGTCCGGCCCACAAGCCGAGGTCTCCCGCGCGCGTCCACTTCACAGCCCCGACGCTACACAGCAGAGCGCGACCCGGAGTACTGCCGAAAGTCAGTTGCGCTCAGCATCGACCAACTGGAACGGAACCAGCGACAGCTTCGGAACCGACTCGCCGCGAAGCTGGGCCAGCAGCAGCTCGACCGCCTGCCTGCCCATCTCACGCTGATCCTGCCGGACATGCAGGAACGGCGGCCCCGCGATCGGATCGCCCGGAGAATCGAAGCAGCTGATCACCAGATCGCTCGGTCTGAGAGCGCGGTCCAGCATCCTGGCCAGGTTGTACTCGCACGCGACGAACGCCGTCACCTCGGGGAAACGGTGCCGGAACGCCCGGATCAGCCCGAGATCGGAGCGCACGCTCTCCGGCGTGAACGATCCCGGCAACGTACTGCGCAACTCGGTCAGCTGATGCGGCTGGTACCGCCCGGGCGCCCGTTCCGCGAACGCTGCCCGGAATCCTTCCAGCCGGTCCTCGATACTCGACGTGTTCAGCGGCGGCGGCGAGACGAACGCGATCTGCCGATGCCCCCGATCGAGCAGCCGCTCGGTCAGCGCGCGTGACGCCGCGACGTTGTCGGTATGGACGGCCGACACCGGTATGCCGGACAGATGCCGGTCGACGAGCACGAGCGGGAACCCGTCGAGCACCTGCCGCAACAGGCTCGCGTTGTAGAAGTCGCCGTGCACCGGGAACACGATCAGCCCGTCCACCTCGCCGGACGCGACCAGGGTCTCGACGGCTTGCTCCTCGTCCGACTGACGGCCGCGCGTACGCCGTACGATCAAATTCGCGCCGGCTTCGGCGCAGTGCTCCTCGATCGACTGCAGCAGTTCCAGGCCGTATGCCTCGGAGACATCCGGTATGAGGAGGGCGATCGAGCCCGGCCGGTGGCCGCGACGGACCGGGCGGAGCGCGCCTTTGAGGGGTGCGGTCACGCCTTCCAGGTCCGGCAGGTGCTTGACGACGAACGACCCTTTGCCCCGGATCCGTTCGATCAGGCCGGCTTCCCGGAGTACCTCGAGAGCGCGCTTGGAGGTGATCCGGCTGACCTCGAACTGCGCCGCCAGTTCCATCTCGGACGCGACCCGGTCCCCCGGCCCGAGCACCCCACTGCGGATCTCCTCGAGCACGTGGGTACTGATCCGCTCGTACAGCAGAACCACAGCGATCCCTTCCCGCTCAACAGGTTGATATACCAAACCAGCCCCCGCGCGCCTGAGGCAAGCGAGCTGGTTGACCTATACCAACCTGTTGCACCAGGCCCACCCACCTCGGAGCCGTCGCGGATTTCCTGTCGGTGGGTTCGGGGAGGGTGGCGGGCGGAGGTGAGTGGCATGCAGATTGCAGGTCAGCTGGCGGTGGTGACCGGTGCGGCGGTGGGGATCGGGCGGGCTGTCGCTCAGCGGTTGGCGGTTGAGGGTGCGTCGGTCGTGTTGGCGGACATCGATGAGGAGGGCGGGCGGGAGGCCTGCTCGTTGATCGGCGCGGGGGCGCGGTTCGTGCGGGTTGATATGCGGGATGACGAGGCGGTGGCTGAATTGATGGGGTGCCGGCCGCGGATTCTGGTTAACAACGCGGGCGGTGGGGCGGTACTGCGGCCGTGCTTTCCCGAGGCGAGTGTGGAGCGGTGGACCGCGTCGCTCGACCTCAACCTGCGGGCGCCGATGCTTGCGACGCAGCTCGCGCTCGGAGCGATGCGGGACGCCGGTGGTGGTGCTGTCGTCAATATGAGTTCGACTGCGGGACTGGGGTTCGAGGCGCATGTGTCACCGGAGTACAGCGCTGCGAAGGCTGCATTGATTCGGCTCACGGCGACCCTCGCGCCGCTGCGGGAGTCGCATGGCGTCAGGGTGAACTGCGTGGTGCCTGATTGGGTGGCGACGGAGCGTGGCATCTCGGAGTACGAGGAAATGCCGGAGGCCGAGCGCGGCCCAGCCCAAGTCCCGCTGGCCACGCTGACCGACGCGGTGGTCGGCCTCATCACCGATGACTCGCTGGCCGGCCGGGCGATCCACCTGCCGCGCGGCGCAGCGCCGTACTTCCTCAGCTGACAAACCCCGTACTTCCACGGCTGACGGCGAAAGCTTCCCGACGCCCCCATCGGCTGACAGCATGCCGCCATGATTCGTCCCGGGGTGGGGTTCGCGACGCGGCCGGTGGCTGGGGTCGCGGTGACGCTGGCCGTCGTACTGACTGCCCTGTCCGGGCGCTACGGCTTCCACCGCGACGAGCTGTACTTCCTCGTCGCCGGCGACCACCTCGCCTGGGGTTACGTCGACCAGCCACCCCTCACTCCGCTGCTGGTCCACATCTCCACCACGATCTTCGGCGAGACCCCGATGGGCATCCGGGTGATCTCGACGCTCAGCAGCGCATTGACTGTCGTAGTGGTCGCCTTGATCGCCCGCGAGTTCAGCGCCACCCGCCGAGCCCAGACCCTGGCCGCCATCTGCACCGCCGTCTCCGGCTTCGTGATGGGCGTAGGCCACCTCGCCTCGACGGCGACCTACGACCTACTCGCCTGGATGACCATCGCCCTCCTGGCCATCAAGCTCCTCCGCACCAACAACCCCCGCTGGTGGGTAGCCCTAGGCGTCGCCTCTGGAATCGCCCTGGAGAACAAATACCTGGTCGTACTTCCCCTAGCCGCGCTCCTGATCGCCGTCCTCATCACAGGCCCCCGCTCCGTACTCCGAACCTGGTGGCTCCCCGCCGGCCTGGCCGTAGCCGCCCTCATCGCCGCCCCCAACCTGATCTGGCAAGCAACCCACGACTGGCCCCAACTCACAGTCGCCGGCGGCATCAGCGAAGACGACGGCACCGAGAACCGCATCATGTTCGTCCCCCTCCAGCTCCTCCAGCTCTCCCCGTTCCTGATCCCGATCTGGATAGCCGGCTTCCTCAACCTCTGGCGCACCCCCACCCTCCGCTGGGCCCGCCCCATCGCCCTCGCCTACCCCATCCTCTGCGTGGTCGTGCTGGCCCTAGGCGGCAAGCCGTACTACGCCCTCCCCTTGCTCCTGGTACTAGTCGCAGCCGGCTGCCAACCCACCATCAACTGGCTGACCACCGCCCGTACCAGATCCCGCCGCATCACCCTGACCATCGGTCTGACCCTGACCGCCCTGACCTCAGCCCTCTTCACCCTGCCCGTCCTCCCCGCCTCAGCCGTCAACTTCGCCATCCCCGTCAACGCCGAACAGGGCGAACAGATCGGCTGGCCCGAACTGACCACCGCGGTCGCCAACGCCTGGCACCAGATCCCCGAAGACCAAAGAGCCCGAGCCGTCCTCTTCGCCGGCAACTACGGCGAAGCCGGCGCGCTCGCGAAGTACGGACCGGCTGTCGGCCTCCCCCGCCCCTACTCAGGCCACATGAGCTTCTACGACTGGTCCCAGCCCTCCGACATGCAAAACGGCCCAGTCCTCCTCATCGAACAAGAACGCGCCCCCGCCTACGAGGCCAACTTCACCAACTGCCACCAGGTAGGCACCGTCGACAACGGCGTCAACGCGGACAACGAAGAACAAGGCACAGCCCTAGTCCTCTGCACCACCACCAAAGCCCCTTGGTCCCAACTCTGGCCAGCCCTACGCCGCTACTACTGAGATCCGTCCGAGCCTGGCTGCTCGGTGCGTCCCGAACGAATGGATCGCCAGCGTGGCAGACGCGGCGTCGAGAGCTGCGGCGGGTCGGCTGGTCGTCGGATTGGCTGGGGGCGGAGGCAGGCTGCGCCGGGGGTGGTCACCGCGACGGAGGCGCGGCAAAGGAGGGTGGGAGCGGCCAGAGCTGGGGGCGAGGGACGGCGGGGGGCGCGTGGGGAGTTGTCCGGCCACGCGTGGCGAGTTGTCGTACCAAATGGAAAAGCCGGTCGCCTTGAGGGCTGACCGGCTTGATCTCGGGTGGGCGATACTGGGTTCGAACCAGTGACCTCTTCGGTGTGAACGAAGCGCGCTACCACTGCGCCAATCGCCCGGATCTGCTTGCGTCGTACTGTGTTGCGGGTGAAACCATAGCGCATTGGTCCGCGACGTACGAATCGGGCCGGGCTACTCTTGCTGCAAGACGGAGACCCCGTCGCGTTGGAGACGTGATTGTGACTTTCTCGCACGACACCGAGCACGCGCTCGGCACGCTGGTCCGGCTGGTCAACACGATGCCCGGACCGAGTAGCCAGGTCGACACCATGGCAACGCTCGAGGACCTGGAGAAGTTCGTCCACGAGCAGGAGTTCAGCGCGGTGGGCAACCTGACCGAGACCGATCTGCAGGAGATCCGGGAGTTGCGGCCGCTGTTCGCGCCGGTGTTCACGACGGCGTCCGACGCGGAGGCGGCGGCGATGATCAACGCGATCGTCGCGAGCGGTACGACGACGCCCCGGCTGACCAACCACGACGGTCACCCGTGGCACATCCACTATTCGCGCGACGGTTCGTCGCTGACCTGCCGGATCACGGTCGAGTGCGGGATCGCGCTTGCCCAGGTGATCTCGGCGGGCGAGCGCGAGCGGCTGCGGCGCTGCGAGGCGCCGGACTGCGACGACGCGCTGATCGACCTGTCGCGCAACCGCTCCAAGCGGTACTGCGACGCCCGCACCTGCGGCAACCGGCTGCACGTCGCGGCGTATCGCGAGCGGCGCAAGACAGCCGGCGAGTAGCCGACGCGCAGCGTCCGGAGTACCAATTGGTGCTCCGGACGCTGTCGTTTGTGCCCTGTACTACGTACGCCGTCCTGCCCTTACGGGTCGAGGTCGTCGGCGGAGCGTTCGGCGAAGACCTTCGCGACCGCCGTCGTCACCTCACCCGGTACTGCGAGGTCGCGGCCGTCCGCACGGTGGATCGCCTGAACGTCGCGGGTGGTCGACGTGAGGAAGATCTCATCGGCCTCGGCCAGCTTCGCCAGCGGCACGTCGCGCTCGACGCCGCCGAACCACGCGAGCACCAGATTGCGGGTGACGCCGGACAGCGCGCCCGACGCCAGTGTCGGCGTGACGAGCTCGCCGCCGAAGACGCAGAAGATGTTCGAGCCGGTGCCCTCGCACAGGTCGCCGACGGTGTTCGCGAAGATCGCCTCGCTGCCGCCACGCTCCTTGGCGTAGGCGAGTGCGCGGACGTTCTCGGCGTACGACGTGGTCTTCAGTCCGGCGACGGCGCTGCGCTCGTTGCGCACCCACGGCACGGTGACGATCGCCGAACTCGGCGCCGGCTTCTCGATCGCCTGGGCCGCGACGATCAGCGTCGGGCCGTCGGTACCGCGATCGGAGGACAGCGGCGAGACCCCACCGGTGTACGTGATCCGCAGCCGGCCGAACGCGATGTCCGGGTCGGCCTTCACGACGGTCGCGATCGCGTCCCGCACCAGCGCCAGATCGGGCGCCGGCAGTCCGAGCCCGGTCGCGGAGGCGACCAGCCGGTCCAGATGCCGGGTGACGGCGAACGGCTGTCCGTCGACGATCTTGATGGTCTCGAAGACGCCGTCACCCGTGGTGAGGCCGTGGTCGAGCGGCGAGACGCCAACCGTGCCTTTGATGGCAGCGGCGTCCTGAAGAGCGCCGTTCAGCCAGATGTTCATTCCTGCTCCTTCCAACCCCGGACACCCTATGCCGCAAGGCTTCCCGGGCCTGCCACGACGTCCGCGAGTGACCAGTCGATGACACGCGGTTGGCCGGAAGGTAACCCCCGTTTTTGAACTCACCCGCAGGGTGCGCTAGTGTTCTTCTCGCACCGAGGGGAACGAAAAACCCGGTTGCAACGCGAACGTAGCTCAGTTGGTAGAGCGCAACCTTGCCAAGGTTGAGGTCGCCGGTTCGAACCCGGTCGTTCGCTCGGAGAGGGTTTTCTGAAGGCCTGCTTTCTCTCATGGTGGAGTGGCCGAGAGGCGAGGCAACGGCCTGCAAAGCCGTGTACACGGGTTCGAATCCCGTCTCCACCTCGATCAAACCCTGATGCTTGGACGATTGGCGCAGCGGTAGCGCGCTTCCCTGACACGGAAGAGGTCACTGGTTCGATCCCAGTATCGTCCACTCGGAGCGAGGACGACGCGTGTCCGCCAACATCGGCGGAGCGGGTCGTCCTCGTCATTTGTGCGGCTTCGCTTCGCTCGCCGCGTTGTGGGGGCTTCGCCACCCACACCCCCTCCGCCCCGGCCTACCCTCGTTGGTCAGCGACTCCCCTTGCTCCCGCCCTATTGGCGAGCGACTCCCTTGCGGCCACCCTCGTCGGTCGCGAACTGCCTGCGCCCGCCCCTCGTTTGTAGGGGACTCCCCTGCGCCCGCCTCGTTTGTAGGCGACTCCCCCTGCGGCCGACCTCGTTGGTCGGGGACTCCGTGCGCACGCCCTCGTTGGTCGGCGACTCCCCTGTGGCCGCCCCTGATTGGCGGCGGCTCTCTGCGCCCGGCGCCGTTGGTGGCCGCGTCCGGCTGGCCTTGGTGCCGACTCTCTGCGGGCGGGCTGGGTTGGGTCAGATCAGCCAGGTGCTGTTGAGCATCAGGTCTCTGTCGGGGATTTCGTTGACTTCTCGCCAGGCCTGGATTCGGGTGGGGGTTACCCGGAAGAACGGGTAGTTGGACTGGCGGGGGTCGAAGCCGGCTTTTTGGGCGAAGGCTTCTGCGGCGGGGGTGGGGAGGGTGTCGAGCAGTTCGGCGGTTCCCCAGATCAGGACTACGTCTCGGGTCTCGCCCAGTGAGAGCTGGATCAGGCCTGTTGCCTGGATGTTGAGGCTGGTGGGGTTCTTGCGGGCGGTGGACAGGAGTAGGGCGCCGTCTTGCCAGAGGAACGAGAGGGGCATGAGGTACGGCGTACCGTCGGGGGACGCCGTCGCCACCCACGCGTCCACGTCGGTTTCGAGGCGGTGGAGGGTGTCGGCTTTGCGGATTTCCGCGGAGCGGGCGGCGGCGTGTGGCATCGGGATGTCCTTCTGTCGGGGGCTTCATCATGCGATGGAAACGGGTGCAACTGGTGGGGCTGGAGTGGTGAGATTCACGCCTGGGAAGGTGTGTCGTGGTTGCCCCAATACCGATTTCCACCCGTGCGGAAAGTGCGCTACTGTTCTGCTCTCGCACCGAGCAGGTCGAAGAAGTTCGAACAGCTCGGTTCGATGCGAACGTAGCTCAGTTGGTAGAGCGCAACCTTGCCAAGGTTGAGGTCGCCGGTTCGAACCCGGTCGTTCGCTCGGTACAGGTCAGTAGGCTGAGACTCTGTGGTGGAGTGGCCGAGAGGCGAGGCAACGGCCTGCAAAGCCGTGTACACGGGTTCGAATCCCGTCTCCACCTCGAAACATCCTGAAGCTTGGACGATTGGCGCAGCGGTAGCGCGCTTCCCTGACACGGAAGAGGTCACTGGTTCGATCCCAGTATCGTCCACTCGGAGCGAGGACGACCTATGTCCGCCAACATCGGCGGAACGGGTCGTCCTCGTCATTTGTGCGGCTGCGCTTCGCTTGCCGCGTTGTGGGGGCTTCGCCACCCACACCCCCCTTGGCCCATGGACGCGCTGGTCAATTGGGTGCACGTAGGCGGCGGTTGGCCTTGCGCCCAGTTACATACGTAGGTGGGAAGCGCCGTTGAAGTCCAGGACTGTGCCGGTGGCGAACTCGGCCAATGGAGATGCCAGGTAGACGATTGCTGCGGCTACTTCGGAGGGGGCTGCGACTCGTTCTAGGGGGCTCTCTAGGCGTCTTCTGTCGTAGCCGTCTCCGGACAGGGCTTCGGCTGCCATGTCTGTGGTGGTCCAGCCGGGGGCTATGGCGGTTACTGCTATGCCTTCTGGGCCTAGCGAGCGGGCTAGGGATTGGGTGAAGGAGACCAGGGCGGCTTTGCTGGCGCCGTAGGCCGGCTGGTTGGGTTCGCCCCGGAAGGCGCCTCTGGAGGAGACGTTGATGATTCTGGCGCCTCGGGTCATGTGTTGGGCCGCGCACCAGGTGACGTTGGCGGTGCCGGTGAGGTTGACGTCGAGGGTGTTGCGCCAGGCGGTCTGCCATTCCTCGTACGTCGTCTCGCGGAGCGGGTGGGGTTCGTAGATGGCGGCGTTGTTGACCAACACGTCGATGCTGCCTAGGGCGGCTGCTGCACTCTCGACCATCTGCTGGATTGCGGTTGGGTCGGCCAAGTCTGCTTGGGCCAGGACGTGGCCCTCCCCCGGTAGGTCGTTCAAGACCTTTTCGGCGGAGTCTCTCGAGGAGCCGTAATGGACGGCTACCCGGTCTCCCTCGGTGGCGAACGCGTGGGCGGTGGCGGCGCCGATGCCGCGGGAGGCGCCGGTGACCAAGACTGAGCGATCCATGGGACCGAGTCTTGCATCCGCAAAATCAAGGACGCGGTTTGATGTCTCGGCGGTAGTCCTTGGTTTGGCGGACCCAGGCTTTGCGGGCCTCGGCCTGGAGGCGGCTGTCGGCTCGGCGGGCCATGTAGGCGGCTTCGCGCTGGAGCTTTACCCAGCTTTCGTAGCGGCGGACGGAGAGAGTGCCTTCGTCCAGGGCTTCTCGTACTGCGCAGCCTGGTTCTGTCAGGTGGACGCAGTCTTTGAAGCGGCATTGCTCGGCCAGGGCGGTCACATCCGGGAAGGCGGCTGAGAGGCCTTCGCCGGCCTCTTGCAAGCCGATCCCCCTCAGCCCGGGGGTGTCGATGACGACTCCACCGCTGGGCAGGAGGATCAGTTCGCGGCGTACGGACGTGTGGCGGCCTTTGCCGTCTTCGCGGATTGCTTGGACGTCCAGGAGTTGCACGCCGGCCAGGGCGTTCACCAGGGAGGACTTGCCCGCGCCACTGGTGCCGAGGAGGGCCATGGTGGCGTTGTCGTCCAGGAGGGCCCGTACCGTCTCTAGGCCCTCTCCTGTGGTGGCGCTGCAGACCAGTACGTCGGCGCCGGGGGCAGCGGTCGCTACATCCTCGGCGACTGTGTCTGCGTCGCCTACTAGGTCGGCTTTGGTCAGTACTACGACTGGGCGGGCACCACTTTCCCAGGCGAGGGCGAGGAAGCGTTCTATCCGGCCGATGTTGGGCTCTGGGTGCAAGCCGACCACGATGGCGACTACGTCGATGTTGGCCGCGAGTACCTGGCCGCGGGAGCTGCCGCCGACCTCGGCTCGGACGATCGCGGTACGCCGGGGTGCGACCGCCTCGACGGTGATGCGGTCGTCCGGCCAGTGGCGTAGAGCGACCCAGTCGCCGGTACACGGGGTTGCTTGCGGGTCGGTGGCGATGGCCGCTAGGACCGCGCCTGACCAGCTGGCGCGGACGGGGCCGTCTTCGGTGAGCACGGTGGACAGGCCCTTGTCGACGCGGACCACGCGGCCCGGTACGAAGTCCTCGGAGAGTGTTGCGAGGTAGTCGGCCGTTTCGGGGTCTAGTCCGAGGGCCAGGAGTTGTGCTGACATCGTGCGACGAACCTTTCGGGAGGCCCGGCCGCGAGTTCAGCTCAGCGGACGGACGAAGTGGGAGACGACGGCCCGATGGGCCTGGTACAAGTTCATGACACCGTCAGCTCCCTTCCATGTCCTGGGCGCTCCGTACGCACGGAACGCTGCTGTCACGTCGCAATCAGCCTAGGTCGTCGGGTTCGGTAGGCGCACCGGGTTTTCCGACAGTCGCCGGCTTCCGCTCTTCTACCGGCATGGCCGGCCGCTTGGCTTTGAGGTCGGTACCGTCCACAGCAGCTCGTACTACGGGCGCGGACGCCGGCTCGTCCTCAGGCTCGACGACGGGTGCGACCGGTTCGGCGACAGGTGCAACCGGTTCGGCGACAGGCACGACCTCAGCCACCGGCTCGACCACCTGTTCCGGGGAGGCTGGGACTCGGGGTTCGCCTAGGGCCTCGATGGCCTTGGCCATTTTGACCTCGGGGCGTTCGTCGTCGGGGGCGGTGTCTTCTTCCTGGTGGACCTTCGAGTCCGCCTTCATCACCGGCTCGGAGGCTTCGGCGGTGACGTGTTTGCGGGACTTGTGCGGCCACATGCGGTCGACCACCGCGTTCAGTGCGGCGCCGATCAGTACGGCGATGGCTGTCATGTAGAGCCACATGAGGACGGCGATGGGGGCCGCGAGCGGGCCGTAGATCGACGTACCGCCGACGGTGGTCTGCAGGATCCAGCGGAGGACGAAGCTGCCCAGGATCCAGATCGAGAGGGCGAGGAACGAGCCGGGGAGGTCGGAGATCCACGGGGTCCGCACGGGGACCGAGAGGTGGTACAGGGTGTTCAAGAAGCCTGCGGACAGGATCGTCACGACCGGCCAGTAGAGCTGGTTCAGGAAGTCGAGCCGCTGGGGCAGCAGGGCGTCGACGGCGCCGGGGCCGGCCAGGACCAGCGGGAGGACGATCACGCCGATCACCAGCGCACCGCAGTACAGGCTGAAGGAGAGCGCCCGGGTGCGGATGATGCCGCGCCGGCCGCCCATCCCGTACATGATCGTGATGGTGTCGACGAAGACGTTCAGCGCGCGGCTGCCGGACCACAGCGCCAGCACGAAACCGACCGAGATCACGTCCGGCCGGCCGCCGTCGTCGAGCACCTTCTCCAGGGTCGGCACGATCACGTTGTTGACGGCGTCCGCGGTCAGCGCCCGGCCGGCCAGCTCGGCGATCTGCAGCTTGATGTCGTCGATCGTCTCGACCTGGAAGTACTTGCCGGCGATGAAACCGATGCTGCCGGCCAGTCCGAAGATCAGCGGCGGCAGCGACAGGATCGCGAAGAACGCCGCCTCCGCGGCCAGACCCGTGACCCGGTAGCGCAGGCAGGTGCCGACCGTCTGGGTCAGCAACCGCCACGTGGTCCCGGGGAGTCGTCGGGCCCATGCAAGTGAGACGGAGGTCTCGGACCCAGAGCGTGCCATACCGCTTACCGTACTGACATGGCGGACCCAAACGCTGTAACGAATCAGGCTCCCCCACTGCAAGGGGTGAACTTCTTCACGCGGGACACCGCTCTCGGTGACTCTCTGCGTCCGTACGCTGACCTGTTCGACGATCCCGGCCTGACCGCGATCGGCCAACTGGCCGGCTCCGAGGAAGCGCTCTCGCACGCCCTCCCGGCCAATCAGAACAGCCCGGTACTCCGTACGCACGACCGCTACGGCCACCGCATCGACGAGGTCGAGTTCCACCCGTCCTGGCACTGGCTGATGAACAAGGCGGTCGGCTTCGGACTCCAGGCCGCGCCCTGGACCAGCGACCGCCCGTCGCCACACCTCATCCGCGCGGCCGGCTTCTACGTCTGGTCGCAGGTCGAGCCCGGCCACGGCTGCCCGATCTCGATGACGTACGCCGCCGTACCGGCCCTCCGCGCAGACAAGACGCTGGCTGACCAATGGGTCCCCCACCTGGCGGCCACCGAGTACGACCCCCGCCGGCTTCCACCCGCCGCAAAGACCGGCGCGCTGGCCGGAATGGGCATGACCGAGAAGCAGGGCGGCTCCGACGTCCGCGCCAATCTCACGACCGCCACCCCGGCCGGCGCCGACGGCGAGTACATCCTCAACGGCCACAAGTGGTTCTGCTCCGCGCCCCAGGCCGACGTCTTCCTCGTCCTGGCCCAGGCGCCCGACGGTCTGACCTGCTTCGTCGTCCCCCGGGTCCTTGCCGACGGCAACCGGAACGCGTTTGCCCTGCAGCGTTTGAAGGACAAGCTCGGCAACCGGTCGAACGCGTCCAGCGAGGTCGAGTTCCACTCCACCGTCGGCTACCGGCTCGGCGACGAGGGCGCCGGCGTCCGGACGATCATCGAGATGGTCGCGGCGACCCGGCTCGACTGTGTGCTCGGCTCGGCCGCGCTGATGCGCCGCGCGCTGGTCGAGGCGACCTGGCACACCGCGCACCGGAGCGCGTTCGGCGATCTGCTCAAGGACAAGCCCGCGATGCAGAACGTTCTCGCCGATCTCGCCATCGAGAGCGAAGCAGCAACCGCTGTCTCGATGCGCTTGGCGGCGGCCGTCGACGCGTCGCTGGCCGGTGACGACCAGGCAGCCGCATTCCGGCGGATCGCCTTGCCGCTGGCCAAGTTCTGGGTCTGCAAGCGGACCTCGTTCACCGTCGCGGAGGCGCTGGAGTGTCTCGGCGGCAACGGCTACGTCGAAGAGAGCGGTCTCCCGCTGCTGTTCCGCGAGTCGCCGCTCAACTCGATCTGGGAAGGCTCGGGCACGGTCAACGCCCTCGACGTGCTGCGGGCGCTGAGACGACCTGAGTCGCTCGAGGCCTGGCTGCTCGAGGTCGGGGCGGCCCGAGGCGCCGACCAGCGGCTCGACGCGGCGGTGACCGACGTACTGGAGTCACTCGCGGACCTGGCCGGTGCCGAGGCGGGGGCGCGACGGCTGGCCGCCCGGATGGCCGTTTGCCTGCAGGCATCGCTTCTGGTGCGGCACTCCACGCCTGAGGTGGCCGACGCCTTCGTCGGCTCGCGGCTGGCCGGCGACTGGGGTGGCGTCTTCGGAACGCTGCCGCGCACCACGGCGTACCGTCCGATCATCGACCGCATCCTCTAGCGGGAGCCCCCACACGCTAGGGTTACCGCGTCGCGACTGGCGCTGAGGTGGGATCGACCACCGGGGAGCGAAAAGACCGTCGGCACCGTGCGCCTGGGTGCTACGACCTTGTCACAGGAAACCCTGTGCGACCTCAGGAGAGAGACGAAGATGACTCAACCCTTCGACGCCGCGACGGCGTCGGCCGCGTACCGCAACGCGCTCGAGGTGATCGGCGCGGTGGAGCCCACCATCGCCGGCGCGATCAAGGCCGAGCTGGCCGACCAGCGGTCCTCGCTGAAGCTGATCGCCAGCGAGAACTACGCCTCCCCCGCGACCCTGCTGACGATGGGCAACTGGCTCTCGGACAAGTACGCCGAGGGCACCGTCGGGCACCGCTTCTACGCCGGCTGCCAGAACGTCGACACGGTCGAGCAGACCGCCGCGGACCACGCCAAGGCGCTGTTCAACGCACCGCACGCGTACGTCCAGCCGCACTCGGGCATCGACGCCAACCTGGTCGCCTTCTGGGCCATCCTGGCCAACCGGATCGAGGCCCCGGCCCTCGCCGAGGCGAGCGCGAAGCACGTCAACGATCTGTCCGACGAGGACTGGGCCAAGCTGCGCAAGGCCCTCGGCGACCAGAAGATGCTCGGGATGTCGCTCGACGCGGGCGGCCACCTGACGCACGGTTTCCGGCCGAACATCTCCGGCAAGATGTTCCACCAGAGCTCGTACGGCACCGACCCGGAGACGGGCCTGCTGGACTACGACAAGGTCGCCGCGACCGCCCGTGAGTTCAAGCCGCTGATCCTGATCGCCGGCTATTCGGCGTACCCGCGCAAGGTGAACTTCGCCAAGATGCGCGAGATCGCCGACGAGGTCGGCGCGACCTTCATGGTCGACATGGCGCACTTCGCCGGACTCGTCGCCGGCAAGGTCTTCACCGGCGACTACGACCCGGTACCGCACGCCCACGTCACCACGACCACCACGCACAAGTCGCTCCGCGGACCGCGTGGCGGCATGGTGCTGTGCCAGCCGGAGTACGCCGATGCCGTCGACCGTGGTTGCCCGATGGTGCTCGGCGGCCCGCTCAGCCAGGTGATGGCGGCCAAGGCCGTCGCGCTGGCCGAGGCCCGTCGCCCCGAGTTCCAGACCTACGCGCAGAACGTCGCCGACAACGCGGTCACGCTGGCCGAGGGCCTGATGAAGCGTGGCGTCAAGCTGGTCACCGACGGCACGGAGAACCACCTCGTCCTGCTCGACGTCTCGTCGTACGGCATCACCGGCCGGCAGGCCGAGTCGGCGCTGCTCGACGCGGGCATCGTGACGAACCGCAACGCGATCCCCCGCGACCCGAACGGCGCCTGGTACACCTCGGGCGTCCGGATCGGTACGCCGGCGCTGACCACCCGCGGCTTCGGCGCCGACGAGTTCGACAAGGTCGCCGAGCTGATGGTGGACGTGCTGTCCAGCGTCACCCCGACCACCACGTCGGCCGGTGCCGCGTCCAAGGCGAAGTACGTCCTCGCCGACGGCATCGCCGACAAGGTCCGCGCCGCGTCCGCCGAACTGCTCGACAAGCACCCGCTCTACCCGGGTCTCGACCTCAACTGAGGATCGCGACGGCCCGCTCCCGGTACGCCGGAAGCGGGCCGTTTCAATTATCCGATATTTGTAATAACTGAGCTAGGGTTTCGTCATGCCACCGGAACCCACACCCGCCGAGATCAGCCAGTTCGTCGAGCGCTTCGCCGGCGTACTGACCAACAGCGGCGTACCGACGATGTCGGCCAGGGTGATGGCCCGGATCCTGGTCAGCCCCGAGGGCACGATGACGGCCGCCGAGCTGGCCGAATCCCTGAAGATCAGCCAGCCCGCCGTCTCCGGCGCCGTCCGGCAGCTGATCCAGGTCTCTTTCATCACCCGCGAACGCCTCCCCGGCTCCCGCAAGGATCACTACCGGATCCGCGACGACGTCTTCGCCGCGGTCCTCGAACGCCGCAACAACGCCCTCGGCGAGTGGGAGTCCTCCGTCCTGTCCGGCGTCGACCTCTTCGGCGCCGACTCGGTCGTCGGCCGACGCCTCGCGGCCAACGCCGAGTTCTTCGCCTTCATCCGCGCAGACCTCGCCCAGCTGATCAAAACCTGGCGGGCCGGCCACCCCAAAGACTGATCCGCGCCCGGAGACCCCAGCGCCTGCTCCAGCGCCCAGAGACCTCAGCGCTGGCTCCAGCGCCCGGAGACTTCAGCGGCCGGTGAGCTCGGCGACCGCCGGCGCCAGCACCTCGGCGGCGTTGGCGCCGATCACGATGTACGAGAAGCCGCCCTCTTCCCGCCGCCTCAGGAGCTCCTCGACAGCCGCCTTCGGATCCGCGGGAAGCACCAGCAGCGAGTCCTTGGCCCGCAGCGCGGCGATGTCCGTGTCGGGACCGGCCATGAACGCCGACCTCTCATCACCGACCACCGCTACGTGCAAGGCCAGTTCCATGTCGCGGGTAGCGCGTGCAGCCGTCGCCATCCGCACAGCCTCGTCTCGTGACTCGCTGGGTACCGCGCAGATGATCGTGTCGGCAAGCTCGGTAGCCAGCGCCCAACTCTTCGGTCCGCGGGCCGCGACGACAACCGGCGTGTGCAGATCCGGCCCATCAAGCTCGCGTAGCGCCGAGATGGCGTCCCGTACCTGCGCCAACCGCCCGCTCGGCGTCGCGACCGGCAGCCCCGACTGCCGCAGTTCCTCTTCCATCCCAGGCCGGCCGGGACCGATGCCCATCTCGAAGCGCCCCTCGGTGAGCACCGACAACGAGTGCGACTCCCATGCCACGCTGGAGGCGGCACGAAGAGGCGAGGCGTAGACCCAAGTGCCCACTCGCAGCTCCGGCGCGAGAGTCGCCGCGATCGCCAAGGCCGGCCCTGGCGCCGGCTGCCACTGCTGCACATCCGGCATCAGAACCGTCGAATACCCGCTGTCCGCGATCCGCCGCACCTGATCCCGCCAGGCCGGGAGTCCGTTCAGGATCGGCGCGACAACCCCGAACCGAAAGGGTCGTACTCCGCTGCTCGTATCGGTACCGGTCATCGTCGCCGTCCTCTCACCGATGCCCGAGCCTTGTACCCGGGATCTACCACCACCACGAACGACCCCGGGCCAATCCGACAGGCGCTACCGAGTCAGGGCGTAGACGGCGATCGCGGCGAAGTCGTCGGCGGGCTCTGACGCCTGCCAGGAGCGGACGTCGTCGACTACCGGGAACCTCGGCCGGTGAACTGGTTGAAGGTGTCGATGCCGTTGGCGGGGCAGGGCCTCATGTTGTCGAGGTTGTCGCCCAGGCCTTCTTCGAAGAGGTCGGCGGAGTTGGGGCCGTTGACGACGCCGCCGACCAGGGGGCGGCCGACGATGTTGGCGATCTGGTGGTGGGGGCAGCGTTGGGCGGGTTCGCCGATGCCGACCATGAAGGAGACGCCCCACGGGTTGGCGCCGAAGTTCCAGTTGAGCTGACCGTTACCGAACGCGTCGTAGCGGCGGTCGCCGGTGGCGGTCCGGTAGAGGCGAGCGGTGGCGGCGAGGCCGAAGGCGTGCGGAACGGCGTCGAAGTTGTCGTACTGCGCGCCGGCGCCGAACGGGTCCTTCGCGGCCCGCTTCACCCCGATCTCCAACTGGGCGCGGAGATCGTTCTTCAACGCGGCGACGTCAACCGTGCGGTCGAAGCGAGCGGCACGGATCAGGTCCGCATGCGCGAGCGCGCTCACGTCGTACAGGTTGAGGGTGTCGCCGCCCGCCTCGTGCTTGAGGTACTCCCCCGCCCAGTGCTGCGAGGCCTTCAGCCATCCACGTGCCCTGGGATCGTGAAGCTTCCGTGCAGCCAGAGCAAGCTCGGCAGCACCGAGTTCGAGGTCGTCCCGCCAGGCGCTCTCCGGGTAGAAGGCGAACGGTAGCGACGTGGTCAGCTGCTTCACGTTCGTCGTCTGCGCCATCGCGAAGATCTGCGCGGCGGTCGCCAGATGCTGACGTGCGAGACGAGGCGAGGTGCGTGCTTCCACCTGTGCAGCAAGGGCAAACGCCGCGGCGGTACGACCGGCCAGGTTCGGGCTCAGCGGCTTGCCGGGTGCGGCCGCGCGGAAGACCGGGCGGTTCTTGATGAACTGGTGGCCGGGGGCGTTGTCGTGGTCGTCCGCCTCGGGCAGCCGCCAGATGTCGTGGTCGCCGATGAAGGTCTCCTCGACGTTCCCGGTGCCCGCGCCGACCTGGATGTAGAGCGTCTTCGTCTTCTCGTCCCACATCTTGTCCAGCCAGGCCAGCCCGTGCCGGGCTTCCTTCAGGACGGTCGAATCCGGCCACCGGCTGTCCCTGGCCGATGCCCAGAGCAACGATTCCGAGTACGCCGCGATGTGGGTGAACTTGAGGTAGTCGCCGGCGTCGTACCAGCCGCCCTCGACATCCACCGGCCCGCCGACCCTGCGCAGCTCCCCCACCGTCTGATCGGTGTCGGGGTCGACGAACTTCGGTGTGTCGTAGACCGACGCGGCCCGGTCCGTGAGGTGCGCCGGCTTCCGCCCGAGCGACCCCTTCACGACGTTCGCGCCGTCCCGCTGCTCGGTGAAGAACGTCACCGCCTTGTCCTTCGCCCCGCCCAGCAACCGGAGGTCGGAACCAACCTCGAAGGCAGGCGAGGTCGGCACCCCAGCCACATTCACCCGGTACGTCCCCGGCCGTCGCAACCCGGACAGATCCAGCTTGTAAACATGCTGGTACGCCGAGTTCCACGACCCGGTGTCAGCACCGGCACGCCCGGTCAGCACCTGATGCCCACGCCGGTCAACCACCTCGAATCGAGCACCCGCCGCGACCTGCCCGGTCATCAGGTACGCCGCTTCGCCCGCCGCCCCCGTATAGCCGAGCTGGTTCACCCGGATCAGCCCCGAGTACAGCGGCGAATGAGCAGCGGCCGCAGCGGGTGACACCGCCAGCCCGGCAGCCAGAGTGATCGAGATGACGCGGCGCAACGTTCCCATCGCGGAGCTCCCCTCCAACAACCGTTAGGAAACCTTCCTATTGGTTGCCGACACGCTAGCGCAGCGGCGCCGCGGCGTACACCGTCCGAAGCCCGGAAAATCCGGGTCACCGTCGGCCGGGGACGGCATGGGCGAAGACGAAGACGTCATGGGCGTCGGCGCCTTCGGACGGATCGTCGTGGTACTCCCGGATCAGGTTCTCGATCCTCGCGCTGAGCTCATCGAGGCGTTCGGGCGTCAATGTGAGCCATCTCTCGGTGGACCAGGAGTAGTCGACCGCCGTCGCCACCCGCCACCACCGCTCGCGCCGCGTCTTGGCCAACTCCGGCACCTCCGCGATGACACCGGCGGTCGCCAGGACCTTGAGGTGGTGGCTGACATTACCGACCAGTTCACCGGTCGCCTCCGCCAGCCGGCTGGCGGTCGCGGGCCCGTCGGCACGCAGCAGATCCAGCAGTCGATGGCGGAGCGGATGGTGGATCGCGGCCGGAACCGAGGAGTCGACGGTCCGGCGGTTGGCAGGGCTCATCGAGCCACCCTAGCTGCCACAAGAATTGTTGTACAAGAATTCTTGCAGGTGACCTTTCACGCCTGGAACAATCCGCAGCAGACTGGTACACATAGCCACATCGTGAGATCGCATCTCACGATGCAGGAATGGGAGTTGATTTACCGGCCGATTCCGCTGAGTCTTATCAGCATGCTCGCTGCCCGCTCGACTCATCTCGTAGGTCGGATTCACGTCGACCTCGGTCGCATGCGCAGCGCCATCTGTCGTCCTTCGATGCTCTGACAGCCACCCCGCTCGAAACATCTGCTGGGTGCGCACCGCGCAGACCAGATCGAATCGACGACGCTTCGAGCTAGCCTCACGCGGACGCACCTGTCTCTAGGACAAGGACACCGTTCCGGATGACTGGCGTCTCCTCCCCACAGCAAGCCACACCGGCCAAGAAGGCCCCCCGCCCCCGCAAGGGGAAGGGCGAGGGCCAGTGGGCGCTCGGCTATCGCGAGCCCCTGAACAAGAACGAAGAGAACAAGAAGAACGACGACGGCCTGAACGTCCGGGCCCGGATCGAGAACATCTATGCCCACCGCGGGTTCGACTCGATCGACCCGGCCGACCTGCGGGGCCGGTTCCGCTGGTGGGGGCTCTACACCCAGCGCAAGCCCGGCATCGACGGCGGCAAGACGGCCACCCTGGAGCCGGAGGAGCTGGACGACAAGTACTTCATGCTCCGGGTCCGGATCGAAGGCGGCCAGCTGAGCGCCGAGCAGCTCCGGGTGATCGCGGAGGTGTCCAGCACCTACGCCCGCGACACCGCCGACATCACCGACCGGCAGAACATCCAGCTGCACTGGATCCGGGTCGAGGACATCCCGGCGATCTGGCAGAAGCTCGAAGCCGTCGGCCTCTACACGACCGAAGCCTGTGGTGACGTCCCGCGGGTGATCATCTCCAGCCCGGTCGCCGGGATCGCCGCGGACGAGATCATCGATCCGACGCCGGCCATCGACGACATCGTCGAGCGGTACATCGGCAGCAGCGAGTTCTCCAACCTGCCACGCAAGTTCAAGACCGCGATGACCGGTCACCCGTCGCACGACGTGGTGCCGGAGGTCAACGACATCAGCTTCGTCGGCGTCGTCCACCCCGAGCACGGCCCCGGCTTCGACCTCTGGGTCGGCGGCGGCCTGTCCACCAACCCGATGCTCGCTCAGCGCGTCGGGGCGTGGGTCCCGCTGGACGAAGTACACCTGGTCTGGAAGGGCGTCGTCGGGATCTTCCGCGACTACGGGTACCGCCGGCTGCGGACCCGGGCGCGGTTGAAGTACCTGGTCGCCGACTGGGGCATGGACAAGTTCCGCGAGATCCTCGAGAGCGACAAGTACCTCGGCTACAAGCTCGTCGACGGACCCGCACCGGAGATCCCCGCGGTCCAGGGCGACCATGTCGGCGTCCACAAGCAGAAGGACGGCCGGTACTACGTGGGCGTGGCGCCCGTCGTCGGGCGGGTCTCGGGGAGCGCTCTCGCCAAGGTCGCCGACGTCGTCGCGGCGCACGGGTCGGACCGGATCCGGACCACCGCGCAGCAGAAGTTCATCGTGCTCGACGTCGAGGAGTCGAAGGTCGAGTCGCTGGTCTCCGCGCTGGACGGCCTCGGCTTCCAGGCCCGGCCGTCGGCCTGGCGGCGGAACACGATGGCCTGCACCGGCATCGAGTTCTGCAAGCTGGCGATCGTCGAGACCAAGGCCCGGGCCGCCGAGCTGATCGACGAGCTCGAGGAGCGGATCCCCGATCTCGACGTACCGATCACGGTGAACGTGAACGGCTGCCCGAACTCCTGCGCCCGGATCCAGGTCGCCGACATCGGCCTCAAGGGCCAGCTGGTACTCGATGCCGAGGGCAAGCAGGTACCCGGCTACCAGGTCCACCTCGGTGGCGGGCTCGGGCTGGACGCCGGCTTCGGCCGCAAGCTTCGCGGCCACAAGGTCACCTCCGAGGGGCTCGCCGACTACGTCGAGCGGATCACCCAGAACTACCTGAAAGAGCGGTCCGAGGGAGAGCGCTTCGCCCAGTGGGTCGTCCGTGCCGAGGAAGGAGCTTTGCAGTGAAGGAGCGTAGCGAGTTCACAATCCAGCACAGCAGCCATCGCTCACTCATCGGTACCGCAGCGAAGCGAGGACACCGATGAGTGAGCGAGCAGCGCCGTTGTACTGCCCGTACTGCGGTGACGAGGACTTGCGTCCTTCTGAGGAAGGGCACGGCGCCTGGGAGTGCCGGCCCTGTGCACGGGTGTTCCAGCTCAAGATGATCGGACTGCGGGTGACGGTGGAATGAGTACCGACTTGAAGACGCTCGCCGAGGAGGCGAACGAACGACTAGCCGACGCCTCGGCGCTGGAGGTGCTGGCGTGGGCGCGGGAGACGTTCGGTAACGAGCTGGTGGTCACCGCGTCGATGGCCGACGGAGCACTCCCCCACCTGGCGGCCGAGGCGGCGCCTGGCGTCGACGTCCTGTTCCTCGACACCGGCTACCACTTCGCCGAGACGATCGGCACCCGGGACGCGGTCGCCGCGACCCTGCCTATCAACCTCATCAACGCGACGCCGAAGCAGACCGTCGCGGAGCAGGACGCGGAGTACGGGAAGGATCTGTTCGCTCGCGAGCCCGACAAGTGCTGCGCGCTGCGCAAGGTCGAGCCACTCAACCGGGTGCTCTCGGGCTACAAGGCCTGGGTGACCGGCGTACGCCGCGAAGAGGCACCGACCCGGGCCAACACGCAGGTCGTGGAGTACGACGAGAAGCGCGACATGGTCAAGCTCAACCCGCTCGCGCCGTGGACCCAGGAAGACCTCGACGGGTACATCAGCGACAACGGCGTACTCGTGAACTTGCTGCAGTACGACGGCTACCCGTCGATCGGCTGCCAGCCGTGCACCAAGCAGGTCGCGCCGGGCGAGGACCCGCGCAGTGGCCGCTGGGCCGGCCAGGGCAAGATCGAATGCGGGTTGCACACATGACTCTGCTATTGGCCGCGCCTGCGGCACGGCGGGTCATCGGGCTGAACTCCCGGCCTTCCCTCGTCCCTCCGGTCGCTTCGCTCCCTCCACTCCTCAGTCCAGGCCGGGAGGCCCGATGACCGCGACAGCACTGCCTCCACGCACCGTGACCGAGCTGGACGCGCTGGAGAGCGAGTCGATCTTCGTCTTCCGTGAGGTGGCGGCCGAGTTCGAGCGGCCGGTGATTCTCTTCTCCGGCGGCAAGGACTCGATCGTCATGCTGCACCTGGCGCGGAAGGCGTTCGCGCCGGCGGGGGTGCCGTTCACCTTGCTGCACGTCGATACCGGGCACAACTTCACCGAAGTACTGGAGTACCGGGACGCAACCGTCGCGGCTCTGGGGCTGCGGCTCGAGGTTGCGAAGGTCGAGGACTACCTCGCCGACGGCCGGCTGCGGGAGCGCTCGGACGGCACCCGGAACCAGCTGCAGACCATTCCGTTGCTCGATGCAATCAACGGGCACCGGTTCGACGCGGTCTTCGGCGGCGGTCGCCGCGACGAGGAGCGGGCCCGGGCCAAGGAGCGGATCTACAGCCTGCGCGACGAGTTCGGGCAGTGGGATCCGCGCAACCAGCGGCCCGAGCTGTGGTCGCTCTACAACGGCAAGCACAAGCCGGGCGAGCACGTCCGGGTGTTCCCGCTGTCCAACTGGACCGAGCTGGACATCTGGAACTACATCGAGCGCGAAGAGATCCCGCTGCCGAGCATCTACTACGCGCACGAGCGGGACGTGTTCGAGCGCGACGGCATGTTGCTTGCCGTCGGCCCCTACTCCCAGCCGCGCGCCGGTGAAGAGGTCGGCAAGCGGCTGGTCCGGTACCGGACCGTCGGCGACATGTCCTGCACCGGAGCGGTCGCGTCCACCGCGACCACCCCGGCGGAGGTCGTGATCGAGGTCGCGGCCAGCGAGATCACCGAGCGCGGCGCCACCCGCGCCGACGACAGGGCCAGCGAGGCCGCCATGGAAGACCGCAAACGAGAGGGGTACTTCTGATGAGCACCCCGTTCCAGCGGCAACTGCTCCGGCTCGCCACGGCGGGTTCGGTCGACGACGGCAAGTCCACCTTGGTCGGCCGGCTGCTGCACGACTGCAAGGCGATCCTCGCCGACCAGATCGCGCACGTTCAGACGGTCTCCGAGGCCCGCGGCGGTGACTTCGACTTCGCGTTGCTCACCGACGGTCTACGGGCCGAGCGCGAGCAGGGCATCACGATCGACGTCGCCTACCGGTACTTCGCGACCGACAAGCGCTCGTTCATCCTGGCCGACTGCCCCGGGCACGTGCAGTACACCCGGAACACGGTCACCGGAGCGTCGACGGCCGATGTCGTCATCATCCTGGTCGACGCGCGGCACGGTGTACTGGAGCAGACCCGGCGGCATCTCGCCGTCGCGGGCCTGCTCCGGGTGCCGCACGTCGTCCTGGCGGTCAACAAGATCGACCTGGTCGGGTACGACGAGGCTGTCTTCAAGGGAATCGCGAAGGATGTGTCGCAGCTGGCTGACCAGCTCGACATCAGCGACGTCCAGGCGATCCCGGTCTCGGCGCTCGTCGGCGACAACGTCGTGGAGCAGTCCGCTTCGACCACCTGGTACGACGGCCCGACGCTGCTCGAGTACCTGGAGAGCGCGACCGGTCGCGACGACATCTCGGCCCGGCCGCTGCGGTTCCCGGTGCAGTACGTGATCCGGCCGCAGACGGACGACGAGTACCGCGACTACCGCGGCTACACCGGGACCGTTGCCTCGGGCACCGTTTCTGTCGGCGACCAGGTGATCGTGCTGCCGGCAGGCCGGCGTACGTCGGTCTCCGGTATCGACCGCGCAGTCATCAGCGCGACCGGTACCGCGGTCGCCGAGCGGCCGTCCGCGGTCGCCGGTGAAGCCGTCACCGTCCGGCTCGCGGACGACCTCGACGTCGCCCGCGGATCGGTCATCGTCGCGGCCGACTCCTCCCCCGGCACCCGCCGGGAGCTGTCGGCCACCCTGTGCTGGCTGTCGGAACGCCCGCTGACCGTGGGCGCCCGGCTGCTGATCAAGCACACCACCACCACTGCCCAGGCGATCGTCACCAAGATCAACGGTGCGCTCGACCTGGACACGCTCGGAGTCATCGACGCCACCGGGCTCGAACTCAACGACATCGGCAAGGTGCAGCTCAAAATCGCCGCACCGCTGGCCGCTGACCCGTACTCCAGCAACAACATCACCGGATCGTTCCTGCTGATCGACGCCCACGACGGGTGGACGCTGGCGGCCGGAATGATCGACGACGAAGAAGGGGAACTGCTGTGACCGCACCAGCGCTCGTAGTCCTCGCCCACGGCAGCCGCGATCCGCGATCGGCCGCCACCGTCCACTCGCTCGTGGCCTGCCTGCGCGAGATGCGGGACGACCTGCGGATCGAAGCCTCCTTCCTCGACCACTGCCCGCCGACGCCGTACCAGGTGATCGGGAAACTCGCCGCCGAGGGCGTCGAGGAGGTCGTGGTGCTGCCGTTGCTGCTGTCGACCGCGTTCCACGCGCGGACCGACATCCCGGCCGTCATCGACGAGGCGCGCAGCCGGTTCCCGGACCTGCGGATCATCGCCTCCGACGTGCTCGGGTACGACGACACCCTGCTCGACGTCCTCGACCGCCGGATGCGCGCCGAACTCAAGGACGGCCGGGTGCGTGAACTCGACGCCCTCGTCCTGGCTTGCGCCGGCTCCAGCGACGCCCAGGCCAACGCAGCCGTCACCCGGCTGGCGCGCCTTTGGGGCCAACGCCACAAGCTCCCGGTCACCGCTGCCTTCACCACCGCAGCCACCCCGAGCCCAGCCGAAGCAGTCCTCCAATGGCGCCTGGAAGGCCGCCGCCACGTAGCAGTCGGCTCCTTCTTCCTGGCCCCCGGCGTCCTCCCCGACCGAGCCGAAGAAACCTCCCGCAAGGCCGGCGCGGTCGCCGTCTCCCGCCCCCTGGGCGTCAGCGCCGAGGTAGCCCGCCTAGTCCTCCTACGCTACGGCGTAGCCGGCCTAGACCTCCTAACCCTCGCCCCCGCCCCGCGCCCGACGCTCCTCCGCCCGGAGCTCGTCCGCACCGCCTGACCCACACGCCCGAAGCCCCGCCGGAGCCATCATCCCGGCGGGGCTTCA
>NZ_BAAAHK010000009.1:148536-490095 GCF_039525325.1 Kribbella koreensis
GGCGGCAGGCGGCAGGCGGCAGGCGGCAGGCGGCAGGCGGCACCGCCACGCACGCACAACCCCACCCAGCAAACGCTTCCCCCGGCGCGTCGCGCCCTCCGGCCGCGGTTATGCGTGCGCGGAGCTACGGGTGAAGACCGGGGCGGTGAGGGTCAGACGGCGCGACGGGCGGGAAACCGGGACGGTGACGGTCAGACAGCGCGACGGGCGGAGACCGGGACGGTGACGGTCAAGCGGCGCGACGGGCGGAGACCGGGGCGGTAAGGGTCAGGCGGCGCGGTGGGCGGTGGATGGGGGCGTGGCCGGACGGCGGGTCAGGGTGTTGAGGGACGTGGCGACCCAGGAGTCGTCGAGGATCACGTCTTCCCAGGAGTAGCGCAACAGGGTCCAGCCGCGGATCGCCAGTTCGACGTATCGGCGGCAGTCCTTGCGGAGGGCTTGCCGGGTGCCGTGATGAGCGAAACTGTCGGCCTCCAGCACGATCCGCAGCGCCGGATCGGCCAGATCGACCCGTGCGTAGAAGGACCGGTCCGTGATCCTGTACTGCGGAACGAACCCGGGGAACCCGGCCGCCAGCACCCTTGCCCTGAGCATCGACTCGAGCGCCGACTCCGAACGCCTGTCTGCCGCCGCGGCCACCCGCAGTACGCCGGTCCGCCCCGGCCCCCGAGACGCGCCCGCTGCCTCGGCCAGCGCGCCCGGGTCGACCTTCTTCAACCGCAGGGCCGAGTCCGCGACCGCCAACGCCTCTCCGAAGGGCAGATGCCTGGCGCAGTCGAGCACCGTCTGGAGTGGCGACGTGACGTGGTCGGTCAATGGGGTCCCGGCGGTCAATGGGGTCCCGGCGGTCAGTGGGGTCCCGGCGGTCAGTGGGGTGCGGGCGGTCAGTGGGGTGATGGCGCGGTGGAGCACGCAAGCCAGCTCCGTCTCGCGCGGACGCTGAGTGCGGCTGATCGTCACGTGCGGGACCAAGGGCCGGGTCACCACCTCGAAGCCGTGGTGGATCGCCGCGCTCTGCCGGGACAGTACGCCGCCGTTGGCGATCGCCACGGTCAGGTCGGACGGCTCGCTCGGCAGCGCGTAGACCCCTTTGGCGACGCGACTGATCTCGTCGCGCTCGAGGGCGCGACGGATCGATCGACCTGACGTGAGCGCTGCCAGGTCGGCGTACCGGACCGCCCCGCCGGCGCGTTGGAGGATCTCCAGGACGTCGGCCATGGGACGAGTCTGGCGGATTCGGGGCCTGACTGGTTCGAGTTGTCCACAGGTCCCGCACGCATGCATAACCCCCGGAGCCGGCCCCGAGCGACCGCTCAGCCGCCGGGCGATCAGCCGGTTATGCGTGCATGGGCGGTCATGTCGCAGCTAGGCGAGCCTTCTCGGCTTCGATGTCGAAGTCGGGTTTGGGCCATTCGGGGTTGATGTCCTTCAGGGTTTCCAGGAGGAGGGTGGTGACGGCCCAGTTGCGGTACCACTTGCGGTCGCTGGGGATTACGTACCAGGGGGTGGCGGGGTTGTTGCAGTTCTCGAGGGCTGCTTGGTAGGCCTCGGCGTAGGCGGGCCAGAGTTTGCGTTCCTCGACGTCGCCCGGGTTGTACTTCCAGTACTTCGTCGGGTTGTCGAGGCGCTCGGCCAGGCGGACCTTCTGCTCGTCCTCGGAGATGTGGAGGAAGCACTTGACGACCGTGACGCCGCTCGCGGCCAGCTCGGCCTCGAACTCGTTGATCTGCTCGTAGCGGCGGTTCCAGACCGGCGGGGCGACCAGGTTGCGGACGCGGGCGATCAGCACGTCCTCGTAGTGCGACCGATCGAAGACGCCGATGATGCCGGGGCCGGGCAGCGCCTGGCGGATGCGCCAGAGGAAGCCACGCCGCTTCTCAGCCGGAGTCGGCGCCTTGAACGACGTGATCTTCAGCCCCTGCGGGTCCATCAGCCCCGCGCCGTGCCGGATCACCCCACCCTTGCCGGAGGTGTCCATCCCCTGCAGGACCAGCAGTACCCGACGCTCGCCGCCTGACCGTCCCTCGGCGAACAGCCGTTCCTGCCAGTCGGAGACCTCGGGCCCGATCGCGTCCAGCGCGAGCTTGCCCTCGTCCTTGCTGCCGGTGAACCCGGTCGTCGCCCTCGTGTCCCAGGCGCTCAGATCGACCGGACCCTGCGGTACCCGCAACTGGTCCAGCAGCCTGCCGCCCGCCACGTCATCCGGCTTGGGAGCCTTCTTCTTCGCCATCCGCCCATCCTGCCTCATCAACGGCCGGGAGCGGCTCAAGCAGGCGTACCGACCTTCCGCTGCTGCCGCCGGACCACCTCGGTGACGAGGATGACGACCACCCCGACGGCCAACGCGATCAGGCTCCCGGTCACGCCCCAGCCGAGGCCGGTCAGATCGTCGGCGTCACAGCCCTCGGGCCGCCCGCAGTACTCCGCTTCGTACAACCGCACGCCGACGAAGAAGCCGACGATCACCGCAGCGACGACCCCGGACAGGTACAGGGCTGCCCGCGCCGGCCACTGCAGACCACCGGCCGAGGCAGCTGGGCGTGGCAGCTGGAGGGACAAGGCGAGCAGCAACAGCGCGATCAGCCCGATCGCGACCTCCAGCAGGATCAGCTCGCCCTCATCGGCCATCCAGACGAACCGGAAGCCACCGTTGCTCGCGCTTTGCCAGACCAGTACGAGGTCGAGCAGCACCAGCGCGCCCCCGACCCACCGCCTCGACTGGGTACTGACGAAGGCGACACCAACCCCGCCCGCCGCGACCAACGCGGCCAGGACCCCGAGCGGCAGGATCCACCGATCGCTTCCCGTCCCCGAGTTGTCGTGGAACCGGACGAACCCACCGACGCCGAGCAGGACGATCCCCAGGCCCAGCAGCCCGAGGCCACCCACCACCGGCGAGGGAAGCGATCGCTGCTCTTGTGTAGTCATGTCCTCAGCGAACCACGGCACCGGCCCACGACGCGTGAGTAGGACCACTCAACTCGCCGGAGGCATCCCCACATGCGCCAGCGCGATCAGCCGAGAGAGCGCTCGCAGATACTTCTTCCGGTATCCGCCCTTGAGCATCTCCGGCGTGAACATCCGATCGAGCGGCACTCCCCCGGCCAGCAGCGGGATGTCGCGGTCGTACATCCGGTCCGCGAGCGCAACGAGCCGCAGCGCGACGTTCTCGTCGGTCAACTCACGGATGTCGGTGATACCGACCGTCGTCACCCCGTCGAGCAGCGCGCCGTACTTGCTCGGATGCAACTCCGCCAGCTGCCGATAGAGATCCACGAAGTGATCGCACGAAGCACCCGCGATCGACGCCGCGGTCTCCTCCACCCGGCCATCCGCCCAGGGCTCAGGCGCAACCGGCAATCCACGATGGCGATAGTCCGGACCATCGATCCGCCGTACGTCGAAATGCGCCGCCAGCCCCTGGATCTCGCGGAGAAAGTCCGTCGCCTGGAACCGCCCCTCACCCAGCTTGTCCGGCAACGTGTTCGACGTCGCCGCCAGCTCGACCCCTGCCTCGACCAGCTGCCCGAGCAGCCGCGAGATCAGCACCGTGTCGCCCGGATCGTCCAGCTCGAACTCGTCGATACAGATCAGCCGGTACGCCGAGAGCGCCTCGACCGCCGGCCGCATCCCCAGCGCCCCGACCAGATTCGTCAGCTCCACGAACGTGCAGTACATCTTCGGCCCCGCCGACTCGTGCCACAGCGACGCGAGCAAGTGGGTCTTGCCGACGCCGAACCCGCCGTCCAGATAGAACCCGGGTTTGCCCGCAGAGAGCGCTTTCGCCCCGCGCAGCCGGCTCCACACAGAGCGCTCCCTGCGTGGTTCCGCCAAGGCCAGCCCGCGCTGCCGCAGTACCGCCAAGGCCTCCGACTGGCTCGGCTCGTCCGGGTTGGGGCGGTAGGTGTCGAAGCGGACGCCGGCGAAGCGTGGCGGCGGCACGCACTCGGACAGCAACCGGTCCGGACTCACCTCCGGCCGGCGCTCGCTCAGTCGGATCGGCATGCCCTCACCCTACAAAGAGTTGACCTCAACTGCTCTTGAGGTCATAGCGTCGAAAGCATCGACCCCCAGTGAGGAGAGCTGATGCACGCGGTACGGCTGCACGAGTTCGGTCCCGCCGAGAACCTGACCTACGAGGAAGTACCGGACCCCGAAGCCGAACACGGGCAGGTGCGGATCAAAGTCGAGGCGGCCGGCGTACACCTGATGGACACCGTGCTCCGCGCGGGCAACGCCGGCGGCGGACCGATCGCCCCGCCCGAGCTCCCGACCATCCCCGGCCGCGAGATCGCAGGCCGGGTCGACGCGGTAGGTCCAGGTGTGGCCAAGTCCTGGGTCGGCAAGCGCGTCGTCGTCCACCTCGGCCCGAACCCCGGCGGGTACGCCGACCTGGCGGTGGCCAAGGTGCAGTCCTTGCACGAGATCCCGGACCACCTGGACAGCCCGACGGCGGTCGCCACAATCGGAACCGGGCGCACGGCGGCCGGCATCCTCGAGCAGGCAGCACTCCAGGCCACCGACGTCGTCCTGATCACCGCCGCAGCTGGCGGCATGGGCAGCCTCTTCGTGCAGGCTGCTCGCAACGCCGGGGCTCTGACCGTTGGCCTCGCCGGTGGACCGGAGAAGGTCAAGCAAGTGCAGGACCTCGGCGCCCAGATCGCGATCGACTACACCGCAGACGACTGGCCGGACCAGGTCACCAAGCAACTCGACGGCCGCGAGCTCACCGTAGTACTGGATGGCGTGGCCGGTGAGAACGGGCAGCGGGCCTTCGACTTGCTCGGCATCGGTGGCCGGCTGCTCATGTTCGGCTGGTCCGGCGGCGGCCCGATCCAGCTCACCACGGACGACCTGATGGCCCGCGGCCTCACCGCCACCTGGGCGATCGGCCCCAAGCTCATGCGCAATCTCCGCGCGCTGGAGGCCGAAGCGCTGAAGCAGTCGATCGAGGGCAACTGGACTCCCCTGCTCACGAAGTACCCGCTCGCCAAGGCCGCGGATGCGCACCGGGCGCTGGAGAATCGGGAGACCGTCGGGAAAGTCGTGCTGATCCCCGCTTGACCTTCACACCGTGTCAAGCCTCACCGTTGACCTATGTTCACCATCGGAGACTTCGCCGCCTTCGGGCGGGTGTCGGCGCGGATGCTGCGGCACTACGACGCGATCGGCCTGCTGCGCCCGGCCGGCGTCGACAGCGCCACCGGCTACCGGTACTACACCGCCGACCAGCTGCGCCGGCTGAACCGGATCGTCGCGCTCAAGGAGCTCGGCTTCACCCTCCAGCAGGTCGGCGACATCGTCGACGCCAAGGTCGGTCCCGAGGAGCTGCGCGGCATGCTCCGGCTCCGTCGCGCGCAACTGGCGCAGCGGCTGGCCGAGGACGCGATCCGGCTCGACGCGGTCGAGGCGAGGCTCCGGATCATCGAGAAGGAGGGGCACATGTCCACTGACGACGTCGTCCTCAAGACGATCCCGTCCGTCCGCGTCGCCGAGCTGTCGGCCGTGGCGGCGAGCTACGACGGACCGGACATCACGCCGGTCATCCAGCCGCTGTACGGGCAGATCTGGGAACGCCTGGGGATGGCCGGGGTCGAGCCGGACGGTCCGCCGGTCGCGTACTACGAGAAGACCGACGGCGAGGCCGTCGTCGTCCACGCCGCGGTGACGGTCAAGCCCGATCAGGCCGAAACCGGCGACTTCCAGGTCGTC
This sequence comes from Kribbella koreensis, assembly GCF_039525325.1. Taxonomy (NCBI): domain Bacteria; kingdom Bacillati; phylum Actinomycetota; class Actinomycetes; order Propionibacteriales; family Kribbellaceae; genus Kribbella; species Kribbella koreensis. The sequence continues at coordinate 154,249 of NZ_BAAAHK010000009.1, forward strand.
GACCTGCCAGAGCTGGCGACCGCCGCGACGATCGTCCACCAGGGCTCCATGGACGACGCCGACCAGAGCATGCAGATCCTCGCCCGCTGGATCGACGACGGCGGCTACCGCAGCGTCGGCTACGCCCGCGAGGTCTGCCTGGCCTTCGACCCCGACGACGAGTCCAAATGGGTGCACGAGTTCCAGATCGAGGTCACCAGGCCCTGAAGCAACGCAGAGCGCCCCGGGCCGCCTGGTGGACGGTCCGGGGCGCTTGCCGCGTTGGCTGCTTACCAGATCGTGTAACCGAAGGTGGCGCTACCGCTCGCCCCGCCGCTGTCGGTCGCAGTCACTGTCGCCGTGTAAGAGCCGCGGGTCGTCGGCGTACCTGACACCACTCCGGCCGCGCTGATGGACAAGCCTGCTGGCAGGCCTGTCGCCCGGAAGGTGATCGGCAGGCCGGCGCTCGAGGTGGCCCGGATCTGCAGTGGGAAGGACGACCAGCCGACGAACCCGTACTGGTTGCCCGGGTTCTGCACGGTCACGGTGCCCGTCGAGGACCCCGTCACCGTCAGGCTGTAGGTCGCCTCGTGGCTGACCGCACCCGTACCCTTCACGACCACCTGGTACGTCCCGGCCGGCGTTGTGGCCGACGTCGCCAGGGTGAGCGTGGAGGAGCTGCCCGACGTCACCGTTGACGGCGAGAAGGATGCGGTCGCACCCGACGGCAGACCGCTGGCCGACAGTTGCACCGACTGCGGGTCGCCGCTGCTGGTCGTAGTACCGACCGTCGTCTGCACCGAGCTGCCCGGGGCAACCGACCCCGAGGTGGGGCTCAGTGCGAGCGAGAAGTCGCTGCCGGTCGGCGGGGCATCGCCGACTGCCAGCTTCCACAGCCCGTACGCCGCGGCGTCCGCGCTCCGGTCCAGCACCGTCGAGGAGATGTTCGACGGATACTTGTCACAGGCCGAGTGGTAGCAGGAGTCGTAGGCCTGGTTGGCCGTGCCGCCCCACTTCTGCGCCTGTGCGGTGGTCTTGCGGGCACTGGCGCCGGATGCGACGCCACTGGTCGGGATACCCGCGTTCTTGAAGGATGCGTCGTCGGACCGGCCGACACCTTCGGTGTTCTCCTCCGGCTGCAGGTTCAGGCCGTCGTAGAAGGCCTTCAGCACCTTGCCGGTGTCGGTGGTGATGTTGTTGACGAAGTAGCCGGCGTTGGTCGAGGAGACCATGTCGAAGTTGAAGTACGCCTTGATCTTCGCCTTGTCCGCCGAGGACAGCTGGCCGACGTAGAACTCGGAGCCGTTCAGGCCCTGCTCCTCATCGGTCCACCAGCCGAACCGGACGTGCTTGGCCAGTGCCGGCTTGTCCTTGGCCAGCTGCAGTGCGACCTCGAGGATCGTCGCTGATCCCGAGCCGTTGTCGTTGCTGCCCGGTCCGGCGCTGACGCTGTCGAGGTGCGCGCCGAGCATGACGACCTGGTTGGCGTCACCACCCGGGAAGTCCGCGATCAGGTTGTCCGACGGGTACTGACAGCTCGTGCAGCGTTGCTTGACGACCGTGTAGCCGGCGTCGCGCAGCTTCTGCTCGATGTAGCTGACCGACGCGGTGTGGCCCGCGCTGCCGGCCCGGCGGTTGCCGCCGTTGTTGTCGGCCGCCTGCTGCAGCGCGGCCAGGTGCGCCTTGACCTTCTCGACGTCGATGTCCGGTACGCCGGCGGGCGGGGTGGAACCGCCGACGGTGAGCCGGTACGTCGCGGTCTTGTCGACGTCCGTGCCGTCACCGGTGATCGTCACGTTGTACGCGCCCTCCGGCGTGCTCGACGTGGTGGCGATCGTGAGGCTCGACGAGTTGCCCGACTGGACCGAGCTCGGGTCGAAGGTCGCGGTCGCGCCGCTCGGCAGCCCGGTCGCGGTGAACCGGACGGTCTGGGCCGAGCCGCTGCCGATCACGGTGTTGACCGTGGCGGTCGCGCTCTCCCCCGGCTTGACCGACCCGCTGGCCGGTGAGACCGACAGGGTGAAGTCGTTGCCGCTCGGCGTACAGGTCGCTTCCCCGGACTGGGCGCCGACGGAGACGGCATCCCAAGCGGCCTTTACCTTGGCGTGCAACGCGCAACTGCTGTCCAGGTTCTTGGCAGCGGTGAGCGTGGTCGAACGCCACTTGCCGTAGGACATGTTCGACGTCTTGATCAGCATCGAGTTGTAGAACAGCTTGCCGGCTTCCTGGTGGCCGATGCCGGTCAGCGTGGTGTTGTTGCAGGTGGGGCTGGTCGGCTGGCCGTTGGCCGGGTTGGTGCCCTCGGCAAGCAAGTAGAACCAGTGGTTCATCGGGCCGGCCGACGCGTGGATCTCGCTCGGCAGGCTGGACGAGTTGCAGTCCGGGTGCCCGGAGACCTTCGACGGCTGGTACATGTACCGGATCGGGCCGCTGCCGGTCAGGTTGATCGTCTCGCCGATCTCGTAGTCCGGCTTGTCGTTGGCGTTGTTCAGGTAGAACTCGCTCAACGTGCCCCAGATGTCGGCGACGGCTTCCTGCGACGGGTAGCCGGAGATGCCGCCGGGCGTCATCGCGTCCAGGCCGTGCCCGTACTCGTGGGCGACCACGTCCGTCGCGGTGATCCAGTTGCGGGCGTTGTTGTAGCCGAAGACGACGCCGTCGGAGTTGTACTGCGAACCCCAGTAGGCGTTGACGTCGCCGAGACCGACGAGCGCGTCGGCCCATTTGCCGTTGCCGTCGAGCCCGTTACGGCCGTACCAGTTCTTCAGCATGTCCCACTCGCCGGCGGCGACGTACATGACGTCGGTGCAGCCGGCTTCCTTGTCGGTCTTCGACGTGCTGCCCCACACGTCGTCCGAGCCGGAGTAGGTGCTGCCGGTCGACTGGTCGCCACACCGCAGGTTCGGGCGGGCCGGGTCGGTCATCGAGTACGTCGTACCCGACTTGGTGGTACCGATGGTCAGGTTCGAGCCGTTCCAGATCCCGGTGCCGGTGCCGGCCGCGGTCTGCTCGATCGCCTGCAGGAACTTGCCGGTGCGCGCGTCGACGTACACCTTCTGCCGGCTCAGCTCGCCGTGGTTGCGACCCTGCACGATCGCTTCCCAGGCCAGTACCGGCTTCTTCGTACCGGCGTAGACGACCAGCGCCGGCTCACCAGGAGCCGCCTTGCCGTCGGTGATCGCCTTGAGGGCCGTCTTCTTGGCGGCGGCCCTGGTGACCACCGGGTGCCGGTCGACGCTGATGACGTCCTGCTGAGCCACGGTCAGGCTCTTGGCGTTGCCCAAGGCATCGGTCGCGACCACGAAGTCGCCACCGATCACGGGCAGGTCCTGGTACGTGCGCTGGTAGCTCACGTACTGCAGGCCCCAGGGCGTGCTGATGTCTTGCTGGCGGATGAACTGGTCATTCGGACTCGCCTTGAGTTCGGCGACCCGGCCTTGGACCAGGCGGTCCGCCGTCTTGAGCGCGGCGGCTCGCGGATTCACCGGTGGTGCCGCGTCCTGCTGAGCAGATGCCGACGGCATCCTCATGGCGATCACCGCGGTGGCGGCTGCTGCCAGGCTCAGGACGCAACCGGCTGCGACGACGCGCAGGGCTGTGCTCTTCACTGGGACACTTCCTCACTGAGGGGGCGGGAGCCCCCGCCACGGGCCGGGGGGCTGCAATCCACGGCCGGCCGATGGCGGGGGCGAGGATGCCTGATGACGCACGTGGGCGTGCGCGCCGCAAGAGTTCCGTGGGCAGGTGGATGAACTCCCGGCTTCCTCTGTTGGAAGAGATTGACACCTGCGAGTTATGGCTGTCTTATCCCAGCAGGGCATAACCTCACCGCTATGGAGTTGGAGCTACGCCATCTGCGGGTCGTCTGCCGCCTCGCGGACACCGGCAGCGTCTCGAAGGCCGCGGCCGCCCTGGGCGTCTCGCAGCCGTCTTTGACCGCGCAGCTGCACAGAATCGAGGACGCGATCGGCGGCGTCCTGTTCGAACGCGGCCCGTACGGCGTGGTCGCGACGCCCCTCGGCAAGCACGTGCTCGGCCGCGCCCGGGCGATGCTCGCCGACATGGACGAGCTCGTCGGCAGCAGTCGACGTTATACGGCTACGTCCTCCGTACTACGCCTCGGCGCGGTCCGGACCGTGATGTTCGGGGCCTGGCTGTCGCGACTCGAACAGCTCCTGCCGGGGCGCCAGATCGCGGCGCAGGTGGATCCGTCGTGCGCAGTACTGACTGATCTGCTGGCTGCCGACGTGGTCGACGTGGTGATGCTCGGGCGGTGTGACGATGCGTATGCGCCACCGTGTCCGCCGGGGATCCGCGAACAGACGATGGTCTGGCCCGAGCCCTTCGCGGTCGCGTTGCCCGCCGACCACCGGCTCGCGGGCAAGGACACGATCGACTTGGTGGACCTCGCCGAGGAGATCTGGATCTGCCCGCCGGCGGGCAAGGAGGACGGCGATCTCGCGTACCTGCGCAGCATCTGCGAGTCGGCCGGGTTCACGCCCGAGTTCCGCTACGCCAACCTCGACACGTCCGAGATCGAGCAGCTGATCGGGGCCGGGCGAGGTATCAGCCTGTGCGCGCCGACGGTGCGCGAGATCCCGAACACGATCGTGCTGCCGATCACCGGGGCGCCGCTGCTGTGGCGCCGGGCTCTTCGCTGGCGCGCCGACAGCACACCGCAGACGGACGTCGATCTCATCCATCGCGCGTTCACCGACGTCTACCGCCAGACCATCGCCACCCATGCCGCCACCCGGCCCTGGTGGTCCCTCAACCCAGGGGCACATCCGACCGTGCTCAACCCATGAGCACCTAGAATTCGGTGCATGGACGTCACGCCTACCCGCCCCAAGGTCTTTTTGCTCGATGAGCAGGATCGCAATTTGGTTGCCAACGGCCCCGCCCTGACGGATCCGTCCGGCGCGCGGCACGACATCCCGCCGAAGGTCTACGAGGCGATGGCGTACGTCGAGGCCGCGCTGCGCGAGGGGTACGCCGTCCAGATCACGCCGCTGCGCCAGGAGCTGCCGATCGACGAGGCGGCCGACGCGGCGCTGATGCCGCGCAAGGAGCTCCGGCTGCTGGCCAGCCAGGGTGAGATCCCCTTCCGGTCGTCCGACTACGTCGACTGGGTGAAGCTGTCCGACGTACTGGCCCTGAGCGCCCGGCTCGACGCCGCGCGGGAGGAGATGCTCCAGTCGTTCGCCGAGGAAGAGTCGTGGGACGACCCGCAGGACGGTGACCGATGACGAATCCCCGGAGCGCGTTCCTCGACGCGAACGTCCTGCGCGGTCAGCTCACCACCGACATCATGATGAGCCTCGCCGCTGAGCGTCTGTACCAGCCGCAGTGGTCGCAGGACGTGCTGAACGAAGCCGGGCGCAACCGGCCGCCGGGAGTCAGCGAAGAGCAGGTCAACAAGCGGTTCGCGCAGATGAACAAGGTGTTCCCGGCCGCGATGACAACCGGGTACGAGGGACTCGCGCCGCAGATGCAGGCGGACGAGAAGGACAAGCACGTGCTGGCCGCGGCCGTTCAGGGTGAGGCGGACGTGCTGGTCACCGAGAACACCAAGGACTTCGACCCGCCGGCGACCGGGCCGCACGCGATGAAGGTCGAGCGGACGTCCGAGTTCCTGAACCAGCTCGCCGACGATCACCCGCGGGAGGTGGTCGGCGCGATGCAGAAGATGGTCGACCGCAACCGGCGGGCGCCGCAGACGATGCCCGAGCTGATCGACAAGATGGCGACCCAGCAGGACCTGAAGGGGTTCGCGCACAAGCTCAACTCGATGGTCCCGCCGGAGCAGCAGGGCTCACACCCGAATCTGCAGGTCTCGAAGGCGTCCCAGGCAGCCCTCCAGGGCACAGCCCCGGCCAGCCAGGCGGTGAGCACGCCAAGTGCTGCCCCCGAGGCCCGCAAGGCCGGCACCGACGGCCCAGAGAAGTCCACCGGCCAGGAGCGCTGACCCGGTCGGCCCGGCGTAGCCAAGCGGCAGCGCTGGCTCCGGCCGACAGGTGGTCGCTGCCGAGCGGCAGAGCTGGGTCCGGCCGACGGGTGGTCGGTGCCGAGCGGCAGCGCTGGTCCGGGCGACGGGTGTCGCTCTTGGGCCTGCGCTAGCCCGGTCCCACGAGCGTTAGCTCTGGTCGGTCCAGGTCAGGCGGTAGGTGACTGCGCCGAAGCGGATGTGGTCGCCCGGGCGGACGCGGACCGGGGTGGTGATGCGCAGGCCGTTGAGGTGGGTGCCGTTCATCGAGCCGAGGTCGCGGAGCAGCCAGCCGTCGTCGACGTGGCGGAGCTCGGCGTGGAAGCGGGAGACGGACAGGTCGGTCTCCCGGAGCGTGGCGCCGGGGCCGCGGCCGATGCGGACCGTGGGTGAGTCCGGCGACGGCAGGGCCAGACCTTGCGGGCGGACGTACGGCGTCGTGGTGCGCGGGGTGATCGTGAGGCGCGGAATGCGGGCGAGCAGCCGGTTGAGCAGCTGGACGACGCGTGGCTCGGTGCCGGGGAGGTCGTGCGTCGCGTTGGCGAGCTCGCGGCGGCTCTGCGCGCGGAGTACGAAGTTCATCCGGCGGATGAAGGTGTCGTGCGAGAGCCGACCCGAGCCGGCTCCGTCACGCAGGATCGCGAGCGCCCGATCACGCTCGGCGTCCGAGGGACGCGCCAGCTCGATCCGATCCGCCGTCATGCCTGGATTGTCCGTGCCTCCGGGTTCACCTGTCCAGCGTGCCTCAAGGGCGCGCGGTCAGCACGTCGGCCAGGTCGAACTTGATCGGCTCCTCCAGCTGCTCGTAGGTGCACGACTCCGGCGTCCGGTCCTCCCGCCAGCGCACGAACTGGGCCGTGTGCCGGAAGCGGACCCCCTCCATGTGGTCGTACTTCACCTCGACCACCCGCTCGGGCCGCAACGGCACGAAGCTGAGGTCCTTGCCCGCCTGCCACCGGCTGCCCTCCGCGTTGCGCGGCGTCCGGTTGCCCTCCTCCTGCTTCGCCCATGCCCACGGGTGGTCGTCGAAGTCGGTGACGAGCTCCTGCATCTCCACGAACAGCTCCTCACGACGAGCCATCGGGAACGCGCCGATCACGCCCACGCTGGCGAGCACGCCGTCGGCGTTGTACAGCCCGAGCAGCAGCGACCCGATCCGGTTCTCGCCGCTCTTGTGCACCCGGTACCCCGCGACGACACAGTCCGCGGTCCGCTCGTGCTTGATCTTGAACATCGTCCGCTTGTCCGGCTCGTACAGGCCGTCGAGCGGCTTCGCGATCACCCCGTCCAGCCCGGCCCCCTCGAACTGGTGGAACCACTCCGTCGCGGTCGCCTTGTCGGTCGTCGTCCGGGTCAGGTGGATCGGCGCCGCGGCCTTGGCCAACGCCTGCTCCAGGGCCTCCCGCCGCTCGGCGAACGGCCGGTCGGTGTAGTCGGTGTCACCGAGTGCGAGCAGGTCGAACGCGACGAACCGGGCCGGCGTCGTCTCCGACAGCATCTTGACCCGGGAGGCGGCCGGATGGATCCGCTGCTGCAGTACTTCGAAGTCGAGCCGGTCCCCCGACGCGCCGACCACGACGATCTCGCCGTCGATCACGCAACGCTCCGGCAGGTTCGCCTTGATCGCCTCGACCAGCTCCGGGAAGTACCGGGTCATCGGCTTCTCGTTGCGGCTGCCGATCTCCACCTCGTCGCCGTCGCGGAAGATGATGGAGCGGAAGCCGTCCCATTTCGGCTCGAAGCTGACGTTCCCGTCCGGGATCTGCTTGATCGGCTTCGCCAGCATCGGCGGGACCGGCGGCATCACGGGTAGCTTCATGGCGGCCATTCTGCCCCCATTTGCGGCCACCGAGGCCGAAGCGGGGGCATGATGGAGGCAATACCGACTGGTACGAACCGGAGGTACCGAGATGTACGACGTCGTACTGCTGGTCGAGCAGGAACTGACCGAGCCTGATGCCCAGCGGGTGGTCGAGCTGCACCAGGACATGCCGGAGCCGGTCAAGTACCACGTGCTCGTGCCGTGCCACAACGCCGAGGCCGGCGTCGAGGCGTCGATCAGCGCGCTCGGGACGGCGGATCTCTACGGGCCGGGACTCACCGAGCAGCGCGCGGACCTCGCCGAGGCACAGAAGGCGATCGACAGCGAGGCGACCGACTGCACCGGGCGCAGCATCCAGCGGCTCCGCGATCTCGGTCAGCAGGCCGAGGGCGGGATCTCGCACGACCGGCCGATCGACGCGCTGACGGCGACGGTGGACAAGGTCGGTGGGCGCGAGGTCATCATCCTCACCCGGCCGCACATCGTGGCGGAGTTCTTCCACCTCGACTGGACCAATTCGGCCCGCCGGCATCTCGGCGTACCGGTTCTTCATCTGCTGGAACAAGACGAAAAGTAGTCAGCCTCGTTAGACAGGTGTGAGTCCAACCCTCTACACGACGGACGAGGTCGCGGAGCTGCTGCGGATCTCGGTGTACGCCGTCTACAAGCACGTCGCGGCCGGGACCGTGAGCCCGCTGCGCACGCCAGGGCCGCTGCCTGCCGAGCTGCGCTTCACCAGTGACGACGTGGTGCGCATGCTGCTGGCGATGAGGCCGGCCGTCGCGGCGCCGGTGCGGCGCCATCTTGCGCTGGTCAGTGGATGAGCAGAGCGGCGTAGGTGCAGCCGGCCGCCAGCGCGGCGAAGACCAGGGAGAGCGTGGCCCGGAGGCTGTGCTCGCCGACCTTGCCGTAGTGGCGGCCGTCCTCGGAGTGGTACGCGAGTTTGTAGCCGGTGTAGCCGGCCCCTAGGACGAGCGCGAACTTGATCATCCGGCGGACTCCCCTCACGACCTCACGTCAGGACAAACGCTACCTGGTCAGGTGGTTACACGCCCGCGGCTGAGCCGGATTCGGCGAACTGGGTGCGGTAGAGGTCGGCGTACTCGCCGTCGAGGGCGAGGAGTTCCTCGTGCGTGCCCCGCTCGACGATGTTGCCGTGGTCAACCACCAGGATCTGGTCGGCGTTCCGGACCGTCGACAGGCGGTGGGCGATGACGAGCGAGGTCCGGCCCTCGAGTGCGGTATCGAGTGCCTTCTGCACTGCGACCTCGGACTCGGAGTCCAGGTGGGCAGTCGCTTCGTCCAGTACGACGATGTGCGGTGCCTTCAGCAGGAGCCGGGCGATCGCGAGGCGCTGCCGCTCGCCGCCGGACAGCCGGTGGCCACGGTCGCCGACGACTGTGTCCAGGCCGTCTGGGAGGTTCTTCACCAAGTCCCATACTTGCGCCGAGCGCAACGCGTTGGCCATCTCGTCGTCGGTGGCGTCCGGTTTGGCGTAGGCGAGGTTGGCGCGGATCGTGTCGTGGAACATGTGGGCGTCCTGCGTCACGTACCCGATCGCGTCGTGCAGCGACTCCAGGGTGACCTCGCGGACGTCTTCGCCGCCGATTTTGACCGCGCCTCCCGTCACGTCGTACAGGCGGGCGACCAGGTTGGTGATCGTTGTCTTGCCGGCTCCGGACGGGCCGACCAGGGCGATCATCTGGCCCGGCTCGACGGTGAAGCTGATGTCTTCGAGGACCTGCGCGTTCACCCGCTTGTCGAGGACGGCCACGGACTCGAGGCTGGCCAGTGAGACCTCGTCGGCGGTCGGGTAGCCGAAGGTGACTTTGTCGAAGGTGACCGAGGCCGCGCCGGGCGGCAGCGGTCTGGCGTCCGGGGCGTTCTTGATCATCGGCTCGAGATCGAGGACCTCGAAGACCCGCTCGAAGGACACCAGCGCGGTCATCACGTCGACGCGGACGTTGGAGAGCGCGGTCAGCGGGCCGTAGAGCCGGCCGAGCAACGCGACCAGTGCGAGCAGGGTGCCGACGGTCAGGGTCTGGCGGACTGCGAGGTTGCCGCCGACGCCGTACACGAGAGCTGTCGCCAGCGCCGCGACCAGGGTCAGGGCCGTGAAGAAGACCCGCCCGAGCATGGCGATGCGGATGCCGAGGTCGCGGACCCGGCCCGACTTCTCGCCGAACTGGGCGTTCTCGATTTCGGGCTTGCCGAACAGGGTCACCAGGAGTGCGCCGCCGACGGAGAAGCGCTCGGTCATCGCGGTCGACATCTCGGCGTTCAGGGTCATCTGCTCGCGGGTCATCGCGGCCAGGCGGCGGCCGAGGTACCGGGCTGGGAGGAGGAAGACGGGGAGGAGCAGGATCGCGACGACGGTCAGTTGCCAGCTCAGGAGGAGCATCGCGCCGACGACGAGGATCAGGCTGATGACGTTCGAGACGACACCGGACAGGGTTGAGGTGAAGGCCTGCTGGGCGCCGATGACGTCGTTGTTGAGGCGGGAGACCAGGGCGCCGGTCTGCGTCCTGGTGAAGAACGCGACCGGCATCTTTTGGACGTGCGCGAAGACCTGCGTCCTGAGGTCGTAGATCAGGCCTTCGCCGATGCGTGCCGAGAACCAGCGCTGCATGAGGCCGAGTGCGGCGTCGAAGAGCGCGAGGAGCGCGACGATCAGGGCGAGGGCGGTCACCAGGCCGCCGTTGCCCTTGGTGATGCCGTCGTCCACGATCTTCTTGAACAGCAGCGGCGAGGCGATCACCAGGAACGCCGAGATGATCACCAGCGCCAGGAACGCGGTGATGTGCCACTTGAACGGCTTGGCGAACCGCAGGATGCGCCGCAGCGTGCCCTTGGCCAGCTTCTGATCGACCACCGACGCGTCCTGGCGCCGCCACATCATGGCGCTGCCACCGCCGCCCATTCGCATCCCTGAGGACATCCGGTCCCTCCCCACAGTCATCTCGTCAACGTTGACAACACCTGACGCCAGCTGTTGCTTCCCTGCCCGGCCGTTTCGCTCAGCCGAAGGCGGCGATCAGCTCGGCCAGGCGCCGCGCCTGGGCCTCGCGCTCTGCCTTCAGCTGCTCCTCGTACGTACGGTCCGCAGCGCCCAGCAGCAGCGCCTTCGTCTCCCGCACTGCACCGACCAGCGGCGACAACACGGCCTCCGACAGGTCCTTGACCGTCGCCGCCAGCTCTTCAGCCGGTACGACGATGTTGGCCAGCCCGATCTCCTTGGCCTCGGCCGCCTCGACCCAGCGCGACGTCACGCAGATCTCCAGGGCTCGCGAGTACCCGACCAGTTGCACCAGCGGTTGCGTCCCGCCCAGGTCAGGTACCAGCCCGAGCGCCGGCTCCCGCATGCTGAACTTCGCGTCCGGCGTCACCACCCGCAGATCGCAAGCCAACGCCAGCTGGAACCCGGCGCCGACCGCATGCCCCTGCACCGCCGCGATACTCACGATCTCCGGCTTCCTCAGCCACGAGAACCCACCCTGAAAATGCGAAATCAACTCCTGCAACTCGTCAGCAGGCCTCTTCCCCAGCGTGAGCAACGGCTCCTGCCCGTCGACCGGCTCCCCCATCATCAAATTGCGATCCAGTCCTGCCGAGAACGACTGCCCCTCCCCCGACACCACAACAACCCGAACCTCGTCAGGCAGGCTCGCCCCGAAGTCCGACAAGGCGGCCCACATCGCCGGAGTCTGCGCATTCCGCACCTCCGGCCGATCCAGCACCACCCGGGCCACAGCCCCCTCAACCGACAACCGCAATCCAAGTTCACCCATGCCAGGAACATACGTCACCACCACCCCACAGTCCGTGAGGCGTTCGTCGCACTCAGGCGGTCTTGGCCAGCAGCGCTTGGAGGCGGCGGAGGGTTTCGGGGGCGCCTAGGGCTTGGGTGGTGGCGTGTAGGTCGGGGCTGCGGGTGGAACCGGTGATGGCTACCCGGACCAACTGGGAGGCTTCGCGGATCGAGCCGGGGTAGGCATCGGGGTTCTTCTTGTATTCCTTGGCGTTGGGGGCGAAGCCCTGCTTTACGGCCAGGTCCCGGATCTGGGCGAACCAGGCTTGGGGGTCGTCGAGGTGCTCGTAGCCGGCGATCAGCTCGGAGGCGAAGGAGGTGATGACGTCTGGCGCGACGTTCAGGGCGGCCAGGCGTTCGTCGGTGGGGCCGGTTAGTGGGGTGAAGAGCTCGGGAAAGAAGAAGCCGTACTCGGGGCGGAAGGTCGACCACTTGCGGAGGTCTTTACGAGGGTTCTCGACGCCGTCCCGCTCGACAGCGAGGGCTCGGAGGGCCAGCTCGGGCTCGTTGTCGAGGACGGTGACCAGCTCGGGGTCGTACGTCGTCGCCCACACCCGCACGGCGTCCAAGATCTGCTGGCCGGTCAGCGTTGCGATGTGGTTGGCGCTGATGTCCTCGAGCTTGACCAGGTCGACGAGCGGGCCGGCGACGCCGCACTGGTCGAGGTGGATCGGGGCCGCCAGCGCCTCAGGCAGTGGGAGCTCGGCCAGTCGGCCGTTCGCGAGGCCGCGGAGGTAGTAAAGGACCGCCTCGGCCGGGAAGCCCTCGGCGATGTAGAAGTCGACGCCGGCCTCGGGGTCTTTGCGCTTGGAGAGCTTTCGTTTGCCGCCGGGGATCTGCTTCATCAGCGGCGCGATGTGCGCGTACTCGATCGGCTCGAATTCCAGCGCCGCGAACAGCTGCTGGTGCAGCGGTACCGACGAGATCCACTCGTCGCCGCGGATCACCAGGTTCACCCGCATCAGGTGATCGTCGACGGCGTGCGCGAAGTGGTACGTCGGGAGCCGCGGCGACTGGTCCGACGACTTGAGGATGACCGCGTCGTTCCGGTTGGCCTCGTGCTCGAGCCGGCCGCGGATCGCGTCCACGAACGACGCCCGCTGCCCGTCGGCACCGTCGGGAGCGCGGAAGCGGACGACGTACGCCGCGCCTTCGGCGAGCTTGGCCTCGACATCGGCCGCCGGTGCGTCGCGCCAGATCGCCCACTTGCCGTAGTACCCGCTCGGAACCTTGGCCGCCTGCTGACGCTGGGTCGTCTCGGCGAGCTCCTCCTTCGTGGCGAAGCACAGATACGCCTTGCCCTGCCGGAGCAGCTCCCGGACGAAGCTCAGGTAGATCTGCTCGCGCTGCGACTGCAGGTACGGACCATAGGAACCGTGGTTCGCGTCCTCGTCGGAGTCGATGCCGAAGTACGCGAACCCGCGCGCGAACTGCTCGAGCGCGCCCTCCACCTCCCGCGACTGGTCGGTGTCCTCGACGCGGACCAGATACACCCCGCCGGTGTTCGTCGCGATATCGCGGTCGATCATCCCGACGTAGATGCCGCCGATGTGAATGAATCCGGTCGGCGACGGCCCGAGCCGCGTGACCTTCGCCCCGTCCGGCAACTCGCGCTGCGGGAACTGCTCCTCCCAGTAGGCCGGTTCCGGCAGGTCAGCGGGAAAAAGAGCGTCGACGTTCATGCGCGCAAGCCTAGAGTGCGTGGGTGGACCTTTCGTCTCTCGGTACGCCGATCAGGCCGATGACCCGTGTGCACGGCGGATTCGCCAACCGGATGTACCGGCTCGACACCGACCAGGGATCGTTCGCGGTGAAGGAACTGAACGTCGCCGACCGCCGCTGGACCTACCGCGTCGAGGACGTCTTCAGGCTGGAGCGCGCAGCCTTCGCCGCCGGCATCCCGATGCCGGAACCGATCTCGGCCGACCACCAAACCCTGGTCCACCGCTGGGTCGACGGCGAGAAGGTGCCTGAAGCACCGGTGTCGGAGGCATACGCCTTCGAGGTCGGCGAGATCCTCGCCCGTATCCACGCGTTGGACGTCGAGTGGACCGCTTCAACCGAGGAACCCACGCCCCAGGACTGGCCCGTACTCGCCCAGCGCGCGGCGGAAACCGACCAGCCGTGGGCCGACGAACTCGCCTGCCAGGTCGACACCTTCCTGGCAATCGCCCACTTCGTCGACACCTGCGAACGGCCCGGCCCCGTCGTCCTGACCCACAAAGACATCCAGCCCTGGAACCTCCTCGCCCGAGACGGCCGCCCGGTAGTACTCGACTGGGAGCTCTCCGGCCTACTGGACCTCTCCGGCGAACTAGGCTCCACCGCCCTCAGCATCGCCAAGGGCCCCGGCCTGGACACCATCGACCGCACGGTCTTCCGCGCAGTCCTCAACGGCTACACCAACGCCGGCGGCACACTCCCCCCACCCGGCCCCAGCTGGTTCGCCTACCTGATCAGCGGCTGGCTAGGCCACACCAGATGGAACATCCTCCGAGCCCTAGCCGGCACCGAAGCAACCACAGGCCCCGACCTCGCCCTCTCACATGAGTCCGCACGTGCCGGCATCCAAGGCCTCCCCGACCTGTACGCCCGCCTCCCAGCCCTCCAGACACTGCTCGCCTGACAGCTGCCCACCCCGACCACGCGGTCGTGTGTGGGGTCAGGCGAGGGAGACCAGGTCTGCGTAGTCGTTGGTCCAGAGGTCTTCTACGCCGTCTGGGAGGAGTAGGACGCGCTCGGGCTCCAGGGCTTCTACCGCGCCTTCGTCGTGGGTCACCAGGACGATGGCGCCCTGGTAGGCGCGGATGGCGTTGAGGACCTCGGTGCGGGATGCGGGGTCCAGGTTGTTGGTGGGCTCGTCGAGAAGGAGCACGTTGGCGGCGGAGACAACGAGCGTGGCCAACGCCAGGCGGGTCTTTTCGCCACCGGAGAGGACGTTGACGGGCTTGTCGGCGTCGTCGCCGCTGAACAGGAAGGAGCCGAGGACCGAGCGGGCCTGGGTTTCGTTCAGGTCGGGGGCCGCGGACTTCATGTTCTCGATGACCGTGCGGTTGACGTCCAGGGTTTCGTGTTCCTGGGCGTAGTACCCGAGCTTGAGGCCGTGGCCGTCGATGACCTCGCCGGTGTCCATCTTCTCGATGCCGGACAGCACCCGGAGCAGGGTCGTCTTGCCGGCGCCGTTGAGGCCCAGTACGACGACGCGCGAGCCGCGGTCGATGGCGAGGTCGACGTCGGTGAAGATCTCCAGCGAGCCGTACGACTTCGACAGCTCCTTGGCCATCAGCGGGGTCTTGCCGCAGGCGGCCGGCGTCGGGAAGGAGATCTTCGCGACGCGGTCCGACTGGCGCTCGTCCTCGAGCCCGGCCATCAGCTTCTCGGCCCGCTTGAGCATCTGCTGCGCGGCGGTCGCCTTGGTCGCCTTGGCGCGCATCTTGTTCGCCTGGGCGATCAGCTGCGACGCCTGCTTCTCGGCGTTGCCGCGCTCGCGCTTGCGGCGGCGCTCGTCGGTCTCGCGCTGCAGCAGGTACGCCTTCCAGCCGACGTTGTAGATGTCGATCTCGGCCCGGTTCGCGTCCAGGTGGAAGACCCGGGTGACGGTCTCCTCGAGCAGGTTCACGTCGTGGCTGATCATGATCACGCCACCGGGGTAGTTCTTCAGGAAGTCACGCAGCCAGACGACGGAGTCGGCGTCCAGGTGGTTGGTCGGCTCGTCGAGCAGCAGCGTCTCGGCCTGGGCGAACAGGATCCGGGCCAGCTCGACCCGGCGCCGCTGACCGCCGGACAGCGTTCCCAGTGGTTGCCCCAGCACCCGATCCGGCAGGCCGAGGTTGGCCGCGATACGGGCCGCTTCGGACTCCGCGGCGTACCCGCCGGCGGCGTGCAGGTCGGCTTCGGCGCGCTCGTACCGCCGCATGCCCTTCTCGCGGGTCTTGTCGTCGGCGCTGGCCATCGACTTCTCGGCGTTGCGCATCCGCCGGACCACCTCGTCCAGCCCGCGTGCGGCCAGGATCCGGTCCCGGGCCAGCATCTCGAGGTCGCCGGTGCGCGGGTCCTGCGGCAGGTAGCCGATCTCGCCCGAGGACGTCGCCGAGCCGGACGCGGGCAGGCTCTCGCCGGCCAGGATCTTGGTCAGCGTGGTCTTACCGGCGCCGTTCCGCCCCACCAGCCCGACCTTGTCGCCTGGGCCGACGCGGAAAGAGGCAGGCGAAAGCAGTTGCCTGGCCCCGACGCGTACCTCGAGGTTGGTGGCAGTGATCATGGCGGCGCAGGTGTCCTCAGGTCGGAATGAACGGGCTCGGTCGGGCGGGCGGCAGCGGCGAGATGCGGGCAGCGCCGCGCGCCGCGTCACAAGGCAGCCTCTTGCGGCGACGAGGTCTAGTGTATGTGCTGTGAAATTCAACCCTGACGCCGACTTGGACACCAGCGGCGTCGAAGACACCCGAGGCAGTGGCGGTGGAGGCGGCGGGCTGCTTCCGGGCGGGATGGGAATCCCGGTCGGCGGCGGGATCGGCGGCGTCATCCTGCTGGTCGTCATCCTGCTCCTGAACGGCACCCTCGGCGGCGGAGGCGGCAGCGACCAGCCCGCGGCCAGGAACACGGCGGCAGGCAATCTGGGCTCCTGCAAGACCGGCAAGGACATCAGCCAGAATCCGGACTGCGCCTTCGTCGCGTACCAGAACTCGATCGAGGGCTTCTGGGCCGCAGAGCTCCCCCGCCGCGGCAAGAAGTACACCAAGGCGCCGATGCGGGTCTTCAGCAACTCGGTCAACACCGGCTGCGGGCCGGCGACGGCGGCCGTCGGGCCGTTCTACTGCCCACCGGACAAGAGCGTGTACCTGGAGCTGGGCTTCTTCAAGACGCTGGAGACCGACCTGGGCGCGAAGGGCGGCCCGTTCGCCGAGGCGTACGTCGTGGCCCACGAGTACGGCCACCACGTCCAGGACCTGTACGGCATCCTCGACCGGATCAAGTCCCGCGAGGGCGCCAACTCCGACTCGGTCCGGTCCGAGCTCCAGGCCGACTGCCTGGCCGGTATCTGGACCAACCACGCGACGACGGTCCCGACCAAGAGCGGCAAGCCGTTGATCACCGAGCTGTCCCAGGACGACATCGAGCGCGGCCTCGACGCCGCCGCCTCGGTCGGCGACGACCGCATCCAGGAGAAGACGCAGGGCCAGGCCAACCCCGAGTCCTTCACCCACGGCACCGCGGCGCAGCGGATGAAGTGGTTCCAGATCGGTATGGATTCCGGCGACATGACCCGCTGCGACACCTGGTCGGCCGACCCGCTCTGACCCCGCGACAGCAAACCGCCCCCGGGAGAGTTCCTCCCGGGGGCGGTTTCTTGCTTGTGGGCCGGTACTACGCGACGGCCGCCGGCCGGTGATACCCCGGCAGCAGTTCGTCGACCAGAGCGTCCGTCTCGGCCTCGGCCCCACGCGGGGCACCGTGCTTGGCCAGGGCGGCGTACATCTGGGCGGCGACGTTACCCACATCCTCCGAGGTACCGAAGTGAGCGGCCAGCCGCAGCGTGGCCCGCCACAGGTCCTCCGAGGCCGGCGAGAAGCTCAGACCGGTCTGGAGGGCCGTACGGGCCAGGTTGCCGTCGTTGTGGCGCAGGCTGGCCTCTGCCAGGCGCAGCGCCGCGTCGACGACCGACTCAGCCATCTTGCGCTCGACACCGGACGCCGCCAGCCACGAGTAGCGGCCTGCGGGCAGGTTCGACCAGGACTGGCCATGCACCAGGCTCAGGGCCGTCGACAGCGGACCACGCGGGTCCTCCATCATCGACGCCTGCTTGGCCAGCGTGCGGAAGACGTCCCAGTCGACCCGGACGACGCTGCGGTTCAGCAGCCAGCGGCCGGACTCGTCGGCGTACATGGCGTCCACACCGACCCAGTTGCGGGTGTGCTCCAGCGCCGCGTTGCGCAGCTCGTCGCTGATGCCCCGCGGCCAGATCGCGCCGGCCAGCACGTTCGGGTGTACGCCGTAGTCCTGGCTGGCCAGGAACGCCACGATCTCCGTCGACAGCGCGACCCGACCGGGGTCGATCTCTCCCCGCGCGTCCACCTCGACCGGGCCGAGCAGGTCGATCTCGACCGGCGCGGGCCGGCTGAGGTCGGTCGCGGAGAACTCGTACGCCGGCATGTCCAGATCCGCGCGCCGCTTGTCCAGCGCCTCCGCCTCGGCCACGCCGAACAGCGCGACCAGGTCGGCGAACTGGGACGGGTTGATGCTGTGGGCATCGACCTCGAGGCCGAGCAGCCGGCAGACAGCCTGGTTCTTCTCGTCCACCACGAACCGCCACGGCGAGCTCATCACGTCGCCGACCACGACCACCGCGACGCTGCGCTTCGAGTCCGCGGCCAGCTTCGCGAGCTTCGCCTCTTCCTCGGGCGACGGCGGCGCGGAGACGAAGATGATCTCGGCACCCCACAGCTGCGCGTCCGGGAACGCCATCCGCGCGTCGGCCACCGAGTCGGCGTCCCGCCGCCCACAGGCCTGCACCTGAGCATCGGTACGCCGGGTTACCTCCCGCAGCGCATCGTCCAGGCTCACCCAGTAGCTCAACCGGCTCGGCGCCAGCGTCGACAGGTCGTCACCGAAGCCGACCATGCTGATGTGAGCGCCTTCGGACCACAGGTTCGTGGCCAGCTCGGCCGCCAGCGAGCCGACGACGTCGCGGGAGGCGTTGGTGACGCCACCGAAGCTGACGATGCCGTCCGCGGTGTCGAGGTCGACCAGCACGGTCGCGCCGTCGGCGTTGCTGCCGAGCGTCACGAGCGTCGGGTAGGGAGCGGGCGCGTCCACATCGCCCTCAGGTCCGTACGCACGGCGCAGTACCCATCGAGTGCCGTCGGCAATGGCCTGCCACGGGCCAGGAGGCGCAGCCTGCGTCTCGCCCGGCTCCAGTACCAGCGTCAGCGCCCGATCGGTCACCAGCGCGGCGACGACGGTCGGCATGACCCGGTTGTCGTTGGTCATCGTGGCACCCAGCGAACGCAGCGCGTTGTCGACGAACCGAGCAGTCGGTACGTCGGACGCCAGCCGCAGCCCGATCTCGGTCTGCCGGTGCCCCGCCGCCTTCGGACCCGGACCCTGGGCCCAACCGCGACGACGCTTCAGCGCGATGGCCAGACCAGCGGCGAGCAACGTCGCCCCGAGGCCGTAGATCCCGGCCTGCTGGACGTCGAAGCCGCTTGCTGCGGGCGCCTCGACCTTCGCGCCGTCCACGGCCGGGTTGGCGGCCTCGGTGCCTGTCGTCTCCGGCGTGGACGCGTCAGGCTTGGTCGTCGTACCGGCCACGCCGACGGACGAACCGGCCTCTTCATGCTCGAACCAGCGACTGCCGACTGCGTTCGTGCCTTCCTCGGCGGTCCGCGTCTCGGTCGCCGGGTGCGCCTGGGCGGTCGGCCGCTCAGCGGGCTTGGCCACCGGCTTGGCGGCGGGCTTCCCAGCCGGACTCGTGGTGGTCTTGCCGGCCGGGTGGTGGTCCACGTTGACGAGGACGGTGTGCACACCGGCGCCCTTGGCATCAGCGGGCAGCCGCACCTGCCAGCCCGGCAGGATCAGATCCGGGTTGGTGAGGCGGCGGCCGTCCGGCTGCAGCTTGTTGTGGTTGAGGTCGTAGATCTCCTTGTACCGCCGGCCCTCGCCCAGGTACCGCTCGGCGATGTCCCACAGGCAGTCGTAGTTACGCCCCTGCGGCGGCCTGACCTCCGTGTACTTGACGACCTGACCGGTGTGGTCGCTGTTCGTCCGTACGCCGGTGTGCGTGTGCTTCACGGTCGGCGCGACGCCGATCTGCACCGAGCTGCGCGGCTCGGTCTGCCGGAACGACTCGACCGAGCTGTTGTCGTTGCCCTGGGCAACGCTCACTGACGCCGGGTTGCCGACGGATGTCGCCGTCACCGCGTTGGCGACCGGCAGCGTGACGCTGGCGGTGCCCGCGATCAGCACCACACCCGCGATCAGCCGGCGGGCCAGCGTCTGCGAGCCGCCGCCGAGTGGGATCCGTGGTGACAGGCCATGGCCCCGGACCTCCGCGACTGCCTCGGCGAGCAGGCAGATCACGAAGTGCAGCCACGCCACCCAGATGAAGAACGCGATGATGCCGATGATCGTCTTGGCGCTCAGCTCGTCGAACAGCACGTCCCGGCTCGGCATCCGGCTCGGCCACGGCTTGCCGAAGTAGGTCAGCAGAACGTACGGAACACCACCGACGATCGCGACGATCGCCAGCAGCGAGGCCAGGCCCTTCAGCCGGTCGCCGGCTCCTCCGCCGGCCCGCTGCGGCAGCCGTGCGTTCCGCACCGGCTCACTCGTCTTCACCATCGTCGCCCCTCCCTTACCCACCGATTGCCTGAACTTCCTGCACAGGCAGGCGCTGTACCGCGTGAATCTCGGCCTGGCCGACCGGGTTCCAGGTCGGCCCACCCTTCCAGTAGTCCACCGACCAGGTGATGGTCAGCTTCACCGTGTACATCCCGTCCGGCTGACTCGCGCTCGACTTGGCGTACTTGTGCGAGCAGGTGCTCATCTGGTGGAACGGATCGTTCGTCCCGTCGTACCCGTCGTCGTTGTCGTCCTTCTTGCCGACACCCATCAGGCAGGTGAAGGGTTCGGTGCCGTCACCCGGATCGACCACCATCGACGTGACCAGCCCACGCATCGTCAGGTTGTGGGTCGCGTCGTAGAAGGCGCTGTTCAGCTCCGGGTCGCCCTGCTCGTTCTTCAGGATCATCGAACTCTCGCGGGTCAGCGAGAAGTAGGCCGGAACGTTCACCCGCGGTGTGTAGGTCGGCATCACCTGCAGAGCCGGGTCGGGATAAGTACTGGCGAACTCGGCCCAGAACGGGTCCATGTAGTCCTCGTCGCGGCACTGGTTGCGCTCGTCACCCGAGACCGGCACGATGGCCCGCTCCAGGTGCACGTTCTCACCGCCGTTGACCGTGTTGAGGTCGTAGTCCTCGATCGTCACCCGCAGCACCCAGGTCTTGCCATCCGGCGCCGGACCGAGCTTGATCCCCTTGGGGATGTCGAAGTCACGGCACGGGATGAAGATGTTGTTGCCGAGTCGCGCTTTCCAGGTCGGCGGCGGCGAGCCACCGAAATAGGCCGCACCCGAACTGCAGAAGGCGCCGAAGCCGATGCTGTTGACGTACATACTGCAGACCCGGTCGCCCTCGCTGATCGTCTCCGCGCTGGCGGTCGAGGCCGGGTAGACACCCAGAAGGGCAAGCACGGTGGTCAGGGTGATCAACCCTCGGCTCACTCGGTTGCGCATCCTCACTCCAGAGTCTCGGTCGGCTACTCGTAGGTTATGTTCAGCCAGGGGCATCATGCCCGGTGAACGCTGTCCAGTCACGCCGTTGCGCAAATGGTTATGCAGTGGTCTAGGCCGGATAACGCACCTTGCCGCAGCTGATCCCCTTCGACGGCGCGACCCGGTAGGGCAGCCACCCCAGCCCGGTCCGGACCATGTCCAGTGCCTGCGGCGTCCCCTTCGGCGCGGGCACCACCCAGCTCTTCGTCTTCGGGTTCCAGAACTGGGTGGTCTGGGACAGGCACAGCTTCAGCCGGACGATTCCGAGCGGCTGGTTCGAGGTGCCCATCACGACCACACTGCCCGGTGGCTTCATCACCCACCCGTTCCGCTTGGCGTCGTCGACGGCCTGCGACGTGTCGGCGTAGAAGTAGGCCGGGAAGTTGTTCTGGATGATCTTGGAGTCCCGGGCGACCAGGGCGCTGAAGTAGACCGGGTAGCTCGTCACGAGGCCTTGGACGGCGGGGATCGACGCGAAGTTCCCCGGTACGACGATCACCTGGTTCGCCGGCGGTGGCGGCGCGGCGGTGACGGGCGGGGCCGAGGTCTTGCCGGTGGGCGCTGACGTGGGGTCGGCGGACGGCGTACGGCTGAGGGTGATCGTGGGCTCCGAATCGCCGCCACCGTCGCCGACGGGCACCGGCATGCCGCCGTCGTCCTTACTGCCGCCGCAGGCGGACAGCAGCAGGGTTGCGGCCAGCAGGATGGCTGGGATGCCGGCACGTCGCACGACTCGGGCTCCTCGAAGGTCGGTCATCAGTTGGCTCCCGGGGGCTGGGAGTTCTGCGGTACACCAGCGGGGGCGCCGCCGCCCGGCTTGGTGGTCTTCGTCTTGGTCGGTTTCGGAGTGCTGGATGGCGGCGGGCGCTTCGTCGGCGGCGTTGTCGGCTTCGTCGGAGGCGTGGTCGGTGGGGTGCCGGGCGCCGACGGGGTCCCGCTCGGCGTACAGGTCGCCGGGAACGGGAACGGAAGGGTCCAGATGGGGGTCGGCGAGCCTTCGTACCAAGGGGACGGGCACGGAAGGTCGAGGGTCGGCGGGACGGCGATGCTGGTGGGGATGTTGCCGGGGCCGTCGGTGCGGCCGCTGACGACGATCGGGGGGATCTTGGGGCTGTCGTCGGCCTTGTTGACGCCTTGTTCGGCGTGCGCCTCGCCGGTGCCGGTGGCGTCGAGGTGGCCGATGCCGACCATGCCGAGGAAGGTCGTCTGGTTGCCGATGACCACCTGGACCTTGAGGCCGTCGTCGGTCAGCTCGGTGGCGCCGCAGCTCTGGACTGCTTTGTCGTTGGAGGAGACCTCGGCGCAGAACGCGGCGACCGCGGCGCCGGCCTTGGTGGTGTCGATCTTGGCTTCGGTGGTGTTCAGCTGGATGGTGGCCGCGCCGACGCGGGCCGCCTCCTGGGCGTACCCGACCGCGCGCGACTTGGCGCCGAGCTGGCGGCCGCCGTCGATGACGAGGCCGGCCAGCGTGAAGATCATCACCGCGAGTATCGCCACGGCCGGGCTGAGCGCGCCGCGATGGTTGCGTGGGGCATCGACTCGCAGGAACGCGACGAGCCGCGCCACGGGCTCAGGGAGTGTCGCCACTGCGCACTCCTCGGTAGGGGTCGATGGATGAGCTGAACCGCTTGGTGATGGTGGTGTCGCCGCCGATGCCGAGCAGACCCAGGTCGCGGTAGTTGATCGTGCAGGTCACCTCGACCGACAGTGTCGCCCCCGCCGCGAACGCGCTCGTGATGCTCCCGCCCGCGCTGTCCTTACAGGACTTCACAGCCTGATCCATGGTCCGCGTCACCGCGGAATCCACCTGCGTCTGGGCATCCCCCAACGACCGGGTCTGACTGGCCGACCGGGCGCCGTCCCGCGCCGCGTTCTCCAGCAACGAAGACGTCTGGAAATACCGCCCACAAGCCAGCAGAAACATAAACAGAATCAGCAGCAACGGCGCCAGAATCACCATCTCCAACGCCATCGTCCCGCGCTCACCACGTGCGCGCGGGCAGGCGTCAGCACCGCGGGGAGCGCGGGGGCGGCGCGTCCTGATCGGGTTCATGCCTCGCTCATTTGTCGGCTTGGAATTGTTCGATGGGGCCGGTCGCGGTGCGGGTGACTGTCAGTTTCAGGCCGGGGACCAAGGAGATGGTCTCGCCGGTGACGGTGAAGGAGACCATGCCCTCGGGGGTGTTGTAGGACGGCGGTTCGACGACGGCGTCACCCAGGGTGTTGCCACCCAACTGCTGGGCGTAGGCCTCGATGTCGCCGCGGACCTTCTCGCCGATCGCGCTGGTGTAGAGCGGCGGCTGGACGAGTCGCAGGCGGGAGACGCCTTCCTGGGCCGCGTTCAGCGCGACGGACCGGCCGTACAGCCACAGCGCGGTCTGGATCGAGATGAAGATCAGCGCCAGGATCGACGGCGCCAGGATGGCCAGCTCGAGCGAGGACGCTCCCCGCTCGGACCGCCTCCGAGGCGCTCCACCGCTGCCGACCCGACGCGATCGGCTTCGGCCGCGCCCGCTCCGGTCCGCCGAGTTCCAACGGCCGTGCGCACTTCGTTCCCCAGCACGAGGTGACCGCGACAACGCCTCAGCCGTTCTGGATCTCGCCCGTGCGCTTGTCGATCACGCCCCGGACCACCAGACCGATGGCCAGCGCCGCGGCGACCAGGATCGCCGAGATGATCGCCCACTCCAGCGCCGACGCGCCGAGCTCGTCGCGACGGCGGGCGCCGCGGGCCTTGGCGGCCGCGCCCCGGGCCCGTTGGGTGTGGGCCCGCGCCAGCGCGTAGCCGACCATCGCGCGCACGAACTGCGTTTCCACGTTCATCCGGTTAACCCTCCGAAACTCGTTACTTCAGTCCTGAGCCCGATTCGAGCCTCAGTATGCCCTGTAGGACGGACACAAATGCCCGATGGATCCCTGTTCCCCGTGACCGCCGTCACTAACTGCCCAGGATGGCGGCGCCGGCCGGGTAGCCGAGGAACAACATGAACGCCGCGCACATCACCAGCTGCGCGACGAGCATCGACTGCGACCGCTCGCCTGCCTTGCCTTCCACGTCCGCAAGCTCTTTCCGCCGCAGCGACGCCGCCCGGGCCAGCAGCGAGGCCCGGATCTTCGCGCCCTCGTCACCGGCCAGTGCCAGCGCCGACGCCAGGTCGCGCAACTCCTCGACCCCGAGGTCCTCGCCCAGCCGGGCCATCGCGTCCCACGGCGTGATGCCGATCAACCGCGCGTTGGCCAGCGCCTGCCGGATCCGGGCCATCGCCCAGTGGTCGCCGATCGTGGAGGCCGTCATCAGCGCCTCCGGCAGACCGCGGCCGCCGGCCAGGTTCATCGCGACCAGGTCCAGGAAGCTGCCGACCACATGCCGGAAGTCGCGCCGCCGCGCCTCCGCCTCCTGCCGCAACGCCAGGTCGGGCAGGAAGAACGCGAACGCCATCGCCGCCAGCGTGACGATCGCGGGCGAAGCGCCCGGCGCCTTGAACCTCAGCAGCGCGAACAAGAACAGCACGAACGGGATGAAGATCAGCGCACCCAGAGCGAAGAACACCTTGGTCGCGAGCATCGCCGCGAACGGCTGGTTCATCACCGCGAGGTCGCGGCGCAACCGTCCGAAGGTCCAGCCCCGCGCGTTCGCCTCGGCCTCGAGCCGCTGGCCGAGCGTCTCGCGTGCCCGGTCGACACCACCGAGCACCCGCTCCCCCGCGGCACTCGCGGTCGCCGCGCTCACGTACCCGGACCGACCGGCGTCGATCCGCGCGATCGTCGAGAGCACGTTGGCGCGCGGCCGGATCAGCATCCGGACCAGCAGGTAGACACCGAGGCCGACCATCGCACCTGTGATGAAAGCGCCGGTCATCCGCCCACCACCTCCATCCGCTCGTCACCACTGCGGGCCGCCCGCCGATCGTCACTGCGGATCAGGAACCGGTCCGGTACCTCGATCTTCGCCAGCTTGCGCAGCCAGACCAGCCCCACGGCGTACAGGGCGATCACGATGAACAGCACGAACTGGCCGATGAAACTCGTGTACGGCCTGACGTACGTCGGGTTGAACAGGATCAGCGCGGCCGCCACCAGCAGGGTGATCGCCACGACGACCTGCACGCTTCGCCGGGTCGATCGACGCTCGGCCGCCACCTTCCGGCGTACGTCGAGCTCCTCGCGGGCCGAGTCGGCCAGCGCGCTCAGCACCTCGCGCAGACCGGGTCCGCGCAGGCGCGCGTTCAGCACCAGCGCGGCCACGATCAGGTCGGCCGACGGGTCGTCGAGGTCGTCCGCGAACCGCATCAATGCCGAGGGCAACGGTTCGCGGATCCGGAGCCGGTCGACGAGCAGGTTCAGGCCGGGCTTGATCGCGGGCGCTGCGTTGATCGCAGTGGCCGGGATCGCCTGCTCCAGACCGACCGCGCCTGCGATCGTGTCGCGGAGCGCCTCGGTCCAGGTGGCCAGCGCCTCCAGCCGCTCGATCGCGCGCCGCTCTTCCCCGGTACCACCGAAGAAGCGATCGGCAAGCGCAGCAAGCAAGCCGAGAGCCGCCGCCAGTACCAGCCAGTGCGTGACGACGAGCACGATCAGCCCGACTCCGATACCGGTGCCTAAGCGGATCAGTTGCTTGCGGCCCTCGACGCTGCCGCCGCGCTTGAACAGCGACGGGGTCGACTCGCGCGGCGTCGTGCCGCGGATCGCGACGATCAGCAGCAGGATCGCGCCGCCGACGACCGCGCCGGACAGCAGGGACAGCAGGGTTTCGTTGCTCATCAGGCCCACCGACCGTGCACGAGCGGCTGGTAGCCGTAGTGCTCCAACTCGTCCATACAGGCGATCGGCGCGTGGGCCGCGGCCCGGCCGTCGGGGCCGGGAGCGAACACCTCGCCGGACAGCACGCGGCCGTCCCAGCCGGTCACCTCGCGGATGCTCTCGATGTACCGACTGAGCGTGCCGCCGTGCTGGTAGTCGTTGTGTTTGCGGACGAACACGACGAAGTCGAGGGCACCCGAGATCAGCATCTGGGTCGCCTCCATCGGCAGCCGCTCGGACGCCTGGATCGCGTAGGTGCTGATCCGGTTGAACACCTCCATCGAGCTGTTCGAGTGGATCGTCGACAGCGAGCCGTCGTTGCCCTGGCTCATCGCGTTCAGCATCGTCACGATCTCGTCGCCGAGCACCTCACCGACGATGACCCGGCTGGGGTTCATGCGCAGTGAACGGCGGACCAGGTCGGCCATGCTGACCTCGCCGACGCCCTCGGAGTTCGGTAGCCGCTCCTCGAACGCGACCACGTTCGGGTGCAGGTCCTTGAACTCCCCCAGCCCCAGCTCGAGCGAGCGTTCCACGGTGATCAGGCGCTCGTGCGGCTGGATCTCGTTGGCCAGCGCGCGCAGCAGCGTGGTCTTGCCGGAGTTGGTGGCGCCCGCGATCATCACGTTCTTGCGCGCTGCCACGGCGGCCCGCAGGAAGGAGGCGATGTCGGCGGACATGGTGCCGTTGGCAACCAGATCCTGCAGGAACACCTTGCCGAGCCGCGACCGCCGGATCGAGACCGACGGCCGCGACGTCACGCCCATCACGGCCGACAACCGGGAGCCGTCGGGCAGCCGCAGGTCGAGCTGCGGGTTGGCCGAGTCGAACGGCCGGCTGGTCAGACCCGCGTGTGCCGCGAGCACCTGGATCAGCTCGACCAGCTCGTCATCGCTGTCGGCCACCGGCCCGGGCCGCTCTTCGCGGCCGTCGCCGTACTGGATGAAGACCTGGTCGCACCCGTTGATGTCGATGTTCTCGACCTCGGGGTCGTCGATCAGCGGCTGCAGCCGGCCGACACCGAACAGCGAGGCGTGGATGGCGCCGGCGATCTGCGCGTCGTCGTCCGGAGTGGGCGGCGTGCGCCCCTCGGCCAGTTCGTACCGGGCGTGGTCCTCGAGCACCTGGACGATCAGCGACCGGGCGTACTCGCGCTCGTCCTCGGCGCTCATCGGCGGTACGCCGTTGACCTGGTCGCGCCGGCGCTGCTCGTTCAGCCGCTCGGCGACCTGGACCCGGAGCTTGCGGACGAGCTCCTGATCCGTGCTCATCTACCCTCCCGGCCGCCGTCGGGCGGGAAGGCCGCCTGGGCCATGTCGAAGTCGTGCTGGGTCGGCCGCGAGACGATCGCCGCCATCTCGGCGGCGATGTCGGCAGCGGTCCGGATCAGCGGCGTACGGTCCAGCCGGCCCTGTCCGCGGCCGTCGAAGAAGGCCGCGCCGGCCGGGTCGTAGGCGAGGTGCCAGCGGTGTGCCAGCGGCACGGACATCGCGTCCAGCACCGACCAGACCTGCTTGACGCCTTCACGCTTCTTCGGGTCGGCGACCACGAGCACGCCGAGCTTCGCGTCGACGTGATGGATGAGCGACGACAGCCGCTCCCGCAGATGCGCGACGGACGAGCCGGTCGCCGTACAGACGAGAACGACCAGCCGAGCAGCCTGTACTACGGGAAGCTGCGGCGAAGCAGGCCCGATCCGGCCGCAGTCCGCGATCACGTCCGAGCTGAACATCTGGTTGAAGGTGATACCCAGCGGTTCCCACAGCCCGCCCATGCCACCGATCTGCTCGGGTGTGCGGACCCCGATCATCACATCGAGCCCACCGTCGAGCTGCTGACTGTGCGCCATGATGACGTCGTCGTCCAGCCCCTTGCGGCCGGCCGCAGCCAAGCTGACCAGCCCGCGATCGGAGTTGAGCGGCTGGCCACCCGGCGCCGTCATCCGGATCGCCACATCGCTACCGGCCGGGTCACACTCGGCCAGCAGCACCGGCCGCGGCCAGAGCGCACCGAGCACCAGGCTGGTCGTGGTCACTCCGGGCGAGCCCTTCGCGCTTGCCAGCGCAACGAGAGCCATCAGCCGTCTCCCTCGTTGGCCGCTACCTCCGGCTTGGTACCGGACGGCAGCTTCGTCAGTACGAGCGTCTTGGACGCGGCGGCCCCGGCCGTTGTGACCGACTGCGCGGCCGGCACCACGATGGTGACGTTCAAGGTGCTGTTCGCCTTGGTCTTGTCGTCGCTGATAGCGCCGCTGGCGGCCGTCACCTCGGCGGCCTTCACCAGGATCGAGGACACGCCACCGGCCTGGTTGGCGGCCGGCACCTGGACCACCTGGACGATGTCGCCTTCCCGCAGACCCGACGACGGGGCCCGGCCGGCCTCGAGGCTGACGCCGACCGCGACGCCGCCGGCGGCGATCTGCTTGTCGGTGAAGTTGTCGTCGGTGACGTACTGGCCCTTGTACAGCCAGCCGGTCGCGAACTTGCCGTCCACCCGCGTCTTCCACTGGTCGGACGGGATCAAGGCAGCGGTCTTGCCGGCCAGGTCTCCGGTGGCGAGGTCTTTCTGGGTCATCCTGTGGCCCGGGCTGATCGAATCGACGGCGATCGCGACATAGTTGGTCCGGTCGCCGCTGCGGAGGGCGATCAGGGCCGAGCCGGCGGCGCCGAGCAGGATCAGGATCACCGCCAGCGCGGCGAGCGCCGGACGGCGTTCGCGGCCGGAGGGAAGACGGTTCGAGCCACCGAGCGGCGCCTTGGAACCACGGGCGCCGGAGGCGGAGGGACGCGTGGGGGACGAGAAACTCACGCGCCTACCGTAATGGTCGGAGAGGACCATTCGGACCGAATGGTCATGCCGTTACCTCTTCGGTGCTCTGGCCGCGACCTGCTCGCGCTCTTCGCGGGTGAGCAGCCGGACGAACGTCCCCGGCCCGCCCGACAAGTGGTCTAGATAGCTGTAAAGCCCCTGCAACGCGCGGCCCAACTCGCCTTGCCAGTCGTCGGCCGTCGCCAGGTACGCCGCGAGCCGGCGGCCCTCAGCCAGCGTCACGGCCGAGTTGACCGGCTGGTCCAGCCGGTCCAGCGGATCGCCGTCCGGGTCCAGCGGAGTGGTCGACACCACACTCCGGATGAGACCGCCGAGCTCGGTCGCCTGGGGTTCGGGCAGCAACTCGTCGAACCCGGTACCGCCGTACAGCTGATCCAGGTACTCGCAGAGCGCCGCGAACAGCTCGATGCCGTCGTAGGCGTCGCCCTCGGCGAGCTGACGCAGTTGAGCGATCAAGCTTCTGGCCTCGGAAACCGACCACTGGGAAGGAGAAAGTTTCACGTTCATCGCCGCCCAGCCTGACACGGCAACGGCCGGAACTCAGCACCATCGATCGGTAGCCGGATTGAAATCTTTTGCCGGTTGCCCGGGGGAACCCAGGAGGTTACTTTGCGGTCACACTCACGTCACCGACGACGAAGGAGCCGACTGGATGACCATCGCGGCACAGGGCGATCCGGCACGGGGAGACCTGGCCGCTGCCCGCGCCCGCGAGGCTCTCGGCATCGCGTTCGGCGTGATCGCGCCCTCCGGCGTCCGGCTGCGCGACGGCAGCTTCCGGCTCGATGCCGCCGAGACCCTCCCGGCCGGGGTCGTCGACGATCTGGACAAGCGGCTCAACCGGCGCGCGGCTGACCGAGCGAGCGACGAGCGCCTGCTGGCCGAGTCGGTCGCCCTGGTCGGCGCGGAGGTCGCCCGCAATCGCGAGCTCGACCCGGCCGACGGCGCGATCGCCGCCCTCGACCGCCTCCTGCACGTCCCCGGCCTCCAGCAGGCAAGGCGCGACGAGGCCGGCGCGATGCTCCGGATCGTCCTCGAGAGCGCCGCCCCGTACTCCGAAACCGCCGCAGCCCGCCTAGCCGCGCTCCCCGGCCGATCCCAGCCGGCCATGCCGACAGAACTCGTCGCAGCAGCACAACAGATCCGCCGCGACACCCACCTCCTGAACCATCAAGCACGCACCCAGCCACCACCTACCGGTACGACGCTCGCAATCGCCCCACCCCAGCCGCAAACCGGACAGCATCGATCCCAGCCCGGCGCGAGGCACCAGCGGCCCGCAAACGCCCGAACGGCAACGCCCGAGGTCCGTGGCTCCGGACTGGTCACCGGAATCGGTGGCCGCCCAGCCCTCGACCCGGACCTCGACGAGCGAACAGCTCTCGCGGCCCTCCGACAACTCGGCCGCGCCGAACTCGGTGGCTTCATCACCAGCAGGCCGGCCATCGACCCCCAGGCGCAACTTGCGGTACTCCAGACGGCGACGAGCGACGCACCGCAACACGTCCGGGTCGAGATCCTCCCCACTTCCCGCGGTCTCGTCGCCGAGGGCCGACTTCGCTCGGGCACCGCGAACGATCCCCACGTCCTACGGATCTCGCCGCGCCTCGCCGACGACCAGCTGGCCCAGGTCTGGGTCCACCAGCTCAACCAGCTGACGCATGAGCTCAACCCTGCCAACTCGCAACGACCGGCCGGCGTGCTGGGCAAGCTGCGCTCGGCCTTCGGGCGCGACAAACGCGATCGCACGCTGAACGCCGACTACGCGTCGTACCAGTTCCTCAACAGTTCTTGGCAGCAGGCGAGGAACCAGCAGGACCCACAGCGCACGGCCGTGCTGGAACGGGATCTCGACGCTCTCGCGACCTCGATCCGTCAGAAGGGCGGCGTCGCACCCACACTCCCCTGGGCTGCCGACGCGATCCACGTCCGCGGAGCAGCGGCGGCAGGGACGGCGGCCGCGCTCGCGGTACGGGCTGAGGCAGCCGAGCTGGCGCCGTACACCCCGGCTGCCTTGCGGCTGAAGGTTGCTGACGCGGTCACTGGCCTGGAGTCGGAGGTCCAAGAACTCCAGAAGCTTGCCGGCGCCAAGACGGCCAGCTCGGCCGCAGCCGCCGAGGAGGCCAAAGAGCTGTCCGGCAAAGCTGTTGCCGAGGGCAAGCTTCAGGACAAGGGTGCGACTGAGCGGGCGCGGGTCCTGGACGTCGAGGCAGCCGGTGCTGCCCGGAAGGCCAACCGGCACACGGAAATCGCCGCAGGCTACAACCAAGCGGTAGCGACGGCTGAGCAGGCACTGACCAGTCAACGCGACCTGCTGGCCGAACTCGACGCAGTGCTCGCCGACCCGAACCGTCCGCAGGCAGCACTCGTCACGCTGGCGCAGACCGCGGCAGAGAAGACCAGTGCGTACCAGGTCGCGTCGGATTCAGCCCTGCCCGTCAAGGCCGTCCTGCACACCGGCGTACCGGCCGGTGAACTGCCAGCGGTCCCAGTAGGCGAGATCAACCAGGTACTGGCCGCGCACGGCATCTCCGCGCGGCTCGGTGAGGGCAGTGGCCCGCTGCCGGTGCCTCCGGCGGCGTACCGGCGGCTGGTGACGGCCGAGGGGATCGAGTTCACCGTCGGCGGGAATCCCAACTCCGACGTGAACGAGCTGGCGCAGGTCCGGTTCCGGCTGAAGGCGCAGGACGTGCGCGAGAACCTCGACCGGGACTACGACCTGGCCGAGCAGATGTCGGGCACGATCGGCGACGGCGGCCAGGGCGTCTCAACGACGGCAGCCCACTCGACCGGCGTCAGCTTCGGGGTGAGCGCGCAGCCGTTCATGGCGATGGCGCCGCCCGGGAGCACGGTCCACACGCTGTCCCAGTTCGCCGCTCCCCGGGTGGATGTGTCCTCCGGGCAGGGGCTGAGTGAGTCGAGCGGGTCCAGCTCGCACGAGAAGGAAGGCTCGGTCGACGACGACCGCGGCGAGTCGCTGCAGGTCGGCTGGACCGGTCAGTGGGAGATCGAGGTTCGTGCGTCCGCGACCGAGCCCTGGTCGGCACCTGCCGCCTTCGACGCCGGCCCGCAACTGACGTGGGTGTCAGCGGCGTACACGGTGAAGCCTGCGACCGAGACGGTCTCGCTCGCCCAGCTCGGCCGGGCGAACGAGGTCACCGGAGCCTTCCCCCGGCATACGGTCACCAACATCGACGGCATGTCCTCCATCCGCGACCGGCTCGTCGCGGGCGGCCGCGAGCGTTTCGGCAAGATCGACCGGGTCGCCTACGGCCAGATCGACGGCCTGCTCACCCAGGACATCTCCCGGCTGCT
Source organism: Kribbella koreensis (assembly GCF_039525325.1). Lineage (NCBI taxonomy): Bacteria > Bacillati > Actinomycetota > Actinomycetes > Propionibacteriales > Kribbellaceae > Kribbella > Kribbella koreensis. The sequence goes on from NZ_BAAAHK010000009.1 coordinate 186,116, forward strand.
GCGCCAGACGAGCCGGCCAGGAGGGTACGGCCGGCAGATCGTCAGCGCGGGCGAGGCGGTCTACCACGTACAGCTCGAAGTCGAGCCGATCTGGAGTACGGCGAGACTCAGCGGCGAGGCCAGCTACGACCTGTGGCAGGAGAAGGTCGGCGTCGACTTCAACGGCGTCAGCGCGAGTCAGAACTCCAACACCTCCGCGTCGGTGTCCGTCGGTGTCGGCGGCACCTTCAAGGACATCGGCTCGACGACGGCCGATCTCGGTCCGAGTGTCTCGGCCGGTCGCAACGTCTCGCGGCAGGGCGGGCTGAGCGTCAGCGCGACCTCGATCACTCCGGTGGTTCACCGCAACCACGGCCCGACGCAGGGCGTGGTGGTCGGCTTCCGGGTCCGGGCGACCTTGCGCGACCTCACCAAGCCCAAGGCGGACCCGGTCGTCATCAACGACTTCGTCGACGCCAGGCTCCGGGTCCCCGAGAACGACCTGCTGCGCGCCGGCGCGAAGGTCGACAAGTTCGCCGTACTCCGCAACCCCGACGACACCGTCCGCCTCGACCAGCACAAGCGGGCCCTGCTCCGCGGCGACCCCGAGCCGCCGACCGGAAAGCAGACGCTGCCACCCGTGATCGGCCCCGGCGCCGAGCAGATGCGTGGCGCGGGCCAGGCGCTCGTCCAGAACTTCACCGGCGATCGCGACGCGCTGGAACAGACCCTGCGCAACCTCAGCCGCGACGGGCTGGTCCCGCCGCTCGACGACAACCTCCAGCCGGTCTTCGCCGACCTGCCCGAGGACCGGCGACTGCGCAGCGGACAGCTGATCAACTACGACCGGGTGATCCAGACCATCGGGTCCGACCGGCTCGAAGCCGGCTACAACCAGGCTTCGCAGAGCGGCATCCCGATGGTCCTGATCGATCAGCGAACCGGGCATGCGCCGCGATACCGGACGTTCCGGGTCGCAGTCCGGCAGGACTTCAACGACGTCACCGGCGAGGGCACGAGTACGACGGACAACGTCGTACGGCTCGGCATCGCCTCCGACGCCAACAGCCGCTCCGGAGGCCGGTCGAAGGGCATGCCTGTGTCGGCCGGCGCCGGTGTCAGCAACGGCCCGGCCGAAGGTGTGCGCGGGTGGGCCGGGCGACTGGGTGTGAAGCTCAGCCGGAGCGCGGTCGGCCGGAGCTTCAGCTGGTCCGCGGGCCGGCGGGTCAACCGGGTGTCGCTGACCGAGACCACCGCCCCGGTCGACATCCTGCGCGTCGGACACCAGATCGTCGTCACGGAGGTCACCCCGAAGGGCGACACCGCTCCCCTGGCCACTGCGCCCGGCAGCGCCCGGATCCTCGTCGACAGTGCGTTGTCGCGTGCAGAGGAACCGGTCCGCTCTGCGCAGCCCAAGGCGCCGAGTATGGCCGCGGTCAAGCAGTCGATGCCGGTCCACGTCGACGCGGGCAATCCGGTCGATCGGATCACCTCGGCCGTCGACGCGATCGAGCTGGGCTCCAACACGTACCAGGAACTGCACGCGATGCTCGGGCCCGACAGCCTGGTCGCGCACAAGGAGTGGATGAACGGGGAGTACCGGCTCCCGCTGACGATCGTCCCGCCGGCCGGCAACCCGGTCGACGCGGTCCGGCAGGGCACGATGCTGCCACGTGGCTACAGCGTGGTGGTCCGGGGTGAGGCGACCGATCGCGCGTTCGTCGCCGTCACGCAGCAGAACTCCGGCGACATCAACCTCACCATGAAGGACACCGGCTTCACCTCGGGCCGGTCGTCGTCGGGTGGGGTCGGGCTCGACGGCGGCGGTGGTCCGGTCCAGGCCGATGGCTCCTCGTTCGCGGGCAGCCTCAGCGCGGGACGTACCGGTGGTACCTCACAGTCGACGAGCAACAGCCAGACGATGGGCGAAGAAGGCCTGCTGATCAACGTCGGCACACATCACCAGTTCGTCGACCGGTACAAGCTGGTCGCGGACGTGGTCGATGCCGATGGCAACGTCGTCCAGTCCGTGCCGCTGCAGGACGCCAAGGTGCAGACGACGATGCCGGAGCGGCGGGCGCTGAGGCTGTACGGCCGTCGCGAACTCGACCTGCCGCTCGAGGTCGTCACCGACGCGGCCGAGCGGTACCTGGCGGGGCAGCTCAAGATCAGTCCTCGCGACGCCGGGGCCTTCGTCCGTCGCTACAAGCAGGAGAAGGCCGGTGTGACGACCGGTCTCGCGGCCGAGCACACCGACGAACGGCTGGCCGCGCGGCTCCTTGGTCAAACCAGAGACGTCCAGTCGACGCCCGCCGCACCCCCTGACCAGCGCATCGACGAGGTGCTGGTCGAGGTCGAGCAAGAGGCTGAGCAGCCTCGCGCGATGAGCTTGCCACCGCAGTACGACATCGGCCTGGCGTCGGCGCAGATCGAGGACATCAGCCCGATCGGCCAGCCCGGCGGGCACGTCGACCTGCTCACCCCGGCGCTGCGTCAGGTGGAAGAACTCGCGCCCGGGCTGATGGCGACCAACCCGATGCTGCGCGCGGCGCTGGCCATCGACCTCGGGACGGACGGTTGGCAGGGGCATCTGGGCGACATGTACGGCGTCCGCGGCTTCGTGACCGAGGTGGAAGTACCGGTGCCGGGACAACCTCAGCCCGACCTCGTCGTCGTCCAGGTCAAGGCGCAGTACGCCGGCCCGCCGATGGTCGACGGGACGCCGGATGTGCCCGAGGTGGACGCGATCGGACTCAAGCAGAACTACGACTACCTCGGGCAGGATCAGTCCGTCTCACACTCCACGACGTACTCGGCCGGAGCGGAGGTGAAGGGCTCCGCCGACACCTCCCTGTCCGGTGGGGCCGGGACCGAGCGCGACCGGACCGTCGCAGCCAAACGCGGTACCCAGAAGACGCACATCGACCGGACGGGTCACTTCAAGCAGGCCGAGACTTACCGGGATGCGGTCTTCGACATCCAGGTGTCCCGGGTCCGCAGCGCGGGTGCTGCCACGATGGCCGGGGTGCGCTGGCGGCTCAACAAGACGCTGCCGGCCGAGCAGACGACCCACGCGACGCCGGTCCGGGTCGGTGCCCGGATGACGCTGATGGTGCCGCGGGAGCTGCTCAAGGAGGCCACTCCCGACGCTCCTGCCCAGCAGGCCTCGCAGCCCGATCACCGGTCGTTCCAGGTGCCGGAAGGCGCCACTGCGGAGGCGATGGTCCCGCACGGACTGGGCGAGCCGGAGACCGACCAGCTCCACGCGCAGATCCGCGGTTACCTGGTCGCCCACAAGGATCTGGGCGAGGCGGCGATGCGGGAGCACGACGTGGCGCTGGCGACCCAGCTCTCACCGACCTCCCTGCGGGCCGCGCTCAAGCGGCTGACCAGCGAGGAAGGCCTCGAGCTGACCGCGATCGCCGGACGAGGCAACTCGGGTACCAAGTTCGTCGTCGTGGTCAAGGCCAGGCCGGTGGGCTGGACGATCCAGGACGATCCGATTCCAGGCGGTCAGGCCGGCCAGGTATGGCGCGACATGGAGAGCAACGGGATCACGACGACCGGCAACAAGCTGACGCCGGGGACGGCGAGTGGCGGTGCGAGCGGCGGACCGGTCAACGTCGGCGGCTCGGTCAGTGAGCAGCTCAAGGAGACGTCGTCCGACTCGCAGGGGACGCGATTGGAGACGAGCCGTTTCCAGGAAGGCACACTCGGCACAGTCGAGGCGCCGATGGTCTACAGCGTCACGGTTCACGAGGTGGCCGACACGGGCAAGAGCGCACCGAAGGTCAAACACTCCAAGCACCTGCCCGAGACCTCCAAAGCCGTGTACTACCTCAAGATGCTGCAGCACGAGTACCTCGACGGGCTGCGGCAACTCGAGTCGGGCCGGCAGGCTGCTCCCCCGCTGGAGGCCGCGTCGCCTCGGCTCGGCAAGCCCGAGCTGCGCGCGTCGGAGTACCGGGTCGATGCCGCTGGCAACAGAGTTCACCAGCCGTACCAGCCGATGGTGGCCGCGTTGAGCAAGGCGGTGAACGAGAAGCGGACGGTGAATCTGACCATCGAGGAAGCCGGCGGCGAGCGGAACTACCAGGCGTTCGCGGACGGCACGATGACGGAGATCGGCGACAACAGCGGTTATGCGGAGGCGTTCGCGCAGTTGCATCCGCGGGTGGCGCTGATGTGTGAGGGACGGGTGCCGCTGCGCGAGCTGTACAACGCGACGCCGCGGTCGGAGTCGTTCAACGCCAAGGTCGCCTCGGAGCTGGTGGACAAGGGCGTGCCGCTCGCGATGCTGAAGGGGCTCGACCACTCCGCGACGGTCCGGCAGTTGCCCGCGGCATCCGGGCAGGGTGAGCGGCAGCAGATCGGCGGCGCCACCTCGGCCAGGACGATCAGCGGGCACGGGCCGTCATTGGCTGGTTCCTGACCGGGCCGCGGCCGGACAGCGGGCATGATGGTCCGACGACGACGAGAGGGAGACCGATGGCGTTCGCGGTCGCACGCACGAGGGACGAGGCGTTTCTCTACCTCGAGCTGCAGCCCTGCCCGGACTGCGGTTCGGTCGAGGCACCCTGGCAGCATGCGCTGATCGAGGTCGACGGCGAGCTGGTCATCAGTTATGCCGCGGTCTGTCCTGGTTGCGACGCGGAGCGCGAGTACCTCTTCGGGCTGCCGGCCCGGGAGACGGCGCCGGATTCCTGGCCGGCCTTCGGGGGTACGGAGCCTTCGGAGCTGCTCGACGCCGGTCAGTGGATGGCGGTGGCCGATCAGGCTGCGGGCAACGTGCCGGTGGAGCCGGGCGAGGCACGGGTCGCGCTGTCGATCGCGCGGGCGGCGGTCGGTGAGGTGATCAAATTCGTGCCGGCCGGGCTGGACGGCGTACCGGCGGATGCGTTCTGGACGCCGGAAGGCCGCCGGGTATTCGACGCCGAACCGGGTAGGTTCCGGCTGGACCGCCTGCTGGTGGTCCAGGACACGTATTCCGAACTCGTACGGGAAACAGGAGCGAACTAACCGATGCTGACCGCAAGGACACTGGCCGAGGCGCAGGTCTACGTGAGCTTGTCGACGGTGGTCGACGAGTCGCTACCGGCCGTCGCGCCGGCCCCGATCGAGCCGGGCGTGAACTCCGTCGAGGGCGAGGACGCCTGGACGCTGACCACGACGGTGGGCGAGATCGTGGTGCCGTACGTGACCGAGCAGGCGGCCAGGACGGTCGGCTCGCGCTACGGCCTCGGGGTCTCGCAGCTCGTCGACGCGGCGCAATGGGTGCTGGTCGCGGAGGCCTACGCGCGCCGGGCGCTGACCGCGGACCTGGCGTACACCGGTCAGCCGGACCAGGACCGGTACAGCGTCGAGCTGAACTGGGAGTTCGCCGCGGATGCGGTCGGCGAGGCGCTGAAGTTCCTGCCGGAGGGCGCCGAGGACGTGCCCGAGGCGGGCGTGTGGTCCGACCTGGGCACCCGGACCCGCGCGAAGAACCCGCAGATGCTCACCCGCGGCAAGCTGGTCGACGACCTGCAGTACTACCGCGGCACCCTCGACGACTTCCGCGCCCTCTACGGCCCCGCCTGACCCTCGTCGGCCCGGACCGGAGCACCGGCCCCGTCGGCCGGGGCCGGGTCAATCGGCGGCAGGCGGGTCGGTGAGCTCGATCCGGATCGCGCGGGCGTCCACCCCCGCCTGTTCCAGCACCTTCTGCTTCGGATCGGCCACCCCGAGAAAGGGTGGCCGGACCAGCGGCCGCAGCGCCTTCAGCCGCGGATCCTCCAGCACGGTGTCGATCGCCTTGCGGTCTCCCCCACAGACCAGTACGTCGAGCTTGGCCGGCGCCAGGATCCGTACCGCCACCTCGGTCGCCGCGTTGAACGCCTCCCGGGCCTGGTTGTCCCGCCGCCGCGCAAACCGCTGCTGCGACCACCCACCGGCCTTGGTGGTCCCCTGCACGTGCCGGGACCCGACCTTCGAGTCGATCAACTTGCCTCCGTCGAAGACACCCGCGCCGTAGCCTCCTCGGCGTACCAGCAAGACCCCCAGCCGCCGGTCCTCGAGCACATGCGCGACCAGCCCCTCCGCGCTCAGCTCCTCCAACGGCCCGAACGGCACGACGATCTCCGCCCGAGCCCCGTCCTCCGCGACAACACCCAACCGCTCAGCCGTCACGTCGTACGACATCACCCCATGCCGCTCGCCGAAGCCCACCAACCACCGCTCCAGCCGCTCAGGCCCCACCGCCACGATTCGAGTCACCCGCCGACGCTAGCCCATCTCCCGTGCCCAAAGCTGCCGGTGTGATTGCGACTACCAAGCGTTACGCTCGAATACATTGCGTCACATCGTCGAGCCGAACGGAGCCCCCGGACATGACCGCACAGGAGATCGAGCAGATTGACGAGGTAGACGCGTACTACGACAAAGAGAAGATCCGCCCGCTGCAGGGTGGCTGCTACACGGAACGGGTCTCCGGGATAGACATCATCTACGGAAGCATCGGCTGCGCGGTGACGTACACCGGGCCCGACGGCGGGCCGGACGGGAGCAACGCGTCGCTGAAGCACGGCGGCACCTACGCGCTGTCCGCCGAACACGTCGTCGGTCCGGTCGGGACGGGGGTCGGCCAGCCGTACGACATCGACAACGACCGGATCGGCTGGGTCCAGCTCGCCGTCAGCGGCAAGGAGAACGAGCATGGAGACTTCGCGATCTCCGACCTGCTCCACTACGACGACAAGTTCCTGCCCCAGATCATCGGGCTGGGAGCCGTCCTGGGCGAGCACGACATCACCGACGACGAGGTCGGGCACTACCCGGTCAGCAAGCGCGGATCGGAGACCGGCATCACGCACGGCAGGGTGACTGCCAGCCACCAGACCCTGACCTTCGTCGACGGCGACCGGAAGTACGAACTCAAGGGTCTGCTCGAGATCACCGCGACCGAGGGGACGTTCGGCGAGAACGGCGATTCGGGGTCGGTCGTGGTCAGCATCCAGAACCAGGTGGTCGGGCTTCTGGTGGCTGCGACCGCGGACTTCACCAGGGGCTACGCGGTCCCCATCGCCCGGATCCGGGAGGACCTGCAGATCAAGACTCTCGCGGCGAAGCTGTCCTTCAAGGGCGGTCCCAGCCGGCGCGTACCGAGCGGGACGGACAAAGCCATCCTGATCCTCACCCTGCCTGCTCCGGCACCGCACGCCGGCCTGATGCTCGATCTGACCACGGACAACCCGGCAGTGGCCAAGGTTCCGGCCCGGGCGGCGTTCCCCGGTCTCGCGACCAGATCGCTTCCGATCCTGGTGGAGCGCGTCTCCGCCGGCAAAGCGGTCATCAAGGCCGTTGCCACCCACGTGCCTGACCTCGAGACCCCGCTGGATCTGTACTTCGAATAGCGGCGGGCATGCGAAAGCCCGGGCCACCTGACCCGGGCTCTCACAGACTGGAGATGTTGCTCAGACGTTGAAGCCGAGCGCGCGCAGCTGGTCGCGGCCGTCGTCGGTGATCTTCTCGGGGCCCCACGGCGGCATCCAGACCCAGTTGATCCGGAAGTCGTTGACCAGGCCGTCCAGCGACATCCGGGTCTGGTCCTCGATCACGTCGGTCAGCGGGCAGGCCGCGGACGTCAGCGTCATGTCGATGATCGCGGTGTTGCTGTCGTCCACGGTCACGCCGTAGATCAGGCCGAGGTCGACGACGTTGATCCCGAGCTCGGGGTCGACGACGTCCTTGAGCGCCTCGGTGACGTCCTCGACGGCGACCGGAGACGTACCAGCCGGTTGCGCGGCCGCCTCGAGGTCGACCTCGGGCAGCTCGATCTTCTCGTCGGTCTGGTCAGACATTGTTTGCTCCTTCTTTCTTCGCCTCGGACTTCGCCAGCGCCTGGGCGGTGGCGTCGCGCCAGGCCGACCAGCCCAGCAGTGCGCATTTCACCCTTGCCGGGAACTGCGCGACACCCGCGAAGGCGACGCCGTCTTCCAGAACCTCTTCGTCCGGTTCGACATTCCCCCGGCCCTGCATCAGTTCCAGGAACTTCTCGTACGTCGCCATGCCCTCGGCGACCGGCTTGCCGATCACCAGGTCGCTCATCACCGACGTGGCCGCCTGGCTGATCGAGCAGCCGACGCTCTGGTGCGTCACACCGGTCACGGTGTCTCCGTCGAGCTCGACGCGCAGCGTGACCTCGTCCCCGCAGGACGGGTTCACGTGGTGCACCTCCACGTCGTACGGGTCCGACAGCCCCGCGTGGTGCGGGCTGCGGTAGTGATCCAGGATGATCTCTTGGTACAGGCTGTCGAGCTGCATATCAGTCCACCTTGAAGAATGACCGGACGAAGCCGAGGCCGTCGACGAGCGCGTCGATCTCGGCGGGAGTCGTGTACAGGTAGAAAGACGCTCTGGTCGACGACTGCATTCCGAACCGCTCGTGCACCGGACGCGCGCAGTGGTGCCCGGCCCGGACGGCGATGCCGCGAGTGTCCAGCACGGTCGACACATCGTGCGGGTGCACGCCGTCGAGCTCGAAGCTGATCGCGCCACCGCGGTCGGCGATGTCGGTCGGCCCGAGGATCTTCAGCCCCGGCACGGTCTGCAGCCCCTCCAGCGCGTACGCCGTGATGGCCTGCTCGTGCGCCGCGACCTTCTCCATCCCGACACCGGCCAGGTAGTCGAGTGCCGCGCCGAGTCCGACGGCCTGCGCGATCGGCGGCGTACCGGCCTCGAAACGCGCCGGCGGCGGGGCGTAGGTCGAGCCGGTCATCCGGACGACCTCGATCATCTCGCCACCACCGAGGAACGGCGGCAGCTCGGCAAGCAGGTCGTACCGGCCCCAGAGCACGCCGATCCCGGTCGGCCCAACGGCCTTGTGACCGGTGAAGGCGAGCAGATCGGCACCGAGCGTGGACACGTCGACCGGGAACTGCGGCACGGCCTGCGAAGCGTCGACCACCACGGTCGCGCCGACCGCGTGGGCCTTGGCGGCGATGTCGGAGATCGGGTTGATCGTGCCGAGCGCGTTCGACACCCAGGTCAGCGAGACGACCTTGGTGTGCTCGTTGATCAGCTCCTCGATGTTGCCGAGGTCGAGCCGGCCCTCGTCGGTGACGCCGAACCAGCGCAGCGTCGCGCCGGTCCGCTCACAGGCGAGCTGCCACGGGACGATGTTGCTGTGGTGCTCCATCTCGGTGATGAGCACCTCGTCCCCCGGCTTGAGCGACGCGCCGAGCGTGTGCGCGGCCAGGTTGAGCGCCTCGGAGGCGTTCTTGGTGAAGACGATCTCGTCCCGGTTGGTCGCGCCGATGAAGGCCGCCACCTTGTCCCGGCCGCCTTCGTACGCCGCGGTCGCCTCGGCCCCGAGCTGGTGCATCGCGCGAGCGACGTTGGCGTTGTGGATCAGGTAGTGATCCTCGATCGCCTTGACCACCTGGAGCGGCTTCTGCGAGGAGTTCGCCGAGTCGAGGTAGACCAGCGGGTACCCGCCGGCCAACTCGCGCGCGAGGATGGGGAAGTCCGCCCGGACCGATTGCAGGTCCAGCGGACTGCTGAAGGTCCGGGCGTCGCTCATGCCTTGGCGCCTGTCTTCAGGAACCGCTCGTAGCCGTTGGCCTCGAGCTCGTCGGCCAGCTCCGGGCCGCCCTCTTCGGCGACCTTGCCGTCGACGAACACGTGCACGAAGTCCGGCTTGATGTAGCGCAGGATCCGGGTGTAGTGGGTGATCAGCAGAACGCCCTTGTCACCCTTCTCGGCGAACCGGTTGACGCCGGTGGAGACGATCTTCAGCGCGTCGATGTCGAGGCCGGAGTCGGTCTCGTCGAGGATCGCGATCTTCGGGTCGAGCAGCTCGAGCTGGACGATCTCGTGCCGCTTCTTCTCACCACCGGAGAAGCCCTCGTTCACGTTCCGGGTGCCGAAGTCGGCGTCCATGTCCAGGTCGGCCAGCGCCTTGTTGACGTCCTTGACCCAGGTGCGCAGCTTCGGCGCCTCGCCGTCGATCGCGGTCTTGGCGGTGCGCAGGAAGTTCGACACCGACACACCGGGGACCTCGACCGGGTACTGCATGGCCAGGAACAGGCCGGCCCGGGCGCGCTCGTCGACGGCCATGTCCAGCACGTTCTCGCCGTCCAGCGTCACGGTGCCGCTGGTGACGTTGTACTTCGGGTGGCCGGCGATCGAGTACGCCAGCGTGGACTTGCCGGAACCGTTCGGGCCCATGATCGCGTGCGTCTGACCACCGGCGATGGTCAGGTCGACGCCGCGCAGGATCTCCTTCGGGCCGTTCTCGGTGTCGACCGACACGTGCAGGTCGCGGATCTCGAGTGTCGCCATGGGGTTTTCTATCTCCGTCTTTACTAGGAAGCCTGGTTCAGGGGGTTCTTGACGTCGACCAGCAGATCGTCGCCGTCGACACGCACCGGGTAGACCGGCACCGGGTCGTAGGCCGGCAGGCTGAGCGGCTCGCCGGTCTTCAGACTGAAGCGCGAGCCGTGCAGCCAGCACTCGATCTCGCAGTTGCCGACGTCGCCCTCGGACAGCTGGATCTGCGCGTGCGAGCACTCGTCGCGGACGGCGAAGTACTGGCCCTCGCTCTTCACGACGGCCACCTCCACCCCGCCGACCTCGGTGGCGACGACCCCTTCGTCGGGGACGTCGGCCACCGCGCACGCGCGTTCGAACGAGTCGCTCATGCTCAGGCCTTGGCCGCCGCGCTCAGCTCGGCCGCGCGGGCCAGCTTCTGCTCGATCACGTCGTGCAGGTGCTCGGTCACCTCGGGCACGCCGATCCGGCCGATGATGTCGTTGAAGAAGCCGGACACCACCAGTCGCCGGGCCTCGTCCTCGGGGATGCCGCGGGCCTGCAGGTAGAACAGCTGCTCGTCGTCGAACCGGCCGGTCGCCGAGGCGTGCCCGGCGCCCTCGATCTCGCCGGTCTCGATCTCCAGGTTCGGCACCGAGTCGGCGCGGGCGCCGTCGGTGAGCACCAGGTTCCGGTTCAGCTCGAAGGTGTTGGTGCCCTCGGCCGCGGCCCGGATCAGCACGTCGCCGATCCACACCGAGCGGGCGTCGTCACCGGCGAGCGCGCCCTTGTAGAGCACGTTCGACTTGCAGTTGATCGCCTCGTGGTCGACGAACAGCCGGTTCTCGTGGTGCTGGTTGGTCTCCGCGAAGTACACGCCGAGCAGTTCGGCGTCGCCACCCGGACCGGCGTACCGGACGTTGGTGGACAGCCGGACGATCTTGCCGCCGAGCGTGACGGCGACGTGGTTGAGCTTCGCGTCGCGGCCGATCACGGCGTCGTGCTGGCCGACATGGATCGACTCGTTGTCGCCCTGCTGGATCGACACGACCCGCAGCTCCGCGCCGTCGCCGACCACGATCTCGACGTTGCCGGCGTACTCGCCGCTGCCGGTGTGGTCGATGATCACGGTCGCCCGGCTGTGCCGGCCGGCCTCGATCACCAGGTGGCCGAAGCCGCGGCCGCCGAGGCTGGCCACGTTGACGTGCACCGGCTCGGACAGCTCGGCCTCGGCCGGGATCCGGACGGCTTGGGTCTCGGCGGCCTGGTTCCAGGCGACGGCCGCGATCCGGTCCTGCGGGGTGAGCGCCTTGACGGCGTCGGCCGCGATGCCCTCGAGGACGATGCCCTCGGGGCCGCGCCCGTCGATCTTCGGGGTCTCGGTGCCGGCCTCGTCGGCGAACAGCGCCTTGAGTGCCTTGACCGGGGTGAAGCGCCACTCCTCTTCACGGCCGTTCGGCACCGGGAAGTCGGCCACGTCGTACGACGTGGTCCGCTCGCTCCGGGCCTGCAACGGCACCGGCGAACCCGGTCCGTGGGAGTGCGCCTGGTTACCGGTCGCAACCAGGGTTTCGGTGGCTGACATCAGCCGACGGCCCCTTCCATCTGCAGCTCGATCAGTCGGTTCAGTTCCAGCGCGTACTCCATCGGGAGCTCGCGGGCGATCGGCTCGATGAAGCCGCGGACGATCATCGCCATCGCCTCGTCCTCCGCCATCCCCCGGCTCATCAGGTAGAAGAGCTGGTCGTCGCTGACCTTCGAGACGGTCGCCTCGTGGCCCATCGCGACGTCGTCCTCGCGGACGTCGACGTACGGGTAGGTGTCGGAGCGGCTGATCGTGTCGATCAGCAGCGCGTCACAGCGCACCGTGGACTTGCTGTGGTGCGCGCCCGGCGCGACCTCGACCAGACCCCGGTACGACGTCCGGCCACCGCCGCGGGCGACCGACTTGGAGATGATCGAGCTGGACGTGTACGGCGCGTTGTGCACCATCTTGGAGCCGGCGTCTTGGTGCTGGCCCTCGCCGGCGAACGCGATCGACAGCGTCTCGCCCTTGGCGTGCTCGCCCATCAGGTACACGGCCGGGTACTTCATCGTCACCTTGGAACCGATGTTGCCGTCGATCCACTCCATCGTCGCGCCCTCTTCGCAGGTGGCGCGCTTGGTGACCAGGTTGTAGACGTTGTTCGACCAGTTCTGGATCGTCGTGTAGCGGCAGCGGGCGCCCTTCTTCACGATGATCTCGACCACGGCCGAGTGCAGCGAGTCCGACTTGTAGATCGGCGCCGTACAGCCCTCGACGTAGTGCACGTAGGCGTCCTCGTCGACGATGATCAGGGTCCGCTCGAACTGGCCCATGTTCTCGGTGTTGATCCGGAAGTAGGCCTGCAGCGGGATGTCCACCTTGACGCCCTTGGGCACGTAGATGAACGAGCCGCCGGACCAGACCGCCGTGTTCAGCGCGGCGAACTTGTTGTCGCCGACCGGGATGACGGAGCCGAAGTACTCCTGGAACAGCTCCGGGTGCTCGCGCAGGCCGGTGTCGGTGTCCATGAAGATGACGCCCTGCGCCTCCAGGTCCTCGCGGATCTGGTGGTAGACGACCTCCGACTCGTACTGCGCGGCGACGCCGGCGACCAGGCGCTGCTTCTCCGCCTCCGGGATGCCGAGCTTGTCGTAGGTGTTCTTGATGTCCTCGGGCAGCTCGTCCCAGCTGGTGGCCTGCTTCTCCGTCGAGCGGACGAAGTACTTGATGTTGTCGAAGTCGATCCCGGACAGGTCCGCGCCCCACGACGGCATCGGCTTGCGGTCGAAGAGCTTCAGGCCCTTCATCCGCAGGTCCAGCATCCACTCCGGCTCGTTCTTCAGCGTCGAGATGCCGCGCACCACATCGGCGCTGAGGCCTCGCTTGGCGATGGATCCGGCAGCGTCACTGTCGGACCAGCCGAACTTGTACGTGCCGAGCCCTTCGAGCTCGGGGTGAGCGGTTTGCGTCATCGAGTGGTCCTCGCAGATTCGCTGTCGGATACAGGGGAAACCGGTGCCGGGGCACCGGGAATGTGCGTCGTGCAGACACCGTCGCCGTGGGCGATGGTGGCCAGCCGCTGGACGTGCCGGCCGAGGAGTCTCGAGAACACCTCGGTCTCGGCCTCGCACAGCTGCGGGAACTGCTCGGCCACGTGCGCGACCGGGCAGTGGTGCTGGCACAGTTGCTCGCCGGCACCGGCTTGCATGGTCGAGGCGGCGTAACCGTCCGCGGTGAGCGCCTTGGCCAGTACCTGCGCCTTGTCGCTCTCGGGAGCGGCCGCCAGCAGCTCCCGGTACCGCGTCTCCACGTCGGCCACCCGTTGCCGGGCGAACTCCACGACGGCCTCGTCGCCACCGGACTCCGCGATGAAGCGGAGGGCGGTCGCGGCCAGGTCGTCGTAGGCCTGGTGGAAGTCGTGCCGGCCGGTGTCGGTCAGCACGAAGACCTTGGCGGGACGGCCACGGCCGCGGGGGCCGTAGACGCGCTCCTCGCGGCTCTCGACCAGGCCCGCTTCGAGCAGGTGGTCGAGGTGCCGGCGGACCGCCGCCGGGGTCAGTTCGAGTCGCTCGGCCAGCACCGCGGCGCTGGACGGCCCGTTGGTCAGGATCGAGCGGGCCACCCGGTCCCGGGTGGACTCGTCCCGCGCGACAGCGGTGCCCTCAGGGGCCGTGCTGGTCTGCGCGGAAGTTTTCACAACATCAGTGTCACCTAATTGCCGGAGCCCTTCAAATAAGGCTGCCCTAACCGGTTCACACCGCCGCGCCTGCCGCTTGGGGTGACCGTGAGCAGCGTCACGTCAAGGCGTTTACTACGCTGCACTTGTGCCAGTCGCGGTGGAGATCGACAACCTCGTCGTCCGGTACGGCGAGAAGGCCGCTGTCGACGGGCTCAGTCTCACCGTAACCGGCGCAACAGTGACGTCCGTGCTCGGCCCCAACGGAGCCGGCAAGACGACCACGGTGGAGACCTGCGAAGGCTTCCGCCGGCCGGACTCGGGTCAGGTCCGGGTGCTCGGGCTCGACCCGATCGCCGACCATGACGAGCTGATGCCCCGGATCGGCGTGATGCTGCAGGAGGGCGGCGCCTGGTCGGGAGTCCGCGCGATGGAGATGCTCCGGTACGTCGCCTCGCTGCACAGTCATCCGCTGGAGTTGGCGGCGCTGGTCGAGCGACTCGATCTGGGTACTTGTGGGCGTACGCCGTACCGGCGGCTGTCCGGTGGGCAGAAGCAGCGGCTGTCGCTGGCGATGGCGATCGTCGGGCGGCCGGAGATCGTCTTCCTCGACGAGCCGACCACCGGGCTGGACCCGCACGGGCGCCGGGAGATCTGGCAGCTGATCCGGGACCTGCGCGACGACGGGGTCACTGTCGTGCTGACCACGCATGCGATGGACGAGGCGGAGCAACTGTCCGACCAGGTGCACGTGGTGTCGGCCGGCAAGGTGATCGCCTCCGGCAGCCCCGACGTACTGACCGAGCACGGCGCCAAGTCGCTCGAAGATGTGTACCTGGCGCTGACGGCTCGGGAGCGCACCAAGTGAGCATTGCTGTGCTTTCGGCCTCGCTTTCGGCCTCGCTTTCGGCCTCGCTTTCGGCCTCGCTTTCGGCCTCGCCTTCGGCTCGGCGGGTCATCGGGCTGAACTCCCGGTCTTCCCTCGTCGCTCCGCTCCTCAGTCCAGACCGGGAGGCCCGATGACCACGTATGCACCTCATCCGCAAAGTGCTCCCTGGCCGCGCAAGGTCTACTCGCATGCGGTGATGGAGTTCCGGCTGCTACTGCGTAACGGGGAGCAGTTGCTGCTTGCTCTGGTAATCCCGTTGGGGTTGTTGCTGCTTCTGGGCGGCACTGGGCTGGGTGACCGGTTGCCGCTCGGGGACGGGCCGGCGGTGGACCTCGCAGTACCGCGGGTGCTGGCCCTGGCCGTGTTGTCGACGTCGTTCACGTCGCTGGCCATCGCTACTGGGTTCGAGCGGCGGTACGGGGTCATCAAGCGGCTGGGCGCCTCTCCCCTGTCCCGCACTGGGCTGCTGGCCGGGAAGATCGGGTCGGTCCTGGCGATCCAGGTGATCCAGCTGACAGTGCTGATCGGTGCTGGGTTCGCGCTGGGGTGGAAGCCGGTCGGTGGAGCTACTGCCGTCGTCGGCGTCGTACTGATGGTGCTGTGCGGTACTGCGGCCTTCGCGTCGCTCGGGTTGCTGATGGCCGGCGTACTGCGGGCCGAGGCAACCCTGGCAGCGGCGAACCTCCTGTACCTGCTGCTGTTGGTCGGCGGGGCCATCATGACGCCGGTCGAGGAGTACCCCGAGAGCATGCAGGGCGTAGTACGGCTACTGCCGAGTGCTGCGCTCGCCAACGGGCTGGCGAACTCCACCCTGGAAGGCGTTGTGCCGTGGGCCGCCGCACTGTCCCTGGCGCTCTGGGCGGCGGTGCTCGGATACCTGGTGTCCCGGACCTTCCGGTGGGACTGAGCAGAGCCTTCTCTAGAGTGTGCCGGTGACCACGGAAGCGCCCGCCCACCCGACCGAGCCCGTCAGCGGATTCTGGCGACTGGTGCCAGAGCCGAGTCTGGACGTCGTCCGCCGCTGGGGCTGGGCCTCGGTGATCGTCAACATCGGCATCGTGGTGACCGGCGGACTGGTCCGGCTGACCGGCTCCGGACTGGGCTGCCCGACCTGGCCGTCCTGCACCGACGAGTCGTACGTCCCGCACAGCGCGCTCGGGTACCACGGCGCGATCGAGTTCGGGAACCGGATGCTCGGGTTCGTGGTCGCCGCGGTCGCGATCTGCACCTGGCTCGTCGTGATGCGGTACCGGCCCCGGCGTACCGACCTGCGCCGGCTCGCGACGGCGGCCGCACTAGGTGTGCCTCTGCAGGCCGTCATCGGTGGAATCAGCGTTCTCACCGGCCTCAACCCGTGGATCGTGTCGGCGCACTTCCTGGTGTCGCCGATCATCATCACGCTGACCGTGGCGATGATGCGGCGGTCGCGGACCAGTCCTTATCCGCACACTCCCCCGGTGGTCCGGGCGCTGGCAACCGCTTCTGTGGTGTGCGTCTGGCTGACCGTTGCCCTCGGCACTGTCGTCACCGGTGCCGGGCCGCACTCAGGAGACCCGGAGACCGGCCGCAATGGCTTCGACCCGGAGATCATCAGCCAGCTGCACTCGGACAGCGTGTTCGCGCTGCTGGGTGTCTCGATCGCGCTGGTGATCGCGACCCGCGTGACGGCGACCTCCCGCACCCTGCGCAAGCTCGCTGCCTGGTTGCTGGCGATAGAGCTGTTACAGGGTGCGGTCGGCTTCACTCAGTACTTCACCGGCCTGCCGTGGGGTCTGGTACTGGTCCACATGTTCATGGCCGGTCTGCTGATCGCTCTGGTCACCGCGGTGTACGGCGAACGCGGAACGCCGGCTACTTGATCCGGTAGATCGCTCCCGGCCCGAAGAGCGGCGATGACACGAACACATCGCCCCACTTGTTGATCGCCGCACCGGCCGGCAGGACGAGCTTGCCCTTGGCAAGTTCCTTCTTGTAGCCGGCCTTGTGGTTGCGACCCTGGTACTGCAGGTAGAGCGAGCCGATCACCGGTTCGGTGCTGGGTCCCTCGGCTGCGAGCCAGGTGGCCTTGGCCAACTCGACCACTGCGATGGTGCCGTGCGGCCCGCCGGCCAGGTCGACGATCGAGGTGTAGCCATCGGCGTACCGCTTGCAGTTGCCCTTGTTGGGCTTCAGCGGGTCGCAGACCGCGTTGACCGAGCCTGGTTTGATCCGCCAGATCTCCGACGTCCCTGCCGTCGCGGGGAAGCCACGCAGCTCGCCCACGTAGTAGTAGCCGTCGGATCCCACGGTCACCGACGTGGCAACGGCCTCGGCCGGCATCAGCTGACCACCGAACTCAGCCGGTGCCTTGACGACGCGCGGCTTCAGCCGGGCCACCGTCTTGATCTTGCCGTTCGGCCAGACGCGCAGCAGGTCGTTGCCCGCCGCATCGGAGACCAGGACGGTCCCGTCACGCAACGCAGCCACGCCGAACGGATTCGACTCGGTCGGTTCGTCGGCCAGGTTGTACGGATCCGGGTCGTGCGCCTGGTACTTCGCGATGTTCGCCACCGCGAGCGGTGCCTTACCCGGCCGCATCCGGAACAGGGTCGCGCCACCTGGCGGAAGCGGCTGACCAGGCTCACCACCGGCGCCCGTCAGCGCGTACGTCCTGCCCCACCGATCGGTATCGATCGCCGGTGGGAAGCCGCCCGGCACGGTACCGAGCTTCTTGATCCCCTTGTTGGTCGCATACCCCCAGGCCTCGTAAACCGAGCCGTCGCCCACGCTGTAGACGATCTTGGACCCCTTGGCCGCAACCCCTCGCGGCCCGTTCAGCCCGGTTACCACCGGCTTGAGGCTGCTGTGTCCCCCAGTACCTTCAGCCTGCCCCGCCACCAGCCCCGACCCAACCAAGGCCACCACGGCCACAGCCGCTATTCGTACCGTTCTCCCTCGCACTACTGCCCCCTACATTCCCCGTCCCCCCAGCGTGGAGCCGCCCCCCACGGACCCTTCATGGCAACACCGCATCCCTTCCGGGTCAACGGGAAAGCACACCGCCACCACCCGTGTACCGACGGCACATAGGCCGATGAGGCAACCACCCCTGCCCCAACGGGCACCTTGTGTACGCGGGGTTCGCGGGGTGCGTGGCCGGCCACGTGAGGCCGGTGTGGATGCGGGGTGCTCGCGGTGAGGGACTGTGGTGCGCGGTCTGAGCCGATGGGTCACCTTGCCAAGGCGGCTCGTGTCCCGGGGCGGCGATGGCAAGGCCGGTCGAGTGGGTCGAGGGGCAAGCGGGGAGGCTTTTACGCCCGATCCGGGCCATTTGGCACCCCAGCGGCGAGGAGAATCCTCCCCAACTCCCCGAGCTGACCAATCCACGGGGATAAGCGGCAACAACCTTGCACCCAGCGACGACCAATCACCAACAACGTGATCCCGCAGCCGATCACACGCCCCGGCGGGTGTTCGTGGGGTTGGACGGCGGCTTGTTCGGTCGCTGGCGGCCTGTAGGGCGTCAGCGGGCGAACAACGGTGTTCGCTGACGGGTTTGGTGTCGATGGCGTGATGCTTTGCGCCAGCGGTACGAAGACCTGGCAGTGGGAGGGCGAACTGGCTGCGCCGGACCCATCCCGGGCCGAAAACCCGTCAATGGCGGGTGGAGTACTTGGTGGATGGTCGGCGACGCGATCCAGAGCACCTCGGCCGCACCGACCCGCAAGTACTAACGGAGCAGCGGGTCGATGGCTGCGGCGATGAAGAGGAGGGCCAGGTAGATGTTGGAGAAGTGGAACAGGCGCATCGGGCGGAGGGCTGCTCCGTCGGCGCCGGTGTTGGCCCGGGCGAGGAGGGCGAAGGCTTCGCGGAGGAAGACGACGCCTAGGACAACAGCAGCCAAGGGATAGACCCAGCCGGTACCGCCGACCGGCCACAGCGCGATCGACGTGATGACCATGACGATCGAGTAGACGAGGATCTGGCGGGCCGTCTGGACCGCGGTGGCGACTACAGGGAGCATCGGGACGTCTACGGAGGCGTAGTCCTCGCGGTAGCGCATCGCCAGCGCCCAGGTGTGCGGCGGCGTCCAGAAGAAGACCACTCCGAAGAGCACCAGCGGGGTCCAGGCAAGCGAGCCGGTGACCGAGGTCCAGCCGATCAGGGTCGGGAAACAACCCGCGATCCCGCCCCAGACGATGTTCTGGACGGTACGGCGCTTCAGCACCATCGTGTAGCCGAAGACGTAGAACGCGTTCGCCGCCAGCGCGAGCAGCGACGAGAGCCAGTTGACCAGCAGGCCGAGCTCGATCGTCGCCAGGATGCCCAGGACGATGCCGAAGACGGTCGCCGAGCGCGGGCTGACCGCGTGCCGGGGCAACGGACGGCGGCGGGTACGGCGCATCTGCTCGTCGATGTCGCGGTCGAGCACGCAGTTGATCGTGTTCGCGCTACCGGCGGCCAGGATCCCGCCGACCAGGGTGGCGGCGACGACGCCCAGCCCGGGGACTCCCCCGGCGGCCAGGAACATCACCGGCACGGTGGTGATCAGCAGGAGCTCGATGATGCGCGGCTTGGTCAGACCGACGTACGCCTTGATCACGTCGCGTACCGACGGACCGGGCACCTCGAGGGCTGGGTCCAACGGGAGCGGCGCCGGGTACGACGTCGTCGCGGCTGGACGCGGGTCGACGGCCGTCACGAACACCTCGAACTGAGTGGGTTGACGCCGGGGACCGGCGCTGACGGTTCGACAGTCTACGACGGCCCGTAGGAGTCCTTTGCACCCACCCGTACCGGGGTGTCGCCGGCCCGCCGGTGACAGTCCGCCGGACAACCGTGGCGGGTAAGTAACGCGCCCGTCGGACAGCGGTAATCAAGCTGTGGAATAAGGAGCGTGGACACCGTCGAGAGGGGTACCGATGTGATCTGCCAGACGCCGCGGCCGACCGGGGAACAACGACGCCCCGGTCCCGGTTGCGGAGGTATGAAGGGCTCGGGACGACTGGGCGAGTAGGCTCGCTCACGGTGACGCGAGGGGGCGCGACGGCGTGGGACGCAAGCGTCCGGCCGGATCCTCGAGCGTCAGTGTCTGCAGTGTCAGCAGCTATCGAGAGGAGCGCCGCCGGCGTGACGGAGAAGACCAGCCCCAAGCTTGACTGGACCGAGCTCGACAAGCGCGCGGTCGACACCGTGCGGGTCCTCGCGCTGGACGCCGTGGAGAAGGTCGGCAACGGCCACCCCGGTACGGCGATGAGCCTCGCCCCGGCAGCGTATCTGCTGTTCCAGAAGGTGATGCGGCACAACCCCGCCGACCCGCACTGGGCCGGCCGCGACCGGTTCGTCCTCTCGGCCGGGCACTCCAGCCTGACCCTCTACATCCAGCTCTACCTGGCCGGTTTCGGCCTGGAGCTCGACGACCTGAAGTCGCTCCGTACCTGGGGCAGCGCGACTCCTGGCCACCCGGAGTACAGCCACACCCCCGGCGTCGAGACCACCACCGGTCCGCTGGGCCAGGGCGTCGGCAACGCGGTCGGCATGGCGATGGCCGCCCGTCGTGAGCGCGGCCTGTTCGACCCGGACACGGCCAAGGGCGAAAGCCTGTTCGACCACCAGGTGTACGTGATCGCTTCCGACGGCGACCTGGAGGAGGGCGTCTCGTCCGAGGCCTCCTCGCTCGCCGGCCACCAGAAGCTCGGCAACCTGACGGTCATCTACGACGCGAACAAGATCTCCATCGAGGACGACACCAACATCGCGTTCTCCGAGGACGTCGCCGCCCGCTACGCGGCGTACGGCTGGGACGTCCACGACGTCGACTGGACCAACGGCGGCACCGGCTACGAGGAAGACGTCCAGGCCCTGTACGACGCGATCGAGGCCGGCCGCGCCGTCACCGACAAGCCGACCTTCATCCGGCTGCACACGATCATCGGCTGGCCGGCCCCGAACGCGCAGAACACCGGCAAGATCCACGGCTCGGCCGCGGGTGCCGCCGAGGTGGCCGCCACCAAGACCGTCCTCGGCTTCGACCCGGAGCAGTCGTTCGAGGTGGCCGACGACGTGATCGCGCACACTCGCAAGGCGGTCGAGCGCGGCAAGGCGGAGCAGGCCGAGTGGACCACGAAGTACGACGCGTGGCGCCAGGCCTCCCCCGACCAGGCCGCCCTGTTCGACCGGCTGGGCAAGCGCGAGCTTCCGGCCGGCTGGAAGGACGCGCTGCCGAGCTGGGACGCCGACGCCAAGGGTGTCGCCACCCGCGCCGCATCCGGCGAGGTGCTGACCAAGATCGCGCCGGAGCTGCCCGAGCTGTGGGGCGGGTCGGCCGACCTGGCCGGCTCCAACAACACGACTCCGAAGGGCCAGCCGTCGTTCATCCCGGCTGAGCACGCCACCAAGGAGTTCCAGGGCAACGAGTACGGCCGCGTGCTGCACTTCGGCATCCGCGAGCACGGCATGGGCTCGGTGCTGAACGGGATCGCCCTGCACGGCGGCACCCGTCCGTACGGCGGTACCTTCCTGGTCTTCAGTGACTACATGCGCCCATCGGTCCGGCTGGCCGCGCTGATGAAGCTGCCGGTCACCTACGTGTGGACGCACGACTCGATCGGCCTCGGCGAGGACGGCCCGACCCACCAGCCGGTGGAGCACCTGGCCGCTCTGCGCGCGATCCCCGGCCTGGACGTGGTCCGCCCGGCCGACGCGAACGAGACGGCCGCCGCGTGGGCGACCATCCTCGAGCACACCGACCGCCCGGCCGGCCTGGTGCTGACCCGGCAGAACGTCCCGACGTACCCGCGCGGTACCGACGGCTACGCGACCACGGAGAACGTGCACAAGGGCGGTTACACGCTGCTCGACACGGACGGCACCCCCGACGTGATCCTGATCGGCACCGGCTCGGAGGTCCAGCTGGCCGTCGAGGCGAGCAAGACGCTGGCGGCCGAGGGCATCAAGGCCCGGGTCGTCTCCCTGGTGTCGCGTGAGTGGTTCGACGAGCAGGACGACGAGTACCGCAACTCGGTCATCCCGGTCGACGTCCGGGCCCGCGTCTCGGTCGAGGCGGGCATCAAGCTCGGCTGGCGCGAGCTGGTGGGCGACGCCGGGCGCAGTGTCAGCCTGGAGCACTACGGCGCTTCGGCCGACTACAAGAAGCTGTACACGGAGTTCGGCATCACGGCCGAAGCCGTCGTACAGGCAGCGAAGGACAGCATCGCCGCGGCAGCCGAGCTCGGTGGCAGCGGTGTACCGGCAGGACGTGCCGCGGCCGGGCCAGTGGGTCCGGCAGACACCTACGCCGCCAACTAAGCAACCACAACAGAACATTTCGGAGGCTTCGGACATGACCGATCGTTTGAAAGACCTCGCCGACGCCGGCGTTTCCATCTGGCTCGACGACCTGTCCCGGCAGCGGCTGACCAGCGGCAGCCTGGCGAACCTGATCCACGACCAGCACGTCAGCGGGGTGACCACCAACCCGACCATCTTCGCCAAGGCGATCTCCGACGCCGACGCGTACGCCGAGCAGGTCAACCGCCTGGGCGCCGAGGGCGTCTCGACCGACCAGGCGATCCGGGTGATCACCACCGACGACGTGCGGGACGCGGCCGACCTGTTCAAGCCCGTGTACGACGACACCGACGGTGTCGACGGCCGGGTCTCGATCGAGGTCGAGCCGGGCCTGGCCCGCGACACCGCCAAGACGATCGCCCAGGCCAAGGAGCTGTGGGCGACCGTCGGCCGGGAGAACGTCTTCGTCAAGATCCCGGCGACCAAGGAAGGCATCCCGGCGATCACCGAGACGCTGGCGAACGGGATCAGCGTGAACGTGACGCTGATCTTCTCCCTCGAGCGCTACAAGGCGGTCGTGGACGCGTTCCTGAGCGGCGTCGAGAAGGCGATCGACAACGGCCACGACGTGACCAAGCTGGCCAGCGTCGCGTCGTTCTTCGTCAGCCGGGTCGACACCGAGATCGACAAGCGCCTCGATGCCATCGGCACCGACGAGGCGAAGGCCCTGAAGGGCAAGGCCGCGATCGCCAACGCGCGGCTGGCCTACGAGGTCTTCGAGGAGGTCTTCGCCTCCGACCGCTGGCGCGAGATCGAGACCACCGGCGCCAAGGTCCAGCGGCCGCTGTGGGCCTCCACGGGCGTGAAGGACCCGGCGTACAAGGACACCCTGTACGTCGAGGAGCTGGTGGTCGGCAACGTCGTCAACACGATGCCGCAGGCAACGATGGACGCCTTCGCCGACCACGGTGAGGTCCGTGGCGACACCGTCACCGGCGACTACGACGGTGACCGCAAGGTGATCGCCGACCTGGAGAAGCTCGGCATCTCCTACGACGAGGTCGTGCAGCTGCTCGAGGACGAGGGCGTCAGCAAGTTCGACGTGTCCTGGACCGAGCTGCAGAACACCGTCACCGCGGCGCTGAAGGCGGCCGCGAAGTGACCGAGCCGGCTGTTTCCACTGCGAACGGCGAATGGGCCGAGACGATCGACCGGCTGGTGTCGGAGAAGATCGCCTCCCGGATCGCCGCGAAGGACGCCACCATCTGGGGTCCGGACGCCGAGTCCGAGTCCGCGATCCGGCTGAACTGGGTCGACCTGCACGACACCTCGCGGCCGCTGCTGGCCGAGATCGAGGCGCTGCAGGCCGACCTGCGGGCCGAGGGCCTGGACCGGATCGTGCTGGCCGGCATGGGCGGCTCGTCGCTGGCCCCCGAGGTCATCACCCGTACCGCGGGTGTGGAGCTCGTGGTCCTCGACTCGACCAACCCGAGCGTGATCGCCCGGGCGCTGGCCGGTGACCTGCAGCGCACCGTGATCGTGGTGTCGAGCAAGTCCGGCGGCACCGTCGAGACCGACAGCCAGCGGCGCGTGTTCGTCAAGGCGTTCACCGACGCGGGCATCGACGCGGCCTCCCGGGTCATCGTCGTGACCGACCCGGGTTCGCCGTTCGAGAAGCTGGCGGCCGACGAGGGCTACCGCAAGACCTTCTTCGCCGACCCGAACGTCGGCGGGCGGTACAGCGCGCTGACCGCCTTCGGACTCGTTCCTTCGGCTCTGGCCGGGGCCGACGTGGCCGAGCTGCTGGACCAGGCCGCTGAGGCGGCTCCTGCGCTCCAGGCCGACTCCGTCGACAACCCGGCGCTCGTGCTGGGCGCAGTACTGGCTGCCAGCGGTGGCCGGGACAAGGCGATCGTGGCCGCTGAAGGCTCCGACATCGTCGGGTTCCCGGACTGGGCCGAGCAGCTGATCGCGGAGAGCACCGGCAAGCTCGGCAAGGGCGTCCTGCCGGTCGCGGTGAAGGGTGTCCACGCACCTGAGCTCAACAGCGACTGGCCGGACATCGTCCACGCGCTGCTGGCCGACAAGGCGAACAGCGGCGTACCGACTGCTCTGACGTCGGGTTCGCTCGGTGGGCAGTTCCTGCTGTGGGAGACGGCGACCGCGGTGGCCGGCTACCTGCTCGGGATCAACCCGTTCGACCAGCCGGACGTCGAGAGCGCCAAGAAGGCCGCTCGCGGTCTGCTCGACGCTCAGCCGGAGCCGGAGGCGGCCGCCTTCACCGACGGCGCGATCGAGGTCCGGGGCACCGACGGCCTGCTCGACGGTGTCGACACCGTCTCGGGTGCGCTCGACTCGCTGCTGGGTCAGCTCGGCGAGGATGGGTACGTCGCTGTCATGGCGTACCTCGACTCCGAGCGGGACGAGAAGCTGCACGCGATCAGGCCCGCGCTGGCGAGCAAGACGCAGCGTCCGGTCACCTTCGGCTGGGGACCGCGCTTCCTGCACTCCACCGGGCAGTACCACAAGGGCGGCCACCCGCAGGGTGTCTTCCTGCAGATCACCACCTCGGAGTCGTCCGACGTGGAGATCCCGGACCGTCCGTTCAGCTTCGGCACGCTCATCTCGGCCCAGGCCGCGGGCGACGCCGGCGTACTGGCCGACCGTGGCCGTCCCGTACTACGGCTGCACCTCACCGACCCCGCCACCGGTGTAGCGCAGCTCATCTCCCTACTCGACGCACCCGACAAATCGGAGGCTGGCGGCGCATGACTCTGCTTTTGGCCTCGCCTGCGGCTCGGCGGGTCATGAGGCTGAACTCCTGGCCTTCCCTCGTCGCTTCGCTCCTCAGTCCAGTCCAGGAGGCCTCATGACCGAGCTCGCTGAGGAATCGACGGGACCGGTGAACCCGCTGCGGGATCCCCAGGACCGGCGGCTTCCGAGGATCGCCGGGCCTTGCAGCCTGGTCATCTTCGGCGTCACCGGTGACCTGGCCCGCAAGAAGCTGATGCCGGCGGTGTACGACCTGGCGAACCGGGGCCTGTTGCCGCCCGGCTTCGCGCTGGTCGGCTTCGCCCGCCGCGACTTCACCAACCAGGACTTCGCCCAGATCGTGCACGACTCGGTGAAGGAGCACGCCCGGACCCCCTTCCGGGAGGAGGTCTGGCAGCAGCTTGCCGAGGGCTTCCGGTTCGTCCCCGGCGACCTGACCGACGACGAGGCGTTCAAGCGGCTCAAGGAGACGGTCGACGAGCTCGACGTCAACCGCGGTACGGGTGGCAACCACGCGTTCTACCTGTCCATCCCGCCGGGCCTGTTCCCGCAGGTCGTGCAGCAGCTGAACGAGCACGGCCTGACCAAGGAGACGCCGGGATCGTGGCGCCGGGTGGTGATCGAGAAGCCGTTCGGGCACGACCTGAAGAGCGCTCGTGAGCTCAACCAGGTGGTCGAGTCGGTCTTCCCGCCCGAGGCGGTCTTCCGGATCGACCACTACCTGGGCAAGGAGACCGTCCAGAACATGCTGGCGCTGCGGTTCGCCAACGCCATGTTCGAGCCGGTCTGGAACAGCCACTACGTCGACCACGTGCAGATCACGATGGCCGAGGACATCGGCATCGGCGGCCGCGCCGGGTACTACGACGGCATCGGCGCCGCCCGGGACGTGATCCAGAACCACCTGCTCCAGTTGCTCGCGCTGATCGCGATGGAGGAGCCGGTCTCCTTCGACGCGTGGTCGCTGCGGCAGGAGAAGAAGAAGGTGCTCGCGGCGGTCAAGCTGCCCGAGGACCTCAGCCTGCATACCGCACGCGGCCAGTACGCCGCCGGCTGGGCCGGTGGTGTCAAGGTCAAGGGCTACCTGCAGGAAGACGGCATCCCGAAGGACTCGGCGACCGAGACCTTCGCCGCGCTGCGCGTTGACGTCGACACCCGCCGGTGGGCCGGCGTCCCGTTCTACCTGCGGACCGGCAAGCGGCTCGGCCGTCGCGTCACCGAGGTGGCCGTGATGTTCAAGCGCGCGCCGCACCTGCCGTTCACCAAGACGGAGACCGAGGAGCTCGGCCAGAACGCCCTGGTGATGCGGATCCAGCCGGACGAGGGCATCACGATGCGGTTCGGCGCCAAGGTGCCCGGCACGATGATGGAGATCCGGGACGTGAACATGGACTTCGCGTACGGCGGCTCCTTCACCGAGTCGTCGCCGGAGGCCTACGAGCGGCTGATCCTGGACGTGCTGCTCGGCGACCCGCCGTTGTTCCCGCAGCACACCGAGGTGGAGCTGGGCTGGAAGATCCTCGACCCGGTGATCAACTACTGGGCCGAGCACGGCAAGCCCGAGCAGTACGAGTCGGGCGCCTGGGGCCCGACGTCCGCCCACGAGATGCTCGCCCGCGACGGACGCGCTTGGAGGCGGCCATGATCATCGACCTCACCAACACGACGTCCAGCGAGATCGCGTCGGCGCTGCTGCGAGCCCGCCGCAACGCCGGTTCACCGGCGATGGGCATGGTCGGCACGATCGTGGTGGTGGTCGACGAGGCGTCCCACCACGACGCGATGAAGGCCGCGAACGAGGCCGGCCGCGAGCACCCTTCGCGGGTGCTGGTGGCGATACTGCGTCCGGGCCGGGGCGCGGGCGGACTGGACGCCGAGGTACGGGTTGGCGAAGGCATTCCTGGCGAGGCGGTGCTGCTGCGGCTGCACGGTGAGCTCGCCAAGGTGCCAGAGTCGGTCATCACCCCGCTGCTGCTGCCCGACTCCCCCGTCATCGTCTGGTGGCCGGGTGGCGGGCCGAAGGTGCCGCACGAGGACCCGCTGGGTGCGTTGGGCCGTCGCCGGGTGACCGACGCGGCTGCTGGTCGCCGGGCCGCGGTGGACTTCCCGGCGCGCGCCGAGGGCTATGCGCCGGGCGACACGGACTTCGCGTGGTCGCGGCTGACCCCGTGGCGGGCGCTGATGGCTGCTGCGCTCGACCAGTACCCGACGAATGTGTCCGGTGCCGAGGTAGTGTCGGCGAAGGGCAACGCGTCGGCGGATTTGATGGCGGCTTGGCTGCAGTGCCGTCTCGGCGTACCGGTGGAGCAGCGGAACTCGCGAGGGCCGGGCATTACCGCAGTACGGATGTTCACGCCGGCCGGGCCGATCGCGCTGACGCGGCCGGACGGTGCGGTGGCGACGTTCAGCATCCCTGGTCAGCCGGACCGGCCGGTGGCGCTGAAGCGACGCAACACGTCCGAGCTGCTGAGCGAGGAGCTGCGGCGGCTGGACCCCGACGACGTGTACGCGCAGACGCTGGCGTGCATGGTCAAGCGGGAGAACATGCCTGAGTCGGCCAAGGTCGTCAGCGAGGCCGATCGCCGGTCCGCGCAGACGGCGGCCGAGAAGGCGGCCCGTCGTACGGCGACACCGGCGAAGACCGCATCGCCTGAACTCGAGGCGCACGCGGCCGGGACCCGGAAGACGGCGCCGAAGAAGCCTGGCGCGAAGAAGGCCGCCGCCACCAAGGCAGTGGTCCGCAAGGCGAGCGCGGCGGCAAAGTCGGCCCGGAAGTCGGTGGCAGCCAAGAAGGCGGCGCCGGCCAAGACCGCGGCCACCGCGAAGAAGACCACCGCCAAGAAGGCGACGGCCAAGAAGAGCACGAGCAAGAGGGTGGCAGGACGGTCATGACCGAGCCGTCGATCCTGATCAACCGCGACGCCGAGGGCCTGGCCCACGCCGTCGCGGCCAGGCTGATCACCAAGCTGGCCGACGCCCAGAGCAACGGCGGGGTCGCGCAGGTCGTACTGACCGGCGGCCGCGTCGCTGCGGTGGTCTACAAGGCCGTGGCGGAGTCACCAGCCCGTACTGCGATCGACTGGGGCCGGGTCGAGTTCTGGTGGGGCGACGAGCGCTTCCTGCCCGAGGGCGACCCGGAGCGCAACGAGACGCAGGCGTGGGACGCGCTGCTGTCCCATGTGCCGGTCGACAAGGCGCTGGTGCACCCGATGCCCGCTGACAGCGGTCAAGGCGCTGAGGCGGCCGCTGCGGCGTACGCCGAGACGCTGGCGGCCGCGGCTGGTCCGCGTGACGGCGCTGTCGACAGTGAGAGCGATGGGCCGGCGTTCGGGGACGGCGTACCGGCGTTCGACGTACTGATGCTCGGTGTCGGGCCGGACGGCCATGTCGCGTCGCTGTTCCCCGAGAACCCGGCACGGGTCGTCGTGGACAGCTCGACGGTCGCGGTGTTCGACTCCCCCAAGCCACCGCCGACCCGGGTCTCGCTGACCTTCCCGGCGCTGGCGAACGCACGGGAGACCTGGTTCGTGGTCTCCGGCGAGGACAAGGCGGACGCGGTCGCCGACGCTCTGTCCGGCAGCAGCGATCTGCCGGCGGCGATCCCGCAAGGGATCGACCGGACCCTGTGGCTGATCGACGACGCAGCCGCGTCGAAGCTCGCCAAGAACTGAACTACCGAAGGCCCGCTGCTCTTTGAGGCAGCGGGTCTTCGCTTCGGTGCGGGCCGAACTGTGCCGATGGCACGATGGCCGGTATGACGACGTTCCGAGAGCTGCACGACGCGACCACCGGATTCGTGATGCCCAACGCGTGGGATGCGGGCAGCGCCGTGCTGCTGGCCGAGGCCGGCTTCCCAGCGATCGCGACCACCAGCGCAGGCATCGCCTTCTCACTGGCCAAGGGCGACCACACGCTCCCTGACGGGGCGAAGGCGGTCTCCCGGGAGCAGATGTTCGAGCGCATCCAGCAGATCACCCAGGCGTCCGGCGTACCGGTGAACGGCGATCTGGAGGACGGGTACGGTGAAAGCCCCGACCGAGTCGCCGACACGATCACCCTGGCCCGGCAAGCAGGCCTGGCCGGCGGCAACATCGAGGACTACGACGGCCACACCCTGTACGCCGAACAGCTCTCCGTCGACCGCATCGTCGCCGCCCGCGAGGCCGCCGGCCCCGACTTCGTCCTGACCGCCCGCACCGACGGCCAACTCCTGGCCTCCCCCACGTCGCTGGCCGACTCGATCCACCGGGCCAACCTCTACCGCGAGGCCGGCGCCGACTGCCTCTACGTCCCCGGCGTCAACGACCTCGACTCCATCGCCACCCTCGTCAAGGAGATCGACGGCCCCCTCAACGTCGTGATCGGCCTGGGCACCAGCACCCTCACCACCCACGCCCTACTCGACGCAGGCGTCACCCGAATCAGCCTGGGCGGCAGCATCGCCAGAGCCGCCCTGGCCTTCATCCGCGAAGCCGCCGCCGAACTCCAAACCACCGGCACGATCACCTTCGCCACCAACCAAATCCCCCAAGCCGAACTAAACCAACTCTTCGGCTCGCTCTAGCCGGCGAATGCGTCAGCGCCCGGGCTGTCTGACGACAATCCGGGCGCTGACGGAGGTACAGAGATCAGAAGATGATCTCGCCGCGGGCGCGGCGGGCGCGGAGCTTCTGCAGGGCTTCGTCGAGGATCTCGGCGGCCTCCTGCTCGCTGCGGCGTTCCTTCACGTACGCGAGGTGGGTCTTGTACGGCTCGATCTTGGTGGGGGGCGGTGGGTTGTTGACGTCGGTGCTGGTCGGCAGACCGCACCTCGGACAATCCCAGGCCTCCGGTACGGCCGCCTCCACCGCGAACACCGTCGCGGTCTCGTGCCCGTTGGCACAGAAGAAGACGACCCGCTGGCGGGGCGCGGTGTCGCCGCGCTCCGCCTCACCCATCGGTCCGGCGCCTACCCGGCTGCCACGAATAGCACTGCCACCACCAGCCACGGGAGCGTCTCCCCTCTCAGCCGAGCTTGTACAGCAGGCCGAGCCCGACGATGGCGGCGAACCAGATCAGGCCGACGCCGATCGTGATCCGGTCGAGGTTCCGCTCGGCCACCGACGACCCGCCCAGGCTGGACGAGACGCCGCCGCCGAACAGGTCGGAAAGGCCACCACCGCGGCCTTTGTGCAGCAGCACGAGCAGCGTGAGGATCAGGCTGCAGATGATGACGACGATCGAGAAAGCGAGAATCACGAGGAGTAGCCTAACTGAAGGTCCAGGTAACGGCAGATACCGGCGAACTCGTCCACCTTGAGGCTTGCTCCACCCACCAGGCAGCCGTCGACATCCGGCTGGGCCATGATGCCACCTGCACTGGCCATCTTCACCGACCCCCCATAAAGAATCCGTACCGAGTCGGCCACTGCCGGTGAAATCTCCTCCAGCCGGCCCCGGATCGCGGCGCAGACTTCCTGCGCGTCCTCGGGGGTGGCGACCTCGCCGGTACCGATCGCCCAGACCGGTTCGTAGGCGATCACGATCTTGCGGACGTCGTCCGGCTTCAGCCCGGCGATCGCGCCGTCGACCTGGCCGAGGCAGTGCTCGACGTGGCCGTCGGCCTTGCGGACCTCGAGCCCCTCGCCGACGCAGACGATCGGGGTGATCCCGGCCGCGAGCGCCTTGGTGGCCTTGGCGTTCACGGTCGCGTCGTCCTCGCCGTGGTACTGCCGGCGCTCGGAGTGACCCGCCAGCACGTAGGTGACGCCGAGCTTCGACAGCATCGCCGCCGAGATCTCGCCGGTGTACGCGCCCTCGTCGTGCACGGAGATGTCCTGCGCGCCGTAGACGATCTTCATCCGGTCGCCGTCGACCAGCGTCTGCACGCTGCGGATGTCGGTGAACGGCGGCAGCACGGCCACCTCGACCCGCTCGAAGTCGTGCTTCTTGTCCTGCAGCGTCCAGCTCAGCTTCTGCAGCAGGTGCACGGCCTCGACGTGGTTGACATTCATCTTCCAGTTGCCCGCCATCAACGGCGTACGGGCAGCGTTGTCAGCCATAGGTAGTCAGTCCTCTTCCAGCACAGCCAGACCCGGGAGCTCTTTGCCCTCCAGGTATTCCAGTGACGCGCCGCCACCGGTCGAGATGTGGCCGAACTGGTCGTCGGCGAAGCCCAGCTGCCGTACTGCGGCCGCGGAGTCACCACCACCCACCACACTCAGTCCATCCACCTCGGTCAACGCCTGCGCCACGGCCTTGGTTCCACCCGCGAACGCCGCCATCTCGAAGACACCCATCGGGCCGTTCCAGAACACCGTCTTGGCCGACGCGATCTCCGCGGCGAACGCCTTGCCGGACTCCGGGCCGATGTCGAGGCCGAGCTGGTCGGCCGGGATCGCGTCCGCGGCGACGACGGTGGCCGGCGAGTCGGCCTTGAACTCGGGCGCGACCACGATGTCGGTCGGCAGCACGATCTCGACGCCCTTGGCCTTCGCGGCCTCCAGGTAGCCCTTGACCGTGTCCAGCTGGTCTTCCTCGAGCAGGCTCTTGCCGACCTCGTGGCCCTGCGCCTTCAGGAACGTGAAGACCATGCCACCGCCGATCAGCAGCTTGTCGGCCTTGGCCAGCAGGTTGTCGATCACGGCCAGCTTGTCCGACACCTTCGCGCCACCCAGGACGACGACGTACGGGCGGGCCGGGCTCTCGGTGAGCTTCTTCAGCACCTCGACCTCGGCGAGCACCAGGCCGCCGGCGGCGTGCGGGAGCTTGCCGGCCACGTCGTACACGCTGGCCTGCTTGCGGTGCACGACACCGAAGCCGTCGCTGACGAACACGTCGGCCAGGCCCGCGAGCTCCTCGGCCAGCGCGCCGCGCTCGGCCTCGTCCTTGCTCTCCTCGCGGGGGTCGTACCGGACGTTCTCGAGCAGCAGTACCTCGCCCTCGTCGAGCTCCTGCACGGCCTCCTGCGCGCTGTCGCCGGTGACGTCGGTGGCGAACCGCACCTTGACGCCTTCGGGCTGCAGCAGCTCGCCGAGTCGCTTGGCGACCGGCGCCAGCGTGAAGTCGGGGTTCGGCTTGCCCTTGGGCCGGCCGAGGTGGGCGGTCACGATCACCTTGGCACCGGCCTTGGCCAGCTTCAGCAGGGTCGGCACGCTGGCCCGGATGCGGCCGTCGTCGCCGATCTCGTCACCCTTGATCGGCACGTTCAGGTCGGAGCGCACCAGCACCCGGCGCCCGGCCAGGTCGCCGAGGTCTTCGATGGTCTTCATCGTTCTTGCTGTCCTGTCTGGAAACAGGCTTGCGCCCGAAGCGACACCAGGGTCACCTTCGGACGCAAGCTGTGGAAAGGAACGTCAGAGCGAGGCGCCGACGTAGGTGACCAGGTCGACGAGGCGGTTGGAGTAGCCCCACTCGTTGTCGTACCAGCCGACGACCTTCACCTGGTTGCCGAGCACCTTGGTCAGGCCGGCGTCGAAGATGCAGGAGGCCGGGTCGGTGACGATGTCGCTCGACACGATCGGGTCCTCGGTGTACCGCAGGTAGCCCTTGAGCGCACCCTCGGCAGCGGCCTTGACGGCGGCGTTGACCTCTTCGACCGAGGTCTCCCGGCCGACGTTGACGGTCAGGTCGGTGGCCGAGCCGGTCGGGACCGGAACGCGCAGCGCGTAGCCGTCCAGCTTGCCCTTGAGCTCCGGCAGGACCAGGCCGATCGCCTTGGCGGCGCCGGTCGAGGTCGGCACGACGTTGATCGCCGCGGCGCGGGCGCGACGCAGGTCGGAGTGCGGGCCGTCCTGCAGGTTCTGGTCCTGGGTGTAGGCGTGGACCGTGGTCATCAGGCCCTGCTGGATGACGAACTCGTCGTGGATGGCCTTGGCCATCGGCGCGAGGCAGTTCGTCGTGCAGGACGCGTTGGAGATGACGGTGTGCTGGTCCGCGTCGTAGAGCTCGTGGTTGACGCCCATCACGATGGTCAGGTCCTCGTTCTTCGCCGGGGCGGAGATGATGACCTTCTTGGCGCCGTTGTCGGCGTGCGTCTTGGCCTTGGTGGCGTCGGTGAAGAAGCCGGTCGACTCGATCACGATGTCGGCGCCCACGTCGGACCACTTCAGGTTCGCGGGGTCGCGCTCGGCGAACGCCTTGAAGCTGTGGTCGCCGACGCTGATGTCGGTGTCGGTGGCAGACACGTCACCGGGGAAACGGCCCAGGATCGAGTCGTACTTGAGCAGGTGGGCCAGGGTCTGGTTGTCGGTCAAGTCGTTGACGGCGACGACCTCGATGTCGGCACCGGACGCCTGCACGGCGCGGAAGAAGTTACGGCCGATCCGGCCGAAGCCGTTGATACCTACGCGTACGGTCACGGGACTACGTCTCCTCAAACTAGCTTTCGAGCACTGCCGCTACACCCGAAACACTAGCCCAACAGCCCACTTGATCCACTGGTACCGTCCACATATAACCACCGTGACTCCCCGGTAGCCTTCCGAGCAGACCACTGAGAACATCCGATGGCCCCCGGGACTTCTCCCGAGGGCCATCGGTTCGTCACCGCTCGTCGACCGCGTCAGCTGACGACGTTCACCGCGCTCCAGGCCTTGCCGACGGCCAGCACCTCGGCGCTCCCGGCGCCGTACAGGTCGGTGGCCGCGGACAGGCTGGCGGCCCGGGCCGCCTTGTAGTCCGACCGGGAGGTCAGGTAGGTGGTGAGCGCGCGGTACCAGATCTTGTCGGCCTTGCTGATGCCGATGCCGGTCACCGTGACGCCGTTCGCGGTCGGGCTGTTGTACGCGACCCCGTTGATCGTCTTGGCGCCGCTGCCCTCGGACAGCAGGTAGAACCAGTGGTTCCCGACGCCCGACGAGTAGTGCACGTTCAGCCGGCCGACGCTCTTGGACCAGAAGTCGGCGCTGGCACCGTCCAGCGACGGCTTGTCGAGCCGCCGGATGTAGTTCGTCGCCGGGTTGTAGTCCGTGAAGATCTCCTCACCCAGGACGTAGTCCGGAGTGTCGGAGGCGTTCGCGGCGTACCACTCGACCGCGGTACCGAAGATGTCGGAGGTCGACTCGTTCAGGCCGCCGGACTCACCGCTGTAGCGCAGGTTCGCGGACCGGCTGGTGACGCCGTGGCTCATCTCGTGACCGGCGATGTCCAGCTCGACGAGCGGGCCGATCCCCTGGCTCGGGTCGCCGTCGCCGTACTTCATGCAGAAGCAGGAGTCGCTCCAGGACGCGTTCACGTAGGCGCCGTCGTGGACGTAGGACTTCGCGCCCACCCCGTCGTTGGCGATGCCGTTCCGGCCGTGCACGTTCTTGTAGTAGTCCCACGTCTTGGCGATGCCGTAGTGCGCGTCGACGCCGGCCGACTGCGCGTTGCTGTTCGAACCGGTCCCCCAGACGTTGTCGGCGTCGGTGAACAGCACACCGGCGTTGTACGTCGCGTTGCCACCGCGGACCGGGTCCACCATCGAGTAGCTGCTGGTCCCGTGCGTGGTGTCCAGGCCGACCGTACCGACGTACAGGCCGGCGCCGCTGCCCAGGTCGTCCTGAACAGTGCTCCAACTGTCGAGGACCTTGCCGTTCTGAGCGTCCACGTAGGTCTCGGTCCCGGTCGGCTGTCCGTCGGCCTTGCGACCGGTGCTGGTCACCTTGTACGCCAGCCGGGACTGGCCGGCGTCGGTGACGAACACGACGAGCTGCTGCTTGCCGGCCTTCTGCTTGGCGGCGGCCAGCGCGGTCGAGGCGGCCACGGCCGGCTTGACGGACAGGTTCAGCACGCCGGCGCCACCCGAGGTGGACCGGACGGCACCCGCCTTGGTCTGGTGGACGACGAAGTCGCCACCGACCACGGGCAGTCCCTGGTAGCTGCGGTCGAAGCGGACATGGCTCGAACCGTCGGCGTCGACGACGACATCGCGGGCCTTGAGATCGGCCGGGCTGCCGAGGCCGAGCTTGGCCGCGTTGGCCTGTGCCGCGCCGAGCGGCGAAGGGGCCTTGTCGGCGGTCGGCGTCGCTGCTTGGACACCGCTGATGTTTGTCAGGCCGGCGACGGCGGCGATCGCCGCAACTGCCAGGCCCGCGCGGAAACTGCGCTTCATGTGTGTGCTCCCTCAGGGGCGGAAACCACGGGAGGAGCCGGTCTGGCCCCTACCGTGGAATGGGCACGCACACAATGCGCCGAGCCGATGGCTCAGCGGAACCGATCGGGCGGACAAAAGCCCGGAAACGCGCGGAATCCAGGGGAAATCCTTCAGCCCTCCGCGCTCCGCGGAGGGTTAGGGCGTCCTAAGCCGGGTCGAGCATGTCCGGGGTCAGATTGGCCTCGGTGTTCGGGATGCCGAGATCGGCGGCTCGCTTGTCGGCCATCGCCAGCAGGCGACGGATACGACCGGCGACCGCGTCCTTGGTCAGCGCCGGCTCGTGCAGCTGGCCGAGCTCTTCGAGGCTGGCCTGCTTGTGCTCCAGCCGTAGCCTGCCCGCCACCTGCAGGTGGTCCGGTACGTCGTCGCCGAGGATCTCCAGCGCCCGCTCGACCCGCGCACCGGCCGCGACGGCTGCCCGCGCGGAACGACGCAGGTTCGCGTCGTCGAAGTTGGCCAGCCGGTTGGCGGTCGCACGCACCTCGCGGCGCATCCGGCGCTCTTCCCAGGCCAGTACCGACTCGTGCGCGCCGAGCCGCGTCAACAGGGCGCCGATGGCGTCACCGTCACGGATCACCACGCGGTCGACGTTGCGGACCTCACGCGCCTTCGAACCGATCCCCAGCCGTCGTGCAGCCCCGACGAGAGCCAGCGCAGCCTCCGGACCAGGGCACGTCACCTCGAGCGACGAAGACCGCCCAGGCTCGGTCAGCGACCCGTGCGCCAGGAACGCACCCCGCCAAGCCGCCACGGCGTCGCAGGACGCCCCGGAGACCACCGCCGGGGGCAGACCCCGCACCGGCCGGCCACGGTTGTCCACAAGTCCTGTCTGCCGCGCCAGCGCATCGCCGTCGCGGACCACGCGGACGACGTACTTGGTCTGCTTCCTGATTCCCGACGGCGAGATCACCACCACGTCCGACGGGTGCCCGAAGATCTCCGCGATGTCCTTGCGCAACCGCCGCGCGGCCGCCCCGCTGTCGAGCTCCGCCTCCACCACGATCCGGCCGGACACGATGTGCAGACCGCCCGCGAACCGCAGCACGGACGACACCTCGGCCTTGCGGCAACAGGGTTTGGTGACCTGGATACTGGTCAGCTCGGACTTCACCTGTGCTGTCATCGCCATGTAGTGAATCCTCCCACTCCTGTCAAAGACCCTCGCCCCATCCTCGCTCCGCTCGGATGGATGTGGATGGTCACCTGTGGTCCAACTGTCAGAAGTGGCTGGTGTTACGCGTTGCGGCAACCTTTCGTGCCGGTCCTGTCGTTACCCCTCCCGAAATGAGAGGAGCTCTGCATGCGAAGACGCGACGAGCCGGAGTTCACCGAGTTCGCGGAGGCGAGTATCGGCAGGCTGCGGCGTACGGCGTACCTGATGTGCGGTGACTGGCACCGGGCCGAGGACGCCGCCCAGGACGCCCTGGTCCGGATCTACCGCCGCTGGCCCGAGCTCAACCGTGAGCACGGCCTCAACACCTATGCCCACAAGGTCGTCGTCTCGGCCGTGCTCGACCAGGCCAAACGGCCCTGGCGGCGCGAAAAGGCGACTGCAGAGCCGGGTGAGCCGCGGCGGCCACAGCCCGACCCCGTCGGCACGATCGACACCCGCCAGCTGGTGGTCGCCGCCCTGGCCCAGATCCCGGCCGGTCAGCGGGCGTGCGTCGTACTCCGGCACTACGCCGACCTCAGCATCGAGGAGTCGGCCCAGGTCCTCGGCATCAGCCCCGGGACAGTCAAGAGCCAGACCGCCCGTGGCCTCACGCAGCTGCGCGAACTCCTCGTCAGCCTCGAAAGGATCCCGTCATGAGAATCGAAGACCTTCTCACCGAGGCCGCCGACGACACCGGCCGCCCGCTCCGCCACTCCGTCGACGACATCGTCCGCCGCGGCCGTCGAACCACCCGCACCCGGAGACTCGCCACCGCAACCGCAGCCGCACTCACGACGGCCGCCGTGGTCGCCGGAGTCAGTACCTGGGTGGCCGACCGCCCCGACGCCACTCAGCCCGCGGGGAGCAGCGGGCAGACCTTCCGGGTGGACGTCACGACCGGCAAGCTCGTCGACCCCGTCAGCGGCAAGCTGATCGAGCCACCGCCGTCGGTCAGTCCGCTGGCCGACGCCGAGATCATCACGCGGTGCGGCCCAAGCGACAAGACATGGCGCGAGCACATGCCACCTTCCGGGGACAAAGCCGGACCGATCAACAGCAAGTGGAGCGTTCCGCTCAAGACCGGCATGGGTGACGGGTTCCAGGCCGTCATCCTCTCCCCCGATCGCACGATCGCCGTAACGTGCCAGCTGAAGGGCAAGTCCCCCCGCGGAGGCGACGACAACTACCGGCGGACGACGCTGGCGAGCCAGCCTTCGCTGCCCCCGGCCCCGGAGGCCGACACCAAGAGCCGCAAGATCTCGATGACCTGGAGCAGGGTGCCCGAGTCGGTGGTCCGGGTGGTGGGCAGGCCGGTGACCGGCAGCCCGAGGGAGGCCCTCGTCACCCCCGGCTTCGCCACCTGGGGCATCGAGAAGCAACCCGGCGGGCTACCGGTGTCAGGCAAGGTCACGGGTTACGACGCCGCCGGCAAGATCGTCTTCGAGGACACCGGGGGCGCCGTTCCGGTGGGCTAACCGAAGATCTCGCGGTAGACCTTGGCCAGTTTGTCCGGGGCGTGGTGCAGGTGGCGCTCGTCGTCGGCGATGTCGGCGACGATCAGCTCAGCGCCGAGCGATTCCGCCGTACGGGCCAGGGATCCGGGGTCGGGCACGTGCTCCTCGTCGGCCAGCACCACGTCGATCCGGAGGTCCGGAGCATGGGCGGCCAGTACCTCGAGATGCGTCTCCGGGGAGAAGCCGTCGGTCTCGCCCTTCTGCTCGCCGAGGTTGAGGGTCAGCAGCCGGCGGGCGCTCGTGTCCTGGAGACCGCGCGACAGAGCCGGGACGAGCAAGTTCGGGATGACCGAGGTGAACCAGGAACCGGGGCCGACGACGACCCAGTCGGCCTCGGCGATGGCAACCAGGGCTTCTGGGCAAGCGGGCGGGTCGGCCGGGTCCAGCGCCACGTCGACGACATGGCCCGGGGTGGTGGCGACCTCGGCCTGGCCACGGATCTCAGTGATTGCCTCGGGGTGGGCGGGGTCCAGTCCGATCACCCGGGCGGTGATGTCCAGCGGTACGGCGGACATCGGCAGCACCCGGCCCTGGGCGCCGAGCAGTCTCGCCACCCAGTCCAGGCCGTCGACCGCCTCGCCGAGGAGCTCCCACAACGCGACGATCAGCAGGTTGCCGACCGCGTGGTCGTGCAGCTCGCCGTCGCTACGGAATCGATGCTGCAGGACGTCGGCCCACGTACGGCCCCACTCGTCGTCGCGGCACAGCGCGGCCAGCGCCATCCGCAGGTCGCCGGGTGGCAGTACGCCGAGCTCCTTGCGCAGCCGGCCCGACGAACCGCCGTTGTCGGCGACCGTGACGACGGCGGTGAGCTGGTCGGTGACCTGACGCAGTGCGGACAGCGAGGCGGCGAGCCCGTGCCCGCCACCCAATGCGACTACCCGTGGAGCTCGCGTCACTCCCGCCCCAGATCCCGGTGCACTACCAACGTCGGTGAGCCCTTCTCGCGCAGCCGTTTGCCGATCTCCTCGGCCATCGCGACGCTCCGGTGCTTGCCGCCGGTGCAGCCGATCGCGACCGTGACGAATCGCTTGCCCTCGTTCAGATAACCGGTCCGCAGCGTGTCCAGCACGTCCACATAGTTCTGCAGGAACTGCTGGGCCAGCGGATGACCGAGCACGAAGTCTGACACAGGCTTGTCCTGGCCCGTCATCGGGCGCAGGTCGGGCTGCCAGTACGGGTTCGGGATGAACCGCATGTCGGCCACCACGTCGGCGTCGACCGGGATCCCGTACTTGAAGCCGAACGACACCACGGTGGCCCGCAGCTCGGCGTTGTCCTCGTCGCCGAAGGCGTTCACGATCTTCGCGGCGAGCTGGTGGATGTTCAGGTTCGAGGTGTCGATCACCATGTCGGCGCCGGCCCGGATGTCGCCGAGCAGCTCGCGCTCGCGCTGGATCCCGGTCAGCAGCCGGCCCTCACCCTGCAGCGGGTGCGGCCGCCGGACGCTCTCCTGCCGGCGCACGATCACGTCGTCGGAGGCCTCCAGGAACAGCGTCACCGGCCGGTAGCCCTTGGTCCGCAGGTCCTGGATCGCCGAGCCCAGCTCGTCGAAGAACATCCCGGTCCGCACATCCACCACGATCGCCAGCCGCGGCGAGGCGCCGGTGCCGACGATCTGCTCGACGATCGTGGTCAGGAACATCGGTGGCAGGTTGTCGACCACGAACCAGCCGAGGTCCTCCAGCACGTCCGCGACCGAGCTCCGTCCCGCGCCGGACATTCCGGACACGATGATGAGGTTGCCGCTCGACTCGTCCATCAGTTCTCAGTTCTCCCCGTTCGGGTCCCCGTGGCGCAGGCCGGTGAGCTCCGGCCCGTCGTCGTCCAGTATCTCGCCCGTCGCGGTGTTGACCGACGGTGCCCGGGAAGTGTCGGCCTTCGTTGCCGCGGAGTTCACTGCCAGTACGACCGACTCGGCCGTCCGGCGCCCGAAACCCGGCAGTTCGGCGACCTCGTCGACGGTGGCCTGGCGCAACTTCTTCAGCGACCCGAAATGCTTGAGCAACGTCTTGCGCCGTACTTCGCCCAGCCCGGTGACCTCGTCGAGCACGCTCTCGACCATCGACTTGGACCGGCGATTGCGGTGATGGGTGATCGCGAACCGGTGCGCCTCGTCGCGCAGCCGCTGCAACAGGTACAGGCCTTCGGACGTACGGGAGAAGATGACCGGGTCCTCGTCGTCTGGCAGCCAGACCTCCTCGAGCCGCTTGGCCAGGCCGCAGACCGGGATGTCGCCGAGGCCGAGCTCGTCCATCGCCTGCCGGGCGGCCGCGACCTGCGGCGGACCACCGTCGACGACGACCAGGCTCGGCGTGTAGGCGAACTTCTTCGCCCGGCCGGTGTCCGGGTCGATCAGGTACGCCGTCGGATCCTCCCCCTCGGGGATCCCGGCCCGGTCCTCCAGCATCCGCTTGAACCGCCGGGTCAGCACCTCGGCGATCGAGGCGACGTCGTTCTGGCCGTCGACGCCCTTGATCACGAACCGGCGGTACTCGCTCTTGCGCGGCAGCCCGTCCTCGAAGACCACCATCGAGGCGACCACCTCGGTGCCCTGCAGGTTGGAGACGTCGTAACACTCCATCCGCAGCGGGACCTCGGGCAGGTCGAGCGCGGCCTGGATCTCCTCCAGCGCGAGGTTGCGGGTGGTCAGATCGCTGGCCCGCTTGGTCTTGTGCATCGCGAGCGTCTGCTGCGCGTTGCGCTCGACGGTCGCCATCAGGTCCTTCTTGTCACCGCGTTGCGGCACCCGGATCGCCACCCGCGAGCCACGGAACTCCGACAGCCACTCGACCAGGGCCTCCTCCCCCGCGGGCTCCGTCGGCACCAGGATCTCGCGCGGGATCGCGTCGGCGTTGTCACCGGCGTACAGCTGCTGGATGAACCGCTCGACCAGGTCGGCGGTCGTCGCGTCACCGTCGGCCTTGTCCGCGATCCAGCCGCGCTGACCGCGGATCCGGCCGCCACGGACATAGAAGATCTGCACTGCGACCTCCAGCGGGTCCTCCGACAGCGCGATCACGTCCGTGTCCGTACCGTCGCCGAGGACGACCGCGTTCTTGGCCAGCGCCTTGTCGAGAGCGCTCAGGTCGTCGCGGATCTTCGCGGCCCGCTCGTACTCCAGCTCGGCCGCCGCCGCCTTCATCTCCTTCTCCAGCCGGCGCACGTACGTCGCGGTCTGACCGGAAAGGAACGCCGAGAAGTCCTCGACGATCTTGCGGTGCTCCTCCTGGCTGACCTGGCCGGTGCAGGGTGCCGCGCACTTACCGATGTAGCCGAGCAGGCAGGGCCGGCCCATCTGGCGGTGCCGGTTGAAGACGCCCTTGCTGCACGAGCGCATCGGGAACACCCGGAGCAGCAGGTCGACGGTCTCGCGGATCGCCCAGGCGTGGCTGTACGGACCGAAGTACCGGACGCCTTTCTTCTTCGGGCCGCGGCCGACCATCACCCGCGGGTACTCCTCGTTGAGGGTGATGGCGAGCCACGGGTACGACTTGTCGTCGCGGTACTTCACGTTGAAGCGCGGGTCGTACTCCTTGATCCAGGAGTACTCCAGCTGCAGCGACTCGACCTCGTTGGCCACCACGGTCCAGTCGACCTTCGCCGCGGACGTCACCATCGACTGGGTCCGCGGGTGCAGGTTGACCAGGTCCTGGAAGTACGACGACAGCCGGGAGCGCAGGTTCTTCGCCTTGCCGACGTAGATCACCCGCCCGCCGGCGTCGCTGAAGCGGTACACACCGGGCGAGTCGGGAATCGACCCCGGGGCGGGACGGTAGGAGGAGGGATCAGCCACCGACCCAGCCTAGTTCGCTGCGCCGACAGATCACGCCGCACCTTGCGATCGGGCGACGGTCGTGTTGCGGGTTGTCTCATAGCGGTCGTTTGATCCGCGGTTGGGGCGGGCGCGGTCCGTAGCTTGTCACTCAGGGTTGACGTGCAGGATCCGTGCGTGAGGCAACCGGGCCCGCGCTGACTCGAGGGAGTTCCGCCCATGTCCCCAGTGACAACACCGCGCTGGTCTTCGCGTCGAACCCGGCCTCGGCCTCGGCTCAGGGCCGCTGCCGGTACGACGGCAGCCGTCGCGCTCGCCGTGGCCGGCCTGCTCGCCACCGCGCCCAGCAGTCAGGCCGGCGTGATCCCCCTGGACGACTCCTCGCCCACCCCACCGCCCCAGTCGACCGCGGCGGACCAGTCGACCTCGGCGACTGCGGCGGCCCGCTCGACCTCAGCCGTCCGCGGGGCCGACAGCACGACCGCCGTTCCGGGCAGCTACATCGTCGTGCTGTCCGGGGCGCGCTCGGCCGCGGAGACCCGGGTGACCACGCAGA
The DNA here is from genome assembly GCF_039525325.1 of Kribbella koreensis. Taxonomy (NCBI): domain Bacteria; kingdom Bacillati; phylum Actinomycetota; class Actinomycetes; order Propionibacteriales; family Kribbellaceae; genus Kribbella; species Kribbella koreensis. The sequence continues at coordinate 228,125 of NZ_BAAAHK010000009.1, forward strand.
ACCTCGCGACCTCGTACGACGCGAAGGTCCGCCGGCAGTTCAGCGCCTCGATCAAGGGCTTCTCGGCGAGCATGTCGCCGGAACAGGCCCAGAAGATGGCCCGCGACTCGCGGGTCGCGTTCGTCCAGCAGAACCAGCGGTTCAGCGCGAACCAGGACAACCCGCCGTGGGGTCTGGACCGCACCGACCAGCGCGACCTGCCGCTGGACCAGAAGTACGAGCCCTCGGCAACGGCCGACAACGTCAGCGTGTACGTGATCGACACCGGCATCTACGCCGCCCACCAGGACTTCGGCGGCCGCGCCGCGGTCGGCACCGACACCGTCGGCGACGGGCAGAAGGGCGTCGACTGCATGGGCCACGGCAGTCACGTGTCCGGCACCATCGCCGGTACGAACTTCGGGCTGGCCAAGGGCGCGAAGGTCTACGGCGTCCGCGTGCTCGACTGCAACGGCTCCGGCACCACCGAGACCGTCGTGGCCGGGATCGAGTGGGTGACGGCGAACGCGAAGAAGCCCGCGGTCGCGAACATGAGCCTCGGCGGCAACGCCGACGCCGCCCTGGACGCGGCCCTCAAGGCGTCGATCGACTCCGGCGTCACCTATGCCGTTGCTGCTGGCAACGACTCCTCGGACGCCTGCAACAACTCGCCGGCCGACGCGCCGGCGGCGATCACGGTCGGCGCCACCGACGACAAGGACGCGAAGGCGAACTTCTCCAACTGGGGCAAGTGCGTCGACCTCTTCGCCCCCGGCGTCGACATCGAGTCGGTCGGCATCACCTCGCCCGACGCCACCGCCAAGATGAGCGGCACGTCGATGGCGACCCCCCACGTCACCGGCGCCATCGCCCTCTACCTGAGCGCGCACCCCGACGCCAAGCCCGCCGACGTCGCCACCGCCCTCCTCAGCGCCACCACCCCCAACAAACTCCCCGACCCCGGCACCGGCTCCCCCAACAAACTCCTGTACGCCGGTCCCCCCGACCCAGCCACCCACCAACCAGCCGCCGTCAACACCTTCCCGCGACCGTGAACACCATCCGGCGGGCTTGAACACCATCCGGCGGGCCCGGACACCGCACAGCATGTCCCAGGTCACCGTCAGGTGTCCGAGCCCGCATCTGGCGGGTTTGGCCAGCTTCCGGTGGGCTTGAACACCATCCGGCGGGTTTGGACATCGCACAGCATGTCCTAGGTCACCGTCAGGTGTCCGAGCCCGCATCTGGCGGGTTTGGCCAGCTTCCGGTGGGCTTGAACACCTTCTGGGGGGTTTGGACATTGCACGGCATGTCCTAGGTCGCCATTGGGTGTTCAAGCTCAGCGGGTGTGGGTCTCTTTCGCCGGGATGGTCAGGCGGGGCCGAGGATGTTGCCGCCTTGGACGGTGACCTGGACCGCCGCGAGCGGTGCCGGGGCCGGGCCGCCCTGGACGCTGCCGTCTTCGGCGGAGTACTTGCTGCCGTGGCAGGGGCAGTTGATGGTGTTGTTCTCGACGGTGCGGACCAGACAGCCGGCGTGCGTGCAGACCGCGGTGAACGCCTTGAACTCACCGGCCTTCGGCTGGGTCACCACGATCTTGTCGAACACCTTGCCTCCCCCCACCGGCACATCGCTGGTCGGGCCGAGGACCGATCCCCCGCCGCCGCTGGACGGCGTACCGGAGGAAGGAGCCGAGGTCGGTGCGCTGGTCGGCGCTGACGTGGTGCCGCCGCCGGACGGCGTACCCGCGTCGTCGCTGCCACCGCACGCGGCGAGCAACGGCACGCTGACACCGGCGAGACCGGCCACCGCAGCGCCGCGGAGCACCGCCCGCCGGTCACGCAACGTGTCGATCGCCCGGGCGAGTTCTGCCGTTCTGTCGTCGCTCATGAATCTGGACCTCCAAGAGCCTGCTGGCAAAGTAGTTGAACGCTTGCTTACTTGCTGTTGTAGCCGACCGCACCAAATCCGGGCGCCGGCCGTGGTCGATACCTTCGCTACACGGATCAGTCGCCAAGATGGTTCAACCACCCACCCGGCCTTTACCGAATAACGCACAGAACCCCCGCCCGGGCAGCCCGGATGCGGGGGTTCTGAACGTACTAGTCAGGCCCCAGCGCGTCAGCCGACGCGCTGAACTGCCAGCACCTTCTCAGGCGCGCTTGCGGGCCGCCACCTTCTTGGCCGGCGCGGCCTTCTTCGTTGCCGTGCTCTTCACCGGAGCCGTCTTCGCCGCAGCGGTCCTCGCCGTCGACTTCACCGCAGTCTTCTTCGCCACGGACTTCTTGGCCGTGGCCGTCTTCTTCACCGCCGTGCTCTTCGGGGCCGGAGCGGGCGCCGCCTTCTTCGCGCTCGGCTTGGCCGCGCGACCGTGCAGGATCTCGGCCAGGAACTCCCCGGTGTACGACGCCGGGTTGGCCGCGACCTCTTCCGGCGTACCCTCCGCCACCAGCGTGCCGCCGCGACGACCGCCGTCCGGGCCGAGGTCGACGATCCAGTCAGCCGTCTTGATGACGTCGAGGTTGTGCTCGATGACGAGCACCGAGTTGCCCTTGTCCACCAAGCTGCCCAGCACGCCGAGCAGCTTGCGGATGTCCTCGAAGTGCAGACCCGTCGTCGGCTCGTCCAGCACATAGACGGTCCGCCCGGTCGAACGCTTCTGCAACTCCGACGCCAGCTTGACCCGTTGCGCCTCGCCACCGGACAGCGTCGGCGCCGGCTGCCCGAGCCGGACGTACCCCAGACCGACCTCGTTCAGCGTGGTCAGGTGCCGGGCGATCGCCGGGATCGCGGCGAAGAAGTCCGCGGCCTCCTCGATCGGCATGTCCAGGATGTCCGCGACCGTCTTGCCCTTGTAGTGCACCTCGAGCGTCTCCCGGTTGTACCGGGCGCCGTGACAGACCTCGCACGGCACATAGACGTCCGGCAGGAAGTTCATCTCGATCTTCAGCGTGCCGTCACCCGAGCAGGCCTCACAGCGGCCGCCCTTGACGTTGAACGAGAACCGGCCCTGCTGGTATCCGCGGACCTTCGCCTCCGGCGTCTCCGCGAACAGCTTGCGGACGTGGTCCCAGACGCCCGTGTACGTCGCCGGGTTGGACCGCGGCGTCCGCCCGATCGGCGACTGGTCGACGTGGATCACCTTGTCGACCAGCTCGAGCCCGGAGATCTTGGTGTGCCGGCCCGGGATCGTCTTGGCGCCGTAGATCTGCCGCGCCAGCGACGTGTAGAGGATGTCGTTGACCAGCGTGGACTTGCCCGAGCCGGACACCCCGGTGACCGCGACGAAGACCCCGAGCGGGATCGCCACGTCGATGTCCTTGAGGTTGTGCTCGCGCGCGCCGAACACCTTCAGCTCGCGACCCTCGGTCAGCGGACGCCGGACAGCCGGGATCGGGATCTCCCGGCGGCCGGAGATGTACGCGCCGGTGATCGAGTCCGGGTGGTTGCGCAGGTCCTCGACAGTGCCGGACACGACGACCTGGCCGCCGTGCTCACCGGCGCCCGGGCCGATGTCGACCACCCAGTCGGCGTGGTCGATGGTGTCCTCGTCGTGCTCGACGACGATCAGCGTGTTGCCCAGGTTCTTCAGCCGGACCAGGGTCTCGATCAGCCGCCGGTTGTCGCGCTGGTGCAGACCGATCGACGGCTCGTCGAGCACGTACAGCACGCCGACCAGGCCGGAGCCGATCTGGGTCGCGAGCCGGATCCGCTGCGCCTCGCCACCGGACAGCGAGCCGGCCGGCCGGTTCAGCGCCAGGTAGTCCAGGCCGACGTCGAGCAGGAACTGCAGCCGCTCGCCGATCTCCTTCACCACCCGCTCGGCGATCTGCATCTCCCGCGGCGACAGCACCATGCCGGCCAGGAAGTCGTGCACCTCGTCGATCGACATCGCGCCGATCTCGGCGATGTTCTTGCCGCCCATCGTCACCGCGAGCGAGATCGGCTTCAGCCGGGCGCCGTTGCAGGCCAGGCAGGGCACCTCGCGCATGTAGCCCTCGAACCGGTCCCGGCTGGTGTCGCTGGACGCCTCCGCGTGCCGGCGCTCGACGTACGGGATCACGCCCTCGAAGGTCGTGTTGTACGACCGCTCGCGGCCGTAGCGGTTCTTGTACGAGACGTGGACCTGGGTCTCGTGGCCGGTCAGCAGCGACTTCTTCGCCTTGGCGGGCAGCTCGGCGAACGGGGTGCTGGTCTTGATGCCGAGGTCCTTGGCCAGGGCGCTCAGCAGGCGCTCGAAGTACTGCGTGACGTTGGCGCCGGCCCACGGCTGGATCGCGCCCTCGTCGAGCGACTTCGACGGGTCCGGGACGAGCAGCTCGGGATCGACCTCCATCCGGGTGCCGAGTCCGGAGCAGACCGGGCAGGCGCCGTACGGGGAGTTGAAGGAGAAGGAGCGGGGCTCCAGCTCGTCGATCGCGAGGGGGTGATCGTTGGGGCAGGCGAGCTTCTCGGAGAACCGGCGCTCGCGGCCCGGGTCCTTCTCCGGCAGGTCGACGAAGTCGAGCGTGACGATGCCGCCGGACAGCCCGAGCGCGGTCTCCACCGAGTCGGTCAGCCGCTGCTTCGCGCTGCCCTTGACCGCGAGCCGGTCGACCACGACGTCGATCGTGTGCTTCTTCTGCTTGTCCAGCTTCGGCGGCTCGGTGAGCTGGATCGTCTCGCCGTCCACCCGGGCCCGGGAGAAGCCCTGGCCGGTGAGCTGGCGGAAGAGGTCGAGGTACTCCCCCTTGCGGCCGCGGATCACCGGTGCGAGCACCTGGAACCGGGTGCCCTCGTCCAGCTCCAGCACCCGGTCGACGATCTGTTGCGGGGTCTGCTTGGCGATCGGCTCGCCGCACTCGGGGCAGTGCGGGCGGCCGGCCCGGGCGAACAGCAGCCGGAGGTAGTCGTACACCTCGGTGATCGTGCCGACGGTCGAGCGCGGGTTCTTCGAGGTCGACTTCTGGTCGATCGAGACGGCCGGCGACAGGCCCTCGATGAAGTCGACGTCGGGTTTGTCCATCTGGCCGAGGAACTGCCGGGCATACGCGGACAGCGACTCGACGTAGCGCCGCTGGCCCTCGGCGAAGATCGTGTCGAAGGCCAGGCTGGACTTGCCGGACCCGGACAGCCCGGTGAAGACGATCATGGCGTCGCGCGGCAGGTCGAGCGAGACGTCCTTCAGGTTGTGCTCACGCGCTCCACGCACGATCAGACGGTCAGACACAAGCTCTACTCTCAGCCGTTCTCGAGGGATTTCCAGGGGCGTCCGTGATGCTAACCGGGCCCACCGACAAAAACTTCCGCGCCGGTTCCGCAGGCGCTTTCGAAAGCATATTCGATAGAGTCCCCACATGGTCGCACCGGAGCCAACGAGCCGCCTGATCGCCGAGTTACCGTCCGCGAGCCGGCGCCTGCTCGACACCGTTACCCAACTACCGGACGACGCAGTACTGCGGCCGTCATTGCTGCCCGGCTGGACCATCGGGCACGTACTGAGCCATGTGGCCCGCAACGCCGACGCGCTCGTGAACTTGTGCGACTGGGCCCGTACCGGCGTCCGTAAACCAATGTACGTGTCGGTGGAAGCGCGCGAGTCGGACATCGCTGACGGGGCCGCCCGGCCGGTGCGGGAGCAGGCCCAGGACATCGCCGACACGCAGGCGCGGCTGCTGGAGCGCTTCGAGGATCTCCCGGCGGCGGCATGGACGGCAGAGGTGACGTGGCCGAGTGGAGCGGTCCGTGCTGCGACGCAGGTAGTGACGGCACGGCTGTGCGAGCTGGAGGTGCATCACGTCGACCTGGGGCTGGGGTACACGTTCGAAGACGTACCGGTCGGGTCCCGCGACGTGCTGCTCACTTACACGACCAGCAGGTGGCCTAGTGAGTTCGCTGTGGCGTTGCGGAGTACGGACTCACCCTGGGTGTCGCCTGAGCCCCCGGCCGGTGCAAGGATCCTCACTGGTGGCAGCGCCGCTCTGCTGAGCTGGGTGCTCGGCCGGAGCGACGGTAGTGAGCTGGGTGGCGACGTGCCGCAGGCACCGCCCTGGGGATGAACCGAGGAGAGCGCATGACGGAGTATCACGGCAACGTCCACGTCGGTGGGCCGGCGCAGACGCACGAGCTGGCCAAGCTGATGATCACCAAGGTCGCCGTGGGTCCGGGCAACAACAACGCCTACCTGCTGCGCAGCCGGCTCACCGACGAGCAGGTGCTGATCGACGCCGCCGACGAGGCCGAGACCCTGCTCAAGGTGATCGGCGAGGGCGGCATCAGCCGTGTCATCACCACCCACCAGCACGGCGACCACTGGCAGGCGCTGGCCGAGGTGGTGGCCCGTACGAACGCCACCACCGTCGCTGGCCGAGACGACGCCGAAGGCATCCCGGTCCCCACGGATGAGCCCGTCACCGACGGCGACCGCATCCACTTCGGCGAACTCACCCTCGAGGTGATCACGCTGGTCGGCCACACCCCCGGCTCGATCGCCCTCCTCTACGACGACCCCACCGGTCCCCCGCACCTCTTCACCGGCGACTCCCTCTTCCCCGGCGGCGTAGGCAACACCAGAGGCGTCAAAGCCAACTTCGACTCCCTCCTCCACGACGTCGAGACCAAACTCTTCGCCCGCCTCCCCGACGAAACCTGGGTCTACCCCGGCCACGGCGCCGACACCACCCTCGGCACCGAACGCCCCCACCTCGGCGAATGGCGCGCCCGCGGCTGGTGATTCGTCGCTAGCCGCGGTGACGGGCGAGAAACTCGCGTGTCGGATTGGTCGGCAGGTAGAAGGCCCAGGCGCTGTTCGAGAGTTCGCCGGCTGCGAAGAAGATCGATGGATTCTGGCCGGCGAGCTTGTAGACGGACAGGTTGTGTAGTTGTCCCGGGTACGACGGGTGCTCGACGGTGATGTTGCCGACTGGTACCGGGACCCAGTCGGCGCTCCATGGGTTGGCGCCTGCCAGGTCGACTGGGGCGCCTTCTTGGACGATTGCCTCGAATGTCCAGCCGTCGGTGAGGTCCATGGGGCTGAGTCTGCCTCAGAGGGTGACGTCGGGGATCTCGAAGGTCTGGACGGTGTTGGGTTCGAACCAGGACCAGAAGCGGGTGCCGTGCATGGTGGTGTCCTGGTGGAACTGGTACCGCTCTGAGCCACCCGTGATGGTGGACCAGCGTGGGATGGCGGCGCCGTCGGTGGAGGGCTTGGTGAACTTGGCCAGGTCGAAGTCGAGGTATTGGGCGGTGCCGTAGTTGGTGGCGACGATGACGAGCTTGCGGGCGGTGGGGTCGTACGCCGCGATGGTGTTGCCGTTGCCGCCGTCGATGATGCGCATGCCGGGGCGGATGTGGCGGGCGTACTGGGCCAGGACGTAGTACTTCGGGCTGGCCTCGCCGGTGACTCCCCCACCGAGGTCATCGATCAGCCCCCAGCCCCCTCCGTCCACCACTTGCCAGTACACCCAAGCGGACGGGTGCAGCCAGCGGAAGTCGAGGTTGAGGTTGCTGGCCAGGCTCATCCCGGTGGCGTCGCTCTCGCCGTACTCCGAGTTCCACACCTTGCGGCCGGCGGCCTTCGCAGCGGAGTACAGGAGGTCCCGGCGGCCACCGCCCTGCTGGTAGCCGTGCACGTTGATGCGGCCGACGTTGCCGCGCGTGGTGCTGTCGAAGCTGTTCCAAGTGGACAGGGCCGAGTCATAGCCCCAGGAGTCGGACGCTGCGATCGGCATCCAGCCCAGGTCGCGGGAGTTCAGCTCTGCGCGCAGGTAGTTGATCACTGGGCGCTGGGTGGCCGGTTCGAAGTGGCAGCCCTCCTGGGAGCCGTCAGCCTTCCACCAGTTGCCGTCCGGCTCGTTGAAGGGCTCTACCGAGGTGAAGTCGACACCCCAGTGGTCGTGGGCGTAGCGGGCGACAGTGGCGAGGTACACGGCGTGCTGCTGGTGGTTCCAGCTCTGCAGGTTGTCGCCGCCGTTGGCCGCACCGGAGGGGTTGTGGTTCTGGCACATCCACCACATCGGTGAGTTGGAGAACAGCTCGATCCGGTTGACGCCACGGTCGCGCGCCTTCCACATCAGGTTGCGCTGGGCGCTGTCGACGTACCAGTTCCAGCTCGCCGACGACGGGTCCGCGCTGAACCAGTCGAGCCAGTAACCGTCGATCTGCCGGGGGTCGCCGATGTTGGGCGAGCGGACCATCGACTCGCCGTTGATCGGCTTGGTCGAGCAGGCGCCGGCGTTGTAGCGGGCGATGTTGAGCCCGAGGCCGGGGAGGGTCGTGCCCTGGTACTGGACGTTGCCGCGGGTGAAGAAGACGTCGGCCAGGTCGTCCCGGTTGCCGTGCGCCTTGCCCCACCAGCACAGCGATGTCCCCCAGCCCTCCCACGCTCCCCAGTCGACGCGCGGATCGATACTGCTCGCGGCCGCGGCGGCCGGCGCTGTCTGACCGAGCACCGCCGCCCCCAACGGAGCGGCAACGATCGAGCCCAGCAAGGTACGACGACGCATGGCAGCCTCCAGGGGGCGGTCCGGGTAGCTAACTGCCCGCGACACTACTCCCACTGAAAGTAGTTGCCCATCTCCGCAACGGCCCTCGATCGCCCTGCGACCTAGGCTCTGCATTCATGAACGGATTCGCGCCCTACGACCCCGACTCGACCCGCCGAGCGGCAGCGAGCGCGATCTCGGTCCGGCCGGCCGTCGCCGCGGATCTCGCCGTCTGCGCCGAACTGATCGTCAGCCGGACCGGCGGGCCGGTGGAGAAGCGCCGGCTGATGTTGCTCGACGATCTCGAGCGAGAGGACCGGTACGTCGCGGTCGCCTGCGCGGGCTCTGAGGTGGTCGCCTACGGCGGCGTCTTCCACCACGACCTCACGCCTGAGCATCCGGCGGCGCCGACCGGCTACTACCTGGTCGGCCTGATCGTGGCGCCGGCCTGGCGGCGGTACGGGATCGGAGAGCTGCTCACACTCGACCGGATGCGATGGACGGCCGGGCGCGCCAGGGAGATCTACTACTTCGCGAATATCGGCAACGGCGCAACCCTCGACCTCCACGAGAGGTTGGGGTTCATCGAGGTGACCCGTGACTTCACCTTTCCCAAGGCGCCGATGGCGCCCGGGGCCGGCGTACTGCTGAAGGCTTCGCTCAGTCGCTGAGCTCGGCCGGCTCAGCGACGACGTCGACCAGGGCGCCGTTGCGGACCGCGGTGATCTCGGTACGCCGGCCGATCGCGTCGGCGAAGAGTTGCCGCTGGAGGGATTGGGCGTCCCGCAGCGGAGTGCCGTCGACGGCGAGCACCAGATCGCCTTGCCTCAACCCCGCGTCGGCAGCTGGGCTGCCGGAGATGACCTCGACCACTCGCAACGCGTTCCGCTGACCGAAGCGCTCGGCCAACTGCGGGCGCAGCGGGGCCGGGGTGGTGACCAGCCCGAGGTACGCCCGGCGAACCCGGCCGTCGTGCAGCAGCGAGTAGATGATCCGCCGGGTCGTCGGATTCATCGGCACGGCCAGCCCGAGACCGATGCCAGCGACCGCCGTGTTGATCCCGATCACCCGGCCGTTGCCGTCGGCAAGCGCTCCCCCGGAGTTGCCCGGGTTGAGTGCCGCGTCGGTCTGGATCACGTCCTCGATGATCCGGCTCGCCGTCCCCGACCGGACCGGCAGCGATCGCCCGAGTGCACTCACCACTCCAGCCGTCACGCTGCCCGCCAGCCCCAGCGGATTTCCCACGGCAACCACCAGATTGCCGACCTTCACCTTGTCGGCGTCCCCGTACTCCGGCGGATCCGGGATCTCGCGATCTGCCCGCAGCACGGCCAGATCCGACAACCGATCGACCCCGATCACCCGCGCCTGCGCCGCCGTACCGTCCGCGAACTCGGCCGTCGCACTGTCCCCGTCACCCACCACATGCGCGTTGGTCAGCAGATGCCCGTCCCCCGTCAACACCACCGCCGACCCGGACGACTCCCCCCGCCGCCCCTTCACCCGCAAACTGGCCACCCGCGGAATCAGCAACTCCGCCACCCCCGACACCACCCGCGAGTACGCATCCAGCACGTCGTCATCCATCATCTCGCCACCTCCTGATTACATCATTACCCCGCAATCAAGCCGGCGGCATTGCCCACCCGATAGGGCAGGTAGGAATCGACGTAGATCCCGGTTCGCCCGGCCAGCACAGAGCTCGGGATCACGTAGATGCTGCCGTCGCCCAGAACGATGAAGAACAGGTCGAGAGAGTCGGGATCGTAAGGCATCTTCGAGGCTGATTTGTCGAGCGTGTACGGCCGCCGCCCGATCCCGACGCTCCACCGCCCCTTGCCGTTCGGCCGTACGGAGGTCTTGATCTGAACCCGCTGCACACCCGCCGCCGTGGTCACCAGGAGGTCATACACCTGCGGCTCCACCGGCAACGCAACCGCACACCCTCGCATCGCGAACCACGCCATCGCGATACCGGGCGCCGCGGCACTGAGCAGTTCGGGCCGCACCGGCAGATCGAACACCTCACCCGCCATCGACGCCCGATGCGGCGTCTTCAGGTGGCTGCAGTCCAGCTCGAGCCGCACGGCGTGACCCTTGATCCGCACCCGGTCCTGACCGCTGTCGGAGATCCCGAGGCTGACGAAGACCTCGCTCCAGCAGGTCGATCCCAGCAACGCTTGCCGAAGCTGACCATCGGTCCACCGCCGTTGTCCGGTGAAGTGTCCGGTCTCCAGCTCGAGCCTGACGGCATGCCGCTTGATCGTGCGGATCACGCCTGCCGAGGTGTCCTTCAGTCCGAGGGCACGGGCGACCGCGCGCCAGGAGGTGTTGTCCTCAACCGCCTTCCGCAGTTGGGCATCGCCCCAGCCGCGCTTGTCCCCGATGGTGTTCATGGGGAGACAGTAAAGAGGGGCACCGACAGAATCGGTGCCCCTCTTTTCGGTCGGGCTGACAGGATTTGAACCTGCGACCCTCTGGCCCCCAGCCAGATGCGCTACCAAACTGCGCTACAGCCCGAATTCGCCTGCCCAACAGGAGCAAGCGGGTAAACCTTACCCCATTCGGAGACCAGGTTTGACCAGGGGTCCTAGCGTTTCGGCTTCTTCACGCGGGGGCGGATCTGGACGTGGACGGGGCTGCCGACGAAGCCGAAGTCCTCGCGGAGGCGGCGTTCGATGAAGCGCTGGTACGACGGCTCGAACGCGCCCGACGTGAACACGGCGAAGGTCGGCGGCATCGTCGTCGCCTGGGTGCCGAACAGGATCTTCGGCTGCTTGCCACTACGCACCGGGTGCGGGTGAGCAGCGACCAGCCGGCCAAGGAACGCGTTGAGCTGACCGGTCGGAACGCGGGTCTGCCAACCCTCGAGAGCCGCCTCGATGGCCGGGACGAGCTTCTCCATGTGGCGCCCGGTCATCGCGCTGATGTTCACCCGGGGAGCCCAGCGGAACTGCACCAGGTCGCGGTCGATCTCGCGCTCCAGGTAGTACCGGCGGTCCTCGTCGACCAGGTCCCACTTGTTGTAGGCGATCACGAGCGCCTTGCCGGCTTCCTCGACGGTGTTCATGATCCGCAGGTCCTGCTCGGTCATCGGCTCGGACGCGTCGATCACCACGACGACGACCTCGGCCCGCTCGATCGCGCTGTTGGTGCGCAGGCTGGCGTAGTACTCGTGCCCCTGCACGTTCTTCACCTTGCGGCGGATACCGGCGGTGTCGATGAAGCGCCACTGCTTGCCGCCGAGGACGATCTCCTCGTCGACCGGGTCGACCGTCGTACCGGAGACCTCGCTGACGACGACGCGGTCCTCCTTGGCGACCTTGTTCAGCAGCGACGACTTGCCCACGTTCGGCTTGCCGACGATCGCGACCCGCCGCGGCCCGCCCAGTTGAGCGTCCCGCTCGGCAGGTGCCTCCGGCAACGCGGCCAGTACGGCGTCCAGCATGTCGCCGGTACCACGTCCGTGCATCGCCGAGATCGGGAACGGCTCCCCGATGCCCAGGCTCCACAGGTTCATCGCCTCGGCCTCGACGCGCGCGTCGTCGACCTTGTTGGCGGCCAGTACGACGGGCTTGCCGGCCTTCCGCAGGACGCGAACCACTGCCTCGTCGGAGTCGGTGATCCCGACCGTCGCGTCGACCACGAACAGCACCGCGTCGGCAGCGTTGATCGCGACCTCGGCCTGCGCCGCCACCAAAGCCGCCATGCCGACCGCATCCGGGTCCCAGCCGCCGGTGTCGACCAGCGTGAAGCCACGGCCGGCCCAGTTGGCGTCGTACGAGACCCGGTCGCGAGTGACGCCCGGGGTGTCCTCGACCACGGCCTCGCGGCGGCCGATGATCCGGTTCACCAGCGTCGACTTGCCCACGTTCGGCCGGCCGACGATCGCCACCACCGGCAAGGGGCCGGTGTCTTCGCGGTCGTGGGTCGGCTCCGCGTCGAACTCGTAGCCGGTGGGCAGGTCACTCATCAGGATCCTTCTGGTCTGGCGCGCCCGGGAGCGGGTGGCCGGTGGCTTCGACGGCCGCCTGCACATGGGCCCGCAACACGTCGCCGATCTGGTCGGCAACCGCGCGTACGTCGACCTGCCTCCTGGGAAAGGATACGCGGTCAACCGTGAAGCTCTCGCCATATACCACGTCGACCCGGCTGCCGCGGGGCGGGAAGTGCTCGATATTGCCCCCTGGCTGCCGCGTCCCGAGCAGTGCCACGGGGAGGATCGGCGCTCCGGTGACCATCGCGAGGTAGGCCACTCCCCCGCGGATCCGGCGGAAATCGCCCGGGCCGCGGTTCCCCTCGGGATACACGCTCAGCGCCCGGCCTTCGCGCAGGATCTGGATCGCCCGGCGGATCGCCAGTACGTCGTACTGCGAGCGATCGATCGAGATCTGGCCGGCACGGTGCAGCAGGAAGCCCTGCACGCCCTGGAACGCCTCGACCTTTCCGAGCTGGTGCAGCATCCGCGGCGCGACCGCGCCGAGCAACGGACCGTCGAGCAGGCTGAGGTGGTTCGGCGCGATCAGTACCGGGCCGACGGCGGGAAAGCGCTCCTCATGGTGGATCGTCAGGTCGTAGCGCCGCCGCATGTAGGGCCGGACGACGTGACGCAGGACACTGCCCAGCCGATGCGGGATGGCCGGCAGATCGTCGGTCCGGGGCAGGTCTCGGTGCCCGGTCAGCTCGTCAGCAGTCATGAGTCCCGGTCGCGTGACGCGGCCTCAGCCTCCTTCGCCAGTCGGCAGATGACGTCGATGACCTCTTCCAACGTCAGATGGGTCGAATCGATTTCCACCGCGCCGTCGGAGGCCACCTGGAACTGCGAGACGGTCGAGTCGTCGGCGTCCCGGCGGACGATCTGGTCCCGCAACTGGTCGGCGGTGACCGCACCCTCGGCCAGCTCCGCCTTACGCCGAGCCATTCGGGCCTCTTGGTCGGCTGTCAGCAGCAGCTTCAACTCGGCGTGCGGCCACACCACAGTGGCGATGTCACGCCCCTCGACCACCGCTCCACCGGTCGGCTGGGATGCCTCGATCAGTTCCCGCTGACGCCGGATCAACTCGGCCCGTACGTCGAGGTTGGTCGCGATCTTGCTGACGCTGGCGCTGATCCGGGGATCCCGGATCGCCTCGGTGACGTCGACTCCGTCCGCCGCGAACTGCGCCCGCTGTGGATCGGTACTGATCGACAGCTGTACTGCGCGGGCTCGCTCCGCCACCGCCGCGAGGTCATCCAGGTCGAGCCCGTGCTCCAGCGCCGACCACGTCACCGCCCGGTACATCGCCCCCGTGTCCAGGTACTGCAGACCGAGCCTGGTCGCGACTCCGCGGGCCGTGCTCGACTTACCGGACCCGCTCGGGCCGTCAACAGCGATGATCATGGGCCGAAGATTACCGGTGCACGGACCAGCCACGCTCGGTCAGTACCTCCACCAGCTGATCGACCGACGCCGGCTTGACCGACAGCTCGACCTCACCGACCGGGCGGCCGGGGCTGTGGTCGATCCGCAGGTCCTCGACGTTGGCGCCGGACTCGGCGGCATCCGCGAACAACCGGGCCAGCTGGCCGGGGCGGTCGGGGATGGTGACGAGCACGGGGACCAGGTCGATGTGCGGGGTGCCGTGCTTGCCCGGCACCCGGATCGCGCCGGAGACGCCGCGGTTCAGTACGGCGGTCACCTCGTCGGTCGCCTCTTCCTTGCCGAGGGCAATCAACAGCCGGTCGAGCTCGTCGCGGATCCCTTCCAGCAAGCCGCTCAGGGCAGGCGAGTTGGCCGAGACGATCTGGGTCCACAGGCCGGGATCGCCGGCCGCGATCCGGGTGACGTCGCGGACGCCTTGGCCGGACAGCTCGAGATGCGCGGCGGGCGCGTCGACCAGGGTGCCTGCGGCCAGCGACGACATCAGCTGGGGCAGGTGCGAGACGCGGGCCACGGCGAGGTCGTGGTCCGCGACGGACAGCTCGACCGTGCGGGCTCCGGCGGCCTCGGCGAGGCGGCGTACCAGCTCTACCGCGGCGGGCTCGCTGGTCTCGTGCGGGGTGATCGCCCAGGTCGCGCCCTCGAAGAGGTCCGCCCGGCCGGCCAGTGGGCCGCTGCGCTCGGAGCCGGCCATCGGGTGGCTGCCGACGTACCGGGAAAGCTCCTCGGGCGACGCGACCAGAGCACGAGCATCGTGGAGTGGCTTCGACTTCACGCTCGCGGCGTCGGTGACGATCGCGTCGGTCTGCTGGAGCTGCTCGACGATGACCTCGCCGACGTGGTCCGGCGGTACGGCGACGACGACCAGTTGCGGCTCGATCTGGACCAGGCGCGAGCCGGCCCCGATCCGCTCGGCCATCAGGGCGTTGTCCGGGTCGGCGTCGACGAGCTCCACGACGACACCGAGCCGGCCCAGCGCGAGGCCGATCGACGTACCGATCAGGCCGGTGCCCACGATGCGGACCGGGCCGCGCAGCTCGGTCACTGGGCGCCGGTCAGGTCGGGGCGCAGACTGACGGCACCGTGCAGGTAGACGTGCTGGATCTTCTCCCGCGACCGCGGCGAGTCGGCATGCACCATCATCCGGACCACCCGCGGCAACGCGTGCGGGACGTCGATCTCCTGCATGCACATCAGCGGTACGTCGGTCAGCCCGATCTGCCGGCCGGCCACCGCCGGGAACTCCGAGTGCAGGTCTGGCGTGACGGTGAACAGGATGCTGATCAGGTCCGCCGACTCGAGGTCGTTGGCCTCCAGCACGGCCCTGACCAGCTCGGCGGACCGGGCGAGCAGATGCTCCCGCTCGTCCACCTCGAGCTGGGTGGCACCGCGGATCGCCCGTACCGCCACAGCGTCTGCCTCCTCGATCGAATGCTTGTTCAGTCTCAACCCTAGGACAGATGGTCCAGCTGGTGCGCAACCGTCTCGGATACTGCCCTCGTCTGCGCCTCGGCTGCCTCGACGGTCTGCTCCAGCAGGAGCGCGATCGTCATCGGGCCGACGCCACCGGGGACCGGGGTGATCAGGCCGGCCACCTCAGCGGCTTCCTCGAAGTGGACGTCGCCGACGTTGCCTTCGTTGTATCCGGCATCGATCACGACAGCGCCCGGCTTCAGCCAGTCGCCGCGGACGAAGTTGGCCCGGCCCACGGCGGCGACCACGATGTCCGCCGTCCTGACGATGTCGGCCAGGTCGCGCGTCTTGGAGTGCGTGTAGGTGACGGTCGCGTTCGATGCCAGCAGCAACATCCCGGCCGGCTTGCCGAGGATCGGGCTGCGACCGATGACGACGGCGTGCGCGCCTTCGAGCGGTACGTCGTACGCCTGCAGCAGCCGCAGGATGCCACCCGGCGTACAGGAGACGAAGCCCGGTTCGCCGAACGCCATCGCCGCGAAACCGTGCATCGTCACGCCGTCGACATCCTTGCCCGGCGCGATCGCTTCGAACGCGGCCCGCTCGTCGATCTGCGCCGGCACCGGGTGCTGCAGCAGGATCCCGTGCACGGCCGGGTCAGCCGACAGCTTCCCGATCTCGGCGACCAGCTCCTCGGTGGTCGTGGCCGCAGGCAACACCACGCTCCGCGACCCGATCCCGGCCTTCTTGCTGCGATTCTGCTTCATCCGCACGTACGTCGCCGACGCCGGATCGTCGCCAACCAGCACGGTCGCCAGACACGGCTGCACCCCGGTCTCCTCGACCAGCTTCTTCGCCCGCTCCCCCGCGCTCGCCACCATCTCGGCGGCCAGCTCGGTCCCAACCATCAACTTCGCGCTCAAGACTCACTCCTCCAGGCATCGACAGCTCAACTCGGATGCCCAGGCGCGCGGCTCAGCAATCAGACCGTTCCCCGGTGGTACCCCACCTCAGCGCCAGTCGCGGTCCACCGCAGAGTTTACTGCGCGAGTTGCTAGAGCAGGCCGGCGTGGTCGAGGGCGAGGTAGGCGGCGTCGGTGCCGGTCATCGTGCCGGAGGTGCGCAGGTCAGTGCGGAACTCGGCCGGGGTGAGTTCCACCGGGACGCAGTCCTCGAACTCGTCGAGGGACTGCTTGCCGTTCGGGCGGCAGCCGCGGGCGATGGCAACGTACTTGCGGAAGGTCGACGACGAACCGGCCCAGAGCCAGCCCTTCACCTCGATGGACTCGCAGGTGTAGCCGGTCTCTTCCTCGAGTTCACGCCGGCCCGCGTCGGCCGGATCCTCGCCGGGGTCGATCAGGCCACCGGGCAGGTTGGTGACGATCTTGTCGGGGCCCGCGCGGAACATCCGTACCGTGACGATCCGGCCGTCCGGGGTCAGCGGCAACACGGTCACACCGGCCCTGATGTCCGCTCCGGACTCGGGGCCGGAGACGTCCCAGACCGCTTCGCGTCCATCGGGCAGCCGATAGCGGCGGACATTCACCGTGAGGAAGCCCTTGTAGCCGGGCGTCTCCCCCACCAGCACCCACGGCTGAGGATCGCCCGGACGTACGTCGTCCGCCCCCGGCGTGGAGCCAGGGGCGGACGGCAGGTTGTCCGTCACAGCGGGCGGTCGGTGTCCGGGTTCTCCGGCGGCGCGATCGGAGTGTCGTCCTCGGCGGGGGGCGCCACGGGGGCGTCGTCCGTCGGGGTGGCCGCGTCGCTCTCGTAGGAGCCGCCGTTGACGGTCTCCTCCGGCTCGTGCGTGACCGGTTCGGCCGGTGAGGTGTCCGGGCGCGACTCGGACAGGATCCGGGCCAGCGTGTCGTCCGAGATCCGCTTGAACTTGCGGACCTGGGTGCGGGTCCGGTCGAGGATGGCGACCTCGATCTGGTCCGGCTCGAGCTGCCTCACCTCGGTACCGTCGTGGCCGAGCGCATCCACCGCGAGACGCAGCGCCCCCGCCAGCGAGATGCCCTCGGAGTAGTGCTCACCGACGTACTCCGCGACCTGCTCGGCCGGGCCGCCCATCACGGCGTACCCGCGGACGTCCGCGATCGAGCCGTCGTAGGTGAGCCGGTAGATCTGGTCCTCGGCCGTGCTGGCGCCGATCTCGGCGACCAGGATCTCCACCTCGAGCGGCTTCTCGCCACCGGAGGAGAAGATCGCGCCGAGCGTCTGCGCGTACGCGTTCGCCAGCGCGCGGCCGGTCACGTCGCGGCGGTCGTACGAGTAGCCCCGCATGTCGGCCAGCCGGACGCCGGCGATCCGCAGGTTCTCGAACTCGTTGTACCGCCCGACGGCCGCGAAGGCCATCCGGTCGTAGATCTCGGCCACCTTGTGCAGCGCCGGGGACCGGTTCTCGGCGACGAACAGGATGCCGTCGGCGTACTGCAGCGCGATCGCGCTGCGCCCCTTGGCGATGCCCTTGCGGGCGAAGTCGGCCCGGTCCCGCATCAACTGTTCGGGCGAGACGTAGAACGGCGTACTCATCTGGGGTGTCGTCCTCTATCAGTCGATGGTGGTCAGGTCAGCGGCGCGGACGGGCCGTCGGGACGCTCGTGCCGGGCGGCGATGACGGTGTCCACGATCGCGCCGACCTCCTCGGCCGGCAGCCGCCGGTAACCGTCCGCGGTCACCACGCCGACCACCGGGAAGATCCGCCGCAACATGTCCGGACCACCGGTCGCGGAGTCGTCGTCGGCCGCGTCGACCAGGGACTGGACCAGCACGGTCGCCACCTCGGACTCGGTCAGGTCCGGACGGTAGAGCTTCTTCAGCGCGCCCCGGGCGAACAGTGAGCCGGAACCGACGCTGTGGTAGCCGCCGAGCTCCTCGTACCGCCCACCGGTCGGGTCGTAGGAGTAGATCCGGCCGGCCTTCTGGTCGTGGTCGTAGCCCGCGAACAGCGGCACCACGGCCAGGCCCTGCATCGCCATCGGCAGGTTGCCGCGGATCAGCGCGGTCAGCCGGTTGGCCTTGCCGTCCAGGCTGAGCGTGGTGCCCTCGAGCTTCTCGTAGTGCTCGAGCTCGACCTGGAACAGCCGCACCATCTCGATCCCGAGCCCGGCCGTGCCGGCGAAGGCGACGCAAGAGTACTCGTCGGCCGGGAAGACCTTCTCGATGTCGCGCTGGGCGATCACGTTGCCCATCGTCGCCCGCCGGTCACCGGCCATCACGACGCCACCGGGGAAGATGGCGGCGACGATGGTCGTGCCGTGCGGTACGTCCTTGCCGAAATCACCCGCCCCCAGGTCGCGCCGTCCGGGCAACAGGTCGGGCGCGTGCCCGGCCAGGAAGTCCATGAAGGACGAGCCACCTGGGGTCAGGAAGGCTTCCGGCAACCGGCCGGAGGCATCGAATGTCATCTAGCGGTTCACTCCCCACCCTTTTGCACGAAGCCGCGGACGAACTCTTCCGCGTTCTCCTCCAGCACCTCGTCGATCTCGTCGAGGATCGAATCCACGTCGTCGTCGAGCCGTTCCTTGCGCTCGGCCACGTCCTCACTGGACTTGGTCTCGGCGACCTCTTCCTCGGTCGACGAGCGCTTCGGCTGCTTGTGCTGCTGTCCGCCGTCTTTCGCCATGGCACACACCTCCTAGAACCGCTGTGGAGGACCGCCCAACCGGTCCTCTATAGCGACCCTACCCGGCAGCGCCCCCAGTAATGGTGCGAACCAGGTCACTCGCGGTGTCGCACTGGTCCAGCAAGGCTCCGACATGCGCTTTCGTGCCTCGCAGCGGGTCCAGCGTCGGGATCCGTTGAAGCGATTCACGGCCGGGCAGGTCGAAGATCACCGAGTCCCAGGACGCGGCGGCGACCTGACCGGCGTACTGCTGCATGCAGCGGCCGCGGAAGTAGGCGCGGGTGTCCGTCGGCGGGTGGGATACCGCCATCCGGATCTCCTCGTCGCTGACCAGCCGTTGCATCCGGCCACTCTTGACGAGTTTGTAGTACAGGCCCTTGTCCGGGCGCAGATCGGCGTACTGCAGGTCGACCAGGTGCAGCTTGGGGTCGTCCCACTCCAGCCCGTCGCGGTCGCGGTAGGACTGCAGCAGCTTGTACTTCGCGACCCAGTCGAGCTGGTCGGACAGCTTCATCGGGTCGGTCGCCAGCTGGTCGAGCACGCTCTCCCAGCGTTGCAGCACGTCCTTGGTCTGCCGGTCCGCGTCGTCGCCGTACTTGTCCTCGACGTACTTGCGGGCCTGCTCCAGATACTCCACCTGGAGCTGGACGGCGGTGATCTTGCGGCCGTCCTTGAGCGTCATCAGGTGCGTGCAGCTGGGGTCGTGGCTGATCTCGTGCAGCGCGTTGACCGGCCGGTCGACGGACAGGTCGTCGGTCAGCCAGCCGTCCTCGATCATCGCCAGCACCAGCGAGGTGGTGCCGACCTTCAGGTACGTCGAGATCTCGGCCAGGTTCGCGTCGCCGATGATCACGTGCAGCCGGCGGTACCGGTCGGGGTTGGCGTGCGGCTCGTCGCGGGTGTTGATGATCGGCCGCTTGAGCGTCGTCTCCAGGCCGACCTCGACCTCGAAGTAGTCGGCCCGCTGGCTGATCTGGAAGCCGTTGGTGTTGCCGTCCTGGCCGATCCCGACCCGGCCGGCCCCGGTGACCACCTGGCGGCTGACGAAGAACGGCGTCAGGTGCCGCACGATCGACGCGAACGGCGTGGACCGGCGCATCAGGTAGTTCTCGTGCGATCCGTACGACGCGCCCTTGTTGTCGGTGTTGTTCTTGTAGAGGTTCAGCTGTGGCGCGCCGGGGATCTGGCGGGCCTGCCGGGCGCCCTCCATGATCACCAGTTCGCCGGCCTTGTCCCAGACCACCACGTCACGCGGGTTGGTGCACTCGGGCGCCGAGTACTCCGGGTGGGCGTGGTCGACGTACAGCCTGGCGCCGTTGGTGAGGATGACGTTGGCCAGGCCGGTCTCCTCGTCGGTGAGCTGGCTGGAGTCGGCCACCTCCCGGCTCAGGTCGAAGCCGCGCGCGTCCCGCAGCGGGTGCTCCTCGTCGAAGTCCCACCGCGTCTTGCGCGCCAAGGGCTGCGTCTGGGCGTAGCCGTTCACCACCTGGCTCGAGGTCAGCATCGGGTTGGCCCCGGGCTGGCCAGGAACCGAGATGCCGAACTCGGTCTCGGTCCCCATGATCCGCCGAACACTCATGCGATCGAGCCTACGCGGTTGGGCGGACTAATTGCGTTGAAGTGTCCACAGGGTTATCTGTGAGACTTCGGAAATGGACGAACTGGTGGCTCTGCTGGACAGCGACGGCCGGGTGTGCGGGTCGGCGCCACGCTCCGTGATGCGGCGCGAGAACCTGCGCCACGGGGCCACCGGCGTACTGGTCCGGAACAGCGCCGGTGAGATCTACGTGCACCGCCGGACGCCGACCAAGGACGTCTACCCGCATCGGTACGACTTCGCGGCCGGGGGTGTCGTCGCGGCGGGCGAGGATCCGTACGACGCCGTCGTACGGGAACTGGACGAGGAGCTGGGCATCACCGGGGTCGAGCTGACCAGGCTGCCCGAGGGCGACTACGCGGACGACCACACCAGCTACCGCGCCTACCTGTACACCTGCGTCTGGGACGGCCCGGTGAAGCACCAGCCGGAGGAGGTCGAGTGGGGCGCGTGGATGTCACCGGCTGACCTGGTGGCCAAGTTCGACGAGTGGTCGTTCATGCCGGACACCGTCGCCCTGCTCGGCCCACTGGTCCGGACCTACGCGCTGACGATCGATGACAACGGCTGGGACAGCCGGGCGTGGCTTGACGGCGAGTGGCTCAACCGTGAGCCGCGCCGCGAGGCGGTCCGCCCGCGCCTGCTGGCCGAGACCACCCTGATGCCCTGGCTGGCCCCGCAACTCCCAGTACCGGTCCCAGTGCCCGAGCAGACGCAGTACGGCGTACGCCACCGCGTCCTGCTAGGTAGGCCACTCGAAGAAGGCAGTACTGCGCTCGGCCGCGAACTAGGCGAATTCCTCAGCGCTCTCCACTCCGTAGACCCGGCCGAGGCCGCAGCCCGAGGTGCCGTCGACGCAGCGACGGCCGCTGCAGCCAAGACGGTCTTCCTGGACGAGTGCCGCGCACAGGTCGTCCCGCTGCTCCCCGACCACGCCCGACAGACCGCACTCGAACTCCTGGCCCGCGTGGCGACCACCCGCACTGCACTGGTCCACGGGGATCTCGGCGACGAGCACATCCTCGTCCAGGACGGCCGGATCGGCGGCGTGATCGACTGGACCGACGCAGAGATCGGCGACCCGGCCCTGGACCTGTCCTGGCTCCTCAACGACGCCCCGGACGGCATAGCGACCGGCCTGGCCGAGACCTACGACCTAACCCCGGTACTACGCCAGCGCGCCCTCGACTGGCATCGCCTAGCCCCCTGGTACGGCGTCCACCGGGGCCTCCTGCTCGACCTGCCGGACGACGTGGAGAGCGGACTCGCGGAGATCCTGACCCGGTTGTGATGCAACCATCGGCGGACCGAGCGGTCACTCCCCGGTGTGAAGAACATCCTGACCGACGAGACGGAGCCCGTCATGGCGACCGGATCCGCAGGGAGCCCACCGGACCGTGAGTTGTGGGACCGGTTGCGGCAAGGCGACCGACACGCCCTCGGCGAGCTGTTCGATCGCTATGCGGACGATGTGCACGCTTTCGCGTTCCGGCGTACCGCCTCGTGGAACACCGCGGAGGACGTCGTCCAGACCACGTTCCTCAACACCTGGCGCCGCTTCCAGCGCAACCCACCAGGCCCGCTGACCGCTCCGAGCGCCCGTGGCTGGCTGCTGGTCGTCGCAGGTAACGAGTGCCGCACCCTGGCCCGCACAGCCGCCCGCTTCCGCAACCTGCTCGACCGCCTGCCCGACCCCGCGCAAGGGTCCGACCACGCCGCCGACGTAGCTCGCAGACTCGACGACGAGCGCCAGATGTCCCGCATCCGCCAGGCGGTCGCCAAACTCCCCCGCCACGAACGCGAAACCCTGGAACTGGTCGTCTGGGCCGGCCTCACCCAAGCGGAAGCCGCCGACGCCCTAGGCGTCCCCCTAGGCACCGTCAAGGCCCGCCTCCACCGCACCCGCCGCCGCTTCCCCGACCTGCTCGACCGCGACGCGCTCTCCGAGGAGACCTCATGAACACCCGACTGGAGCCGCCGCGCGTACCGCCGCTCAGCCCGGCCCAGCGCAGCCGCCTGCGCAACCGCGTGATGGATACCAACCGCCCACCGTCCAAGGGCATCCGCCGCTGGGCCGTTCCTGCCCTCGCCGTCGCCGCGACATTCGCGGTAGTCGCCGGCACGCTCGTAGCCGTCGACCAGCACAGCGGCTCGAGCAAGCCCGACGTACCGCCGGCCGGCGACCCCGGCATCGTCAACCGCGACCTCGGCCCGGCCACTCCCCAGCAGGTCAAGGCGGCGATCAAGGACTGCATGATCCCGCACAGCCGGCCGCTGCAGACCGTGTGGAGCCGCCGCGTGTTCGGAGAGGGCGGGCCCGCAGACACCCCAGGCACCATCGTGCTGGTGCGCGAGCCTGCGCCGAGACCGACGGGTCACCCGCCGCTGTCGTTCTGCCTGGCGCCGGTTCCCGTGGCCACGGGCCACGAGGAGAGTGAGATCGCCAAGATCCCGACCGCCGCCCAGGGCATCCTGATCATCGACCGCACGACGGCCGTCAGGCCGCCGTCCATCCCGCCCGGCCGGGTCGGCCCGTCCGGGAAGCTGCCCCCGGATGGTCCGCGCAGCAGCAACGCCGGAGCAGAGGTGGGCACATCCTTGATGCGGGTCCGGCCTGGGATCGCCCGCCTCGAGTCCCGGTTCGTCTGGACCGGCGGTGCGGGTCCGTGGACCGAAGGCGCGGTCGCCGACGGGTTCGGGTTCACCCAGAGCGTCGTGGACACCGGCGCAACACCCCGCGCCCAGCAGCGCGAGGAGTTCCGGGCCTTCGACTCCAGCGGAAACCCGGTGCCGTTGCGGTACTAGTGCTGGCGGCCGATGAAGCGGGAGATCGAGCGAGCGAGGTTGATGCCCACCAGGCCGCCCCAGCAGATGACGATGGCGAAGGCGCCTTCCTGGGCCGCGGCGATGGCGGTGATCGGGATGCCGGCAGTGACCGAGACGATCGCGAGGGCGAGCCCACCGGGGTCGCCCTCGCGGCTCGGCTTCGGTGCCTGCACCGGCGGCGTGGCGAGATGCTGGGCGGTGTGCGCATCGAGCTTCGAGAGGAACCCCTCTATCACCTCGAGCTCGTACTCCGGCCCCAGCTCCTGCCGTGCCGCCACCGCGGCCCGCAGGTCCTTGCGAATCTCGTCCGTCGCCATACCCGTCAAGGTACGACGCGATCAGGTCGCTGCCTATCGGGGAAACCCCCTACCCGCCCCTCTGACGATCACCGGCGGCGATGCGGCACCCGCCCGTCACCGGAGGCCCAGAAGTCCGACACGACCTCCACCCGGCCGTTGCCGTCGTCGGCGACCAGCACCGCCCGGTGGTCGCCCTCGAAGTCCATCAGGTCCGCGAAGACCTCAGAGCCGGTACCAACGCGCTGCCCGTCCAACTCCCAGTGCAGTTGCTCATCCGCCAGCGGCCGGCCGAAGCAGTCCGTGGCGAGTGCCCACAGCCGTACCAACGAACCGGCCCGCACGGTCGCCCCCGACGCCGGTGCGAGGATGGAGGCCTCCGGTGGTCGGCTGGGTACGTCGAGCCGCGTCCACTCGCTCACTGCCGTGTCGAAGCCGTCCGAGATAATCACCTGCACCAGCGCCGACCCAGCCTGCAATGGCGCCACCGGTACGGTCGCCTCGCCGGCATCGAGCGCACCGGCGAGTACCTGCCAGGTCTCCCCCTCGTCGGCCGACCAGCGCAGCAGCCGGAGCACCTTCTCGGCGTACACCTCCTCCTGCCAGGTCAGACGCACCCAGTCGCCCTCCACGGCGCCCTGCAGGCCCTCTACTCGCGGCGGAGCACCAGCAGGCTCCCGGATCCACGTCTCCTCCTCGTCCCGCACGATCCGCAACGTAGAGCCTCGCGGCGGCTCCGGTATCACCGCACAGATCACCCCGGAACTCGCTGGATCACCGCAACCTCCACTGCATCCGCCGCAGCCGCCCTGCCCATCCCCACACGCGGCAGTCTCGACCACCTGCACCGGCGCCGTAGCGACGATCCGCCCCACGTCGTCAATCAGATCGAGCCGCGTCCCCGGAAGACTGCTCCCCAACGCCGCGACAGTCGTCTCCAGCGTCAGCACGTGCTCGACCTCGATCTGGCCGTCGACCAGCCGCCCGAACACCATCAACGTCAGCACCGGACTCTGCAGATCGACCACCCACGGTGGCGGCGGATCCGGGATGTAATGCGGAATCGGCCCGTCCAGATCCAGCTCCACATTCGGCGGCCGCATGTCACCCGGCCCTGGGATCCAGGTCGGGTTCAGCGCCGGATGCTGCACCATCCGTTGGTACTGATAGAGCGACGGCCACCGCGGATTGCAGTACGACATGAAGTCGCGCCCGACCGCCGGCGAGATGATGGTCGGCCCGGCCAGGTCGAAGCCGTACTCGCCGATGGACGCCATCTTGCTGGTCTCCGAGTCGTACGGCTCGTACGCCGGATAGTTCAGGTCGACCTTGGGATCGTTGGTGAGTCCGCACGGTGCATGCCTGAAGTCGAGCACGTGGCCGAATTCGTGGCCCATCGCTTCCTGGGACCCGACCGGCCCGGCGCCGAGTCCGGCTCCACCGCCGCCGCAACCGCCGGTACCGTCGCGCGGGATCGTGCTCGGCAGCATCCCGTAGTACAGCCAGCCGGGCTTGTTGCCGTCGGCCATCTTCACCAGGTAGAGCCAGGCCAGCAAGCTGTTCCAGACGTCCGGGCACTTGCCTTTGACGATACCGCCGGTCAGCGGCACGAACCAGTTCATCTGGCCGGCGACCGAGAGCTCGGGCGTCTTGGAGACCGGGTACCAGTCCAGCGTCCGCCGTACCGTCGACTGCAGGTCGGCCAGCGACGGCGCCGGCAGGTCGACGTGGTTGCCCGCGATGTCGTCGCCCGAATAGTGGACCGGAATCATCCGCACCCTGAGCGTCTGGAGCAGGCTCGCGTTCACCACCTGCATGTACTCCGCCACCTGGCGGCCGCTGACCGCGGACACCTTCAGCCGGAACGTCCCACGCATCTGAGCAGCCGGGATGACGAAGTTGAGACTGTTCGCCAGCGACCCGCGTTCGGTCGCGTAGTCCGGATCGGCAAGCGCTGTCACAGACCCCGGCATCTGCTGGACCAGCGACCCGGCATCCACCCAGACCCCGTACCGCATCTTCTGCACCGTCACGCTCGCCCGCACATTGGGCACATCGTTGAACACGCCGTGCACGAACACCCGCACGTACGCCGTCTTGTCGGCGACCAGCTGAATCGAGTTGTCCGGCCCATGATCGTCCGAGTCGGTCAGGTGCTCGGCGGCGTGCCGGTACTGGATCACCTGCGTGACCTCGACGCCGTCGATGAAGAACCCGGTCAGGAACGGCCTGAGCCAGTCGGCCCGCGCCACCTGCTGAACGATCCCGGACATGCTGAACCTGGGCATGCTCGCCCACCCCCTGTAGCCCTCCCCCAGGCCCTTCCCCTTGGAGCCTAAGAAAGCACGACCGGGCGGCCAACGCAACAGCCGCCCCGGTCCGACATCGCGGACCGGGGCGGCTGCGGTTGGAGCTGGTTACAGGTACTGACCCGTGTTGGTGGCTGTGTCGATCGACCGGCCCGGCTCGGTGCCCTGCTTGCCGGAGATGAGCGTCCGGATGTAGACGATCCGCTCGCCCTTCTTGCCGGAGATCCGGGCCCAGTCGTCCGGGTTGGTCGTGTTCGGCAGGTCCTCGTTCTCCTTGAACTCGTCGACGCACGCCTGCAGCAGGTGCTGCACCCGCAGGCCCTTCTGCTTGTCGTCCAGGAAGGCCTTGATCGCCATCTTCTTGGCCCGGTCGACGATGTTCTGGATCATCGCGCCCGAGTTGAAGTCCTTGAAGTACAGGACCTCCTTGTCACCGTTGGCGTAGGTGACCTCGAGGAAGCGGTTCTCGTCGGCCTCGGTGTACATCCGCTCGACCGTGCGCTGGATCATCCCGTTCACGCACGAGGCCCGGTCGCCACCGAATTCACTCAGGTCCTCGGCGTGCAGCGGCAGGGTCGTCGTCAGGTACTTCGAGAAGATGTCGCGCGCCGCCTCGGCGTCCGGCCGCTCGATCTTGATCTTCACGTCCAGCCGGCCCGGCCGCAGGATCGCCGGGTCGATCATGTCCTCACGGTTCGAGGCACCGATCACCAGGACGTTCTCGAGGCCCTCGACACCGTCGATCTCGCTCAGCAACTGCGGGACGATGGTGTTCTCGACATCGGAGGAGACGCCGGAGCCGCGGGTGCGGAACAGCGAGTCCATCTCGTCGAAGAACACGATCACCGGCATGCCCTCGGAGGCCTTCTCCCGGGCCCGCTGGAAGACCAGGCGGATGTGCCGCTCGGTCTCGCCGACGTATTTGTTCAGCAGCTCGGGGCCCTTGATGTTGAGGAAGAACGACCTCTGCTCCGCCACCCCGGTCCGCTCGGCGACCTTCTTGGCCAGCGAGTTCGCCACCGCCTTCGCGATCAGCGTCTTGCCGCAGCCGGGCGGGCCGTAGAGCAGCACACCCTTCGGTGGCTTGAGCTCGTGCTCAAGGAACAGGTCCTTGTGCAGGTACGGCAGCTCGACCGCGTCCCGGATCGCCTCGATCTGGCCGGCCAGACCACCGATCTGGGTGTAGTCGATGTCCGGGACCTCTTCGAGCACCAGCTCCTCGACCTCGGACTTCGGGATCTTCTCGTAGACATAGCCGGAGCGGGGCTCCAGCAGCAGCGAGTCGCCGGTCCGCAGCGCGATGTCGAGCAGCGGCGAGGCGAGCCGGACGACGCGTTCCTCGTCGGCCTGCGCGATCACCAGTGCCCGCTCGCCGTCGGCCAGCAGCTCCTTCAGCATCACCACGTCGCCGACGACCTCGAAGTCGCAGGCCTCGACCACGTTCAGCGCCTCGTTCAGCATCAGTTCCTGGCCGAGCCGGAGCCCGTCCAGGTCGACTGATGGGCTCGCGGCGACGCGGAGCTTGCGGCCCCCGGTGAACACGTCCAGCGTGTCGTCGTCGTTGCGGCCCAGGAAGGTACCGAAACCGGACGGCGGTTGCGCCAGCCGGTCGACCTCCTCCTTCAGGGCGATGATCTTCTCTCGGGCCTCGCGCAGTGTTTCCGCCAACCGCTCGTTCTGGGCGGTCACACTCGACAAGGACGCCTGGGTTTCGGACAGTCTGCTCTCGAGCGACCGGCTGTCCGCCGGGTGCTCCAACAACCTCCGCCGCAACGCTGCGACCTCGGCCTCCAGGTAACGGACCTGGTTACGCAGCTCTGCCGCGGTAGGACTCTCGTCTCCAGCCACGATCATCACCTCACCATGTGGGGCTCGACCCTATGGACCTTACCCAGAAAAGCACGCCGAGCAAGCTGAATCCCATCACGTGTCGGTTGCGGATGAATCGGTTGTGCCCGGCGTGTCGGTGGGTGTATCGGACTTGCGCGGCCCGGAATAGTCGTCGCCGTACGCGCCCGGGGCCGGCCGGCGCTTCTTCCGCGGCGCCTGGACGCCGTGCGCCATCCGTCGAGCCGTGACCAGGAAGGCCGTGTGGCCTTGCATTCGGTGGCCAGGACGGACCGCCAGCCCTTCGACGTGCCAGTCGCGCACGAGCGACTCCCAGGCCCGCGGCTCGGTGAACTCGCCATGGGCCCGCAGCGTCTCCACAACCCGGCTCAGCTGGGTCGTGGTGGCCACGTACGCGCAGAACACCCCACCCGGCACCAGGGCACCCGCAGCGGCGTCGATGCACTCCCAGGGGGCCAGCATGTCGAGCACGATCCGATCGACGTCCTCTTCCTCCAGCGACTCCACCAGGTCGCCGACGTGCAGCGTCCAAGCCGGGTGCTCGGCGCCGAAGAAGCCGGTGACGTTCTTGCGGGCCACCTCGGCGAAGTCCTCGCGGCGCTCGAACGAGATCACCTGGCCATGGATGCCGACCGCCCGCAACAGCGCCGTGGTCAGCGCGCCCGACCCGGCGCCGGCCTCGACCACCTTCGCGCCCGGGAAGATGTCGGCCATGGTCACGATCTGGGCCGTGTCCTTGGGGTAGATCACCGCGGCACCACGCGGCATCGACACCGAGTAGTCCGCCATCAACGGCCGCAGCGCGAGGTACTCGACCCCGCCCTTGGACCGGATCGTCACCGCGTCGGGGCCGTCGATCAGCTCGTCGTGCTCGATCCCGCCCTTGGTGGTGTGGAAGATCTTCCCGCGCTCGAGGAACACCGAGTGCCGGCGCCCTTTGGAGTCGGACAGGGTGATCCACTCACCGGCCTGCAGCGGCCCGTGGTGCACCCCGGAGAAGGAAGCATCAGGAAAATCACGAAGATCAGACATAAGGCGCTCACCCTACTTCGCCACCCCGACAAGCCGAGAATGCCGCCGATGCCCCTCCAGCTGACCCGTCAGCAAGCAGTAGCCCACCACCTCTCCGTCAACCACCTCAGCACCCGCCTACCGGCCGGCTCGTACGCCGAAGCCGCCCGCTACGGCCTCCAGGACACCGCCCCTCGTGACGCCCTGGTCGCGCTCCACGCCCGGGTAGAGGCCTGCGAGCCGTCTGCGTGGGAGCACCCCGACCTGACCCAGACCTACAGCCCCAGAGCGGCTGTGTACGTCCTGCCGCGCGCGGACTTCGGCGTTTTCACCGTCGGTCGCCTCCCGCTTGATCCGGAGGCGCTCAAGTATTGGGAGACGGCCGCAGACACCATCTGCCGGGATCTGGCCGGTACAGAGGGCCGTAGCGGGGCTCCGGACCTCAGAGGCGCCTGCGCGACCGGCCGCATAGCGTTGCGCTGGACAACCAGTGCCCTGTACTTCCGTGAGGTCCCTCGCCCCGAGATCGATTTCATGGCCGCCCACCGCGCACTCTGTCGCCTCCACGTCGAGGCGTTCGGCCCGACGACCCCAGCTGCCTTCGCTTGGTGGTCCGGTCTCTCACCCAAGGACGCCCGCGAGGTCTGGGGCCAATTGGAGCTACTGGAGGTCGCCCTGGACGGTCACCGCGCGTGGATCCTGCCGGAGGCCGAGCAGGCCGTCCGCAACCCTCCGGAGCCGACCGGTGCCCGCTTCCTGCCTACCCCCGACCTTCGCCTGCTCGGGCAGGACCGCCACGGCCTCTTCGTCGGGCCAGGTGGCAGCAAGCACCTACCGCTGTACGACACCTTCCACCCGAACGGTCTCCTGGTAGACGGGCAACTAGTCGGCATGTGGGGCCGTCGCGGCGGCCGACTCCACCTCAAACACCTCGGCAGGCCGACCGCGGCAACCAGAGCCACCATCGAAACCGAGGCACTGACCATGCCCATCCCCGGCGCAACCCCGACCCTCGAAATCGCACAGCATTGAGCAAAGGAGGCCGGACGGGGGCTGAACCGGAAGGTGGGTCTGGATTGCGGTTGCTGCGGCGAGGGACTGTGGTTGCGGGGTTGGTGCGGTGAGGGGCTGTGGTTCGCGGTCTCCGCTGCGGGGTCTGAGCCAGAGGGTCCTTTGGTCAGGGCCGGTCGTGGCCCGGGGTGATGTTCGGATGGAGTGCAGGGGTGGGGCGGGCGATTTCCCTCCCCGAACCGGTTCAGTACGGTGATTTCGGGGTCGGCTGGCGGGTTGTTCGGCCGCTCGCAACCTGCAGAACGCCAGCCGCCGAAGAACCGGCGTTCGCTGACGGGTTTTGTACCGCCGGCGCCAAGTTTGGCGTCAGCGACCCGAAAACCTGCCAGCGCCAACCCCGAATCCACAGCACCCTCACCACGCAAAACCCCGGTCAGCGGTTGCGGAAGGCCTGTTCGACGTCGGTGGTGGCCAGGACGCCGTAGACGGCGCCGTTGGCGTCGAGGACCAGGTACTCCGAGGCGGGGTTCTCGCGGAGCGTCGCGAGGATCTCCTCGCCGGTGTCGTTGACGCCGATGATGTGGCCGGCGCCGATCCGGGTGGCGACCTCGCCGACCGTGGTCCACGGGCGCTGGTTCTGAGCGACCGAGTTGACGGCGGATTCCGAGACGAGCGCGTGCGGCTTGTCGTCGCCGTCGATGACCACGACCGCGCCGGCTTGAGCACCTGCTGCGAGTCGTACGGCCTCGGAGATCGGCGTACCGGCGTGTACTGCGATCGCTCGGCGGGCCAGCGTGCGGACCTGCAGGGAGGGCAGCTTGCTGCGGAGCCGGGCCTGCATCAGGGACGCGGTGGAGCCCATCCAGAGGAAGAACCCGACCGCCAGCGCGATGATGAAGTCGACAAGCGTGGGCTGCCGGTCGAAAACCCGCTCCAGGATCACCGGCGCCGCCAGGACCGCGATCGCGATCAGGCGACCGGCCCAGGCGGCAGCGATCGTGCCCTTGTGCATGTTGCCGGTCAGTTTCCACACGAAGGCGCGCAGCACCCAGCCGCCGTCGAGCGGCAGCCCGGGCAGCAGGTTGGTGACGCCGACGATCAGGTTGGCGATGGCGAGCTCGAACAAGGCGACATACCCGACGCCCTCGTCCACAGCCCGCGAGCCGAGGTAGGCGAGGCCGCCGACCAGCAGCGACGCCAGCGGGCCGACCACGGAGACGGCGAACTCCTCGAAGGGGCTCTTCCGCTCCCCCTCGATGTGCGTGCCGGCCGCGAAGAAGCCGAGGTTGATCTCGGTCACCGAGATGCCGAACCGCAGCGCGACCAGCGCGTGCGCCAGCTCGTGGATCAGGATCGAGGCGGTGAACGCGACCACGAAGGCGAACGACGCGACGTACCGCCAGCTGCCCAGCTCGGGGAACTGCTGCCCGATCACGCTGGCGAAACCGAGCGCCAGCAGCATCGCCACCGGCAGCCAG
Source organism: Kribbella koreensis (assembly GCF_039525325.1). Taxonomy (NCBI): domain Bacteria; kingdom Bacillati; phylum Actinomycetota; class Actinomycetes; order Propionibacteriales; family Kribbellaceae; genus Kribbella; species Kribbella koreensis. Next base: position 259,402 of record NZ_BAAAHK010000009.1, read on the forward strand.
GTGAACCGCATGGTCAGCTTGATCCCGCGGACACGACCGATCACCCAGGTACCGGGGGTTGGGCCGGCAGGCTGGGCGGGACTCTGGGGATCACGCGAATCGGACATCGGTGCAACGCTACTGGTCCCCTGTTAACAAGCCTTACACCCCCACGGCAAGCCGAGCCGTGAATCCGCTCTTCACGTCCCCGCTGATCGTCGCCAGCTGGTGCACGGCCGCGTCGTCGCGGAACACGTTGTCGGTCCGCAGCGACGTGTTCGCGAGGTTCTGGGCGCTGCCGTCGTAGCCGGTGGTCGCGTAGACCGTTTTGCAGGCGTCCTCGGGCAGCGCGAGCTGTGAGGTCGCGCTGATCTTCCCCGCGGCCGTCGCCTCGGACAACGACGAGTAGACCTCGAAGTGGATGTGCGGCCATCTCCCCTGGTACGCCGCTGGGAAGATCGTGGTGAAGGTGACCTCGCCGGCCGCATTCGCAGCCTGTACTCCGCGGCAGTAGTTCTCGTTGGTGATCTCGCCGTCGTAGAGCGAGTAGCGGCCCTGGGCGTCGCAATGCCACAGGTAGACCGCAGCACCGGCCAGAGGCGTGTCCTTCGCCGCATCCAGTACTACGAGTTGCACCGTCAGCGGGACGCCCTCAGCCACCCCGGTCGCACTGCCGAAGCTCTTGGTGAGGTCACTGCGCACGATGCCCGACTCGGTCAGCACGTTCGGCCCATTGGACCCGTCCCCCGGGAACGGCCCCGCCGTCTCCTCCGGGATCTCGTCGACACCGGTCCCCGACGGCGTGCTGCTCGTCGTACCGGCCGCGCTCGGCGACGAGCCGCCGGACGTGCTCGTGTCCGCCGCACAGCCGGCGACCACCGCCAGGCCGGCTCCGGCGAACAGCCTGAGGACGTTGCGTCGGCGGAGCATGCCGAGGTCGAATTCGAGGCCTCTGTCGTGGTCGTGCATGTCGGTCTCCCTTGCTTGGTGCCTCCAGCGTGCCGACCCCGACCGATGGTTCGCCGAAAGTCTGCTGGGAGTTCGCTGGGAGCCCGTTGTCCACAACCAGTGCGGCGACGGCCCCGACTGTCCGTGGTCTCGCCTAGCCTTGGCGGCATGAGCGTCGCACCAGCAGTCGACAAGCACGGCCACCCGAACGGAGCGCTGTCTCCGTCCCGGGCGGCGGACTTCATGAGCTGCCCGCTCAAGTACCGGTTCCGGGTGATCGACCGGCTGCCGGAGAAGCCTTCGCCGGCCGCGGTCCGGGGCACCGTCGTGCACGCTGTCCTGGAGCGGCTCTTCGACCTGCCGAGCGGCCAGCGGACGCTGGAGCACGCCGCCGAGATGCTCGAGCCGCAATGGCAGAAGCTGCTCGAGGCCGAGCCGGAGGTCGCGGAGCTGTTCGCCGAGGACGCCGACGGCGAGGAGCTCGCCAAGTGGCTGGCCGAGGCGCACGGGCTGCTCGGCAAGTACTTCAAGCTCGAAGACCCGAATCTGCTGGAGCCGGCCGAGCGCGAGTTGTACGTCGAGACCGAGCTGGAGTCGGGCCTGACCCTGCGCGGATACGTCGACCGCCTCGACGTCGCGCCGACCGGCGAGATCCGGGTGGTCGACTACAAGACCGGCCGGTCGCCGTCGGAGTTCTTCGAGGCCAAGGCGCTCTTCCAGATGAAGTTCTACGCGCTGGTGCTGTGGCGGCTGCGCGGCGTCGTACCGGCGATGCTGCAGCTGGTCTACCTCGGCAACGGCGAGATCGTCCGGTACGTTCCCGACGAGGCCGACTTGCGCGCTTGTGAACGCAAGGTCGGCGCGCTCTGGACCGCGATCACCCGGGCGCTGGAGTCCGGCGACTGGCGGCCGAGCCCGGGTCCGCTGTGCGACTGGTGCGACCACAAGGCCATCTGCCCCGCCTGGGGCGGCACTCCGCCGCCGCTTCCGAACCGCTCGGTCGAGGAGGTCGCGCAGGAGTCCGCGGGCGTCGATCTGGTCGGAGTCGACGGATGAAAAGCTGCCGTATCACCGAGCTGAGTTTCTGCTCACACCCGGTCGATGCCATTGACAACCGCCCGGTCGGGATACGGTCCGCACTATGAGTCATCCGCATCCCGACCTCGGCCAGCCGCCCCGCCTCCCCGACACCGCGCTCCGCGTGGTCGCTCTGGGCGGTCTCGGCGAGATCGGCCGCAACATGACCGTGTTCGAGTACCGCGGCCGGTTGCTGATCGTGGACTGCGGCGTGCTGTTCCCCGAGGAGCACCAGCCGGGCGTCGACGTGATCCTGCCCGACTTCGGCTACATCCGGGACCGGCTGGACAAGATCGACGCGATCGTCCTCACGCACGGCCACGAAGACCACATCGGCGGCGTCCCGTACCTGCTCAAGGAGCGCGCCGACATCCCGGTGATCGGCTCCAAGCTGACCCTGGCGTTCATCACCTCCAAGCTCAAGGAACACCGGATCACCCCGAAGACGATCGAGGTCAAGGAGGGCGACCGGCGCAAGGTCGGCACCTTCGAGACCGAGTTCTTCGCCGTCAACCACTCGATCCCGGACGGCCTGGCGGTGGCGATCCGGACCAAGGCCGGCATCGTCCTGCACACCGGCGACTTCAAGATGGACCAGTTCCCGCTGGACCGCCGGCTGACCGACCTTCGCGGCTTCGCCAAGCTGAGCGAAGAGGGCGTCGACCTGTTCATGACGGACTCGACCAACGCCGAGGTGCCCGGCTTCACCACGTCGGAGAAGGACCTCGGCCCGGCGATCGACACCGTCTTCCGGACTGCTCCCGGCCGGATCATCGTCTCCAGCTTCGCCAGCCACGTGCACCGGATCCAGCAGGTGCTCGACGCGGCCAAGCTCGGTGGCCGCAAGGTCGCCTTCGTCGGCCGCTCGATGGTGCGCAACATGGGCATCGCCGGCGACCTGGGCTACCTGAAGGTGCCGAAGGGGCTGATCGTCGACCTGAAGGAGCTGGAGAAGCTCCCCGACCGCAAGGTCACCCTGATCTGCACCGGCTCCCAGGGTGAGCCGATGGCGGCCCTGGCCCGGATGGCGAACCGCGATCACATGATCCGGATCGGCGAGGGCGACACGGTGCTGATGGCCAGCTCGCTGATCCCCGGCAACGAGAACGCGATCTACGGCCTGATCAACGGCCTGATCCGCTGGGGCGCGAACGTCGTGCACAAGGGCAACGCCAAGGTGCACGTCTCCGGTCACGCCAGCGCCGGCGAGCTGGTCTACTGCTACAACCTGATCAAGCCCCGCAACGTGATGCCCGTCCACGGCGAGTACCGGCACCTGAAGGCGAACGCGGCACTCGCGGTCGCCACCGGGGTACCGGCCGATCGGGTGATCATCGCCGAGGACGGCGTGGTCGTCGACCTGGACAAGGGCCGGGCGAAGATCGTCGGCAAGGTCGAGGCCGGGTATGTGTACGTCGACGCGATGACGGTCGGCGGAGTCACCGAGGCGAACCTCAAGGACCGCCGCACGCTGGCCGAGGAGGGCGTCGTCACCGTCGTTCTGCTGGTCGATGCCAACACGGGCCTGCTGGCCGAGCCGCCGGACTTCCTGGCCCGCGGTTTCGTCCACGACGACACCACCTTCAAGGACGTCATCCCGGTCATCGAGGACACCTTGGCCAAGGCCGCCTCGGAGAGCATCGGCGACGCCAACGCCCTCGAAGAGCTCGTCGGCCGCGCGGTAGGCAACTGGACCTGGCGCCACTGGCGCCGCCGCCCGGTCATCATCCCCGTCGTCATCGACGCCTGAGGCAGCGCTCCTGCCCACCCGCCACCAACCACGGGTGGTGGGCGGGCAGGGCCATCGACAGCTGGGCGGGGTCGGGGCGGCCTACCCGTCCGCATGGGCCGGTGCCGGTACGGCGTACCGGGCTGGTGGGGTGGGACGGACCTGGTGGGGGTTAGCGTTCTCGCTGTGACGGTGAGAGTTGTCGGGCAGGGTGTTGCCATCCGGACCAGCGGGCTGGGGAAGAGTTACGGGTCCGGGGACACCCGGGTGGAGGCGCTGGCCGACGTCGACCTGGAGTTCGGCAAGGGCAGGTTCACCGCGATCATGGGCCCGTCCGGCTCGGGCAAGTCGACCTTGCTGCACTGCCTCGCCGGGCTCGATCGCCCGACCGCCGGCCAGGTCATGCTCGGCGACGTCGACCTCACCCGGCTCGACGAGAAGCGCCTCACCCATCTGCGGCGCGACCGGATCGGGTTCGTCTTCCAGGCCTTCAACCTGGTCCCGACCCTGTCGGCGATGGAGAACATCACCCTCCCCCTCGACCTCGCCAACCGCAAACCGGACCAGGAATGGGTCGACAAGGTCGTCACCGCGATCGGGCTCCAGGACCGCCTTCACCACAAGCCGTCCGAGCTGTCCGGCGGCCAGCAGCAACGCGTCGCCTGCGCCCGCGCCCTCGCCTCCCGCCCCGAGGTCGTGTTCGCCGACGAACCGACCGGCAACCTCGACTCCCGCTCGTCCGCCGACGTGCTCGGCTTCCTGCATCGCTCGGTCCGCGAGTTCGGCCAGACCGTCGTGATGGTCACCCACGACCCGACCGCGGCCTCGTACGCCGATCGCGTGGTCTTCCTCGCCGACGGCCGGCTGCAGGACGAGCTGCTCGACCCGACCGCGGACACCGTGCTCGACAAGATGAAGCAGCTCGACACCCAAGAGGCCGGCTGATGCTCAAGCTCGGCCTCCGGTCGGTGCTCGCGCACCGGCTCCGGTTCGTGCTGTGCACGGTCGCCGTCCTGCTCGGCGTCGCCTTCGTCGGCGGCGCGCTGATCTTCACCGACACGCTCTCGGCCGCGCTGAAGAAGAACTTCGCCGGCAGCCCGTCCGACATCACCGTCACCCCGGTCGAGAACCTCAAGCACAACGCCGGCCTGTCCAACGCCCGCCCGGCCACGCTCACGTCCGACCTCGCCAACCAGATCGCCAACCTCCCCGGCGTCGCCAGCAGCGACCCTCAGGTACTCGTCCCCGGCGCCCAGATCCTCGGTACCGACGGCAAGCCGACCGAAGCGTTCGGCCTACCGACGTACGCCACCGGCTGGCCGCACGACCCCCGGACGGCCAACCTCAAGCTCCTCGCCGGCCAGCCCCCGCAGGGTCAGGAGCAACTCGCCCTCGACCAGTCGACCGCGAAGCGCGAGGGCTACGAGGTCGGCGACCAGGTCAAGGTCGTCACCCCGGGCAAGGCCGTCACCGCGACGATGACCGCGATCACCACCCCGAACCTCACCGGCGCGTCGGCCGGAGCCCCGCTGATCACCTTCGACTCGGTCACCGCCCAGCGGCTGCTGCTCGGCAGCCCCGGCTGGACCTCGATCACCGTCGCGGTCCAACCCGGTCAAGACGTCCAGACAGTCATCCAGGCGATCAGCAAGGTCGCGGGCAAGGACGTCAGCGTCCGGACGGCGGCGCAGGTCTCGGCGGACGGTGAGAGCGCCGTCGACAACACCTTCGGCGGCTTCAGCGCGGTACTGCTGCTGTTCGCCGGGCTCGCCCTGTTCGTCGGCACGTTCCTGATCGTCAACACCTTCTCGATGCTCGTCGCCCAGCGCTCCCGCGAGCTCGCCATGCTCCGCGCGATCGGCGCGTCCCGGGGCCAGGTCACCAGCACGGTCATGATCGAGGCGCTCATCATCGGCGCGATCGGCTCCACTCTCGGCCTGTTGATCGGCGCGGGCGTCGCCGCCGCCCTGCAGGCGTTCTACCAGTCCCTCGACCTCGCGATCCCCGGCTCGAGCCTGCAGATCAGCGCCCCGACCGTGATCGCCTGTTACCTCGTCGGCATCGGCGTCACCCTCTTCGCGGCCCTGCCCGCAGCACGTCGCGCCGGGAAGCTGCCCCCCGTCGCGGCAATGCGTGACGACGTCAGCGTCCCCGAACGCTCACTGCTCCTCCGCCTCATCATCGGCAGCTTCCTGCTCCTGATGACCGCCTTCCTGGTCGCGATCGCCTTCACCCTGCAAGGCCTGCCTGCGGCCATCCTCCTCGGCCTCGGCGCCGGTCTCGCCCTGCTCGGCGTGGTGATGACCAGCCCCCTGATCAGCCGGTACGCCGTCCGCGGGCTGATGGCCCCATTCGGCCGCAAGGCCCCGATCACGCTCGGTCGACGCAATGCGGCACGCAACCCCCGGCGTACGGCGGCGACCGCGTCCGCCCTGATGATCTCGGTCGCTCTCGTGAGCGGGCTGGTCGTCATCGCCGCGTCCGCCAAGGCCTCGGTCAACCGCAATCTGCAGGACGCGATCGGTACCGCCGAACTCCTGGTCAGCGGCGACGAGCCGTTCAGCGGCGAGGTCGGCGACAAGATCGCCAAGGTCCCCGGCGTCGCCGCGGTGCACCGGGTCCGGCAGATGCCCGGCGATATCGACGGCCACCGGGTCACCGTGGCCGGCATCGACGACGGGACCATCGACGGCCCGATCACCACCCGGTTCGTCTCCGGCTCGGCCGACGGCCTCGATGACGGCGAAGCGGTCATCCCCCGCAACCTCGCCAAGCAGCTCGACCTGGTCGTCGCGAAGAAGTTCGAGCTGACCACGACCAGCGGCAAGCAGACGCTGCAGGTGGCCGGCATCATCGCGCCGAACCGCCAGCTCAACGCGATCATCCTGGCTCAGCCCGCCTTCGCCAAGGCCGGCGGCGCGAGCACCGACAACACCCTGTACGTCGATGTTGCCGACGGCACCAATTCGGGCCAGGTCAAGCTGGCGGTGGCCGCCGCGCTGACCGACTACCCCGCCGTCGCGGTCCGCGACCAGCAGGCGTTCGCGAAGAGCCAGCAGCAGCCGATCGACATGGTGCTCGCGGTGATCGCGATGCTGCTCACGCTGGCGATCATCATCGCCGTGCTCGGCATCGTGAACACGCTCGCGCTCGGCGTGATCGAGCGCACCCGGGAGATCGGCCTGCTCCGGGCGATCGGGATGGACCGGCCGCAACTGCGCCGGATGCTCCAGGTGGAGGCGATCGCGATCGCTTTGCTCGGCGCGTTGCTGGGGTTGCTGGTCGGGGTCCTGTTCGCGGCGGCGATCCAGCACGTGATGACGGAGGACGGCCTCAGCGTCCTCGACATCCCCGTGTTCCAGCTGCTGATCGCGGTCGTGGTGGCGGGCGTGGTCGGCGTACTGGCTGCAGTGTGGCCGTCACGGCGCGCAGCGAAGCTCGACGTACTGCGGGCGATCGCGGCCGAGTGACGTGTCCGAGCCGCAGCCACGACAGGCAATCGCAGGTAGCCTGCGGGTGTGCCGGGCAGCGTGCAGTCGATCGAGCGGGCCGCGGCCGTGCTGCGACTGCTCGCCGCAGCGCCGAACGGCTTGGGTGTCGCTGACCTCGGCAATGCGCTCGGGTTGGCGAAGACGACAGTGCACGGCATTCTGAAGACGCTGCATCAGGTTGGTTTCGTGGAGCAGGACCGCAGCGGGGCGCACTATCGGCTCAGTGACGCGTTTGGGCGGCTCGGCGAGACATACCTCGATCCGAACGAGTTGCGGAGCCGGGCGATCAACTGGGCCGACTCGCTGGCGTCTCGCAGCGGCGAGGTGGTCCGGGTCGGACGGCTCGTCGAGGGCAAGGTGGTCGTCGTCCACCACGTCTTCCGGCCGGACGACAGCGATCAGGATCTCGACGTCGGTACTACGCTCCCGCCGCATGCGTGCGCTCTCGGCAAGGCGGTGCTCGCCTTCGATGCGTCCGGAGCTGCCCGGCCGCGGAAGCTCGACGCCTATACGACGCGGACCATCACGGATCCCGCCCGCTTGGCGGAGGAGCTGACCGCCGTACGGGCGAAGGGGTGGGCCGGGGAGTTCGAGGAGCACACGGTCGAGCTGGCCGGGATCGCGGCGCCGATCCGAGGGCTGGGCGGGCTCGTTGTCGGCGCGGTCGGCCTCACCGGCCGGATCGAACGCATCTGCGACAGCCGCCTCCGCCACCGCACCGACCTGGTCACCATGGTCCGGGCCACCGCCGAAGCCATCGGCCGAGACCTCCGCGAGGACCGCTGATGGCCTCCCACCACCTCTGCCCTCCGCCGCCCTTCGGAGGTCCCGCTGATGGCTGAGCAATATGTTGCTGCGGTCGACCAGGGGACCAACTCCACCCGGTGCATCTTGTTCGATCGGCGGGGGCGGTTGGTGTCGGTGGCGCAGCGGGAGCATCGGCAGATCTTTCCCAAGCCGGGGTGGGTCGAGCACGACGCGGCGGAGATCTGGCGCAACGTCACGCGCGTAGTACCGGCCGCGATCCGCCAGATCGGCGCCGAGCCGTCCCAGATCGTTGCCATCGGCATCACCAACCAGCGCGAGACCAGCCTGCTCTGGGACCGCCGCACCGGCCAGCCGATCGGGCACGCCGTCGTCTGGCAGGACACCCGCACCGACCGGCTCGTCCAGGAACTCGCCGGCGACGAGGGTACGGACCGCTTCGCCGACCTCTGCGGCCTGCCGCTGACCACGTACTTCTCCGCCCCAAGACTCCGCTGGATGCTCGACCACACCCCCGGCCTGCGCGCGCGAGCCGACCGCGGCGAGGTGCTGTTCGGCACGATGGAGAGCTGGCTGATCTGGAACTTCACCGGCGGCCCCGACGGCGGTCTGCACGCGACGGACGTGACGAACGCCAGCCGGACGATGCTGATGAACATCGAGACGCTCGAGTGGGACGACCAACTGCTGGCCGCGTTCGACGTACCGCGCAGCGTCTTGCCCGAGATCCGGCCGTCGTCGGGCGTCTTCGCGACCGCGACCATGGTGCTCCCCGGCGTGCGGATCGGTGCGGCCCTCGGCGATCAGCAGGCAGCGCTGTTCGGGCAGACGTGTTTCAGCCCCGGTGAGGCCAAGTGCACCTATGGCACCGGCTCGTTCCTGCTGCTGCACACGGGCAAGGAGATCGTCCGGTCGACGCACGGCATGCTCACGACGGTCGCCTACCAGATCGGGTCGGAGCCCGCGGCGTACGCGCTGGAAGGGTCGATGGCGGTCACCGGCTCGCTGGTCCAGTGGTTCCGGGACGGCCTCGGCCTGATCCACACCGCCGCCGAGATCGAGACGCTCGCGCGCACGGTCGAGGACAACGGCGGCGCCTACATCGTGCCCGCGTTCTCAGGACTGTTCGCGCCGCATTGGCGCAGTGAGGCCCGTGGGGTGATCGCCGGGCTCACGTCGTACATCACCAAGGGCCATCTCGCCCGGGCGGTGCTCGAGGCGACCGGGTTCCAGACGCTCGAGGTCGTCGACGCGATGAACGCCGACTCCGGGATCGCGCTCAAGGCGCTCAAGGTCGACGGCGGCATGACGGCGAACAACCTGCTGATGCAGTTCCTCGCCGACCTGCTCGACGTACCGGTGGTGCGGCCGATGGTCACCGAGACGGTGTCGCTCGGCGCCGCGTACGCCGCCGGCCTAGCGGTTGGCTACTGGCCCGACCTCGAAGGGCTGCGGAGCAACTGGCACCGAGCCGGCCAGTGGCTCCCCCACATGGATCCGGACCGGCGCGCCACGGAGTACGCGAACTGGCAGGCAGCGGTCCAGCGCACCTTCGGCTGGATCCGCCCCGACCAGTAGGGCTCAGGGACGCCAGATCCAGTTCCGGCGGTCGTACCGGACCTCGAACCCGGCCCGCATCATGTTGTTGAGTGAGCTGTTCTTCGAGCCCTCATCCGGCTTGCCTGTCTCCGCGCTGAACCACTTCACGCCCTCGGCCACCGCCCGGGCAGCCCGCGCCGCCAGCAGCGCCGACTGCGCACCCTTCCCGCGATGCTCCGGCAAGGTCGCCGCGCCGCAGAACTCCGCCACCTCGCCGGTGATCAGCAGCGCCGCCGCAGCGATCAACTGGTCGCATTCATAAGCCCCGTACGCCGTCCAGCCCGGCTGGCCCACGACGCCCTTCGACATCGGCACCAGCAACTCCTCCGGCATCCCGAACCCACGAGTCAGCACGGTCGCCCAGAGCTCCGCATCGGCCGGCTCGATCTCGGCCACCCGCAACTCCGTCTCCGGCGCGTTGACCAGCCCTGCGGGCCGAGCGAGCTTCACCCACGTACCGCCGCCCGTGATGCCTTCCTTCGCGCAGATCGCGTCCCAGTCCGCCGGCAGCACCGACGGCGCGACATTCAGCACCGCGATCGGGTTGCCGTTGCCGCGGTAGAAATCGGTGACCGAGGCAACCACTTCGGCCGTGACCGGCTCGGTGAAACCGAAGCCGAGGGCACGGCTCCAGTAGTTGGTCGCATCGTCTCGCACCGCCAGCGCCACCCCACCACCGATCCGCGCCGACGCCATCCCGAACCGCTCCATCACCTCCGGCGCCACATGCGTCTCATACCCCCAGATCGCCTCGGCCTCGGCGGTCTCGAGCAGTTGGGTGATCCGGTCCAGCGACATGTGCGAGGTCCTCCGGGTATGAGTGATTCTTCAACCAGGGTAGGCGATCCGGCCAAGCCGGGACGTTTCGACCAGGGTCGAAGAGCGGCAACCGTGATGTGGCTGTCAAGCGTTTGACACAGCCGCTGCCTAGCGTCGCAGGCGTTCGATGACAAGCAGACAAACTCGGGAGGAAACCATGTCCTCGGTACGCAACCTGCTGATCGCCGCGACCCTCGGTACCGCCTCGATCGTCGCCGCCCCGGTGGGCGCACAGGCGTCCGGCACCCAGGTCCAGGCAGGGCTGAAGATCACTCACATCGTTTGCCATCAGCAAGAAGACTTCACCGGCGCCGACGACGCCTACCTGGTGCAGGACGGCAAGGTGCTGTGGGGTCCGGTCCAGATGATCTCGGGCGACAGCAAGGACATCCAGGACGTCCCGGTCACCCAGGACCATGTGCTCACGCTGATGGAGGGTGACTCGCCGGACGACGACGACAACCTCGGCGCGAAGAAGATCACCGGCGCCGGCGACTACCAGTTCACCGACGACGAGGCGAACTACACCGTCACCATCGCGAACCAGTAGGCGGCCGCGCGGCTCCTCGCATCGAGCGGGGAGCCGCTATGGCTTCCAGGTCCAGGACGGCCGGTCGTACAGGTCCTTGAAACCGGCCCGGCGCATGTTGTCCAGCGACGGGTTCCGCTCACCCTCGGCCGGCTTGCCTGTCTCGGTGGACAGCCACTTGCAGCCGGCCGCGAGCGCATCCTCCACCCGCAACGCGATCAGCGCGGACTGGGCTCCGCGCCCCCGGTACTCCGGCAAGGTCGCCGCGCTCACGCACTCACCGACCTCACCGTGGACATACAGCCCGGCCGTCGCCACCAACTTGCCGCCATCCCACCCGGCGTACGGCTGGAAGGCCGGTACCTGGCACAGCGCGGCCAGCATCCGCCTCAACAATCCGTCCCGGTCCGGCAGGCCGAAGCTGATCATCTGCGTCTCGACCCACGCCCGGACGTCGTCGGAGTCGGCTCGATCGACCGGTCCGATCCGCAACGAGGTCCCGGCCTCGGCCACCGGCGAAGCGTCCCGCACCAGCTTCACGACCGTCCCACCCGCTTCGAGCCCGTACGCCGCCCGGACCTCGTCCCAGTCCGCCGGCAACACGTCCGGCGCCAGGTTGAAATGGGCGATCGGAGTGCCCGCGGCCCGGTAGAACTCGACCACCTCACCGATCAGCTCAGCCGTCACCGGCCGGTCGAACCCGAACCCCTGCGCCCTGGACCAGTACTGCGACGGATCCTCCCGCACCGAGATCGCGACCCCACGGCCGAACCGCTGCCCGGTGATCCCCAGGCCCTCGCGCACCGGCCCCTCGATCCCGGCGATCCCGAACATCAGATCGGCCTCGGCCAGCTCGGCCAGCTCCACGAGATTCATACTGCATACTTTAACCAGCCGGCCCACCTGCTTGCCGCGACAACCGCACGCGGTCAAGCGACCGCCGGCACCTCGTCGGTGATCTGCGCGGCATGCGCCTCCTCGAACCCGGCCGCAGCCAGCCGGTCCAGCGTCCGCTCCAGCACCGCCGTGTCCTCCAGCGTCCGCACCTCGGTGATCTTCCCCCACCGCATCCGGACGAACTGGTGCACGACGTTCTCGTACCGCGACCCGTCGACCACGCCGACCTTGACCGTCACCGCGGTCGCCACCCGGGTGTCCCACGGCCAGCCGGCGACCAGCACGTCCCGCACCTCGAAGGTTGTCTCCGGCAACAACCTGAAGCACCGCTCCCACCACCGCCGGAGCGCGTCGCGCGTATGCCGCTCACCACCCAGCGCGTGGTCACCGTAGAACCGGTAGGTGAACTCCGGCGCCATCCCGGCCACCATCGCCTCCCAGTTGCCGGCGCTGATCTCCGCGAACGCCGCCCGCACCTTGCCCGCCACGATCCGGTGGTACATGCCGCTCTCCCCTCGTCGGTGTGGCTCCGAGCCTAGGCCTAGTGAGTTCAATGCAGCAACTGACTAAACTGATGACATGCGGAACACGAGCTTCGCCGAGATGCACTGCTCCCTCGCCCAGTCGCTGGAGGTGATGGGCGACTGGTGGAGTCCACTGATCCTGCGCGACCTGTACCTGGGCCTGGACCGGTTCGACCAGTTCGTCGCCGACCTCGGCATCTCCCGCAACCTGCTCACCGCCCGCCTGGCCACGCTCGTCGAGGCCGGCCTGGTGGCGCGTACGCCGTACCAGGAGAACCCGGTCCGCTACGCCTACTCCCTCACGCAACCCGGCCGCGAACTGATCCCCGTCCTGATCGCCCTCACCGCCTGGGGCGACCGCTGGGCCACCCCACCCGCCGGCCAGCCCATCCGCTTCACCCACACCACCTGCGGCAAGCCCTCGACTCCCACGATCTGCTGCTCCGAGTGCGGCGACCAACTCACCACCGCCAACACCACCGCGTCCCCCGGCCCCGGCGGCCGTTCAGCGCCAGGCACGGCGCTGATCGCCTCCGTCCTGCACACATGACAGCAGCCCCGAGGAAACCTCGGGGCTGCTGCTGAAAAGGGGATCAGGCCGGGGAGACGATGTCCGGTGCTCCCAAGCGGACCTTGTCGGCGGATTCGTCGTCGGGCTGGTCCTGGGAGTCGCGTTCGGACTGGACGCGCTGCTTGTAGAAGGAGACCTCGCGCTCGATCGTCTCCTCGGTCCAGCCGAGCACCGGCGCCATCAACCGGGCAGCCGCTTCGGCAGCCTCGACGCCGCGATCCCAGGCCTCGATCGAGATCCGGGTCCGGCGGGCCAGGATGTCGTCCAGGTGACGAGCGCCTTCGTTCGTCGCGCCGTAGACGACCTCGGCCTTGAGGTAGTCCTGTGTGCCAGGCAACTGCTCCCCCAGGGACGGGTCCTTCTCGACCAGCGCGAGCACCTCGTCGATGAGCGCGCCGTACCGGTTGAGCAGGTGTTCGATCCGGGCCACGTGCAGCCCCGAGCGCTGCGCGATCAGGTGCCGCTGGTTCCACATCGCGTGGTAGCCGTCGGCGCCGACCAGCGGCGTGTTCTTGGTGACCGACTTCGGCACCCGCCCGTCGAGCGCGTTCGCGGCCGCGTCGACGGCGTCCTTGGCCATCACCCGGTACGTCGTGTACTTGCCACCGGCAACCACTACGAGCCCGGGGGCCGCGTGCGCGACGACATGCTCACGCGACAGCTTCGAGGTGCTCTCCGACTCCCCCGCCAGTAGGGGTCGGAGCCCGGCGTACACGCCCTCGACGTCCTCGCGCGTCAACGGCGTCACCAGCACTGCGTTCACGTGGTCGAGCAGGTAGTCGATGTCCTTGCTGGTCGCGGCCGGGTGGGCCTTGTCCAGGTTCCAGTCGGTGTCGGTGGTACCGATCAGCCAGTGCCGGCCCCACGGGATGATGAACAGCACGGACTTCTCGGTCCGCAGGATCATCCCGGTGCTGGACTGGATCCGGTCCTTCGGCACCACCAGGTGGATGCCCTTCGATGCGCGCACGTGGTACTGCCCGCGCTCGCCGACCATCGCCTGCGTGTCGTCGGTCCACACGCCGGTCGCGTTGACGACCTGCTTGGCGCGGACCTCGAACTCCCGCCCGCTCTCCAGGTCCTTCGCCTGTACGCCGGTGACGCGCTCCCCCTGTCGCAGGAAGCCGGTCACCTTGACCCGGTTGGCGACATGTGCGCCGTACGACGCCGCAGTACGGGCCAGCTCCATCGTGTGACGGGCGTCGTCGACCTGCGCGTCGTAGTACTGGAGAGCGCCGACCAGTGCCGACTTCTTCAACGACGGCGCCAGCCGCATCGCTCCACGCCGGGTCAAGTGCTTGTGGATCGGCAGGCCCGCGCCGAGACCCGAGCTGAGCGCCATGGCGTCGTACAGGGCCACACCGGAGCCGGCGTAGAACCGCTCCCACCACCGGTGCTGCAGCGGGTAGAGGAACGGCACCGGCTTCACCAGGTGCGGTGCCAGGCGTTGCAGGAGCAGTCCACGCTCCTGCAACGCCTCGTGCACCAGACGGAAGTCCAGCATCTCCAGGTAACGCAAGCCACCGTGCACCAGCTTGCTGGACCGGCTGGAGGTGCCGCTCGCGAAGTCGCGAGCCTCCAGCAGTCCGGTGGTCAGGCCCCGGGTGGCGGCGTCGAGGGCCGACCCGGTGCCGACCACCCCGCCACCGATCACCAGGACGTCAAGTTCCCGGCCGTCGGCCATCGCCTCGATGGCCTCGGTCCTTGCCTGCGGTGACAGTGCCACTGCGCCCACGTCTGTTCCTTCCGTCGTTCCCTCGTACTGCAAAAACCCTCGTACTACTTAACGCTGCCCACTACCGCGTTAGTCCACGTCCACCCAGTCGAGGGTGCGCTGGACGGCCTTCTCCCAGCCCTTGTACCCCTCGGCGCGCTGCTCGTCGTTCCACTCCGGGTTCCAGCGCTTGTCCTCGTTCCAGTTCTGCACCAGCTCGTCGGTGTTGTTCCAGAACCCCACCGCCAGGCCGGCCGCGTACGCCGCTCCCAGGGCCGTCGTCTCGGCGACCACCGGCTTGCTCACCGGCACCCCGAGGATGTCGGCCTGCATCTGCATGCAGAGCTCGTTCGCCGTGACTCCGCCGTCGACCTTGAGGACCTCCAGCTTGACGCCCGAGTCCTTCTCCATCGCGTCGGCGACGTCCTTGCTCTGGTAGCAGATCGCTTCCAGTGTTGCTCGCGCCAGGTGGGCGTTGGTGTTGAACCGGGACAGCCCGACGATCGCACCACGCGCATCCGACCGCCAGTAGGGCGCGAACAGGCCGGAGAACGCCGGTACGAAGTACACGCCGCCGTTGTCCGGGACCTGCCGGGCCAGTGTCTCGGTCTCGCTCGCGCCGGAGATGATGCCGAGCTGGTCGCGCAACCACTGCACGGCCGACCCGGTGACCGCGATCGATCCCTCGAGCGCGTAGACCGGGGCCTCGTCACCGAACTTGTAGGCCATCGTGCTGAGCAGGCCGGCCTTCGACCGGACCAGCTCGGTACCGGTGTTCAGCAGCATGAAGTTGCCGGTGCCGTAGGTGTTCTTGGCCTCGCCCGGGTTGAAGCAGACCTGGCCGACGGTGGCCGCCTGCTGGTCACCGAGGTCACCAGTCAGCGGTACTACGCCGCCCAGCGGCCCATTGGTCAGCGTCTCGCCGTACTTGTTCGGGTCCGACGACGGCCGGATCTCCGGCAGCATCTGGCGGGGGATGTTGAAGAACGAGATCAGCTCGTCGTCCCAGTCGAGCGTCTCCAGGTTCATCAGCATCGTGCGGCTGGCGTTCGTCACGTCGGTGACGTGGACACCGCCCTCGGTACCGCCGGTGAGGTTCCACAGCAGCCAGGTGTCGGTGTTGCCGAACACGGCGTCACCGGCCTCGGCCGCCTCGCGGACCCCGTCGACGTTCTCCAGGATCCACTGCACCTTGCCGGCCGAGAAGTACGTCGCCGGCGGCAGACCGGCCTTCTGCCGGATCACGTCGCCCTTGCCCTCGCGCTCGAGCGCCGAGGCGATCCGGTCGGTCCGGGTGTCCTGCCAGACGATCGCGTTGTAGTACGGCCGGCCGGTCTTGCGGTTCCAGACCACGGCCGTCTCGCGCTGGTTGGTGATGCCGAGCGCCGCCAGGTCGCTCGCATGCAGCCCCTGGGCGTTCAGCGCGGTCCGGATCACCGAGCTGGTCCGCTCCCAGATCTCCACCGGGTTGTGCTCGACCCAGCCGGCCTGCGGCAGGATCTGCTCGTGCTCCAGCTGGTGCTTGCCCACCTCGTTGCCGGAGTGGTCGAAGATCATGAAGCGGGTGCTCGTGGTGCCCTGGTCGACGGCACCTACGAAGTCAGCCATGGAATTTCCTCTCCTCACGCTCGCGGGTCATGCGGTGGTCTTCTCCTCCGGGATCCGGCCCGGCTCCTCGTCCTCGTCGGCGATCGGCAGGTTGCGCCCGACCAGCAGGTCGTACAGGAACGCGCCGACCAGGGCGCCGATGATCGGTGCCACGATCGGCACCCAGAAATAGACGTCCCCGAACTGGTCTTTCATCGCTCCCCCGTACCCGGTGAAGAACGACGCCAGCCGCGGACCGAAGTCACGGGCCGGGTTGATCGCGTACCCGGCGTTGGTGCCCCACGCCATCCCGATGCCGACCACCAGCAGGCCGACGATCAGCGGCGCGAGGTTGGCCGCCGGGGAGGTGTTGCGCAGGTCGGTGATGGCCAGGATGACCATCATCAGGATCGCCGTGCCGATGATCTGGTCCCGGAAGCCGCCCCACATGTGGACGCCGAGATCCATGCTGCCGTTGCCCGGCAGGGTCGAGAAGACGCCCTGGGTCTTGATCGTCAGGCCCGGGTCGACCTTGTGCAGTGCCTCGGTGTAGTTCCAGCGAACCACGAGCGCCGCCAGGAACGCTCCGAGGAACTGTGCCACCGAGTACGGCAGCACCTTCTTCCAGCTGAACCCGCGGAACGCCGCCAGCGCGATCGTCACCGCCGGATTCAGGTGCGCGCCGGTCATCCGGCCCGCCACGTAGATACCCAGTGTCACACCGAGTCCCCAGGCCCACGCGATGGAGTCGTGGTCCCCGATCCCGCCCGCGACCACCTGCGCGACCACGCCGCAGCCGAACAGGATCAGGATGAACGTGCCGGCGAGCTCGGCGGAGCACTCCCCCAGAAGGGTCTTCGCCTTGACCGCCTCGGTCGTAGCCATGCTTGATCTCCCTTCCACCCCGTGACGACCACGGAGAACTGGAATGTAGGAGCGTTAGCGAGGCGGCACAACGCCACTCGTTCGACATTGTCGAACGGGACCACCTTGCCACAGGTCTACGACACTCGGGGGCTACGTACGACCTTCGGCGTACCGCGTGGCGGCGGTTCGCAGACCTTGGGCAGACGCCGGGGAGGGTGCCTGGTTCCTAGCGTCGGGGCATGATCGAAATCCAGGGATTGACCAAACGGTACGGCGGCGCGGCCGTCGTCGACGACCTGTCCTTCGCGGTCGGGCCGGGGCGGGTGACCGGGTTCCTCGGGCCGAACGGGGCCGGCAAGTCCACCACGCTGCGGATCCTCGTCGGGCTGGTGCAGGCGACCAGTGGGTCGGCGACGATCGACGGGGTTCCGTACGCCGGGTTGCCTGATCCGCTGCGTCGGGTTGGCGCCTTGCTCGAGGCGACGCCGGTGCAGCGGGGGCGTACGGCGTACCGGCAGCTGCTGGCGCTCGCACAGACGCACGGGCTCGGTCGCGGCCGCGTGGAGGAGGTGCTCGACCTGGTTGGGCTGACCTCGGCGGCGGGCCGGCAGGCGTCGGAGTACTCGCTGGGGATGCGGCAGCGGCTCGGGATCGCTGCGGCGCTGCTGGGCGAGCCGTCGACGCTGATCCTCGACGAGCCGACGAACGGGCTGGACCCGGCCGGGGTCCATTGGCTGCGCAACCTGCTGCGTGCCCAGGCGGCCGAGGGGCGGACGGTTCTGGTGTCGTCGCACCTGATCAGTGAGATGGCGTTGACCGCCGACCAGCTCGTGGTGGTGGGTCGCGGGCGGTTGCTGGCCGATTTGCCGATGGCCGCGCTCACCTCCGGTCATGCGTCGCTCGAAGCGGCGTACCTCCGGCTGACCGGTGACGCGGTCGAGTTCTCGGGAGGATCGCGATGACCAGTGGGCTGGCGTTCCAGCACGTACTCCGGTCCGAGTGGACCAAACTGTCGCCGGCGAACTGGGCGGTGCTGATCGCGCTGCCGGTGGTCTTCAGTGCGTTGTCCGGCTGGATCGGGCACGCCAACCATGCCCAGGCGACTTCGGCGACGCTCAGTGTGGGCGGCGGCTTTCTGCTGTTCGCGGTGGCGATCGGGGTGTTGGGGCTGACCATGATGACCGGTGAGTTCCAGTCGGGGGTGATCCGGGCGACCTTCGCCGCGATCCCGCGCCGGCTGCCGGTGTTGTGGGCCAAGGCGATCGTGCTCGTCGTGGTGGCGACACCTGCCTTGCTCGTCGCGTATTTCGGTGCGTTCCTCACCTTCCAGGCGTTCACCGACAGCGCTTTCCGGCTCTCCCTGGGGGATCCGGGGATCTTGCGGTCGTTGTTCGGAGCGGTCGGCGCGACGGTGGCCGCTGGGTTGATGGCGCTTGCATTGGGGACGCTGCTGCGGAGTACGGCGGGCGCGCTGTCGGCGTACATCCTCTTGCTGGTCGTGCTGCCGTCGGTGCTGATGTCTGCGCTTCCGGTGTCGTTCCAGGGCGCCTTGCCGTACTTCCCCACGCTCGCGTTGCAGGGCATGTTCCGGAACACGTCGGAGGCCATGGTCCAGGTCGGGAGCGCCCCGGACGTGATGCTCTCCCCCGGCATCTCCAGCGCGGTGGTCCTCGGGTGGGTCATCCTGTTGCTGGCGTGGGCCGCAGCACTGCTCCGGCGCCGCGACGTGTGACCTGGAGGACCCGATGAGAGACCGCTGGAGCGTCCGCCGTTGAGAGGCCGTTGGAGCATCCGCCCGCCCCGGCTGGCCGTCCGCCTGCCCCGGCGGGTCATCCATCCGCCCCGGCTGGTGATCCGTCCGCCGCGGCTGGTCGACGCGTGCCTCACCGCGCTCGTGGCGCTGATCGTGCTCCCGGCGACGGTGGGCGGGTCGACCGCACCAGGAGCGATCGGGTCGGGCCCGGGGATCGCCGGTGCGACCTGGCTGCTGTTCGCCGCAGTACACCTGCCGCTGATCTGGCGACGGCGTGCCCCGGTCCTGGTCTTCTGGTCGATCCTCGCCCTGGTCGGCTTCTGCGTTCTGCTGGATGTCGCCGGCGTCTATCTCGTCTTCGCCCCACTGTTCGCCCTCTACGGCGTTGCCCGGTACGCCCGGCTGATCCAGTTGTGGCCCGCGCTCGCGGCAGTACTGACCGCAGTGGTCGTCGCAACCTTGACCAGCGACGGCCACCTCTCGACCCTGATCGGAATCTGCTCCATCGTCGCCGTCATCTGCCTGCTGGCGATCTCCCTGCGCCTGCGAGAGTCGGCTGAGCAAGAACGCATCCGGCACCGGCAGCAAGAACTGGAGGCGCAGACGAGGATCGCCGTCGCGGCCGAGCGGACCCAACTGGCCCGGGAGGTTCATGACGTGGTGGCGCACAATCTGGCCGTCATGGTCGCGCTCGCCGACGGCGCGGCTGCGACTGCCGCGACCGATCCCGGCCAGGCGACCGAGCTGATGCGGCAGTCGTCGACCACCGGGCGGGCGGCCCTGACCGACATGCGCCGGCTGGTCGGCGTACTGCGGGATGGTCAGCCACTAGCGGACGGGCAGTCGCTGGCGCCGCAACCGGGCATCGCCGACCTCACTGAAGTCGTTGCGCAGGTCCGGGACGCCGGGTTGTCCGTCGAGCTCAGCGTCAGTGAGCTCGGTGGAGCGCTCTCCGACGGCGTCGGCCTGGTCGTTTATCGGATCGTCCAGGAAGGCCTCACGAACACACTCAAACACGCCGGCCCCGCGGCCCACGCAACGGTCCGCCTGAGCCGCACCTCCGACGGACTGGACCTCGACATCACCGACGACGGCGCCCGTACGCCGGCCCCCGCACCGATCCCCGGCGGCCACGGCCTCCTCGGCATCACCGAACGCACCACGGCGTACGGCGGCACAATCCGCGCCGTCCCCCTCCACCCAACCGGCTGGCACCTACACGCCCACCTCCCGCTCGATCTCTCGCCGCCACATACCGCACCCACCACGCCGCGACCTGCACCCGCCCTTCCGCCACGCCAAGGGGCGCGAGCGTGATCCGGGTTCTTCTCGCCGACGACCAAGCCTTGCTCCGGCTCGGCTTCCGGGCGTTCCTCAACCAGGAACCGGATCTCGAAGTCGTGGGCGAGGCCGGCAACGGCCAGGAAGCGGTCGCGCTGACCAGAACCCTCACCCCCGACGTGGTCCTGATGGACATCCGGATGCCGGTCCTCGACGGCATCGAGGCAACCCGTCAGATCGTCGCGTCCGGCTCCCCCGCCCGGATCCTGGTCCTGACCACCTTCGACCTCGACGACTACGTCTACGCCGCCCTCCGCGCCGGCGCCTCCGGCTTCCTCATCAAGGACGCCCTCCCCGCCGACCTGATCAACGGCATCCGGATAGTCGCCGCCGGCGACGCGGCGGTCGCCCCTGCCGTCACCCGCCGCCTGATCGAGAAGTTCGCCGACCACCTACCGTCTCCCGGCGTACCGGCCTCGGATCCCCCGGCCGGCCTGACTCCCCGCGAACGCGAAATCCTCCTCGAAATCGCCCGCGGCCACTCCAACAAGGAGATCGGCCGACACCTCCACCTGTCCGAAGCAACCGTCAAGGTCCATGTAGGCCGCCTCCTCACCAAACTCAACCTCCGCGACCGAGCCCAAGTCATAGTCCACGCCTACGAAACCGGCATCGTCCGCCCGGGGAGCTAGCCACCCAACCATTCAGCGGCTTCATCACGTCAGGGCGGATACAAGGGCCGAGGTGAGGAGAACCGATGGCAGGCAGGACGGACCGATCCGGGTTCGAGGAGTTCGCCACCACCAGGCACGGCGCGCTCTATCGCTACGCCTTTCTGCTCGCCGGTGAGCGCGGCCTGGCCGACGACCTGGTGCAGGAGGCGCTCACCAAGACGTACGTCGCCTGGCGGCGGTTGAGCGACCCGACCAACGCCGAGGCCTACACCAGGCGGGTGATCACCAACACGGCGATCACCTGGTGGCGGCGGAAGTCGTGGCATTTCGAGCGCCCGCAGGACGACGTACCGGAGCAGGCCTTCACCGGTGACGACGCGACCGCCCGGATCTGGCTCTGGCACGAGCTGATGCGGCTGGCGCCGAGACAGCGGGCCGCGATCGTTCTGCGGTACTACGAGGACCTGACGGAGGTACAGACCGCCGAGGTGCTCGACTGCTCGGTCGGCACCGTCAAGAGCCAGGTCTCCGACGCGCTCAAGAAACTCCGCAAGAACCTCGGCGACGCCGGACAGATCATCGAGAAGGCAGGACTGAAGTCATGACAGACTTGCTCAAGGACACCCTGGTCGAGCGGGCGGACGCCACCGAGCCGTCGACCCTCGACCTCGACACCATCATGACCACCGGCGAGCGCCGGATGCGCCGTCGCCGGGCCGTCGGCGTACTCGGCGTCGGGGCGATCGCGGCAGTAGTCGTCGCCTCCGGCCTCGGCGTGCTGAACGAGACCAGCCACCCCTCCGGCACCGCCGACCCCGCCGGCCAGACGGCCAAGCCGTTCGCCCAGCGCCGCGCCACCTATGCGGTCCGCGACCAGCTCCATTACGGCCAGGAGGTCTTCTCGATCGGCAAGGGCGAACTGTTCAACAACTACGTCCAGACCGATGCCGGCTTCGTCTACGTCACCATGCCGCACGGCGACGGCGGCCTGGACGGCAAGCCCGCTCCCGACGGCTCCGACGCCGGCCGCGGCTACGTCACCCTGCTCGACCGCACCGGCAGCCACCGAATCGGCGGCAAGTACGCGCGCAGCAACCTCGTCGCCGACGATCACGGCAGCCTGGCCGGCTGGGCTGAGTTCGCCACGAAGCAGACCGGCCCGCCGACCGCCATCGTCGTGTACGACGTCGCCGCCCGCCGCCAGCTCCTCCGAATCCCGACCGGGCAGCCAGTGCCCGGAGTCGCCGGCAGCCCCAACGTCAGCCGCCTGCTCGCCATCGACGAAGGAATGGCCTATTTCGCCGCCGACAAGCGCGTCTTCCGCGTCGATCTCAGGACCAAGCAGGGCAAGGTCTTCTCCTGGCCTGCTACCCCCATCCTCATCCTGGACACCCAAGCAATCTCCGACGGCAAGTTCCTGTACCAAACCCTCGACGCCAAGGCACCGAACGGCCGCCTGGTCGTCGGCCCGACTCTCGACCCCGCCGATGGTCACCCCCTCCAGCTGACCTTCCCGCAACCCACCCAGAGCCTCACTGGCGCCTTCTCGCCCGACGCCGAACACGTGGTCGTCACCCGACCCGAGCCAGGCGACCCCAGCGAAACCGGCATCCAACTGTTCGCCACCGACACCGGCCGCGAGATCCCCCTACTGGCAACGGGCTACCAACACCAGCGCTTCGGCCAATGGCTCGACAACGAAACCTTCACCACCGCCGGCACCCGAGCCAACCACCGCACCGACCTCCTCCGCTGCTCCACCCAAACCCTCCGCTGCGACGTCATCGGCCGCGGCGTAGCCGAAAACTTCTCCACCGACCGCGCCAACCTGAACGGCGAACACTTCGCCTTCCCCGTCGGCTACCGAGTCGACTGACCAAATAGGCCCACCCCGACCCACCGAACTGTCCACCCAAACCAATGGCGAGCAGGCCGCCGACGCCAACCAACCCACATCGCGCTCCTTCGACCCCGCCCACGCCAGCACTCAGGCCCCGAGTCAACGAATCGCGCCCACCCGGCCACTAGCCTCGCGTGGGCGGGTGGGCGCCAGCGCCACAGGCGGCGACAAACCATACGATCGGCTCCTACATTCAGTTGGACGCTGGGGGCGAAGTGAATCAATCGTTCGGGCAGCAATTGCGGCGGCTCAGGCTGGCCGCTGGGCTCACCCAGGCGGGGCTGGGTGAGCGGGCGGGGCTGACCGATCAGGCGATCAGGCTCCTCGAGCACGGTGAGCGCCGGTATCCGCGGAGCGGCACCGTGAGGCGGCTGATGGACGCTCTGCAGCTGGACGAGCCGAGCCGAGCAGCCTTGTTGCGATCGGTACCGAGGCGGGGTCGGGGCAACCGACCCCAGCCCACACGGGACGGCCTCGCAGGGCCGCCGTGGACGGTTTCCCAGCAACTGCCACCGATACCGGCGCATTTCACGGGCCGCCAGGCAGAGTTCGAGCAGGCCAGTGAGGTGTTCACCGCCCGACTGATCTCCCCCGGAAGCCCACCTGTGGTGACCATCCAGGGGATGGCAGGCGTCGGAAAGTCTGCCTTGGCATTCGCCGTCGCAGCACATGTAGCAGAGCGGTTCCCGGACGGTCAGCTGTACCTCGACCTGGGCGGCTTCGGTCCTTCACCTCCGCTCCGTGAGGACGAAGCGCTCTACTCGTTGCTTCGCGCAACAGGCCTGGCCGACTCAGAACTCCCCACCCAGGTCGCCGAGGCCGGCGCGCTGCTGCGGAGCAGGTTGTCCGGTCGGCGGGTCCTCATCGTCCTCGACAACGCCACCGGCGCCGACCAGGTCACGCCTCTGTTGCCCGCTGCATCGACCTGCGCAGTCCTGGTAACGAGCCGGGTCTGGCTCACTCTGCTGCCGGCGCAGACCCACCTCCAGCTCGACGCTCTCGACGATTCCGCCGCACTGGAACTCTTTCGTCGTATCGTCGGCGCGGACCGTATCGACGCGGAACCCGGCGCGGCGGCGGAGCTGGTCGAGAATTGTGCCGGGCTGCCGCTGGTGATCCAGATCGCGGCCGGCCGCCTGGTCGCCCAGCCACTCTGGCACGTCGAACGACTGGTCGAACGGCTCCGTGATCAGCGGCATCGGATCGACGAGCTCGCCGTCGACGACGTCACCGTGCGGGCCAGCCTGGCGGTATCGTTCCCGCGCCCAGGTGAAGAATCCGCCTCGGCCGGGGAACCATCCGAGCCCGCCTTCGCCGCTCTCGGTCTCATCAACGTCACCGACCTCACAGCCGCTGCGGCTGCATGCCTCATCGGCACCGAGCAGGCAACTGCCCGCGGTCAGCTCGAGCGCATGGTCGATGCGAACCTGCTCACCTCGTCGGGCCCAAGCCGCTACCGCCTGCACGATCTCCTGCACCTTTATGCCCGTGAGCTGGCGCAGCAACTGATGCCCACGGCCGACCAGGACGAGGCGCTGGACAGACTCCTCGGCCTCTACGAAACGATCGGCTGGCGGACCACCAGGTTGATCGCACCGATGAGCTACATCCGACGCATCGAGCCACCTGACCAGCCTGAGGTCGAGCCGGCGATCACTGAGGTGCCAGATCTGCTCCAATGGCTGGGCGTGGAGCACGAGACCATCGTCAAGCTCGCGAAGCAGCTGACCGAGGCCGGAGTCGACCGCTCGAACCGGCTCGCCGGTCTGACGATCGGGCTGACGCCGTACTTCATCTCCTGCGGCCGCTTCATCGACCTGGCGGCGCTGGCCCGGCAAGCACTCGAGGCCACCTCCAGTCAGGACCTCAAAGCCATCCTGCGTTGCAGTCTCGGCATCGCCCAGGCCGAGCTCGGGCAACCGGACGAAGCCCTGGACAGCTTCCGCACCGCCGGCTCCGAATTCCGCGAGAACGACGATCGGCACGGTGAGGCCGCGGCTCTGAACAATGCGACGCGGCTCCTGGGCGATCTCGGCCGGTCCGCCGAGGCGATCGCGACCGGCGAGCGAGCGCTGGAGGTGAGCCGGTCATCCGGGAACGCCCACTCCATCAACCTGGCGCTGAACAACCTCGGCAACGTTCATTGCCTTTCCGGTGCGTTCGAGACCGGCCGGGACTACTTCGTCCAGAGCCTGAGCCTCTACACCGAAACCGGAGAAGAAACCGGCCGCGGCATCGCCCTGCACAACCTCGGTTGCGTCACGATGGATCTGGGCCGGCCCGACGAAGCGGTTCCGTACCTCGAACAGTCGGTCGGGGTGCTCCGGGCGGTCGGAATGCAACTGACCCTCTGCAACGCGCTGATCGACCTCGCGGACGCCTATTGCCGGCTGCACGTCCACGAGGACGCGGTGGACCGTGCACAGGAAGCACTCGCCATCGCGACCTCGGCCGACGACCGGCTCCGCCTGGCCAGAGCCTCACTCCAACTCGGAAAGATCTACTCCGAGCTCGACGACCCCGCTTCCGCACGCGACCACCTGGAAGACGCTCTCGCCTACTTCGCTTCCCGCGACGAGGCCGCCGCGAACCGGGTCAAGCAGGTCCTTGACAGCTTGCCGGCCGAGTAGCCGTCCACAGAACAGCCGGAGAGTCTCGGATGAGATTCTCCGGCTGCGGGTTCCGATCAGCTTGTGGTCGCCTTGCGGGGAGCCTCGGCGCCGGGCTGGTTTTCTGGGAAGTGGCAGGCTGTTTGGTGGCCGGGGGCGATCTGCAGGAGCGGGGGTTCTACTGTTTTGCAGATGTCCTGGGCTTTCCAGCAGCGGGTGTGGAAGCGGCAGGCCGGCGGCGGGTTGATCGGGCTGGGGACGTCGCCCTGGAGGCGGATGCGTTCCTGTTTGCCGCGGCGCTTGGTGTCCGGGATCGGTACTGCGGACAGCAGTGCCAACGTGTAGGGGTGCATCGGCTTCTCGTAGAGGCTGACGCGGTCAGCGATCTCTACGATCTTGCCGAGGTACATGACCGCTACCCGGTCCGAGACGTGGCGGACTACCGAGAGGTCGTGGGCGATCATCACGTAGGTGAGGTCGAACTCGTTCTGCAGGTCTTCCAGAAGGTTGACCACCTGGGCCTGGATCGAGACGTCCAGGGCCGAGACCGGCTCGTCGGCGACGATCAGCTTCGGGCGCAGGGCCAGCGTGCGGGCGATGCCGATCCGCTGCCGCTGACCGCCGGAGAACTCGTGCGGGTAGCGGTTGTAGTGCTCCGGGCTCAGGCCGACGAGTTCGAGCAACTCCTGGACGGCCTTCTTGGTGCCGCCCTCGGTCTTCACGTGCTGCAGCTTGAACGGCGCGCCGACGATCTTGCCGACGGTATGCCGCGGGTTCAGCGAACCGTACGGGTCCTGGAAGATCATCTGGACGTCTTTGCGCAGCGGCCGCATCTTGCCCTCGGACAGATGACTGATGTCGCGGCCTTCGAAGATGATCGTGCCTTCGGTCGGCTCCAGCAGCCGCGTCAGCAGCCGGCCCGTGGTCGTCTTGCCACAGCCAGACTCCCCCACCAGCGAGAACGTCTCCCCTTTGGTGACGGTGAAGTCGAGGCCGTCGACTGCCTGGACCGCACCGCTCTGACGCTGCAGCAGGCCCTGCCGGATCGGGAAGTGCTTCTTCAGACCCGTGACCTTGAGCAGCTCCTCGCCTGCCGGCGGGGTCGCGGTGCCCGATTCGGTTTCGGTAGTGGTCACAGTGGCGCTCCGTCGTTCCCAGAATCGGCGATGATGGCTCGGGTCTGCACAGGCTCGGCCTTCACAGCTTCGGCTTGATGTCGGTCTCCCAGGCATGTTTGCGCTGCTCGGGCGACAGGTGGCAGGCGACCTGATGACCGCCGCCGATGTCGAGCAGCTCCGGCCTCTCGGTCTCGCTGGCTCCACCGTTCAGGTGCGCGTAGTTGCAGCGCGGGTTGAACGCGCAGCCCGGCGGCACATTGATGAGGCTCGGCGGCGTGCCCTTGATCGGGATCAACCGCTCGGTCCGTTCCCGGTCGATCCGCGGCATCGAGCCGAGCAGGCCCCAGGTGTAGGGGTGCTGCGGCCGGTCGAAGATGTCCTCGGCCGTGCCGTACTCGATCGCGCGGCCGGCGTACATCACCTGGATGTCGTCGGCCAGCTCGGCGACAACACCCAGGTCGTGGGTGATGATGATGACGGCCGAGTTGAACTCGCGCTGAAGATCCCGGATCAGGTCCAGGATCTGCGCCTGCACGGTCACGTCGAGCGCCGTGGTGGGCTCGTCCGCGATCAGCAGGTCGGGGTCGCAGGACAGCGCCATCGCGATCATCGCGCGCTGCCGCATACCGCCGGAGAACTGGTGCGGGTAGGCGTCCACCCGCTTGTCCGGCTGCGGGATGCCGACCCGGTCGAGCATCTCGATCGCGTGCTTGCGGGCGACCTGCTTGGTCACCTGGTTGTGTACCCGATACGCCTCGATGATCTGCGCGCCGACCGTGTAGTACGGATGCATCGCGGACAGCGGGTCCTGGAAGATCATCGCCATCCGCTTGCCGCGTAGCAACCGCACCTCTTCGCGGGACGAGCTGATCAGATCCTGCCCGTCGAGCAGGACCTCGCCGCTGATCCGCGCGGTACCGGCCTTGTGCAGGCCCATGATCGACAGGCTGGTGACGCTCTTGCCGGACCCAGACTCGCCGACGATACCGAGCGTCTTGCCACGATCGAGGTTGAAGGACAGACCGTCGACGGACTTCACCACTCCATCGTCGGTCGGGAAGTGGACCCGCAGGTCGCGAACCTGCAGGAAGGCGTCGGAGCTCCGCGCGCTGTCGGTCGGACGCAGGTTCTCGGTCACTGGAGCCGCACTCTCGGGTCGACGACCGCGTACAGCAGGTCGACGACCAGGTTGGAGATCACGATGAAGAAGGCCGCCAGCAAGGTGACGCCCATGATCTTGGGCATGTCCTGGTCGGAGATGCCGGTCACCGCGTACTTGCCGAGGCCGTTCAGGCTGAACACCTTCTCGGTCAGGATCGCGCCACCGAGCAGCAGGCCGAGGTCGAGACCGAAGATCGTCAGGATCGGTGTCAGCGCGGCGCGCAGGCCGTGCCGGACCACCACGACGTTCTCCTTCAGGCCCTTGGCCCGGGCCGTCCGGATGTAGTCCTCGTTCATCGTCTCGAGCATGCCGGCCCGGGTCAGCCGCGCGTACTGCGCCGAGAACAGGAACGCGAGCGTGATCCAGGGCAGCAGCAGCGACTGGAACCAGGCCAGCGGATCCTGGGTGATCGGCTGGTAGCTGGCGCCGTTCGCGAAGATGCCGAACTTGTAGCTCAGATAAGCCAGCGACATCAGACCGGTCCAGAAGATCGGCATCGAGACACCGGCCAGTGCCAGCGTCATCGCAGCCCGATCGAACAGAGATCCTCGTCGCAACGCGGACAGCACACCGATCGAGACACCCGCCAGCAGCCACAGCACCGAAGCGCCCGCCGCCAGGGACAACGTCACCGGCGCTCTGTCGAGCAGATCGGGCCAGACCGGTTGCCGGGTGATGAACGAGTACCCCAGGCAGGGCGCGGGGCAGTGCTCGATCTCGGCACCCATGTCATAGCTGGCACCGACGAAGATGCCCTTCGCCCAATGCCCGTACTGGACCACGATCGGATCGTAGAAACCGAGGTTCTGCGCCGTCAGCTTGACGGTCTCCGCGGTCGCCGTCCGGCCGACGTACCTGGTCGCGAGAGTCTCCGGCGTCGCGCCGGCCAGCCTCGGAACGAGGTAGAAGATCGAGAACGTGATGGCGCTCACGACGAACAGCAGTCCGACCGCGGCGATCAGCCGCCTGATGATGTATGTGACCACAGACCTCGGCGTCGGTGGCCGGTCCGGAAGTGACTTCCGGACCGGCCACCAAGTGCCTTCACCTACCTAATCTGAAGAAGACGGAACGAGTTACGGCTTGCCCAGGGACAGGTAGTCGTACATACCGAACTGCTCGTTGACGAAGACGTTGGTCAGGTCCTTGCCGCGGATCAGCAGGCTCTTGGCGTAGACGCCCGGGTAGATGACCGCCTGCTCCATCACCTTCTGGTCGATGACGGACCAGTCGGCCTCGCGCTTGGCGGTGTCGAGCTCACCCTGCGCCTGGTCGAGCAGCTTGTCGACCTCGGGGATCCGGACGCTGGTGTTCGACGAACCACCGGTGTCGCGGATGACCCGGGAGTCGGTGATCTGGGACAGGAAGCCGAAGCCGTCGTTCCAGTCCGCACCCCAGCCGTTGACGACCAGGCCGAGACCGTTCTTCGCCACGTACGGCGGGTTACCGGCGTAGGTGGAGAAGTAGTCCTTCTTCGGGAAGCCCTTGACCGTGACCTTGATGCCGATCTTGGCCAGCTGCTGCTGGAACGCCTCGGCGGTCGCCTTCTCCTTCGGCCGCTCGTTGCGGTAGGAGATGTTGGTCGAGAAGCCGTTCGGCTGACCGCACGAGGTCAGCAGCTCCTTGGCCTTGTCCAGATCGCCCTTACCGTCCTTGGTCGGGTACAGGTCGAACTGCTTGTAGCCCGGGATGACCGGCGGCAGCAGGGTCGTGGCCAGCGAACCACCGGCGAACTCGCCGCCGTAGGCGGTCTGGTAGGACGTCTTGTCCATCGCGTACTCGACCGCCTTGCGGCAGTCGATGTTGTCGAACGGCTTCACCGTCGGGTTGATCGAGGTGTACCAGAGCCGGCCCAGCGTCGGGTTGTCGGCGCGAGCCTTGAGCGTCGGGTCGCCCAGCACCCGGCTCTGGCTGGCGGCCGACACACCGGTACCGGCCGTGGCGATGTCGAGGTCGCCCGAGATCAACCGGTTGTCGATGTCCTCGGGGTCGACGTTCAGCGAGAACTCGTAACCGTCCGGCAGCGCCTTGCGGTTCGGGTCGCTGGCCTGATCCCAGTTGGGGTTGCGCTTCAGCGTGAAGCTCTTGCCGTCGGCGTACGAGGCGAACATGTACGGGCCGGACGAGATGATGTGCTGCTTCTGCTTCGCGCCCTGGTCCTTGGCGGCCGGCACGGGAGCCGACTGCGGCGTCATGGCCAGGTAGTCGAAGCCGGCGAACGCCGCCTTGAGGTGGAACACGATGGTGGTGTCGTCCGGCGTCGAGATCGCCGAGTCCGTGTTCATACCCTTGGACTTGTACGGGCCTGCCCAGCCTGCCGGCCAGGCGAGCATCGAGTCGAAGTAGGCCGGACCGTCGGGGAAGACGGTCTTGTCGGTCGAGCGCTCGACGCCGTACTTCACGTCCTTGGAGGTGATCGGGGTGCCGTCCTCGAACTTGAGGCCCGCACGGATCTTGTAGGTCCAGGTCTTGCCGCCGTCGCTCGGCGTACCGAGCCCCTCGGCAAGGTCACCGACCAGCTTGCCGCTGGCCGCGCCGGGCGCGACCGCGAACATCGTCAGGGCCCGCGAGTAGAGCCGCACCGTGTTCCAGCTGTAGCCGTAGTAGGTGTCGCCGGTGTCGACCGAGTCGGGTGCGCCCTCGTCGGCGAGCTTGACGATGCCGCCCTTCTTGTCAGAAGGATTGAACACCTTCGTCATGCCGGCGTTGAACTCGGCCTTTGCGGAGTCACCGCCCGACGAAGAACTGTTGTCCTTGCTGCCCCCACAGGCGGACAGCGACAGTGCGAGTACCGCTGTGGCGGCGATCGCTGTCTTGATTCGTTTGGTGTTCATCGTTTCCGATCCACCCCTTCTTCTCAGAGCCAAGTCGAGCAGGAACTGCGGTGAAACTAGCGGGCCTTCGGGTCGAGGGCGTCGCGCAGCCCGTCCCCGAACAGGTTGAAGGCCAAGACCGTGATGAAGATGGCCAGACCGGGCCACAACATGAAGTACGGCATCGTGTAGAAGGTCACGGCGTCCGAGAGCATGCCGCCCCAGGAAGCGGTCGGCGGGCGGATACCGACGCCCAGGAAGGACAGTGCGGCCTCGAACAGGATGTTCGTCGGGATCAGCAGCGTCGAGTACACCAGGATCGGGCCGAGCAGGTTCGGCAACAGTTCGGTGAACAGGATGTACGGCCGCCTGGCACCCAGGCTGCGCGCGGCGTCGACGTACTCACGTTCGCGCAGCGACAGCGTCTGGCCCCGGATGATCCGGCCGATGTAGGGCCAGTTGAAGAAGCCGACGATGAAGATCAGCAGGACGATCCGCAGCGTGTTCCCCTTCAGCCCGAACGCGTCGTCGGGCATCACACCGGCCAGTGCGATCGCGAAGACCAGCAGCGGGAAGGCCAGGAAGATGTCCATCAGGCGGCTGATCACCGCGTCGACCCAGCCACCGAAGAAGCCGGCGACGACTCCCATCGTGGTGCCGATGGCCACCGACAACAGGGTGGCGAAGAACGCGATCAGCAGCGAGATCCGGGAGCCGTAGACGACCCGGCTGAACAGGTCGCGGCCGTTCACCGGCTCCAGGCCCATCAGGTGGTCCCAGCTGATCCCGCCGAAGGTTCCGATCGGGGCCAGCGTGCCGGTCTTGGTGTCGATCAGGTCCTGGTGGAACTCGTTCGGCGGATCACCGAGCAGCTTGACGATCAGTGGCGCGAAGACGGCCATCAGGATCAACAGTCCGATGATCACCGCGCCGGCCATCGCGACCTTGTCCCGCTTGAGCCTGGTCCAGGAGATCCGCCACAGCGACCGGCCCTCGATCCGGGGCATGCCCTGCAGAATCGCTGCCGGATCTCCCGTCGCGCCGGGCTCCTCCTCGAGTGGTGTCGTCACGCGATAGCTACCCCTGTCCGATGTCATGGTCAATCGACCGCCCTGCAGCGGCTGTCGCCTTAACCTGCCGTCATTACTCGCTGGAGTCAAACGCCGAAAGTGCTGCGTTGCCCGATCGTGATGAGCAGGAAATCGTCCCGTATCGTGGGACAACTCGCAGTACAGCATGCACCCACAGAGGGTCGCTGGCGACGCCGTGACAACACACTGTCACTGGCACCGACGGGCCATCCGGCGACTACTTGCGCAGTGCCGAGAAGTACACGAAAGACAGCGGATCCAGGGTCTTGGCGACGTTCTCGATCCCGTCGGCCGCGACCACCGTCAGCCGGCCCTGCCAGACCGGGATCACCGGCGCTTCCTGAGCCAGCAGGTTCTGCAGGTCGGTCAGTAACGCTTCGCGTTCGAGCTGGTTCTGCTCGGCGATCTGCTGGTCCATCAACCTGTTCGCCGCCGAGTTGCGATAGCCGTTCTGGAAGAGACCACCGTCGCGGACGAAGGGCTCCAGGTAGTCACCACTGTCCAGGTAGTCCGGGATGAAACCGGCCTGGTAGAGGTCGTACGCACCGGCCCTGGCGAGCTGCTGGTACCTCGGCCAGTCGGCGCTCTTCAGCACGACCTTGAACAGCCCCGACGCCTCCAGTTGCCGCTTCAGCTCCAGTACTTCGGCCTTGGCGCCCGCGCCGTACTGGACCGGCGTCCATCCGACCGTCAGCGTCACCGGCGCGGTGATGCCTCCTTCGCGCAGGATCGCGGTCGCGGCAGTCTTGTTCGGGTCCTTGTACTGCGTCCGGAACGCGTCCACCTGCCCGGCGAACCCGGGCGGCACCACGGAGTACAGCGGCGTCACGTGGTCGCCGTACGCCTTCTTCGCGATGGCCGAGCGGTCGATCAGTTGCGCCACGGCCCGGCGTACCGCGGGCTTGCGCGCGACGAGTGAGGCCATGTGGAAGGTGAAGAACCGGATCTCGGCCGACCCCGCGTCGACGACCTGCAGCTTTCCATCGGCGCGCAATCTGTCCAGCGCGCTCGGTCCGAACCCGTGGACGCCGAAGTCGGCCTTGCCGGTCTTCAGCGCCTGCTCCAGCGACGCGGCCGTCGTCAGCAGGCTGACCTCGACGGTGTCGTTCTGCGCCGCCCGCGGGCCGCGGTACCCCTTGAACTTGCCGAGCACCGCCTCGGAGCCCGCCTTGTACGACTTCAGCTGGTACGGCCCGCTGCCCATCGCGTTGTCGCTGAGCAACTTGCCCGCCGGATAGAACTGCTCGTCGACGATCGACGCGGCCGTGGTGGTCAGCAGATACGGCAACCGCGCGTCGGGCCGCTTCAACGTGAACACGGCGGTGAGCCGGTCCGGCGTACTGACCGAGGCCACCGAGCTGAACAGTGCGGCCGCTCCGCCGGGCGTCTTCAGCCGCAGCAGCCGGTCGAAGCTGAACTTCACGTCCGACGATTCGAGCTCATGCCCGTTCGGGAAGGTCAGGCCGTCCTTCAGGCTGCACGTGTAGGTCGTGGGCGCGTCGTACTGGCAGTCGGCGGCGTCCGGTACCGGCGTCGGCTTGTCCGGCAGGATCGTGAGCAGCGTCTGGTACAGGTTGGCCTGCAGGGTGCGTGAGCCGATGTCGTACGGTCCGGCCGGGTCGAGCGAGCTGACCGCGTCGGTGGTCGCGACCTTGATGACCATTTCCTTCGGCGCCGTCCCACCCTGGCTCGGGTGATTCGCATCCGGCTTGCCGCAGGCCGCGAGCGACCCCGCCAGCACCCCGACCGCCGCCAGCCACACGGCTCGCCGCTTGAACACCGTCACCACCCTAATCTTGCCCCACCCCTGCCCACTCCCCCAGAACGCCCCCGTAAGCACCCAAAGAAGGTAGCCCCTCAGCGGAGCAAGTCGCGCAGCGCGTCCGGGCTGAGTGATTCAAGTGACTCCAGCACCAGCCGGCGCGGGGCCGGCGGGATCGTCACCCACTGCGGTACGGCGACCACGAACGCGCCTGCCGCGGTACCGGCCTGGGTGCCGCCCGGCGAGTCCTCGATCACTACGCAATTGGCCGGTTCGACGCCCAGTTCGGCCATCGCGGTCAGGTACGGCTCGGGGTGCGGCTTCCCGTTGGTGACCTCGTCGCCCGCGACCACCACGTCGAACAGGT
The DNA here is from genome assembly GCF_039525325.1 of Kribbella koreensis. Classification (NCBI taxonomy): domain Bacteria; kingdom Bacillati; phylum Actinomycetota; class Actinomycetes; order Propionibacteriales; family Kribbellaceae; genus Kribbella; species Kribbella koreensis. Next base: position 293,028 of record NZ_BAAAHK010000009.1, read on the forward strand.
CCGGCGGCAGATGGGACAGCACGGCCTCGATCATCGTCCGGTACGACGCCGACACCAGCGCGCACGGGATGCCCGCCGCCTTGAGCCCGGTCAGCAACTCCAGCGCGCCGGGACGTACCTCGACCTCTTCCTTCAGCGTGCGGATCACCTCGCCGTAGATCCGCCCCGCGAGTTCGTCCGGCTCGATCAGGCCCTCGGGCAACTGCGCCATCCAGACCTTGAGCGCGTCGCTGAGGTCACTGCCGACCAGAGCCAGCGAGTCCTCGGCGGTCCAGGTCGCGCCGAGCTCGGCCAGCACCGCGATCTGGACTCGCACCCAGACGGGCTCCGAATCGACCAACGTGCCGTCCATGTCCCAGAGCACCGCTTGGAGCGTCATGCCCCGATCCTATGTACGCGCGGGGCGACACCTTCCGCTGGCTGCGAAACGACCGCCGCCGGCTGGGCGATGGAAGTAGGCTGGGCAGTCCGACAGTGCACGACTTCGGGGCACAACAGACGACTAGGACAGGGGATGGCGAGTGGCAGATCTCGCGAACCTTAGGGATCCGGTCGTGATCGCCGCGTTCGAAGGCTGGAACGACGCGGCCGAGGCGGCCACCGGAGCAGTTGATCACCTGATCGAGGAATGGGACGCCGAGCTCGTCTTGGCGATCGACCCGGAGGACTACTACGACTTCCAGGTGAAACGGCCGGAGGTCGAGTTCGACGACGAAGGCGTCCGGCGGCTGACCTGGCCGACCACCCGGATCTACCTGGCGCGCCCGGACGACACCGGCCGCGACGTCATCCTGATCCGCGGCATCGAGCCGAACATGCGCTGGCGGGGTTTCTGCCGGGAGCTGCTCGAGGTCGTCGACGAGTCGAACACGCAGCTCGTCGTCGTGCTCGGCGCGTTGCTCGCCGATTCGCCGCACACCCGGCCGATCCCGGTCACGGCGTCATCGTCCGACCCGGAGCTGAACGCCTCGTGGAGCCTCGAGCCGTCCAGCTACGAGGGCCCGACCGGCATCACCGGCGTCTTCGCGGATCTGTGCACGACTCTCGGCGTACCGGCCGTGTCGATCTGGTCGGCGATCCCGCACTACATCGCGGGTACGCCGTGCCCGAAGGCGTCGCTGGCCCTGCTGAGCAAGGTCGAGGCGCTGCTGGACCTGCCGATCCCCGAGGGCGACCTGCCCGAGCTGGCTCGCGCCTGGCAGCGTGGCGCGGACGAGCTGAGCGAGGAGGACCCGGAGGTCGCGGAGTACGTCGCGTCGCTGGAGGAGCAGCGCGACACGACCGATCTGCCCGAGGCCACCGGCGACGCGATCGCCGCCGAGTTCGAGCGGTACCTCCGTCGACGCAACACGGATCGGCCCGAATAAACCGTACTGAGGAGTAGCCTCTTCGCTTCAAGCGTTCTATTGTCGACCGGGACGCTGGGGACCAACGGGGAGCTTTCGTATGCGGAAGGTACGCGCCGACGAGCGCGGCGGTGGATCGATCGGGGCACTTGCCGTGCTCCTGGTCCTCGGTGCCGTCGCGGTCGTCGGGATCCTCGGCAACCGCAAGCACGCCGAGGCCGCGGTCGACCTGTCCACGCTGACCGGTACATCCACCCAGATGACGATCCCGTCCGCGCCGCTCGACCCGGATCCGTTCGCGCTGACCGACGGCCTCGTCGTCCATCCACGCGCTCAGACCGCCTTGTACTCCGCGCCTGACGGCGACGCCTTCGCCAAGATCGGCCCGACCCAGTTCGGCCCGACCTGGCTGCCCGTCGTCGAGCAGTCGGACGGCTGGCTGCGGGTGCTGCTGCCGTCGAAGCCGAACCGCTCGACCGGGTGGGTCCGCGACGAGGGGCTGGATCGTGCTTCCTCGGCGTACTTGATCCGGGTGCACACGGCGTCGCGGACGATCGAGTTGTCCGAGCACGGCAAGAGTCTCGGCTCCTGGAAGGCCGGCGTCGGCGCTCAGCAGACGCCGACACCGCCCGGGCGGACCTTCCTGCTCGGTTCGATCATCGACAACAAGCGGTCGGCGTCCCCGATCGTGTTGCCGTTGGGTGCGCACAGTCCCACGTTGGACACGTTCGGTGGCGGTCCTGGTACCGTCGCGATCCATGGCTGGCCCCGGCCGGACGTCTTCGGCGCCGCGATCAGCGCCGGCTGTGTCCGGGTGCCGAAGGTCGCGCTGGCCAAGCTCCAGAAGGTCCCGCTGGGGACCCTCGTCCTGATCGACAGCAAGTAAGAGAGCCTTTGAGAGTGGGGATCTTGATGCGACGACAGCTGGTACCGACCATCACGACGTTCGCGGCCGTGACCGGGGTCGTGGCGTTCACGCTGGTGGCGAGTGCCCCGGTGGGCAACGCGGCCGCGCGGCCCTCGTCGGCGTACGCGATCAGCGCCGAGGGACAGGTCCCCGTGGCCCGTACTCCGTACGCCGAATCGCTGGACGGCAAGCGGCACACCACGTCGGCGCTGGAGCTGCCGAAGAACCCGCTGATCTCCTTGCGGGCCGGCACGGCGACGGCAGGCAACGACGCTGCCTCGGTCGAGCTGTTCGACATCACTGTCGGGCCGAACATCCTCGATCAGATCAAGCTCCCACCGGACCTGAAGAAGAGCTGCGACACACTGCCCGCGACGGGTGCCGACGACCTGCCGATCCCGAAGCTGCCGCTGCCCGATCTGGGCATCCCACTGCCGGATCTGAGCACCATCGACCTGCCGGTCAAGAACCTGCCCGACCTGTGCAAGCTGCTGCTGACGCCCCCGAGCTCCCTGCTCGGCATCGAGGGTGTCAACGTCTGGTGCTCCGGTGACACGGGCGGTGTCGACATCGGCGCGCTGACCCTGCTCGGCCACCGCATCGCGGTACCGACCGTGAAGCAGAGCGCCTCGATCCCGGCCGCTCCCCTGGCGAACATCACCGTCAACGAGCAGACCAAGCACTCCGACGGCGCCTTCACCATCACCGGCTTGACCATCAACCTGGGCGGCGGCGCCGAGGTCATCCGCCTCGCCTCGGCCACCTGCAACAAGCCCGCAGCCAAGCCGACCCCGAAGCCCACCCCCACCAAGACCCAGCCCATCCCGCCACGCGAGGCCCCGGCCCCCGCAGCCCCGGTCCCGACCCCGGTCAAGACCCACCACCCGGTCACCGGCTGACCCCTACCATTCACTGTCCAAGCCCACATCTGGTGGGCTTGAACAGGAACGGGTGGGCTTGAACACCAAGCGGCGACCTTGAACACGTTATTTCATGTTCAAGGTCGCCGTTCGGTGTTCAAAGTCGCCGCTTCTGGCCGGTCCGCCGGTCCGCCGGTCCGCCCGTCAGTACGGCGTACGCGTGGCGCTGCTGTCGTGCTGGTTAGAGCTGGACGCCTAGCAGCGCGTCGACGGCCTGGGCGACCAGCGCCGGGGCCTCGGGGTCGTCGCCGTTGGTCTCGGACCACCGGTCGATGGCGGCAAGCGCTGCGACGGTGTCCAGGTCGTTGGTGAGGGCAGCGCGCAGTGCGTCGACAGCAGCGGCCCCATCCGGACCACTGCCCCGGCCGACAGCCCCGCGCCAGACATCCAGGCGCTCCTGGGCTGCCAGCAGATCCGACTCCGTCCAGAACCAGTCGGTGCGGTAGTGGTGGGCGAGCAGCGTCAGGCGGATAGCCATCGGGTCGGTGCCGGCGAGGCGCTCCTTGGACACCAGGACCAGGTTGCCCTTGGACTTGGACATCTTCTCGCCGTCGAGGCCGACCATCGCCTGGTGCACGTAGGCGCGTGCGAACGGGTGCTCCCCCGTCGCCACCTGCGCCCCGCTCGCCGACATCTCGTGGTGCGGGAAGATCAGGTCACTCCCACCACCCTGTACGTCGAACGTCATCCCGAGATGCTTCAGCGCGATCGCCGAGCACTCCACGTGCCACCCCGGCCGCCCACGCCCGAACGGCGAGTCCCAAGCCGGCTCACCCGGCCGCTCGGCCCGCCACAGCAGGCTGTCCAGCGGGTCGCGCTTACCCTCGCGATCCGGGTCGCCGCCGCGCTCGGCGAACAGCGCCCGCATGGTCTCCACGTCATAGCCCGAGACTCCACCGAACGCCGGGTCGGCCTTCACCGCGAAGTACAGGTCGTCGTCCACGGAGTAGACGGCACCGGCCTTCTGCAGGTCCTCGATCGAGTCGACGACCAGGTCGATCGACTCGACCACGCCGACGTAGTTCTGCGGCGGGATCACCCGCAGCGCGGTCATGTCGTCGCGGAACAACTGGATCTCGGCCAGCGCGAGCTCGGTCCAGTCGACGCCGGTCGCGGTCGCCCGCTCGAGCAGCGGGTCGTCCACATCGGTGATGTTCTGCGTGTAGTGCACGTCGTACCCGGCGTCGCGCCAGAGCCGGTTGATCAGGTCGAATGTGACGTACGTCGCAGCGTGGCCCATGTGGGTCGCGTCGTACGGCGTGATCCCGCAGACGTAGATCCGGGCCGTCCCGTCGGGTCCCGGCGGCACCTCCACCGGACCCGCCGAGGCGGTGTCGTAGAGGCGAAGACGCCGCGCCGGCCCGGGTACGACCGGGATTTCTGGTTTTGTCCACGCCTGCATAGGACGGAGCCTATCCAGTCAGCGAGTTCGCGCCACGACCTGGCTCACTCCCCGATCCGCCGCGCGATTCCGGCGGATCTGCGCTAGCGGGGTCGCCAGGCCTGCGCGGCGTACTCCGCGAAGCCGATCGCCGGCCGCCCGAGCAGCTTCGCGACGGTGTCGGTGGGTTCGGTGATCAGCCCCGACCGCATCACCGCGAACAGTCCACCCAACTCCGCCGCGACCTCGACCGGATAGCCCTCAGCAACCAGCCCTGCCTCGTACTCCGCGCCCGCGATCTCGGCGTACTCCATCGGTCGCCCGCTCGCCTCGGACATCATCCGGACGGCCTCGGCGAAGGTGATCGAATCCGGCCCCGACAGCTCGTACACCTGCCCCGCATGCCCGACCCCGGCCAGCGCCAGCGCCGCCACCTCAGCCACATCCCGTACGTCGATGAACGGCTCCCCCATCGCCCCGATCGGCAACTCCAGCCGCCCCGCCAGCAACGGTTCGCGCCAGGTGTACTCATCGAAGTTCTGGTTGAAGTTGTTCGCCCGCACCACCGTCCACTCCGCCGCTGACGCTTGGACCACCTGCTCGGCCGTCAGCATCGCGTGCCCGAAAGCGCCACCGGCCTGATCGAGCTTCCGCCCCGACAACACGACGAACCGCTCCACCCCCGACCGCTCGGCCTTGGCCACGAACCGCTCGATCGGCGCTGGATCGTCCGGCGCCACCAGATACACCGCCCGTACGCCGGCCAGCACCGCCTCCCACCTCGCCGGCTCACCCCAGTCGAACCGCACCTCCCCCGACCGCGACGCCGCCCGCACGTCGTTGCCCTCGGCCCGTAATCGCGGAACCAGCCGCCGCCCGGTCTTCCCTGTCGCTGCCAGCACCAGAATCGTCATACCCACAACCCAACCGCGCCGCCCGCGCCCCGGCCATGCGTGAAATCACCACGCGGATGTCCATTGGTCCCACCGTCTAGCGTGGCGCCATGGATCCCCTCGACGAGCTCCTGTACGCCGTCCGCGCGAACGGCGCCGTCCTCGGTACGCCGGTACTCCCCACCGGCTCGGCATTGCGCTTCACCGACGCCGCCGCCCTCACCCTCTGCACCCCACTCCGCGGCGAAGGCTGGCTACTCGTCGACGACCAGACCATCCACCTCAAACCCGGCGACACCACCGTAGTCCGCGGCCCAGCCCCCTTCGTGTTCACCACCGACCCGACCGCCACCCCAGACCCCATCGACGTCACCTGCGACGGCACCGTCGGTGCGACGCCACTCCGCCCGGCCGACGCCGGCCCCGCCGCCGGCGGGGGCACGGTGCTGCTCGCGGGCGCCTACTACATCCGGCAACAACTCCCCAGGCGTCTGCTCCATGCGCTTCCGCCGGTGATGATCGTCGAGGACGACTACGACTGCGCCCCGCTGCTCGCCTACCTCGAGGACAACCTGGCCGCCGGCAAACTCGGTCGCCAGGTCAGCCTCGACCGTCTCCTCGACTGGCTGATGGTCTGCACCCTGCGCGACTGGTTCGACCTCAACTCCCCGCGCTGGTACACCGCCCTCAGCGACGACGTCATCGGCCCGGTCCTCCAAGCCATGCACAGTTCCCCCGCAGCCCCATGGACACTCGCGTCCCTCGCCGAGCACGCGAAGGTCTCCCGCACCACCCTCGCCCGACGCTTCACCGACCTCACCGGCGAAAGCCCCCTCGGCTACCTCACCGACCTCCGCATGACCCTGGCCGCCGACCTCCTCGCCGAACCAGGCGCCTCGGTCGCGGCAGTAGCCCGCCGAATCGGCTACGCGGACGCCTACAGCTTCAGCACCGCCTTCAAACGAGAACGAGGAGTAAGCCCCAGCAACCTGAGCCAACCAGCAGGGGTCTAAAACGCCGGCCAGGGGATGGCGGGCCAGTCTTCGCTCGGGGTCGGGAAGTTGCCGGTCTTCAGCAGAGTCGCGCAGCGCTCGCGGGTGACTGCCAGTTCGAGTGGGGTGATCAGGTCGGCCAGCTCAGCACCGACCTCACCGGTCAGCCCGTCGGCCAGTTTGCGGACGTCTTCGAGCAGCTCCGGCGGTACCGGCGTACCGGCCCATCCCCACAGCACCGTCCGCAGCTTGTCGTCAGCGTTGAACGTGACCCCGTGATCGACACCGAACACCCGACCATCCCCAGGGTTCAGCACGTGCCCGCCCTTGCGGTCCGCGTTGTTGACGACGGCATCGAACACCGCCATCCGCTGCAACTCCAGATTGTCCGCGTGCACCAACGTCACCGGCTTGTGCCGCCCGTCAAGCGCGTCGAGCACGCCGACCCAACCGTCAGGCACCCGCCCCTGCGGCACGATGTCGACCAGCTCCGTCTTGCCCGGCGCCAGCTCGATCTCATCGATCCACAGCTGCACCATGCCGACCCCGAGCGGCCCATCCCGAAGCAGCGTCGGCGGTACGACGTGCCACCCGAGCGCCTCGGACACGACGTACGCCGCGTACTCCCGCTCGGCCAGCGTCCCGTCCGGGAAGTCCCACAACGGCCGCTCACCCTCGACGGGCTTGTAGACCACCGTCGCCGACGAGCCGTCGAGGCTCACCGTGCCCTGAAAGGTCCCGTTGGACGCGGCCACCAGCCGGCCGAGCAGATCCAGCTCGCCACGTGCGAGCAGGTCCGGGTCGATCATTCGCGGACGTGCCTGCGGTAGCCGTTGGCGCGCGGGCAGATGTGCCCCTCCGGGTCGATCGGACGGCCGCAGAACGGGCAGCTCGGCCGGCCGGACGCGACCAGCGCGACGGCCCGGCGGGCGAACGCGCGAGCCTGCTCCTCGCTGATCCGGACGATGAACACCTCGGCGTCATCAGCCTCCAGCGCCGCCGCCACCGGGTCGGGCTCCTCCTCGGCCTGCTCGCCGGCCACCACCACCGCGAAGACCTCGATCACCACCTTCTCGGCGTCGGCCTCCCAGGCCAGCGTCATGGTGCCGGCCCGGAACTCCTCCTCGATCGGCTGCTCCAGCGGATCGGTGTCGTCGACCGTGGTCAGCGCGGCCGGCTCGCGGTCGAACCGCCGCGCGACCTCGTCCAGCATCACGTCCAGCCGCTCCGCGAGCGCCATCACCTGTTCCTTCTCACAGGCCACCGAGGTCAGCCGGTTACCCGCCCTGGCCTGCAGGAAAAAGGTCCGGGCACCGGGTTCACCGACGGTGCCGGCGACGAACCGGTCCGGATCGTCATACGAATGCACTACGCGCGCCATGCCTTAGACCCTAGAACATGCCCGGTAGCTTCCTGCAGTCGCGAGCAGATGCCGTGCCGAGTGCCGCGCAGCACGCAGGAAGCTACCGGGCATGTTCTAGTTACCGTCCGCCTACTACGGCGTCAGAGGACTGTACTCCGGACTTCTTCGCCCGGCCCTTCGCCTTCTCCGGCGGCTTCGGGATCAGCGACGTGAGCTCGCTGCCCGAGTCGTTCAGCCGGACCAGGAACGGGCGGGTCTTGGTGTAGGTGATGATCGTGGTCGAGGCGGTGTCGACGACGATCCGCTGGAAGCTGTCCAGATGCTGGCCGAGCGCGTCGGACACGATCGCCTTGATCACGTCGCCGTGCGACACGGCCACCCAGACCGCGCTCTCCCCGTGCGAGGCCGCGATCGCCGCGTCATGCGCGCGGATCGCGTCCACGGCGCGCTGCTGCATCCCGCGCATCGACTCGCCGTTCGGGAACGTGACACCGGACGGGTGCTGCTGGACGACCGCCCAGAGCGGGTCCTTGGCGAGGGTGGCGATCTTCTGCCCGGTCCAGTCGCCGTACCCGCACTCCGTCAGCCGCCGGTCCGTTGCCGGACGCAACGCCGGGTGGTGCTTGGCGATCGCCGCCGCCGTCTGCTTGCAGCGGTCCAGAGGCGAGGTGACGATCGCGGCCAGCGGCAGTGCGGCGAGCCGCTCGCCCACCGCGGCCGCCTGCTGGAGGCCGGTCTCGTCGAGCTTCACCCCTGGCGTCCGCCCGGCCAGTACGCCGGAGGTATTGGCACTGCTGCGTCCGTGCCGGACCAGAATCACCGTGGGCATAGACCGCACGTTATCCGGTCGGGCAAGTCACCGATGCCATGATGTGACCGTGATCGTGGATTGCGGGGTCTATTCGGAGGGTCTGCGGCACGACCTGCCCAAGGACCCCGAGACGGTCGCGCGGACCATCGGCACCGACCAGGAGGCGTTCGGCTGGGTCGGCCTGTACGAGCCGTCCGAGGCCGAGCTGGCCCGGGTCCAGGAACTGTTCGGCCTGCACCCGCTCGCCGTCGAGGACGCGCTCGAACCGCATCAGCGGCCCAAGGTCGAGCGCTACGACGACTCGTTCGTGATGGTCCTGCGCACGCTCTGGTACGTCGACGCCGAGGACGCCGTCGAGACCGGCCAGGTCAGCATCTTCGTCGGCCGCCGGTACGTCGTCACCGTCCGGCACGGCGAGGGCGCCCCACTGACCACCGCCCGCCAGGATCTCGAGGACCGGGCGGCGGTCCTCGGCCACGGCCCGGCCGCCGTGCTCTGGGCGATCTGCGACTCGATCGTGGACGGGTACGAGACGGTCGCGGAGGCCGTCGAGGTCGACGTCGACGAGGTGGAGACCTCGGTCTTCTCCCCCGAGCGCACCAGCGACGCGGAGCGGATCTACACGCTCAAGCGCGAGGTGCTGGAGATGCGCCGGGCGATCGCTCCGCTGCGGGAGCCGATCGAGGCGTTCGCGCACGGCGCCGTACCGGGGATCAGCCACGAGGCCGCGCCGTTCTTCCGCGACGTTGCCGACCACGTGATCCGCGTCTCCGACCAGACCGAGGCGCTCGACACCCTGCTCAGCTCGGCTCTGAACGCGCATCTCGCCCGCGTCTCGGTCCAGCAGAACGACGACATGCGCCGGATCTCCGCCTGGGTCGCGATCGCCGCCGCGCCGACGATGATCGCCGGTGTCTACGGGATGAACTTCCACAACATGCCCGAGCTGCGCTGGCACTACGGCTACTACGCCGTCGTCGCCCTGATGGTCGTCACCTGCACCAGCATGTACGCCGGCTTCCGCAAGGCCGGCTGGCTCGGTCCCTCGTAGACCGACTGAACCAGAACGCTGCCCGGTGCGTCTGAGCCGGTACGACGAGACGCCCGGGCGCTGGGAGCAGCCCGGGCGTCTCGTCGTACCGGCCGTGGCCGGATGCCGGCCGGCGTCAGGTCGCGGTGATCGTGCTGGTGGCGAGCAGGAGCAGGATGACGACGCCGAGCAGGACCCGGTAGAAGGCGAAGATCGAGGTCGAGTGCTTGGCGACGAAGCGGATCAGCCAGGCGACCGAGGCGTAGCCGACGATGAAGCTGACGATCGTGCCGACCAGCAGCGGTACCGGGCCGATGTCGCCGCCGAGCGCGTCCTTCAGCTCGAAGACCGCCGCGCCGACCAGCGCCGGGATGCCGAGCAGGAACGCCATCCGGGTCGAGGCGACCCGGTCCAGGCCGCGGAACAGACCGGCCGTGATGGTCGCGCCGGAGCGGGAAACGCCGGGGATCAGCGCCAGGCACTGGATCAGGCCCATCACGATCGCGTCGATCAGCGTGATCCGGGTCAGCGGCCGCGTCTTGCTGCCCAGTTTCTCGGCCGCGACCATGAAGAACGACCAGACGATCAGCGAGCCCGCGACCCACCACATGCTGCGCAGCGGGCCGGAGATGATGTCCTTGGCCAGGAAGCCGATGACGCAGATCGGCAGCGAGCCGACGATCACGAACCAGCCCATCCGGTGGTCGAACTCACCGCGGTACTCGGGGTGGCGCAGGCCGCGGAACCAGGCGACGGCGTACCGGCTGATGTCCTTCCACATGAACAGCACCACGGCCGCGATCGCGCCGAACTGGATCACCGCGGTGAACGCGGTGACGGCCGGGTCGTCGATCTTCTGGCCGAGCAGCTTCGCGGCGATGGTCAGGTGGCCCGTGCTGGACACGGGCAGGAATTCGGTCAGGCCCTCGACGATGCCGAGGATGATGGCGTCCCAGATCGACATGGGGTGTCAGTCACCGATCCCGGCGAGGTCGAGGGCTTCGGCCACCGTGCGCAGGGTCGCGATGCGCTGCTCCACGGTCGGCTCGAACGGGGTCAGGGCGACGGTCGTCGTCCCGGCTTCGGCGTACGCCGTGAGCTTGTCGGCGATCCGTTCCTTGCCGCCGAGCAGCGAGATCGAGTCGATGAAGCCGAGCGGTACGGCGGCCATCGCCTCGCGGTGCTTCTTGGCCAGGTACAGGTCCTGGATCTCCTTGGCCTCGTCGGCGTAGCCCATCCGGACCGCGAGGTTGTTGTAGAAGTTCTTCTCCCGGCTGCCCATCCCGCCGATGTAGAGCGCGGTGTAGCCGCGGATCGGGTCCGCGCCAGCCTCGATGTCGTCTCCGACCACGACCGGGACCGACGCGACGACGTCGAACCCGTCCATGCCGAGACCAGCTTGGCGGGTCGCTCGACCCGCCTTGATCAAGTTCAACTGCTCTCCCAGGAACGAGGGGTCGTTGAGGATGCCGAGCCAGCCGTCGGCGATCTCGCCGGCCAGCTCGAGGTTCTTCGGGCCGACCGCGGCCAGATAGACCGGTACGTGGTCACGGACCGGCCGGATGGACAGCTTGAGCGGCTTGCCGGGGCCGTCGGGCAGCGGCAGCGTGAAGTACTTGCCCTCGAACTTGACGGTCTCCCTGCGCATCGCCGAGTTCACGATCTCAACGTACTCACGGGTCCTGAGCAACGGCTGAGCAAACCGGACGCCGTGCCAGCCCTCCGACACCTGCGGGCCCGACACGCCGAGGCCGAGGCGGAACCGGCCGTTCGAGAGCCGGTCCAGGGTGGCTGCCGTCATCGCGGTCATGGCCGGTGTCCGGGCCGGGATCTGGAAGACCGCGGCCCCGATGTCGATGGTGGAGGTCTGGGCGGCGATCCAGCTGAGCAGCGTGGCGGCGTCCGAGCCGTACGCCTCCGCGGCCCAGGTGACCGAGAATCCGAGTGCTTCGGCCTCCTTCACCAGCCTCAGATGATCGAGGTGGTCGTCGCCACCGAAGACGAAGCCGATGTTGAGTCCGAGTCGCATGACAGGCGAGCCTAACGAGCCCTTGTCGGTGGCCCGCAATAGGCTCGCTCCATGCAGCAGCGCTATCTCGGTCACAGTGGCCTCACGGTGAGCAGGCTCGGCCTGGGCACCATGTCCTGGGGACGCGACACCGACGAACACGAGGCGCGCGAGCAGCTGGCCGCGTTCGTGGCCGCCGGTGGCACCCTGGTCGACACCGCGGCGGCGTACGGGGACGGTGACAGCGAGCGGCTGATCGGGTCGCTGCTCGGCGACGTGGTGGACCGTGACGACCTGGTGATCGCGACGAAGGCCGGCTTCAGCGTCCGGCGGGGCGAGCGGATCACCGACACCTCCCGCGGCGCGCTCCTACGCGACCTGGAGGGGTCCCTGCGGCGGCTGAACGTCGACTACATCGACCTGTGGCAGCTCCACACCTGGTCGGACGACGTGCCGCTCGAGGAGACCTTGTCGGCGCTGGATCACGCGGTGAGCTCGGGCAAGGTCCGGTACGTCGGCGTGTCCAACTACGCCGGCTGGAAGTCAGCCCGGGCGGTCACCTGGCAGCAGGCCTGGCCAGGGCGCGCCGTACCGGTCTCGAACCAGGTGGAGTACTCGCTGCTCGCCCGGGACGCCGAGGCGGACGCCATCCGGGCCGCTGGTGGGCTCGGCATCGGCGTACTGGCGTGGTCGCCGCTTGGGCGGGGTGTGTTGACTGGGAAGTACCGGACCGGCATCCCGGCGGACTCGCGGGCCGCGTCTCAGCATCTGTCCAGATTCGTCGACCCCTATCTCGACGGGCGAGGTTCGGGCATCGTGGAAGCGGTCGCCCGTGCCGCTGACGGACTGGGCTGGACCCCGCTCGAGGTGGCGCTCACCTGGGTCAGGGACCGGCCCGGGGTGACCGCGGCGATCGTCGGGGCCCGGACGGCGATGCAGCTGAAGTCGGTACTGGGTGTGGAGGAGCTGACTCTGCCGCCGGCCATCGTGGCGGCGCTGGAGGATGTTTCGTGAGGTAATGCTTGTTCCGGAAGGTTCGGAGGTGCGGATGGCCGAATACGAGTTGCAGCAGTTCGAGGTGTCCCGGACGGAGACGCGTGGAGCTGTGCGGCGGCTGCTGACTGAGCATGCCGAGTACGGCGGCTGGGAGCTCGCCCGGCTCCGGCGCTATCCCGACGGCACCCGCCGGGTCTGGCTCCGCCGCCGCATCATCAAGGTGATGCGGACCCTCTAGAGGTCGTGCCGGACCCAGACGTTGGGTTCGACGTACACGGCGTAGTTGTGCTCGACGTCACAACGCACCGGCACCAATGCCTTCGGGACGACGACCTCGCCCGTGCGGTCGAACGGCAGCCCGGTCCATTCGCGCCACTCGGCCAGCGACCCCGCCATCACCATCGACCGCTCCGCGACCTGCACGATCTCGGCGCCGGCCTTAACGTGCACCCGCAGCCAGGGGTCGACCGGCAGGCCGTCATCACGGACCTGCTGGATGTACTCGCTCATCGGCTGGTGCGGATCCTGCTTGCCGTTCGGGCGGACCGGCGCATAGAGCGTCTTCAGGCCCATCGCCTGGACATTGCGGCGCATGGTCGCGAGCATCTCGTGGGACAGTCCCCGGCCGAGGTGGCTGGCGGTGATCGAGATCTCCAGGGCGCTGGCGACTGTCGGCGTACGGCCGTGGCGGTGGTCCGCGACGCCCCAGATCAGCGCCCGGTCCCAGCCTCCGCTGGGGAGGTCGGTGCGGTCCTCGTTCGGGTACTCGAACGGGATGCTCCGTCCGTGCGCGACCAGGACGTCGCCCTCCATCGCCATCAGGCAGTGCTCGGGGAACAGCTCCGGCACCCGGCCCATCAGCGAGCCACCGATCGGGTCCTGCGCCATGAACGTCGGCCAGCCGCCCTTGAACCCGTCCAGCAACTCGAACAGCTCAGGCCGCTCGGCCAGGGTGGTGATCACGATCGCGTCGGACATGAATCGCAGTCTGGCAGGGAGCGCTCTGCGCTGCAGCCGTATTTCTCCTGAGCACCAGGACTGCGAGGGCAACTGCAGCAGTCAAGCAGCCTGCCCCGATCAACGTGTGTTCCGCGCCCGCGGCCGCGATCACCGATCCACCGACCAGCAGGCCGGCCGAGCTGCCCGCGTTCACCACGACGGTCTGCCCGGAGAGCAACGCGCGCCGCTCGGCTCCGGTCGACGATCTCGTGATCACTCGCGAGATCGCCGTGATCCCGAGCACCAGCGTCGCTCCGGAGAGCGCGGCCACACCGGCGATCGCCGGCGGCGTCGTCCAGATCCCCATCCCGATCCAGCACACACCCATCAGCGTCCAGGCGAGAGCGGCCAGCGGCGCCGGTGAGAAACGCCGGACCACGGCCAGCGACGCGATCGTGCCCACCACCGACCCCAAGCCATAGCCGGACATCCCGGCCGCGAGATAGACGCCCGGCCGGCCGCGCTCAGCACCGATCACGGACAACCCGAGCGGAAACGCGAACCAGGTGAATGACCCCGTCCCACGGGCGATCCAGCCATACAGAACGTCCGGCCGCCCCGCCAGACTCCCCCGGATCGAGGGCGCCTCCACCACGACCGGAGAGCGCTCCCCGACGATCCCGATCGCGAGCAGCCCGGCAATCAATACGGCAACCGCCTCCACCCACAACATCGAGTCGGTGAACCCAGCCGCCACCGCCAACGCCCCAGCGGGCGCACCCAGCACCATCCCGACCCGCCGGATCCCGTCCTGCCAGGTCAGCAACAACACCGCCCGGTCAGGCCCCCACCGATCTCCGGTATCAGCGAGCAGCGCACTCCGCCCCGGAGCCGACAACGCGTCCGCACAGCCCAGCAGCAGCCCACTCGCGATCAACACCCATGCCTGCAGCAACCCGAACACGGCCGCCGCCGGAACCATCGCCAACGCCGCCGCCTGAACAACCGCGAGCACCGCCAGCCGCGTCCCCGAATCAACCCACTGCCTAGCCCGCCGAGCCCACCACGGCGACAACAGAACCGGCACCCCAGCACATCCACCGGCCAGCCCGGTCGCCGCCACCGACCCCGTCTGCTGCAACACCACCAGCGGCAACGCCACCTGCGTGAACCGCAGAGCCAGATCCGCGGAACCACTGCCTGCCAACAGAAACAACGCATCCCGGCGAGCTCTCACACCTTCGATGGTCGTCGCGTCGAGTCGCCCCTGGTAGCCGGCAGCAACAGGCCATCAGTCATAGGCTGGGCCTATGGCCTCATTACCTTCGGTCGAGGACCTGCAACTCGTCCTCGCGATCAGCAGAACCGGCTCGGTCGGTACTGCCGCCCGCGAACTGCGGATCTCCCAACCCTCGGCATCCCAGCGTCTGGCAAGGATCGAACGCAGCTGCGGCACCGAACTCTTCACCCGCGACACCCGAGGTGCCCGCCCCACCGCCGCCGGCCACGAACTGGCCCGCCGGGCCGAGCACATCCTCGACCACCTCGACGGGGTCTACGCCGCCACCCGGGCAGCCGTCGCCGGCGAGCGCCTCTCCATCGGCACCTTCGCCAGTCTCGCGCCGGTCCTCTTCCCGGTACTGGACGCCGAGCTCCCCGACGTCGACATCGCCCAAGAGGTCGACCACGGCCGGTTCCTGGTCGGACTAGTTGCCGAGGGCACCATGGACGCCGCCTTCATCGCGATCGCCGACCAGATGGTCCTCCCCCGCGGCGCCGTCGCCCGCCCGGTCGGCCGCGACGAACTGGTCCTCTTCGTCCCAGCCGGCGTCGCCCCACCCGGCACCGGGAAGTACCCGCTGAGACAGCGCGATCTCCCCTTCTCCACCTACGATCTCGGCGCCGACGAGATCCGCACCCGCCTGATCGCCCACGGCGCCAAGGCCCGCCGTGGCATCACCCTCGCCACCACCGTCGCCATGGCCCGCCGTCGCTCCCAGCTGGCCCTGGTCCCCCGCAGCGCCCTCTCCCATGAGCTCTTCCCCGGCGAACGCCTGGTCCCCGCTCCCTTCCGCTACCGCCTGACCCTCAGCATGATCACCGGCACGACTCCACCCCCACGCCTACTCGCCCTCCTCCCGACCTTGCGGGACGCTCTCCACCTGACGTCTGTGCGTCGTGCCTCGGCACGCTGATCGAGGTCTTGCGCGTCACAGCCAGCCGCGGCGGGCCGCGGTAAGGCTGGCCTGGAAGCGGGTCGAGGCGCCGAGCTCCTGCATCAGCCGATGGATCCGCCGTTGGGTGGTCCGTTCGCTCCAGCCCTGCGAGCGGGCGATCGCCGTATCGGTGAGCCCGGAGGCGAGCAGCTCCAGCAGGCATCGGGTCTCCTCGTCCGGCTGCGTCCCGTCGTCGACCTGCTCTCCGGCCGCTGACAAGACGGCGGCGCGTTCCCATTCGCCTTCGAAGAGGGACTCGAGTGCCACCAGCATCGGCGACTGGTGGATGAGGTACGCCGCCGACTGACCACCGGCCGCCAGGCTGAACGGGATGATCGCCAACTGGTTGTCGCTGATCACCAGCTTCAGTGGCAGCTCGGGCCGTACCCGGGCCTTCTCCCCCGCTCTGATGCTGGGCGCGATATCGGAGGTCATCCGGCCCGGCCACGCCACCGCCTCCTGGCTGTAGATCACCCGGTGGCTCACGCCGTGCCGCTGACGCTCGATCTGCAGATCGAGGTTCACGCCCGGCCTGTCGACGTACGGCGGCCGGTCGAACGCGCGGATCTCCCGGCGCGCGTCAGCCGTCATCCGGGCCACCGCCGAGCTGATGTCGTCGCGATCGGTGAGCAGCTCGACCGCCAGCTCCGGATGCGTGATCCGGGCCGCCTCCCGGTAGGTCTCCATCAGCTGGTGGACCATCGAGCGGGCCTCGTCCAGCCGATGCTGCTGCTCGTCGATCAGTGCGGCGACCGAGACATCGGGGACGGTGGCGGCGAAGCGCGGCGGCCGGCCGGCACTCCGGGTGGCGAGGCCGTCCCTGACCAGACCGGAGAGCAGCCGGCCGACAGTAGCCGCGGTCAGTCCGCAGGCCTCGGCCAGCTCCGAAGCAGTGCAATGCGGCAGCCCGACCAAAGCGGTATAGACGCGCTCCGTTTCGTCGGTGAGTCCCAGCACATCCAGTTTCATGAAACCTCCGCCGTGCCGGTGGCGACTCTCCGCCACCCGGCGTACTTCAGCCACCCACATTCCTTGTGCCGTTGGTGTCTGCGTTGACATTCTCCATCTGAAGTCCTCCCCACTGTGTCCTATTCGAAGGGCCCGCCAATGCCCCATGCCCAGTTCCGGTACGGCGCCGCGACTCTCACCGTGATGGCTCTGACAGCCACCATCGTCTCCGGCAGCTCCACCCTTGCCTCCGCCGCACCCAGCACTCCGGCTCAGCCGCCCGTTGCCAGTACGCCGCTGGGTAGCGCGGCCACGCCTCCCGGCCAACGGCAGGGTGTAGTACCAGGTCAGGTACTGGTCACTCTGAACCAGAACACCTCGGTGACCGGGCCAGCGCTCGCCGGACCTGCTCAGCGCCGGCTGGCCGCCCGCGCCCCGCAGACCAGCGACAAGACTCTCAACGCCAAGCTGCGCGCGGCGGGCGCAACCTCCCTGCACCCGCTGTTCCCCACGCTCTCCACCGCTGACGCACCTGATCTGTCCAGGACCTACGTGGTCAGCGTCCGGGAGAAGGACTCCGCAGCAGTCGCCAGCACCCTCCAGGGCACCTCGGGCGTCGCGTACGCCGAACCGGATCGCTACGTGAACACCATGAACGCCGGGCCGCAGTCACTGCCCAGCTACGCGACCAAGACGCCGCCTCCACCCGCTGACTCCAGCTCTACCGAGGTACCGACGAACTATGCCGTGTCGAACTCCGCCCAGGCCTTCCTCAACGCCGGCGGGGTCAACGCGATGGGTGCCTTCAGCACCCTTCAGAAGAACTTCGGCCAGCAGCCCGGCACCGGCGAGATCATCACCAACGTGTCCGTCGGCGACCTCACCGACCAGTCGATGGCCGATGCCGGGGACGCCTATGTGAAGGGCTACGGCCCGACCACGGTCCTGAAGGACGGCCGGCGGTACCTCGATCTGCCCTCGATGCCCCTGATCCCCACCTACGTCGCCGGCGCCGACGGTTCGCTCGACCCGGCCGGCTCGACCAAGAACCAGGACCCTGTCCTCGGCGAGGTACTGCTCGACTTCAGCGTGATGGCACCGCTGCCACACGATCAGCAGCGCGCTGAAGCCACCGGCACCGGCTACACCGACCTGCTCGGCATCGCGCCGGGCGCCGGCTACCGGCTGGTCGTCCCGCAGGAGCCGACGATCAGGCAGATCGCCGGCGCGCTGCTGGCCGCCGCCCACCAGACACCGCGGCCCAGCGTGATCACCGCGAGCCTCGGCTTCGGCACCGACTCGATCGGTTTCCCGGGCCGCTACCTGGAGGACGACCCGTACGTCCGGTCCGTGGTCGCCTCGATCGTCAAGAACGACGGCATCGTGGTGTCGATCTCCTCCAACGACGGCACCAGGCTCTACACGCCCGCCGCGGTCGGCCCCGACGGTGGCAGCACCCCCACCGACAAGGCCGCGAACGCCGCCTCCGCGACCACCATCGACGACGTCGCGCTGACCACCACGCCGTCACAGGTTCCCGACTCCGGCGCGATCGCCGCCGGTGGGACCACCTTGGACGACACCCTCGCAGTACCGGCGAACTCCGGCGCCGCGCACACCGGCACCTACGCGGAGACCCGGATCAGTGGCTTCGGCACCTTCTCCTCCGGCTTCGGCAGCCGGCTCGACCTGTCCGCCCCGAGTGACAACATCATCGCCTTCCAGCATTCCGCCGGCGGCACCGCGCAGGCGGTCAGCGCGGTGTTCAACGGCGGTACGTCGGCGTCGGCGCCCGAGATCGCCGCGGCCGCCGCAGTGGTGTTGCAGGCCGGCCGACTGGCAGGTCATCGGCTCACTCCTGGGCAGGTCCGGGACCTGCTCGCGGAGACCGGCCGTCGGGTCGAGACCCCGCCGCAGATCGACCGGAAGCTGCAGGTCGGGCCGCAGATCGACGTGACCGCCGCTACCGAGAAGGCGCTGGGCAGCAAGCTGAAGGACGCCCACCCCTCGATCATCCGGCTCTCGGTCGCCCATCGGGTCACCGTGGGAGGCCTCGGCGGCATCTTCCTCGAGACCACAGACCAGAACCGGATCGACCTCGGTGACATGGCCTCCGGCGGCAACGGCGAGGGCCTGGTCGGCCCCGTCACGTTCGCTGCGGACGTCACCGGGATGCCTCGCGGCGGCAATACGCAGTACCGGCTCACCGTCGGCTCAGACCATCCGGTCAGCTTCTCCTCCGCCACCCCGGCGATCAGGGTGACGCCCCGCCAGCTTCTGTCCGCGGCTGGACTTCCGGTGACCTCCACGACCGACCGCAGTGTCGACCTCACCTTCGAGGTGCTGATCAACGGCACGGTGCAGGCCGCTGTCCGCCGTACCCTGGCCATTGGCCCGAGCGACGGCCGGTACGTCGAATCCACCGCGCCGCTCGCGCCCGCGACCGCTCGGGCAGGTAAGCCGGTCACCGTCTCGTACGACCTGACCGGCGTCACCACCGCCACCGCTCCCGAACTGGTGGTCTCCACCGTCGGCCACTGGAACCCGTCCCTCGGCCCGATCTTCTCCGCCGGCTGGCACCAGCCCCTGACCGCATCGACCGGCACCGTCACCATCCCGGCCGACGCCTTCAAAGGCGGCGGCGGCCTCTACGGCATCGGCATCGTCCTGTCGGGCTTCGGCGGCAACCCCAGCTTCGTCAAGTACGGCGAATTCGCCCCCATCCGGATCGACGGCGGCTCCGAGTTCAGCCGGCCCGAGGCACCGACCTTCGCCGCGGGTGTCCACAGCGCGGTCGTGACGCGCTCCGCGCCCACCTTCGAGCTGAGCTACGACGTCCACGGCGTTCCCGGCGCGAAGTCGGCGGTCGTCGAGTTCTCGGCCGCGGCGCCGACGCTGTTCAACTCGATGAACACGTTCACCAACGCCAACGGCACGACGCTGGACAACGACGGAGTGAACACGCCGTCCGCCGCGACCAGGACGCTCCCCACGACGTCCGGCACCGTCCGGCTCAACGCGCTGTCCCTCGGCCTGGCCACCTCCACCGGCTACAGCGTCCGCGTCCTCGCCGTCGACAGCAAGCAGCGCATCACCGGCCAGGCGTCAGCCGTCTCGAACCTGGTCGTCGACGACGGCCTCGCGCCTGAGGGCAGTACGCTCCTGAGCTTCATCGCTGCCGGTGACAACTCGATCGCCGCGCTGCGCACCGTCGCCGGTGGCGCCGAGGTGCGGCGGTACTCGACGGCGACCGGCACTTACGGCGCCGTACTGACCTCGGATCCCGGCGCCGGTTCCGACTACCACGTGATCGGCGTGGCCCCGGACTCGCACCGGGTGCTGCTCGCGCACGCGACCCAGGCGGGTGGCGACGTCCGGCTCGAGACCTGGGACAGTGCGAACGGCACGCTGGTCGGTGATTCGGTACTCCGGGCTTCGGAGTACCGGGTTGTCGCCGGCAGGGTCGATGCCAAGCGCAATCGGGCCGCCGTACTGGTTCGCACCATCACCGGGAACGTCGACTCGGTCCTGCCTGTCTCCCTCGCCGATGGCAGCGTCGGGGTGGCGATCATTGCTGATGGCAACGGTGCGGTCGCGGCCGGAACGTACAGCCTGCTGGAGTTGGATCAGTCCACGGGCGGTGTGTTCCTCGGCAAGATCGGCAGCGCGATCCTCTGCCTCGGCGGGGTCGCGCCGGCCAAGATCGACCTCGACACCGCGACGGTGACCACCGTCGGATCGGTGTCGGCCTGTGGTCATGGGATCGTCTCGGACGGGGCGGGCACGCTGTACAACCTGGCGGCCGGCTCGGTCAGCACGAAGATCGCGCCGACCACGACGCTCACGCCGTACGACGAGGCGACCCAGACCGCGGGCGACGGGCTCGCGTTGCGCAAGGGCACGCCGAGCACGCTCGCCGTGGACGGCATCCATCACGTCGCGCTGGTGTCGTTCGCGGCCCCTGAAGGCGCGATCTACTTCGGCTCCCAACAGGGCGTCGTCTCCGACAACAACGCGACCAGCCAGGTGGCGGTCGTCGACCTCACCAGCGGGAAGGTGATCCGTACGCTCAACACCGGGATTGTCACCAACCGCGGTGGGTTGCTGCTGCACGGCGTACAGGACACCTCGCTCCAGCTGGACCCGGCCACCCGCTCGGCCTGGACGTACAGCCCGGACGGCACCCAGCTACAGCAGTTCTCCTACTAGCCGTACCCCTACTAGCGGGCCGGGGAGCGGCAGCACGCCGCTCCCCGTCCTCAGAACTGCACGCCTCGGGTCAGGGCCCCGTCGACGACCAGGTTGGTGCCGGTGATGAAGCTGGCGACGGGGCTGGCCAGGAAGACCGCGGCGCGGGCGATCTCGTCGGGGCGGGCCATCCGGCCGGTCGGGTTCAGGGCGAGGGCTTCTTGGAAGAACTCGGGGTTGTTCTGCTCGATGCTCTCCCACACGCCACCTGGGAAGTAGGTGTTGCCGGGCGAGATCGAGTTGGCCCGGATCCCCTTGCCGGCAAGCTGATACGCGAGCCCCTGGGTGTAGTGCACGATCGCCGCCTTGAACGTGCCGTAGGCGCCGGCGGCAAAATCGATCTCCCGGCCGGACACGCTCGACACGGTGACGATCGACGGCGCCCGGCTCTCCTCGAGAAACGGCATCGCGGCGTTGACCAGCCGGACCGTCCCCATCATGTCGACCTGGAAGCTCTGCTGCCAGAACTCCTCGCCCTCGCCGATCGCGAGGGCGCTCACATTGGAGACCACGACGTCGATGCCACCCAGTTCGGCAGCGCTGTCACGTACCCACTGGGAAAGCGCTTCCGCGTCGCCGACGTCCACTGCCCGTCCGCTCACGGTCGCGCCGGCTGCCTTCAACTTCTCCGTCGATGCCGTGACATCGGCCTCGGTCCGGGCACAGAACGCGACGGCGGCCCCTTCCGCCACCAGACCTTCGACGATCGCGTGCCCGATCCCCTTGGTCCCACCGGTCACCAACGCCTTGAGCCCCGCCAGCTGCAGATCCATCGTTGTCAGGCCTCCGAGAAGAATCGGTCCAGCACCCGGGAGCCGAACTCCAGGGACGCGGTCGGCACCCGCTCGTCGATGCCGTGGAACATACCCATGAAGTCCAGATCCGGCGGCAGCTGCAGCGGCACGAATCCGAAGCACCGGACACCGAGCCGGGACCAGGACTTGGCGTCCGTACCGCCCGACATCAGCAACGGCGCCGTCCGGCTCTGCGGGTCCTCCGCCTTGAGTACCGACTTCATGATCTCGACCAGCCGGCCGTCGTAGCTGGTCTCCAGCGCGATGTCCTCGATCACCGTCTCGCGCTGCACCTTGTCGCCGAGCAACTCGTCGATAGTGGCGAAGAACTCGTCCTCGTACCCCGGCAGGAACCGCCCGTCGACATGCGCCTCGGCATCGCCAGGGATCACGTTGACCTTGTACCCCGCGCTCAGCATCGTTGGGTTGGCGGTGTTGCGGATTGTTGCCCCGAACATCCGGCTGAAGCTCCCGAGCTTGGCCAGCGTCTCGGTCATGTCCTCGGGATCGAGCTCGGTCCCGAGCACGTCCTCGAGCGTCTTGAGGAACTCCTTGACCGTCGGCGTCAACCGCAACGGCCATTCGTGGTTGCCGATCCGGGTGACCGCCTCGACCAGGTTCGTCACCGCGTTGTCGTTGTTCACCATCGACCCGTGGCCCGCCGTACCGCGCGCCTTGAGCCGCATCCAGTTCATCCCCTTCTCGGCGGTCTCGATCAGGTACAACCGCAGGTCGTCCTTCATCGTCACCGAGAACCCACCGACCTCACCGATCCCCTCGGTGCAGTCCGAGACCGTCTCCGGATGGTTCTTGATCAGCCACTGGGCCCCGTACAGCCCACCGGCCTCCTCATCCGCCGTGAACACCAACCGCACCGGCCGCCGCGGCTTCACTCCCGCCCGCTGCCGCGCCCGCACGACGGAGATCACCATCGCGTCGAAGTCCTTCATGTCGACCGCGCCGCGCCCCCACACGCACCCGTCGAAAATCTCCCCCGCGAACGGATCCACCTTCCAGTCCTTCGGATCCGCCGGCACCACATCCAAATGCCCATGCACCAGCAACGGCTCAGCCTCTGGATCCTCACCCTCCCAGGTCGCCACCAACGACGCCCGCCCAGGCTCCGACTCATAAATCGTCGAGTCGATCCCCACCTCACCCAACTTCGCCGCGACGTACTCCGCGGCGTCCCGCTCCCCGTTGCTCTTCCCGTTCCCGTAGTTGGTCGTGTCGAACCGGATCAACTCACTACACAGCTCCACCACCTCGGCGTCAGGGCTGTAGGACTGGTCACCGGGGCTCGAAAAAGTCATACCCCCACCCTGCCAGGGCCCGATGTGAAATTCACCCGTGGGGTTTGCTAAGGTTCTCCAGTCGACGCCGCACAGCGGCAGACACCACTCGTCCGGGTGGCGGAATGGCAGACGCGCTAGCTTGAGGTGCTAGTGTCCTTTACGGGACGTGGGGGTTCAAGTCCCCCCTCGGACACGCAACTTATCCACACGGTCGGCCAACGGGTCGACCTCCACGTCGAGAATCTGATCGACGTGGTGATAGACCAGTGAGAGCCTCAGCGCTCCATACAGCTGGCTCCTCTCCTCCGGTTCCGCTCTCTCCAGAGCCCGAGCCATATCTCCCAGCTGATCGACGTACCCCTCCAGTTCCTCGCGGCTCATCACCGCCTCAGGAGGAACCTGTGTGATCGCCGTCTCAGCAGCCCGCTTCTCCGCCACAGCAGCGTTGTACTGCTCCCGCAGCGCCGCCGGATCCCATCCGGAATTCAACGCTCGCTGCAAGCGCCCCATCACGACCTCAGCCGCCGCAACGCGCCCGTGCAACTGCGCCATGTGCTCGTCGCGACGCGCCGAACTGTCATCGGACGCCAGAAGTAAGTCAATCGTTACCTGCCGATTCAACGGCCCGAACAACTCCCCGATCCACCGATTGATCGCCTGCGTGACCAGGTCCTCCCGAAGATAAATCTGCTGCGGGTGCGCCAGCGCCGTCACCGATTCCGGCAGCAAGGTCCGGGCGTTGCACCGGTAGTACTTCACCTCCTTGTGCCGCGCAGCCCCCTCCATCTTGCGGTCACAGATCCCACACCTGACCCGCCCACGCAGCTCGTAGGTCCGCTTCTTCGAAACCCGCTGGCGGCCCCTGGAGGACCACCCGTTGACCCCGCCGACCCGCCTCTTACGCTTCTCGAGCTGAGCAGCAGTGAATGTCTCCACTGACACGATCGCCGGATGCGCTGGCTCCCGCGACCGCACGATCTTCGCCTGCGGCGACCGCTTGAACCGAGCGATGTAGCCCGCAGCAACATCCTCCGGATCAAGCAACTCCTCAACCTTCTGCCACCGCCCATAGATCGCGTACCCCGTGTACCGCGGATTCTCCAGAATCGCAACGACAGCCGAGTGCTGCCACCCGTCCATCTTCCGGTGCCGATTCTGCTGCGGCGCATGCGCCGACGGACACGGCACCCCATCCCGATTCAACTGCTCCGCGATCGCCTTGCTCCCCCACCCGGCGAGATACATCTCAAAGATCCGCTGAACCACCGCCGCCGCGGCGTCATCCACCACCAACACCCGCAACCGCTGCCCCTCCTGCGCCTTCCGCGGATGCGGATGAGGCCCACCATCCACCACCAGATACCCGTACGGCGGCCGCCCACCCTGATACCGCCCATCAATCAACACCTGAGCAGCCATCGCCGCCCGAACCCGCCGCTGCACATGCTGCCGCTCAGACTTCGACAACCCACCAGTAATCGTCATCGCCATGTCATGCACCGTGTTCTCCGGATCAAACCGCCCACCCAGACTCGGTATCCACAGGGACACCCCATACCGATCAAACTTCGGCCACGTCAGACTGAACTGATTACTGAACCAACACCGAGTCGCCTCCCCCACCACCAACCCATCCCACCCACGCCCGGGATCCTTGAGCGCCTGCAACACCCGATTGGCCTCGCCCCTACGCTCCCAAGGCAACGACCGAGACTGCCCAATATCGAAGAACTCCTCAACAATCTCGCCACCCAACGGCTCAACAAACCGAGCCGCCTCCCCCACCTGCCAGGCCTTCGACGTGGCCGGATCCTGATTGTCCTCAGTCGAACACCGCCCATAAAACGCCAATCGCCCAACCCCACCCGCGTTGCCGGCGTCAGCCGCCAACGCCTCCATCCCCAACAGCTCATCCAAGGTCCCCCACGCTTCAGCCCCATCGCCACTCAAGATCTCTCCTCCTTAGTCCCGCCGGAACCCTCCGCCGGAGGTTCCATCTTCGCCAGCCGCACGACAATCCGGACGAGCAAACGAGCAGCCTGTGGATAGACCACCGGGACCTCGTCCGGAAACACGACATGAACAACACCGTCACCGTCCGGCGTCTCGCTGTCCTCCGCGGATTCCTTGTCAGCCCTCACGCAGTCTCAACGCCTCCGACAGGAGCGTAATTTGCTCCTGTGCCCCACAGCGGACACGCGAACCGAGGATCAATTGCCACCAGCACCCATCACTTTTCGGCGCCACCCATCAAGTCGCGAAGGTGGTACGAACTCGTCTCGGAGGATGGACCATCGCAAGACGGCTCAAGCAGAGGCCCTGAGTCCGCGACGGTGCAGGATTACACCTAGCCACCCGTCGTCCGGCGTTTCCTTCGAAGATGTCGAGGATCTTGCGGGTACAAGCGAGGGCGGATCGGCCACCACGGCTGATCTGCCCTCTGACCTGCGGATTTGTCCTCATTGCTTCTTAGCGCTGATCGTCGTTTGCCGACGTCTCACGGAGCAGTGACGGAGCAGCCAGAGAGTACGCACCTCATATCTCGACCGCATCGCCTGGCCCGACTCTTGCCTTTCTCAGCCAGACGATCAGCCCTCATCGTGGGAGGGCGTCGCGGCGAGCGGCTCCCATAACTCAATAGCCGACGAGGTTGCGACCCAAGGGCGCCCGCTGCGCACGGGCCTTCCTCTTCGCAACGACTCTTCACCTGACCCTGATGGGTGGCAGTCCAGGGTTCGAGCCGCCGCGGTGGGCTCGAGGTTGTGTCCGCACCGGTCGGCTCGGCATTTGCGCAAGTTGACGAAGCTGGTTGCCCGATCATCGGCGGCGCTGGACCTACCAGCCACCCACGATCGAGCGCCACACAACAGGGTCGGCTAGGGCCACGCCGAATATCGCAGTCGCTCAAGACCTAAAGCAGACATCTTAAGCAATTCAGCGGAAACGATGAAACACCAGCCCGACTTGGATACGTGGTATGCCGCTGTGCGTCTTGACCCACGAACTGTCGGACCCACCTGACAGAATCGGCACTCGGACCCACGACAGGACACCGCATGAAGCTTCACTCGGTTTACGCGCGCTTCTACCGATCGCTGAACTACGACTTCATCCGCGCCTCGGGTGAGCACTACGAACCCGACCCATGGGATGAGACGCCTGAGGGCAACTACCCGTTCGTGCGGATCAAACTCCGTCCAGGTATCACGACCGTCGTCGGCGCGAACGAGTCCGGGAAGTCCCAGGTCCTGAGCGCGATCCAGGCGGCCCTCACCGGGATAGGTTTCGAGCGCAGCGACTTCTGCCGCTACTCCCGGTTCTTCGGCGTCCACAACGACCTCGTGCTGCCCGAGTTCGGCGTCGTGTTCGCTGACATCTCCGATGAGGCCGTAAAGCTCATCGAGACCATCTCGGGCCACAGCGATCTTCACGACGTCGAGCGCGTCGCGTTCTTCAGGATGAACCAAACGCCGAAGTTCCGCGTCTACGTTCGCCAGAACGATAAGTGGACCGGGCCAGAGCACGTTGCAAAGCCCTCCGCGCTCGCCGATTTCGGTGTCCCGGTGCCGTTCCGAATCAACGCCGACGTTCCGCTGCCGGACAGCGTCCCCATCGACTACCTCGTCTCGGGTAACAAGACCGCACCGCTCGGTCGCGACCACCTGCGTGAACTCTGGGACGGCTTCCACCAGAACAACTCCTGGTTCCAGTCCGACCAGACCGTTACGACGCACGCCGGCGCAATCTCCAAGATGTTCCGGCCGATTCGACAGGCCACCGAGGACGAGGTCGAGATGTACGAACTCGCCGCCGACCTCATTTTCAAGGTTGCCGGGATCAACAAGGAACTCGTCAGGGAGCTACAGGCACACGTCAAGAAAAAGAACGGCTACGCGAATAGCATTGTCGACACCATCAACAGCGAGCTCGCGAAGGCTCTCGACTTCCCGCACTGGTGGTCTCAGGACTCGCAGTTCGAGCTGTTCGTGGCCTTGTTCGAGTTCGACCTCGTCTTCATGATCCGCGACCGAACCGGACGCACCTATGGATTCGACGAGCGCAGCGCAGGCCTGAAGTACTTCCTCTCGTACTTCGTCCAGTACCTCGCCCACGAAGTTCGGCCGGACGGTCGCCCCGAAATCCTCCTGATGGACGAACCGGACCAGTTTCTGTCCGCCTCGGGCCAGCAGGACCTCCTCCGGATCTTCGACGACTTCGCGGATCCCAAGGATGCGGGTCGCGACCCGATTCAGGTCGTGTACGTTACGCACTCGCCGTTCCTCATCGACAAGAACGAAGCCGACCGCATCCGCGTCCTCGAGAAGGGCGAGCACGACGAGGGCACCCGCGTCGTCACCAGTGCCGCAGCGAACCACTACGAGCCCCTGCGGTCTGCCTTCGGTAGCTTCGTTTCCGAGACCACGTTCATCGGCAACTGCAATCTCATGGTCGAAGGACCGTCCGACCAAGTCCTGATCGCCGGTGCATCGCGGTGGCTGAAGAAGGTCGGCGTCGCCGACCGCGACCGACTCGACCTGAATCACATCACGATTGTTCCCGCCGGCGGCACTCGCCACATTCCGTACCTCGTCTACCTCGCTCGCGGTCGCGACGTCGACAAGCCGCCCGTCGTCGTGCTTCTGGACAACGACAACGCCGGCAACGAAGCGAAGGACGACCTCGCGGCCGGCGGTGCGTACGGCGACAAACTCATCGACTCAGATCTGGTTCTTCAACTCGCACGGGGTCCGCTTGACGGCCTGACAACTGACAACCCGCTCGGCATCGTCGGTATAGAGGACATCGTCCCGTTCCACGTTGCCCTCCTGGCAGCCACGAGCTACTGCAAGGAGTTCGTCCCGAGCGTCAATCCTCTCGCGTTCGGACTGGCCGCAGCGACCGTCTACCCGGACGCAAACGGTCCCGACGGGAAGGCGCCGAAGAACTACGGCACCCTGAAGTTCCTGGAGAAAGCCATCGCGGACAAGTCCGGCATCCCGACCTTCCATCTGGACAAGGTCGCGTTCGCACGTGCCACCGTCGACGCCCTTACCGGCACTGCGGTCGACCTCAAGGTAACCGAGGAAGACCGCGATACAGCTGCCGAGAACTTCAAGCTGCTGCTCAAAAGCATCGCCTTGTGCCAGCGGACGGCCGAGCGGGCCGAGTCCGTCCAGAAGATCTCCGGTCGCATCAACCGCGCGAAGAAAGACTTCACCCGCACGCATGACAGTCAAGCCCGGCGAGAAGACGTGGCGGCACTCATCGAGGAGATCGGCAGCCAGCTCGACCGGAGCCCCGAGGCCGAGGATGTTCGCGCTGAGATGCGCACCTGGCACGCAAAGTTCGAACTCGACACAGACCCACGCAAGCATGTGACCGACTTCGACGGACTCCTCAAGGCGCTCAACGGCCTCGCCTACAAGGCCGTCCGGAAGGCTGCTGCCCGGTAACGGGCGCCCGCTTCAAACCATGAGGACGAACAGATCGCACAGTGCTCCTGGGAGACGACCTGTGGCCTCCATGCTGCGGGGCCGGCTCCGCGATTACGGCGGCCCGATCTGTGTGTGGCTGCAGCGCGCCTGCTGCCCGGGACCGTTGTCAAAGCAGCCGTGCGGAAGCGAACTCGGCGCCCAACGAGGAGCGCTGACCGACGGGCCCTCACCACTATCACTCCACGGTGGTCAGCCGTTGAGCGCCTTCGATTGCGAGAGTGCCTGTGCGAGCGTCGGCGCGGTCTGTAGCTGATCCAGCAGTACCCAGAGTCTTGATGCACGGTACTGGGCGCCGTTCGGCACCTGCTCGAAGGGTGGGATTCGTGGACCGAGTTCATAGATCGCGTGCGGTCGTACCGTGTCCTCGGTCGGCGGAATGTCCGGCCATCGCTCCAGAAGGTTGGGCACCACCTCGGCGGCAATCACTCGATGGATCCGCCGAACCGCGCCACCCCAGCGAAATGCGATGAAGTTGGGCGGTTCGGTCGGCCATCCACTGATGCCGTATGGGTGGAAGTAGCACAGGCGATCGGTGACGAACTCGCGGAACGTCAGCGCGCCACCGCCACCTGGTCGTTGGTCGTTCAAGGCGACGCAGTACGTCCAGCTGTCCGCCACATTCCGCACTTTGATCACTCCCGCAAGGTAGATATCAAGCTGGTCGAGCCACATGCGCTCACGTCCACGGCAAGATCCCCTGACCGCGGAGATGTGCGCAAGGACCTGCCGCCACGGAACGTGGACCACCGGTACACCATCGATCTCGGCAGGTACCTGCGTCCGGGCCAGACTTTCGCTTGCCTGGGACAAGGTGACCAGGGCACCGCCACCACGCATCTGAATCCTCGGTGCGTAGCTCGCGAGTTGGGCAACAGACGGCAACAGCCAGCCGCGCTTCGCCTCAAAGACGAACACCTCGCCCGGGACAGAGATCTCCAGGTCGGTACGTCCTCCGGCGCCACGAACCTCCAGGTCGATGGAGATCTGATCGCGATCCAGTCCGCTCAGTCTCGGCGCGACCCTCCTGACGATCGACTCGAGCAAGCCAGAGCAGTTCGCCAAGGTGAACCCGAGCGCGGCCGTCAGATCGTTCTCGTCGCGCCCGAGAAGGTCGAAGACTGCTCTGACCCCAGTGCCGTGCCTGGTCAGGCTGTCCACAGTCGGCCTCCGGGATTTGGTGTCCAGTGCCTACCCACCTTCCCCGGTAGCGCAGGACCCAACCGCCAGAGCGGGGCCTCGGTCTGACGAGGCCCCGCGTGGATCAGTGGTCAATGCTGCCGTGTCCTCCGTGTCCTCCGCGTCCTCCGGTCCAGAAGTCCCGGAGGACGCGGAGAAGAAGATGAAGCATCCGGCGCAGTTCGCGCAGTACCCGGATACCGCTCTTCCGCTGGGTATCCTTCTTCAGTACGACTGACAGGATCGCCACCGCCGCAACAGTGAGCGAAATGATCAGCACTGCCGCTACCAGGCCGGCGACCAGGACGAGTACGGGGCCGATCGGTTGGGTCGAGACCATGCCGGCGCACAACGCAGGAAGACTGGTCTGCATGGTGAGGTTCCTCCAGAGACGAGTGATGGGTAGGGTCGGCGGCCCTGTGCTAGCCAAGGGCCGCCATGCGCCGGTGCAAGACCATTGGTCCCATGTCCCAACAACGGGCTCTAGTCGTCCCGAGCTCGTCCCAAAGGTCTCTTGTTCCCTGTTTGGGACGAGGGCGAGGCGGGCCCGTTGGGAGCCTGGAAGTCCGAGGCCGGCCAGCTGGGGCAGCAGCGAGCGATGCTGTAGCGATCGGGGAACTACGATTGCGTGATGGTGAGCCAGCCGCCGACGGGCAACAGGGCCGACGGGCCACTCCGAATTCCGGATCCCGAGGTCGAGCGCCAATGGCAAGCTGAGCTCAGTCGGCTGCTGGCCGGTAAGAGGCGTGGGGGTGGGATCAACCCGCCGTGGGACTCCGCTGAGCCGTGCAAACTCTTGAACGCCCACGTCGCCGAGGTACTCGGCATCCGGAGTACGGAGCTTGCCAGCGCAGTTACCTGGCAGCTCATCCTGAGGTCGGTTTCCGCCCATGAGTCGAAAACGGCACCACGGCGGCCGATGCTGGTTGCCTATCTACTGCTCGGACTTGGCACCCCGGGCTTCTACCCGCGGACAGTCAGCGAGCCGTGGCCCGAGATCGGGTGCAGCCTGAAGGAGGCGCAGAAGCGGGTCGATACGAGCATGAAGCCCGCTCTGCACGATCCGCAACGAGCAGGGCACCGGCAAGCCCTAGCGATCGCGGTCGAATACCCCGCCCAGAGCTCGGAGCGCAGCGCTCGCAAGTACTTCTCCGGGTCTGAGAGCCAAGGCGTTCTCGACACGGCGAAGGCGCTCCTCGAGCAGGTCCTCGAACGACTGCGAAGCGACCAGGAGGTCACCGCTGCGAGGGCCGACGCGCTGAAGGCGGTCGAGCGTCGGCGAGCGGGAGCGGTCGCCTCGTCCCACGATTCGACCGATGATGTCGGCGCGCCGTCTACCGCTCCGGGAATTGCTGAGCGACTGTCCCCCGCGATCATCAGGAGCACCCCGTGGGCGCGACTGAAGCGCATGTCGCGATTGCTGGCGCAAGATCTAGACAGTGGCGTACTGCGGGACGAGGAGTTGATCGGCCTTTCGGCCGGGTTGTACGTGTCCCGAGAGATCGAGGACGACCTGTTCGCGGAGATTCTGGACCCGCGACAGCCCTCCCAGCTGGTCGTTCGAGCGGATGCCGGCCATGGCAAGAGCAGCCTGTTGTGGTCCCTCCACCGACGATTGTCGGTTCACCAGGTCGAGCCTCTCCTACTGTCGTCGACGTGGCTTCTGTCCGATGACGGTCAGGCACCATCGCTGACCCCGTCGGATCTACTCGACGTCATCCGTGACATTCACCAAGCCGGCCTCAGGCCTGTCGTACTCCTCGATACGGCCGATCTCCTGCTGCACGACGAGAGGCTTCGGCTGGAGACCCGGGTACTGCTCGATTCGATCAGTGACCTGGGCGTCGACTGGGTGATCACTTCACGGCCACACGAGACCCGATACCTGCGACTCGAAGGTGCGCGCTTCGTGCCCTTGGCCGCCTACAGCGACGCCGAACTCGATGACGCCGTCCAGGTACTCGCAGGCGCCCTCTGCCCGGACGTGGACCGTGGTTCTCTCGGTCAACACATCCGCTCGTCGGTGGCCCGAGGCCAGCCGGTTTCCGAGGTATGCCGCAGCCCACTCTTGCTGCGTCTGCTCTTCGAGTTGAACGCACCGAACGAACCTGCTCTGGAGATCGACACCAGCGGGCTCTACGCACGGTTCTGGCAGCGGCGAGTACAGGCCGATCCCAGATCCGATACCGACACCAGCCATCGTCCTGAGAACGACCTCGGAGCGACTGCATCCGCCATCGCGATCGCGATGCTGGCCGAAGGAACACCGGACTGCCCTGAAGCGGTGCTTGCCGCAACAGTCCCCCGCGTTCTGGCGGCGATGCCCGCGGCCGCGAGGCCCACGTATCCGGATGGATTGGAAACCCTCCGCCGCCGAGGAGTCGTTTACGTCACGCAGGGACGAGTGAGATTCCTGCACCAGACGATGTTCGAGTACGCCGCTGCCCAGGGGCTGTTTCAGCGGCACCGCGACAGCGACTTGGACAGTCTCCTCGCCCGGGTACGGACGAAGCCGCAGGACCTTCTCACCGGGGCGGTCCTCGAGCACCTGTTGATCGTCAGCGGCTACGACACAACGGCCCGTACTGCTACGGCGGACGTCGTCCACAGTCTGCTGCAGACAGACGAAGTCGCACTGCACGAGATCGGGCTGACCGCCCTCGCGCACCACCCTCGCCTCCTGCCGACACCCACCGTCATCATCGAAGCCTTGCCGATCTCCTCCGTGCGCCATCTCGCGCACGTCCTGCCGACGATCTACCACAGCGACGAAGCTGCCGTGATGGATCTCCTGGCCTCGCTTTGGATGGCAGATGACGAACATCTGCGGCTCAGCGTGGTCGAGGCCCTGAGCCGGATCTCCCATCGGATCCCGGCCGACGCCGCGCGTTTCGCTCGAGAACACGACATCTGCGTCTACGTCGTCGAGCACCAGGCTGCCAGCCCGACCGCGCAGCGCACCTTGCCTCGCTTGATCTCCCGTACTGCTTCGATCGACCCCTCGTGGGCGCGGGACGCACTGCGGATCTTGCTCGACTCGGCGCTGTCCCTTGGAGAAGGCCGAGCCATCGCTACCGCGTTGCTGACGTCAGGCGGCGCGATCTGGGAGCAGATAGGCAGTGAGCAGTACCTCGACCAGATCGTCGCATCCGTGGTTCTCGGACAGGCCCGCCGCGACACGGACTCGCGATCGGTTCGGGAGTCGCTGGGTGTGCTCTACGCCGCGCAATGGAGACTCAGCGGGCTCCTTGACCGCCCGGATGCATGGAACGAACTGGTTGCTGAGACTCTGGCTGCCCTTCAGGACAACGATGAATCCATCAGTGCCGGCGCCGCCGTCGTCGCCTTGATGTACGTCCTTGCCGAGTCGCCGGACCACGATCCTCGGATTCCGTTGACCCTCGACGCAATGCTCTCTATGGGTCACGAAGCCGCGACTCGCCAACTCCAACGCAGTGCACTACCGGTGGGGCTGGCCACGCCCAGCCCGCTCGCCTCCCAGATCTCGAGGCGACTCCAGGATGCCTTGGAACACCTGGTTGACGAGCAGGCCAGCGAGCTCGAAGTCCGCTTGGGCGAAGTCGCCCGGCTCGCCCTGGCGAACGAACGCGTCACCAGTGACCTGTTCCTCCGAACACTGCCAGACTCCTTTCGCCGCAACGTCGACGTATGGCTCGATCGACGCGGAGTCGTGATGCTCACCGCCCGCGCGTCCGCCCTTGGAGTCGCGGCAGCTCAAGAGGCCCTGGCTGTGGCGATTTTGGAGCCCACACACCTCGACGTCGTGTCCCGAAACCTGCTGCTCGACGGTTGCGTTCAATGGAACAGAAACGATCCTGAGCTCATCCGGGGAACCGTCCAGCTCTCGATCAGCCTCAACCGCATCCCACCGATCCAGGACCTCTGCCGCTCCTCGGACGGACCGGCGCTGCTCGAACGACATGCCGACGACCTTCGTACCATGATCAGCCGGAACCTGGCCTCGAATCCAAAGGACCAGTCGGCAGGCGCCCGGCTGATGCTGGAGCTGATGACCGCCGGCGTTCTACCGATTGACTTGAGCGTCATCGAGTCCTCGATCCATGCGGTGACCCACCCGGAGGCAACAGCAGCGTTGATCAGGTCACTCGCCCTGTTCATCCACGACAGGCAGCCTGCGATCGCCGACGCCATCCAGCTCTGCCGGCGATACTTGAGCATTCGCCCGCATGACACCCCACAGCTCTCGACGAACCCTTCGCATAAACGCCTGGTGCAGCCGGTAGTCCTCGATGCATGTCGCGACACCTGGCTCGAACTGGCGGCGTTCGACGAGTCAGCGACAGCAGGCCACTGGCCGACTGTCTTGACGCTCACGCTGTCGCCTCGGCTTCTAGGTAAGCAAGTGCCGGATCTCACCGGATTCGGGAACGCCGGCCGATTCATCAGCGGCCTCGCTGTTCGAGGCGAACAGACCGCTGCCAGGGACGCGTTGCTCGAGCTTGTCGGAGTTCTTCAGGACGGCCGCTTCAGCAAGAAGCAGATCCATACCGGCATCTACAAACTCCGCTCGGCCGTCAGAACTGTCGTCATCGAGGGCTCGCCCGAGGATCTCAACACCATCCTGACCTGGCTACCTGGTCAAAACCCGGTGGTCGCAGCACTCATGGCGCGATCGATCGTCCAGCACGCCGGGTCCCAGGGAGTCCAGGCCTTGATCGACTCGATCGGATCCTTCCATGACTCCGTTCAAAGCCAGATCAACGAAGAACTTCGCCAACGAAAGCTCGTCACCGGCGCTGGAGCCTTCCCTGAGATCCTGTGACGACAAGCCTGACTTGAGGCGACTTGGAACGGCGACCTCCCGAGCCGGTCCTGGCACGGTTTCACCAGCGACACAGTCGCTGGTGGCGTCACTGAGGTCGCCCCGGTGAGCCGGTCGCCCTGACCCCAGACACTGCTCTGGGATCGGGGCGACCTGGCGTCATGTTCGTCGAACTTTCCGTGCGGCTCAGCAGTGCCCGATCGAGCTGGCCCGATCCTCGGATCGTCCCGCGCTGCCCGTCGATCGCGAGCTCGGGGAGACCCATGAAACCCCGAGTAGCAGGGTCCGTACTGCTGAGCGTGAGGCGGCAGCGCAGCCTGGCGTCATATCGCCGAACGTCACCGCGAGCGGGGGAAGGGTTTGCGGGAGTTGCGCAAACGCGTGGCGGAGCCACTAAACGAGTACTCACTTGACCCAACGCTCCAGGCCGGCAACAGTGACGGCCGCCCCCACCTCGTGGGGGTTGCGTATTCCGCCGCTCGCCGTCCCCCTGGTCCCCGATATATCGTGCTCCGCCGACGCGGGTACACACCCCAGACCAGCAAAAGCTCCTCGCGGACTTGGTCAAGATCGCACTCGGACTGGCAGCGGGAGTTGGCGCCGCGATTTGCACTCGTTGTCGGGTACCGACGCGCACGATTGGAGGAAGCCAGCAGCCACCGTGACGACCGCCGGCTTGCAGGCCTCTGATCCGTGGATCCCTTCCGCCAGGTTCGCTAGTGCTTCGCGAGGCTCTGTCGCGCTACCTTGCGGATGAAGGAGTCAGGGTGTTCCTCCGCTATGCGGCCGACCCGGATGGGATCAGTTTTGCCATCCCACACCTTGGCAAGAGCCCTGATCGATGAACCCAACCTGAGATCCTGCCACCTGCCGAGATCGGCATCGATGATGCTTCGGCAGAATTCGCCTACACGATCGTCACGGATCTTGGCGAGTGAGTCGAACCAGTAGTTCCGGACATCCTCAATATCGCCTTCGAAGGTGAGATTGGTATCGCTGCACATCTCCAGCACGAGATCGAGATCGGCCGGCCCGGCACCGTATTTGAACGCCTGCCCGAGCCTCTCGGCCACACGCAGGAACACGCCCGAGGTGCCGACATCTGCACGCAGTTGATGCAAGACCTGCCAGCCCATCTCTGCGAGCAGACGGTGAACCCTCCTCAGATGGTAGGAGTTGCGTAGCCCTGCGACGAGTTCGGAGAGTACCTCAGGCGACGGCCCAGAGGCGACCAGGTCCTCGCATCGTTTGAGCATCTCGTCGCTAGGTTCAAGAACATAGTCCTCCCCCAACTCGACCTCGGTGAGATCAATGCCCAGGGCAACCTCGAGCACGCTGACCGCGTGCTCCTCGTTCTCACTCATCGCCTGCATCGTGACCTGCCTTTAGCGGTGTGGGACCGTCCCATCAATACCGGACCAACCTGATCGCTCCGGACTGGATAAGAGACTTTAGCGGCCCGCTGAGGTTGACGCCGCGGTTGACCTTGAGGGTGAAGGTTCCGCCGCGCAGCCTGGCCCAGTCTGCGAAGTCACGGATCTGTCGGGTCGCGGCCAGTGTCCGTCCTACCCGGTAGTTCTTGACTTCCACGATGTTCCTGCCGTCCTTGCCAGATCTACCGTCGGGGATCCGTGTGCGGCCGTGGATGGTGATCTTCTTGGTGTTCTGGCTCACCTTCGCTTGGTTCATGCCTTTCTTGCCTTGCATCGTGGCATGACGGCTGCGATTGATTCTTTCGAGTCTGTCCTGGATTCGGTTGAGGTGGCGAAGTCCGTACCGGTAGCCACCTGAGGAGCTTGTGACAGTCGTGCGCGTTGGCGGCCTGCGCAGCTCTACTCTGCGGGAGCCGCCGAAGTCGGCGCCTCGGGATCTGCCGCCCTGATCGGCTCGACACATCCGGCCATCGAGATCGAACGTGTTGACGGGGTCAGTCGGATAGGTGTAGTCGTTCGCATTCCCGCCGGGGATTGGGTCCATCGACGTAAATAGACCGGTGGCGGGGTTGTAGAGACGTGCGCCCATCAGTGTCAGGTCCGCACCCGAGTGCGCTCGCTGTCGTGCACCAAGCCAGCCGTACTTCACAAGTGTTGTCGTGGCGGTGTGCTGACGTTGCTGACCATACTCGTCGTAGTCGTTCCAGCCTGAGATGGCGGTGGCAACGGCACTAGCAGTCGACAGGTCAACGGTGGTGACGACGTCGCCATGCAGGTTGCTGAGGGTGAGGTCGCCCGAGCCGTTCTGGGAGACGGTGAGCGCGAGTTCTCCGCCGATCAGTTCGGTGAATCGCTGCGTTGTGGTCCCTTGAGTCACCCAGGTTGGGTTGTCCGACTCATCGGTGTAGTGCCTGACTGATTGGGTGGTGATTCCGCCTGCTACGGCGGTCTCGGTCGCTCGCCGGTCCAGCGCATCGAGCGTGAAGCTGGTGGTGACACCGGCTTGGGTGATGCTCTTGGCGAGATCGTTGTCGTAATAGGCGAAGGTGACGTCGCCATCTTGAGGCGTTGGCGCATCGGCGCCTGGCATCGTGAGAGTGCGGCCGAGTGGGTCGTAGACGTATGTTCCCTGTCCGTTTGCTCCGCTCGTCGGCCGGTCTGCCGTGTCGAACGCACGGTTCGACGCGGTACCGCCGCCGGTCGGGCATGCACCAGTCGAGCCGGATGTGTTAGTTGTCTTGGCCAGCCTGTTGTCGTTGCTATCGAAACTGTAGGTGCGCGTTACGCATGCGGACTGGGCCGGGTCTTCGATGTCGACGCCTGCAACGCCGGTGCGGTCTCTCACCTGAGTGAGGCGTCCTGCTGCATCGTAGAAGTAGGCGCGGTCGTAGGGTGCGGCGTCACCGACGTCGGTTGGGCCGGTGTCGTTGGCTGGTTCAGTGAAGGCTGCGCCGCTGGGCGTCCACTCTCTCGCCAGCCGGCCGTTGACGTCGTTGTCCATCGACCAGGCAAGCCAGCTGCCATCCGGCTGGACCGTCGTGGAGCCGTCTTCGTTTGTCGTGGTGACCTGACCGGTGTATTCCAGACCGACAGGCTCGCCGACATGATCGAACTGATTGATCGCGGTGATCCCGCCGGGAAGCCTCTGCAGCGTCATATCGCCTGCCGAGTCGTAAGCGGCAGTTGACACCCAGGTGCCACCGGCAGTCGTGACCTCGACCTTGGTGGGTAGCTGACGTGTCTCGATGCCTCCGGCCGCGTCGGCACCGGCATAGGTGTAGGTGGTGGCACCGTTGGCATCGACAACGGTTGCTACAGAACCGGCAGCGTTGTAGGTGGTCGTTGTGGCGCTTTCACCTGACGGCTGGTAGCTGACTTGGCGGCCCCAGGTGTCGTAGCCCGTGGTGACAGTACCTGCGACCGAGTTGTCCGCGTTCAAAGCAATCGCGACCGTGGGCAGCCCAGTAACAGGGTCGTAGGTGGTGTCCTTCCGCGTCACTGGTGTCGAGGTGGGTAGGCCAACAACACTGGTAGAGCTGGTCTTCAGACGTCCGTCGAGCTCGTAGCCAAGAGTCGTCGTTCTGGTCACCGATCCGGACGTCTCAGTGGTGACTGTTGGATTCAGCATGTAGTTGTAGCTGCCAACCGTGATCGTCGGAATTGTCGGCGTCGCTGGCTGCCCCGCGGCCGACACCGGTGATCCGCCAGGGTAGGTCGTACAGACCTGTCCAGCCCACTGCGGCTTGCCTCCACAGGCCGGGAAGGCGGAGTTGGGCGCTGCGCTGTAGTGAACGGTCTTTGTCGTCCCCGCGTCGCTGCCATTGCCTGAAGCCGATCCAGCTGCACGGCCCTCGATCACACGCCCCTCGGAGTCGTAGCGAGTGATGTGAATCTGATCTCCAGCACTCTTGGATCCGTCGAGGTCCATGTCCGTGATGGACTCACCGACAAGTCCCCTGTCCCAGCCGTCGGCCTCCCCGGCGAGCGAATATCTGGTCAAGGAGCCGGCGATAACCTCAATGTCTGCGCCCGTACCAGGGTCACTCACTGATGCCTGTTCGCTGGTCTCGAGTCGGTAAGGCAAGGTAGTAGACGGATTGATCCCGTTGTTGGGAGCCTCCTGGTCATACTTCGTCCGGACGTGTCGACGCAGCCACTGGACCGAACCGTCTCTCAACACCGCCTGCCGCGACGGCTCATACGTGTCCGTCACAAGCGTGCCAGCAGGGGTGAGAACCTCGCCGGTAGCGTCCTTGCTGTCAAGGTTGTAGATCGTCAACGTCGCGAGCTGGTCGACGGCTGCCCCGGCAGGAAGCGGATCGTCGATGACCTTCCGTAGAGCACGCGCGTCCAGTTCTCGGACGGCGTTGCCTTGGTCGTTGTAGTCGATTGCGGTGTATTGCCATTTGTTCGCGCCGAACTCTGCGGTGTTGACTGTGTAGCCGCTGGCATCGGTGTACTGGAGATCGGCGTATTTCCAGTCACCTTCAGTTGGGGTTCCTGTGACGGGATGTTCCGGCCCGAAGACCGCAAAGCCCTTGGTGGGGGCGCTCTTCTGATTCCAGCGGCCAACCGATGCGGCCGTCATGTCTGGCAGACCGGCTCCGGACACCGGCACGTCATAAACGAACCTGGCAAGGACGGCCGTCCCCCCTGCCGGGTCGTTCACTGGCCGGGCCCGCGTGACCTCCAAGAGTCGTTCCTGGCCATCCACCAGCTCGTAGTTCAACTGGACTGGCACCTGGCCGGGTGGCTTGATGGAGGTGAGGTGATTGGCAGCGTTGTAGCCGTACTCGGTGGACAGGTTCGAGCGTGGATCCGTCAGCTTCTGGAGCCGTCCCGCAGAGTCGTAGCTATAGGTTCCGACCCTGATGGAATCCATTCCGGCACCGCCGGCTTTGTCTGGGTTGTAGATGTCCAACCAGACACCGGTAAGGCGAATCCCTGGCGTTCCGATGGATGAGTACTCCATCCTGAGCGCTCGACACCCCGGATTCAGCGCGCCAGTTGCCGGGCAACTCACGCCCGCCGGGCTTGGGGCCAGTATCCGTGCCACCCGTCCGGATCCGTCGTAGGAATACGTCGTATCCGTCGCGACGCCTGGGACCGCGATCCCCGTTACTCGGAACGCGGCATCTACTCCGGCTCCTGGGGCCGCCGTCACTTTGAATGTGGTGACCGTGCCGTCATCTTCTGTATAAGCAAGCACCGTTGCAGCTCCGCTGCCGGATACAGTCAACCGGCCGGCATCCAAGTCGGTAGCTTCATCGGCAGGTACCCAATCCCCTACCTGAAAAGCTGCGCCGGTACGCCGTAGCCCGTTCGGCGCCTCATATACCAGACCGGTTCCGTCGCCGCTGAGCAGCGCGATCGATCCGTCGACGCGGCTGGAATCGACCACCTCAAAACCCGCGACGCCATCAGCGATGCCGTCGAATCCCGCCTTCCAGCCAGGTCCGAAGACGCCGTTGACATCATCGCTGGGTCCTGCATAGGTCGAGTGGGTGCGAGACAGGGTCAGATCGTCGGCGTAGCCAGGAACCTCTACGTCGGTCGAACTCACCGTGAACTCGCCGGTCCAGAGCGCCACCTCGCCAGAACCCGCGCCTGCAGTCGGAAATCCATCACCGAACGCATGCGGGACCCGCTGAACGGTCGTGTCCGGTTTCTGCGACCAGGTGCACTGGGAAGCGGTCCCGTAAACGAAGCAGACCTGAACATCCAGGAGCACCGGAACCCGGTCATTCAGCGTGGTGGGTTCAATTACCGGCGTCGACGGGTCCGCGTCGAGATTGGTGTCGATCTTGGCGTTGTTGGTGTCCCAAAGCGTGTCGACGCTGACCCCGCCCGCGCCTTTGTCGACCACGGGGAGCGGTGTAGCGTCTTCATTCCAGCCGACAGTGTCCTGGGAGCCGCCGTACCCGGACAATCTCCACCGAACTCGCGCCGTTGGCGTTGCCGATTGGCCCTTCGGCGGACCGGACGCGGTGATGCGGACCGCGCCACTCGTCGTGACCCGAGGGCTCGCCGCGGGCGAGGTGAGATTGGTGCCGCCCCAACCAACGTTGTGGGTTTTCGTTGTGGACAGCTTCCCGGCGGGTGTTTCGGCCTGGGCAGCGATGGTGTGCAGGCCCGGGGTGTCCTTAGGGAGCGAAACCGAGTACTTCGCGATCGCTGGGTCGCTAGACGGCGTGATCTTTATTTGGCCTGGCGGCCCGCCGACGACATTCGTCGGCAACAGCTTGCCATCAACCGTCACCCGGACATAGCCGGGCGCGGAGTAACTGGCGCCGGTTGCGGCGATGACACACTCCACATTTGCGGTCGGCGCGTTGTCTTGCCAGGTGCCGTCGGAGTATGGGGCAGGACAGGTCACCACAGGCTGCGCAGGCTGCTGGGTGCCGGTGATAACACGCACGAAGTTGGACCAGACGCCGTCGATGCGGCCGTCGTTGGCTTTCGCACGCACATAAATCGGCGTGTTGTCAGGCAGGTCGATGCTCGGTCGGCAGCCCGCAGTGGTGCCGGAGGCATACACCGATGAAGTGCACGTAGCTTTCAGGCTGGTGCTGTTCACCGGCGTGGTGTGGAACTCGTAGACATACTTAACGGTATTGAGGTCTGGATCATTGGCCTTGGTCGTTACCCACGGCCTCAGCGTCGGTGAATACAGCCACGACTCCGTCGCTCCAGGTGCGGCGTAGGCGACAGCCTCGGTGTAGGTCGGGGCGGCCGGCTTGCCCGGCGCCCGGTTCCAGGTAAGCGAGATATAGGGATCGGCGTCGCCCTCGCTGGACACGAACCGCTTCCATGCGTTCGCGTCCGCTTCGTTCGCCGCCTTTAATGCCACGCCCACCGTTGTGTCAGTGGTGCCGGACCAGTACTTGGCCAGCTCAGTGATAGGCACGGCGATTCGCCCACCAGGACACGCGCCCGAAAATCCCTTCGCCGCCGACACCGAGCCCCAGATCTGCTGACTGGTCACCGGCTGCGCCGTCCACCGAGTCGACGTCGACGCCGGCAAAGCGGCGTGCAAATTCATCGGCGTCGCCGTGCACGTCGTCGCACCGTACTGATACAAGAACAAGCTCGCCGATGTGATGTCCTTGCCCTGGAATGTCGTCCCGGCGAAGTTCAGGAAGGAACGCTCAGTCGTGGTGCCGTTCTTGCCGACCCGAAGGTCCACCGTCGTCGACAGGTCCGAGGTGAAGCCGCTCTGCACGAATGTGTCGAAACTCGAATACACCGGTGTGTTCGCATACGTCGGGTCGACCGTGACCGGGAAAACTCGCGCAGAATCGAGGAACCATTGCGCATCCGGGGCGATCACCAGCGTCGCCTTGCCCGCCGAGACCTGCTCCACGGTGACTTTCACGGCCGTCTTGTGGACCGGCTGCCCGGTGGCGGGGTCGGTGACCGAGTCCCACATGTAGCTGACCGGGATCGTCGAACGAACAACATTCTTGGCGTCGAGGAAGTCGATCGACCCATCTGGCAACGCCTTCGGGGTCAGTCCCTTCGTGCGCAGCGGGATCCGCCACACCGGCGCAACGGTCGGGCGTTGTTTGACGATGAAGTCGGTCTCGAACCCCGAGCGGCGCGCGTCCATCTTCAGGTCCACACCTGGCTGCACGTCGGCATAGGTCGCCTTCGTGCCGTCCAGCGACGGCTCCGGCAGCTTCCACGGAGCCATCCACTCGACTTGCCGGCCGGTTCCTGCCGACACCGCTGCAAATACCTGACCAGTCGTAGCGTTGCGCTTTCCCAACCGCAGAGCAAGTTTGTGGCCACGTGGAGCGACAAACCCGTCAATGCCCCGTTGCAGCGTCAAATCGATCGACTGCCACTCCCCGCCCGGGGTCTTGAATCGAATCGGCGCCGCATGCGCCTCCGTGGTCATCGTCCCATCAGGATTGACCCACGTGGTCGCGTTCTCGGTCCGCAGCGACTCCACCTCGACCTTGGAACCCTGCGAACGTGCCGTCACCACTGCCGACACCAGATCCGGCCGCGACGAAACCTTCTGCGCCACATGCACAGGATCAGCCAACGGAGAGGCCGCCTCCGCGGGCTGACGCGCCTCGACCGTAGTGGTCAGCAGTGCCAAGACCACCACACCAGCCATGACGCGTGGGAACTTCTGCACCCGCGCACGCTGCGAACGATCCAGAACAAACACGGCAAGCTCCCAGCGCAGTCGCTGACCGGGACGGCACCGGCAACCACACACGGTTACCGAGCGGATCAGCAACCGCTTCATCGCTCACCAAGCGTTAGACGTTACAAACGAGCGCAACAAGCTGTTGCAGCTGAGACATCAACTTGCCATCCGGGTAGGCCATCCTGACAGCTCCTCCCCGTGATGAGAGGCCTGAGCTGCGTGAAGCCCAGGCCGACGCCGGATCCTCCTGGCCGAACCAGGGCGCCAGGCGGCCTCAGCCGTAACCGCTACCGAGGTCGCGGCTGCCGGGGTGACGCGTTCGGGGGCCTCGGGAACCTGCGAACCAGGCAAGGAAATCTCGCATCCGACAGAAGCCATAAGTCAGCGGCCGCAGCGTCGCCAACACACTCTACTTACAAACAGTTCCGCGTCCCGGCAGCGCGTCATGGCCGCTGGCCGAAAGACCCTGACAGACCTTGGATGAACCCGGGACTCGCTGACGCCATCGCGAAAAGATGCTTGACCGTGAGCCGCTGGGGGCGGGCGGTCGAGGTTCGAGCGATCCAGGCCGTGGGCGGCAGGGTGGAGCCGGATACCTTGGGCTTGTCCAAAATAATCCTACCGAACTGAGCCGCGACGACCGAGGGTCGTCGGCAGGATTCTCAACTACCAGACCGGAACTCGCGCGGGGTGGAGCTACCTAAAGGTTGGTATTGAACCGACCTCCTGACTAACCGGAAGACTGACAGCGTCATGTAGGGCCACTTCGGAGTGTCGCAGGCGAGCTGTGCTTCGTAATATCGAGCACATGACCCTCGATCCGACTGATGCGCAGCAACTTCAGGCTGCTCATCTCGTGAAGCAGATAAGTGATCGCCACGCAGGCCGCCGCGACTACGGCATGGGCGACGGCTGGGTACTTGGCATACTCTTCGACCAAGTCGGACTAAACATCGATTCGAAGCGGTGGGCAACACTTCAACTTGTTCGAGCAAACTGTCTATGCGACGAGGTGACATCGCGGGCGATGGACGAGGCCTGGGTTCTCGACAACTCCCCCGAAGCGCTCATCCCCGCCAGTGAATGGCTGGAGGCATTTGGGGCGACAGGATATCTGAGCGACTGGGATGATCCAGTACCGCAGCCGACTAGCACGATGACGGTCTACCGAGGAGCACCTGTCGATCGGCGTTGCGGCCTGGCATGGAGCGAAGAACGTGATGTCGCCCAAGTCTTTGCCGACGACGCCAGCCGCCGTGAGTTGCCTAGTGCAATATTCGTTGCCGACGTTGAGCCGTGGCGAGTCAAAGCACGATACCGATCTCGCAGTGAGAGCGAAGTGATCGTCGACACTCGTGGACTCATCATGGCAAGCGAAGGACAGGATGATCTAGAACCCTGTTGATCGGTAGGCCGCCAGATAATCAGAGCCGACGATCGAGAACGGACCGACGGCTTGCCACTCACCGGGCGACGTCGTTGGGGCCTGACTTACCTAGCACGGGTTCGGACTGGACGCATCCGCACTTCGCGGACCTAAGTGGCACTAGTCCACTCACCACGACGGCAGACTCAGCCATGCCGCACTCCGCCGCAACGAAGGCCACGACGCCTGATCGTCAGCTACCGGAAATCTCGGGATTTTGTTTTGGCGGCGAGTGGGAGGGGTTGGAGTTTTTCGGCGTTGAGGTTGACTACTTGGCCGGTGCGTTGGATGCGGCCGGTGACGATGACGGCGGCTGCGCCGCGGGCAACCTTGGCGTTGGCGGTCCAGGCGCCGATGGAGACGACGATGTTGGACATGCCGGTTTCGTCTCTTCGACGTTGATGAAGGTGACGCCGGAGGCGGTATTCAGCTTGCCAAGCAGCCCTGCGCTCTTGCTCGCAGGCAGGGCAGCTTGGCAACGACGCCATTCATCAACTCGACGATTGAAGCGCAGGTCGCAGACCGGACATTTCCACCCCACCTCCCGCCGTCCAGACACCCCCACGGTCTCCCACGAGGCGGAGTCATTCCTCTCCTGATCCCACCAGCGCAGCACGGGCAGCCCAGAGTCTTTGAGCAGCTCCTTACGCCGCGGCCCTGACACGTTGGCCGTCTGACGGTCACGGCGAGGATTGGACTGGCATGAGCAGCCGAAGCTCAGATCGGATAAGCGAGTCGCCGAAATCCGCTGACAGAGCCGGCACCGCACCCGATGTGGATCGTCATGCAATGAAGGCTGGGTCAGTGACCCGAGATAATCGAACCCGCTCGCCTCGGCGTGCGAGCGAACCTCTTCTTCA
This sequence comes from Kribbella koreensis, assembly GCF_039525325.1. Lineage (NCBI taxonomy): Bacteria > Bacillati > Actinomycetota > Actinomycetes > Propionibacteriales > Kribbellaceae > Kribbella > Kribbella koreensis. Next base: position 337,970 of record NZ_BAAAHK010000009.1, read on the forward strand.
CTGGCTGCCGAGACCGGGAGTCCTTGTAAGGCTCTGGTCGTTTGTGCCCAGCCCCTCCAGAAACACGCCCGGCAGACCGGTTCGCCGAGTTTGTTGCGGTCCAGGACGTACTCGAGCCGATAGTGCGCCTCACAGTCACAGACCAGGCACCTGGTCAGCCGCCAACTGGTCAACTTGACGAAGGCCTCGAGTGGCTCGATCCCGCCGAGGCGAAGCACCGCGGTGATGTGTTCGTCGCACCAACTGGGTCGCGTCCTCGTCTTGAACACAGCCGCCCTCCTGCAGCCAACCTCGGAGCAGGTCTGTCCAGTAGCGCTCACGCCCCAATCATCCCATCAGGCTCATCGAGCCTTAGATCTGCACAGGAGCCTGTGCAGTTACACGTAACACCGGCGGTTCCAGCGCGATGGGAGACACATCGCTTCGACAGGCCGTCCCGGAGAGACGGGACAGGATCGTGCTGCCACAGGGAACTGGTTGCAGACCGTCGGAGGGCGTGATGAAGGCAACCTCACCCTCGCCCACACAGTGGCCCAGGAATTCCAAAACCGCCGATTCACCCCAGAATCCATCCGCCCAATGGCCGACCGCCCCCTCCACCCCTCCGAAGTCCCCGTCCGCTACGTCACCCGGCCCCGGCACTGGAGCCGAAGATCGCCTAGTAGGGCAACGTGTTGTCTGAGGCATCTTCTCCGCCCGCTGATGTCGTCGGCAGGCCGGCGGCGACCTCCCGCTCAGGAGATGCTGCAGGCGGGGCGGCCTGGGACTCCAGATGTCCTTTGCGCTTCCAGTTCGCGACGAGAGGTCTGATGTCGACACCGACCGCCGTACACATGCCCTTGAAATGCTCCTCGTCGCAGGTCCAGATGAAACGCAGGACCTGGCCTAGTTCGTCGGGGACGTTCGCCGAGAAGGACACCGAAGGGTTCGGTTCCTCTCGGTGCGATGAGCCATGAGCGAAGCGAACGACGCGCTGAGTGAGTTCCTCGGGGACTTTCGCCTGTTTGGCGGTGCTCTCGATCTTGCCCTGGAAGTCACCGCCCGTCGGCGATCTGAACGCCACGAACCCTTCGAGCAGCCGGCGGGCGGCGTTGCCGAGCAGGATCAGGTCAGAGGTGTTGCTATCGGTCACTGCCTCGGCGATGCGATAGAAGATGTAGTGATAGTCCGTCGGCTGATTGAGCAGCCTCTCCGGCATTGCTCGGAGATTCACCCGACGGTCGCCGGCGGGGCCGTCACAGACTCTCGTCTCCAGAAACTGGATCCGGGGGAACTTGATCTCCTCCTGGTCGTTCTTGCCGATCGCACCGCGTGAAGCGCGCAGTAGTTTCTTGTACCGCATCAGGAACAGCCGGAACAGCTCGTAGTCGTGGGTCAGCACGACGACCTGACCGAATCTCTTGGTCCGCTCGTCCACCAGGGCGTACGCGGCGAAGAGCGCGTCTTTGTCGAGGCCGGTGACCGGGTCGTCGATCACGACAAGGTCGTTGTCCGGAGTCACGCCGTCCGCCTCGAGGCTCCGCAAGAAGTACAGGAGCGCCAGACAGTGTCGCTCGCCCTCGCTCAGATGCAGCGCCGGACCGTTGTTCCGTAGTACTTCGTAGCTGGTCCCATCCGCAGTCACTCGCAGCGACAGATGCACGTGCCCGAAAGCGTCCGCGAGGTCGTCGTTAATTAGCTCCGCCGTCTTGCCCACATCATGTTGCTGGCTCCGCAACTTCTCACTCTCCAGTTGCAATTGCTTGATGCGGTTCTCGAGGCGAACGCCAGCGTTCTTGGCAGCCGGCTCGGTACGCAGGGCGCGGGCGTAGTCGGCTCGGAAAGGCTCGACCAGGTGTGCGATCAGACGGGCTTCTGTCTGCGCTCGCAGACCGGTCTGACTCCCGACATCCGTGTTGTGGCCGACCACTGATCCGGCCAGCTCGTTGAGATCTATCGGAGCAGGTGCCGTCGGCAACGGTTCGAGAACCGGGCGGTAGGGGTCGGTTGTCCTTTTGCCGACCAGCACCGCCAGTGCGTCAAGATACGAGCTCCAGTTGTCGATAGGTACCTTGAGCTCATCCAGCGCGGCTTGGTAGCCAGACCGCTGGTCAGGAAGGACATCATCCGGCGATGGAAGGCTCTCGCGCCAGGCTGAGAGAGCTTGACTCGTTCGAGCAAGGTCCTCCGCTGCCTGCTTCAGATCCGCCTGCAGAGCACTCAGCGACTGGTCGAAATGTTCAGCGTAGGCATCACGCGTCTTTGCCGAGAGCACACCGTCGTTACAGAACCTGCATGGATCGCCGCCTGCCGGGTGCAACGCCAGGCCGACCTGTACCCAGTCCGCCAGCGCGCGGTCGGCTTCCAGAGCTGCGCTTATCCGACTGGTCAGCTCCCGCGCAGCAACCTCGGCCACCCGGGCCGCCAAGACGCTGGCCGCGCCGGTCGGATCTGGTGGGACCTTCAGCGATTCGAACTCTTCGGCCGACAAGAACTCGACATCCGCGGCGACCTGGTCGTCGGCGAGAACCACCGCTGGCGGGTCGATCAGCGCCTTGTGTGCCTTGGCAATGGTGTAGATCTGAGTCGTGTATCGGTTTGGCAAGACCGGACCGAGAACGTCGAGAACTCGACGCTTGGCGTCCCCCTTGAGCTTGTCGACGCGGCCGGCAGACTCCTTGCCTGCGGCCATCACCGCGACGAGCCTTACCCGCTGCCGTTCAACCTCCTGCTCGAGCTCACGACGAGAAGACTCCGCAGCGACGTTCGCGGCGCCCAATTTGAGAATTCCGGCAGAGGATCCGTTGCCGTCGAGAAAGAATGCCAGGTGCTCCTCGATGTAGTACCTGTTGAAGACGCGGACGCACCCGCCGACGGCAGCCGATAGGGCTCCCTTGCGCCAGCCGTTGTTCTCGAAGTACTCGGCCGTCAGAGCTACATCACCGCGGGCCGCCTGTCGGAGCAACTCTGCGAAGGTGGTCTTGCCAGTTCCGTTGCGGCCGTAGACGAAGGTCTTCGCGCCCAGGCAGCAGTCAGTGAACAGATCGTCAGCGATACCGCGAAAGGTTTGGTCCGGTGCAACAAGGCGCACCTTGACCGATGCAATCGATGTCATGCTTCCCCCACCACACGGCTCAGCCGTGCGTGCTTCAGAACTAGGCGAAATGGCGGCGCACCGCGGCAACCTGTCTGTGCAGGTCGCGGGCGCGTCGAAGCTGCCGACGTGATGATCGGCCTCGACGCCAGATGCGTTCCTACCCGAGGAAGCCGGTGCTCCCGAGTTCTGTCCCCCAAGAGAACCGCTGCTGCTGCAGCGGCGCCTCTACTGTCAGTAGCCACTATGCTCCGCAGAGACCCACTTGCCAAGCCCTGAACGCACTTTTGGTCACAGCGAGTACTGACAAGACAATTCCTAATTCTGCCTTCCATCCAGGGCGGCGTTGGCGACATGACGTCTGTATCGTCCTTGCGTGGACAGTTCCAGGGCCTTTCCGCCGGCGCTGGCGCCGCTGTGCACGGCGGCTGTCCACTGGGCAGCCGGTGAGCAAAGTACGGGTCGGGCCGTGACCGACGCCCAGCGGGGGGCGCTGGCTGATCTGCTCGGGCTTGACCGGCTTCCTGCGGAGTTCACGGAGGTCAAGCTGACCAACAGCTCGTTGTCTTCTCTTTACTTCCCTCCATACCGCCCACTCGACAGGCCGGCTCGCGCCGGAGACTGACACTTGACTGTCCACCGTGAGCGTCGACCTACCTGAAAGGAACCGTGGTTCGATTCCCGAGAGTCCTGGATTTCGCCGAGAATCGTGCTGATGCCCGCACGGACGAGGCCGAGCGCTGGGCCCACGTCAGCGCCTCGACCGGCTACTGAACCAAGAAGTCCTCGATCAAGGAGTTCACCTCGACCGGGTTCTCCAGCGCCGCGAGGTGCGCCGTGTTCTCCAGTACGGCGAACCGCGCGCCGGGAATCGCGTCGGCCATCGCCCGCGACTCCGCGACCGGGAACGTCGCGTCCTCGCGGCCGGCCACGACCAGCACCGGTGCCTTGATGGACCCGAACAACTCTCGCTGGTCCGGCCGCTTGGGGACGACACTGGTGACCGCGTGCCGCACCGACCCGACGTCGGCCTGGGAGGCCAGATCGTTGACGAAGGCAACGCATTCGGGCCGGTCGCGCTTGCTGGTCGGGCCTAGGAACGCGTCGCGGACGGGACCGACCAGCGGGCCGCGTAGCCCGCCCAGCAGGCGCGCGGTGACGACCAGCATCGGGTACTCGAGCCGGTGCCGCAGGCCCGCCGGGGAAGCGGTCGCGTTCATCAGGACGGCGCGATCGATCCGGTCAGGATGCAGCGCGGCAAAGGTCCCACCGATCATCCCGCCCCACGAGTTACCGAGCAGGTGGGCGCGGTCGATGCCGAGGGCATCGAGAATCTGCACCACGACTTGGGCGCACTCGGTGAAGCTGAACTCCCGCGTCAACGGGCTGCTGCCCCCGTGCCCCGGCGGGTCCACGAGGACGACGCGGAATCGGTCCGCGAAGTACGCCGCCTGCGCGTTCCACAAGGTCCCGTCCATCAGCAGACTCGGCCAGCAGACCATCGCCGGCCCCTCGCCCCCGACCCGCAGGTGGATCCGCCCGAGCACCGTCTCGACGTACTGGTCTTCCATGAGCGGGACCTTAAGCCCCAAGAAGCCGCAGCGCTACTTCGGTGGCGAGATCACGTCGAATGTGAAGCCCAGCAAGACCCGGCGACCACCGCTAGGCTCGGATTAACTCGTTGCAGTTAGAAGGGCGGTCACCTGTTCCGCGGATCTGCGGGTTGCGTCGGCGAGTGTTTGCAGCATTTGGTAGATCCGGATCATCGGTCGAGGTGCCATGCGTTAGGCCCGCGTCCCACCAGGCCATCAGCTTCTCGAGTCGAGTTCCCCGACCTCGGGAAGGCCTGCGTCGCCAACTCAGCCAGCTTGACGCCACCGCCGGCTTCGTCGACGGGTCAACCGTCACCGTGTTGAGCCGACTGACATCGATCATCAACCCCGGCTTCAGCACCTTCGGCTCGTCTGACATGGCACCGGGGGCGCGCGCCCCCGATTTCGCCGGCTCTGATCCGGATGGTCCGGGCTCGGGCGCTACTCCCCCACGCCGGTGCCCAACTGGAGCAGTGACGGCCGGCGGCGTGTTAACAGTGGGGTACCTGGGATTGGCTGTAGACGCTTGCAGAGTGGACAAATCCGGTGAGCGTTCCGGCTTCGATCTTGAACCAGCGATCTGAGGCGTAGTTGGCTCTCGGGGGCCGCAGCATCTGGTGATCTGACCAGCACAACATCTGGACAGATGCGCGATTCGGAATCCGGCCCACGACGTGAGAGTTGGTCGTGCTGTCAGACCAAACCGTCACATCCGACTCTCCATGCATGAAGACACACGGGCCGCTCTCGCAGTGAGGGTCGCCGGCGAACCTACGGGTCAGTGTTACCCCACCGAACGCGCCAGCCGCGATGACACCGACGACCAGCCCAAGTACGGTCGCTCGACGTCGAGTCAGCCAACGCAACTCGGCCGCGGGCCAACCGACGACCACCTCGTTCGACTTCTCCTTGGCCGGTCCTCGGAGCGGCTGCGGCGCTTCACCACCACGCACCAGATCCCGGGTGTCTTGCCAGTCGTCCAGCCATGAACGAACATCACCGTCGCACGCCATGACGTAAGCCTCGACGGTCTCCCAACTTGGCAGATGGTCTCCACCCGCAGCCTCCGACAAGGCCGTGCGCGACCGGCCAGTACGGCGCTGCATCGACAAATAAGTCGGAGAGCCCGCAGACTTCCGCAGTTCGCGAAGCCTGCTCGCGAACTCCGCGATCGGACCGCCAGCCGGGTCCAGCGGGCGTTCTGGCCGTGACAAGACTCCCCCTCCACCTTGCCGGTATGCATCTTGACCGTCGCAGCAGGTAGTCAAGTATTGATGACCGTCGCCGGATCGGACAACGTCGAACGGCCCTACAACTGAACTGCTGAGCCATTCAGCCAAGGGGCCCTGGCACCGGCCGGGGACGTTGAGGGAGGTCTCCATGGGAATCTCGAACAAACGATCCAACCAGCGGCGAGCCGCTGTCGCCACAGCAGGCGCGGCCGTCCTGATTGCCAGCTTGGCCGTTGCATCCGCGGGTCCTGCGCAGGCCAGCCCGTGGAACTGTCCGGTGAGCGGCAGCGGCGTGAGCCGTTCGACGATGTGCTGGAACGGCACAGGGTCGTACCGGGTCGCGATCCAGTGCAAGAACATCTACACCGGCCTGTGGAGCAAGGACGTGTACGGTCCTTGGATCAAGATCACCGAGGCCAAGCCTTCCGTGGCCTGGTGCGACTGGTGGTCTGAGTCGGTGATGAACGCCTGGGCGCAGACAAAGGACTGACGAGGCGCCATTTGAGCGAGTCTTAACGAGCGAACTGCTAAGCGGCCGCCAGCATCGAGTGTGGCGTGAGCCTGGTGACCTCCACGGGCATGGCAGTCACCAGGCATCCGCGAGGACGGGGAACCGCCGACTTCCTCGCGGGCAGACCAGGACGACGAACTTCGCATCAACAATGTCGGTAGCGCGCTCTATGGTCGGCAGATGTGCATCTTTCAGCCTCAGGCTCAGAGGTTCTCGTTGTGATTGAGCCGATGACGTCCATGGCGGCGGCCATCTCAGGCGGCATCGTCAAGGTGGCGACGCGGTCCGCGAGCGTCTTGATCAAGTCAGGTCTGGCCTGGCTTGTGGTGCTGTCGATCTACCGTCAGCAGACCCCTGCCGAGGTGTTGCAGTCTGCCGTCGACTGGTCCGGTGCCGAGTTGTCGTTGACACCCGTAGTGGACTGGGTTCACACCAGAGGAAGCGTGATCGAAGCGTTCGCTCTCTTTGTCCTGTCCGTGTCCATCTCGGGTGTCCGGTTCGGATCCACCTCGTGGACCAGCACGCACGGTCCGATGGGGATGAGCCTCGGTGTCATCCTTCTTGTCGAGACTGGCGCTCCGAACATCGCGCTGGTCGTCGCGATGACAGCCGGGCCGCTGTTCGCGACAGCCCTCGAGCGAGATATCGGTAGCGGGGCCGTTGTCTTCGTCTCCCCCTGGATCTACCTCATCGCTCCCGCAGTCGTTCTATCCGACCTCCTCGGATTCAGAGGCGCCGCAAGCAAACAGCGATCTCACCATCAAGCGCGCCTGGACAGGACTGGCCCGGCTGCATCTCGTGCCGCACGCGTTGGTGGTGAGGGCTTCCTGGGATCGCCTGTGGATGTCTGATGGCGGCAGCGCCCCGCCAGTTGCTCGTACCTCGCAGGGCGCTGCTGGTCCAACTGCTACAGGAACGGCGGGTACGTCGGGTTCGCGCCGTCCTCGCCGGTGATCTCGTTCAGGACCTCGTCCTCGATCTTCGTACCTGACTGGTCGGTCAGATACTCGGGCTCAGCGGACTGGCCGGGTGCCGAGGCTTCCTTCTTCGGTGACATCTGATTTCCTTCTTCGCTGAATGTGATTGGCTGTATCAGTTCGCCATCGAGCTCTTCAGTTCGACCGACACCGGTACCTCCGAGTAGCTCAGGACTTCCAATCCCTGCCCACTGCTCGCCGCCGGGATGAAGGTCATGAACATGTCGAGGCGAACGATCGTGAAGTACCTCGCGCGTGCGCCGCCCGGGCGCCCGAACTGGGCCACGTCGCCACCGCCGGCGCGCAACGTCCCGCGGAAACCGAAGCCGAGGAACCTTGATCCGCGGCTCAAGGACCCGCGGAGGCTCGATCGATCGGCAACAAGAGGCCTATGTGGTCGATTGGGGCTACCGGCTCTGGTGGGTTCAGGGGCTTGAACCCACCACCATCCCGGTGCCAGTGCTGCGCTCAGCCCTTGCCTACCAGTCGATGCGCGGCAGCGAAGGCGGCGCCCGCAGCCACCATCCCGGCCACGATCGCAGCCGCAACCGGCTGGTGTGCCAGGTAGGTCAGGACGCCGATCGAGACACCGAGCACTAGGGCCAGGAGCATCAGCACGGTAGTGCGGAGGGAGAAGGGGGGATCGGGCTCGTTCGAGTCCGGGGTCGAGTTGTCGATCTGGTCGGACATGGTCACTTTGGTGTCTCCCAACAGACGGTGGAGCAGGTTTGCCTGCGACTATTGAGCCACTAGCGCGCACCATCTGTGGGGGAACCGAACGATGCCGAACGATGCCGAACACCCGCCCGAGGGCGACGAACGGATAGCCAGGTTCGCGGGATGGCTCCGGAGCCTGCATCTGGAGGCTGGCGAGCCTTCGCTGAGCGAGATCTCCAAGCTGAGCGTGGGAAAGTTCGGAATCCACATCAGCAAGGCGTCCCTCTCCGAGTGGCTGACCGGCAAGCGCCTACCGCCGTGGGAGAAAGTCGAGCACCTCGCGCGGTTCCTCGGAGGTGAAGAGGGCGTCAACGAGTGCAAACGCCGCTGGAGGATCGCTCGTGGGGAAATCGCTGAACCTGACCGGCGGTGGCCGGTGTGGATTGGGAGCAAGTTGACTCGTCCCGACTCGTTCCAGCCTCGCCAGGTCGAGCGCGCGGCACTGGCCGCCGCGGGAGTAACAGGACGGGCCGCGATCGTGTCAGGGTTCCCCGGCACAGGAAAGACACATCTGGCCGCCGCCTACGCCGCCGAGCTAATGCCTCATGACGCGGCCGACAGCAGCAAGTGCATGGTGGACCTCACGGTATGGGCACCGGCCGGCAAGCGCGTCGACATCGTCACAGCGTACGCGGCCGCAGCGGCTCAGGTTGGGATCGGTGACCCTGCAGATCCCGACGAGACCGCGCACAAGTTCCTGGACTGGCTGGACATCACCGACGCCCGCTGGCTGGTCGTTCTCGACAACGTCACGGACGCGAAAGCCGTCGCGGGCCTGTGGCCAGTCCCGCGTCCGGGGACAGGACAGGTGATCGGCACCACCTCCCGCACCGACAGCACCCTCTTCGAAGGCCGCGACAAGGTTCTCCTTGAGGCGTTCACCGATGATCAAGCGAACACCTACCTGAATGAGGCCCTGAATCCCAGCCTGTCCGACGATCCCGCAAGTGTCGCTACAGCCCTGCAACGGCTGCCCCTGGCGCTAGCTCACGCCGTCGCCTTCATGAACGACAGACACCTACGCTGCGCCAGCTACCGCGACCTGTTCGACAAGAGAAAACACAGCCTCCAAGACCTGTTTCCCGACGAAGCGGAACTGTTCGGGCGCGAGGCACTGCTCACAGTCGCGGCAACCATGTCCCTGGCCATCGACCGCGCGAACCAGGCCAAACCGGCTGGAGTCGCAGGGGCCTTGCTGGAGCTGGGCTGTCTACTTGATCCGAATGGGATCCCACTTGACGCCTTCCACACCCTCCCTGCACATGCATACATTGCTGGTCGAACAGACCTTGAGATCGACGACGTCACCGCCCTAGTTGTGACCAGCGCCCTGGCCAACCTTGACAGATTCAGCATTGCCACTCGCGATGCCCACGCCATCCGCATTCATGCGCTTGTGCAGCATGCGGCTCACGATCTGCTTCTCGGCATCCCCACACTTGCCGACTCGGCCACGATCATCGCGGCCGAGATGCTTATCGCTGTTTGGCCAGACGTCGAACGCGATCGATACCAAGCGCAGCTCCTTCGCGCCAACACCACCACACTCGCAAGCACACTTCATGAACGGGTTTTGTGGGGACATGGCAGTGGCGCGCATCCAGTTCTGTTCAGGGCTGCCCGCAGCCTCGGGCGAGCTGGACTTCTCGCTGACGCGATCGAGGCCTACCGCGCCCTTCACGTCAGAGCGCTAGAACGATTGGGGCCTGACCACCTGGAGACACTCGGTATTCGCGGCAATCTCGCGTATTGGCGCGGCGTCGCCGGCGATGCCGCGGGCGCGGCAATCGCTTCCGAGGCCTTGTTCAAAGATCGCCTGCGTGTACTCGGCCCTGACCACCCGGATACCCTCAAGTCCCGTAGCAGCCTCGCGCACTGGCGTGCTGAGGCCGGCAACCCAGCTGGCGCAGCAGCCGGGTTCGCGGCCTTGAAGAACGATCACCTTCAAGTTTTGGGGCCTGATCACCCAGATACGCTTGTCACCCGGAACAACCTCGCAGTTTCACGGGGGATGGCCGGTGATCCAGCAGGGGCCGCGGCCGAGCTCGAATCCTTACTTGATGACCGCCTCCGGGTCTCGGGATCTGATCACCCCGAGACGCTCCGAACCCGCAGCAACCTCGCCGACTGGCGTCGCCTGGCCGGGGACCCAGCCGGAGCTCTAGTCGAGTTCGCTGCCCTACTTACGGACCTGGAACGCGTCCTGGGAGCCGAGAACCCCTACACGCTTGATACCCGCGGCAGACTCGCATCCTCGCGCGGCGAAGCCGGGGACCTTAACGGAGCTGCTGAAGCATTCAAGGCCCTGCTCGCCGACCAGTTACGGATCGTCGGACCTGATCATCCCGACACCCTCAGTATCCGCAACAACATTGCCCACTGGCTCGGGCGCGCCGGGGACCCAGCCAAGGCGGCCGTCCTCAGCGAGGCTGTGCTCAAGGACCGCCTCCGGCTCCTCGGACCCGAGCACCCCGATACCCTCCAGAGCCGGAGTAATCTCGCCGCTTGGCGTGGTGAGGCTGGCGACCCGGCCGGAGCCATAGTCGAGTTCGATGACCTCCTCGCCGATCAGATACGAATCTTGGGGCCTGACCACCCCGGCACTTTCAACAGCCGCAGCAACCGTGCCTCCTGGCAGGGCCAAGCTGGCGACCCGGCCGGAGCCGCAGCGAGATTCGACGAACTACTCGCCGACGAGCTCCGCGTTCTAGGACCAGACCACCCCGAGACTCTCGCCACACGAGGAAATCATGCTGGATGGAGCGGGCAGGCCGGAGACCTAGCTGGGGCTAAGGCCGGGTACGAGAAACTGCTCGCTGACCGTCTCCGAATCCTAGGTCCAGACCACCCCGACACCCTGCTGACCCGTGAAAATCTTGCCTATTGGAGGCAACAATCCCTGCGGGATCGCTAGCGGATTGATTCCGGCGGCGTGTTCGACCCCACCAAGGCTTCGAATGATTCCGATCGGAACGGCGATCGCGCTTTCACCTAGCGGAAGTCTCGGGATTTGGTTTTGGCGGCCAATGGAAGCGACTGGAGCTTTTCGGCGTTGAGGTTGACGACTTGGCCGGTGCGTTGGATGCGGCCGGTGACGATGACTGCGGCGGCTCCGCGGGCGACTTTGGGGTTGTGGTTCCAGGCGCCGATGGAGATGACGATGTTGGACATGCCGGTCTCGTCTTCGAGGTTGATGAAGGTGACGCCGGAGGCGGTGGCCGGGCGTTGGCGGTGAGTGATGACTCCGGCGACGCGGACGCGTGAGCCGTCGTCGGCTTGGCGGAGGTCGGCGGCGGACAGGATGCCTTGTTCTTTGAGCCAGCCGCGGATGCGTTGGATGGGGTGGCTGGTGGGGGTGATGCTGGTGGACCAGAGGTCGGCCATGTCGGTCTCGATCTCGGTCATGCCGGGCAGCATCGGTGGTGGGCCGGCGGCGGTGATGCCGGGGAGTCGGTCGGGGCGTTCTTCGGCGGCGGCGCCGGCTTGCCAGATGGCTTGGCGACGGTCGAGGCCGAAGCTGTCGAACGTTCCGGCGGTGGCGAGCGCGTCGACTTGTTTGGCGGTGATGCCGGTGCGCCGGACCAGGTCGGCCATCGACGCGTAGGGACCGTTGGTGTCGCGTTCGGCGACGATCCTCTCGGCGTCCTTCTCGCCGATCGAGCGGACGTCGGTCAGGCCAAGCCGGACCGCGTAGGCGCCATCGCGACGATGCGTGGCCGTGGTGAATGGCGCGTTGAGGTCGAACGGCCCGACGACAGGTTGCGGGTCAACGAGGCAAGCTGGATCGCCGGTCGGGCCGGTGAGTTGCTGGCCGTCGACCAGGGGCTCGAGGGTGGCGTTGATGCCGGAGCGGTCGAGGTCTGGGCGGCGGGTCTCGACACCGTGGTGGCGGGCGTCGGCGACCAGCGATTGGGGCGAGTAGAAGCCCATCGGCTGCGCCCGCAGGAGCGCGGCGAGGAAGGCGGCTGGGTAGTGGAGACGGAACCAGGTGGAGGTGTAGACCAGTAGGCCGAAGCTGATCGAGTGCGATTCGGCGAACCCGAAGTTCGCGAACGCCTCGATCTTGTCGTAGATCTCCTCCGCCAACTCGCCGGTGATCCCGTTGGCCGCCATGCCGTCAAACAGTTTGGTCTTCAAGGAGGAGATTTTCTCGATGCCGCGTTTGGAGCCCATCGCGCGGCGCAGTAAGTCGGCCTCGTCGCCGTCGATGCCGCCGACGGCCATCGCCATCTGCATCAACTGCTCCTGAAACAGCGGCACCCCGAGAGTCCGCTCAAGGACCGGTTGGAGTTTGGGGTGGAGGTAGGTGATGGGCTCTTGGCCGGTGCGGCGCCGGATGTAGGGGTGAACGGCGCCGCCTTGGATCGGACCGGGCCGGATCAAGGCGATTTCGGTGACCAGGTCGTAGAACCGGCGCGGCAACAAGCGGGGCAAAGTGGCCATCTGGGCGCGGGACTCGACCTGGAACACCCCGACCGAGTCACCGCGGCAGAGCTGGTCGTAGACACCGGCTTCTTCCTTCGGGATGGTGTGGAGCGACCATGCCTCGCCGGTGTGCTCGCGGACGAGGTCGATGCAGTACTGCAGGGCGGCGAGCATGCCGAGGCCGAGCAGGTCGAACTTGACCAGGCCCATCCAGGCGCAGTCGTCCTTGTCCCACTGCAACACCGTCCGCTTCTCCTTGCGGGCGTGCTCGATCGGCACCACCTCCCCCACCGGCCGCTCGGTCAGCACCATCCCGCCCGAGTGGATCCCCAAATGCCGCGGGAACTTCAGCAACTGGGTCGCCAGCGCGGTGACACGTGGCGGGATGTCGCCGTCTCCCCCGCCGCCGGCCGCGATGTCAGCGGACCAGCCGTCGACGTTCTTGGACCAGGCGTCTTGCTGGCCGACGGAGTAGCCGAGGGCTTTCGCGGCGTCGCGGATCGCGGACTTCGGCCGGTACGAGATGACGTTGGCGACCTGGGCGGCGTTGCGGCGCCCGTACTTGCCGTAGACGAACTGGATCACTTCTTCGCGCCGGTCGGAGTCGAAGTCGACATCGATGTCGGGTTCCTCGGTGCGGGTCGCGGCCAGGAACCGCTCGAACGGCAAGTCGTACAAGATGCTGTCCACCGCGGTGATCTCCAGCGCGTAACAGACTGCCGAGTTCGCGGCTGATCCTCTGCCCTGGTAGAGGATCTGCTTGGTGCGGGCGAAACGGCAGATGTCGAACACGATCAAGAAATAGCCGGGGAACCCACGCTCCTCGATCACCGCCAGCTCCCGATCCAGACGCCGGTAGGCGTCAGGGCGTTGCTCGCGGGTGCCGTAGCGGGTCTTCGCGCCGGTATAGGTGAGATGCCGCAACCAGCTCATCGGCGTCTGCCCCTCGGGCACATCCCGCAACGGCAGCTTCGGTTTGGCCCGGCGTAGATCGAACCCGAGCTGGGCGGCCAATGCCACCGAGTACTCGACCGCGCCGGGGTACCGGCGGAACTGTTGCCGCATCTCGGCGCCGGAGCGCAGGAACGCCATCCCAGCCGGCGGCAGCCACCCATCCATCGCGTCCAAGTCACGCCGCGCTCGTACTGCGGCTAGGGCCGCAGCGAGCTGGTGATCACGCGGGTTGGCATAGTGCACGTTGTTCGTCGCCACCACCGCCAATCCCCGTCCACGGGCAAGGTCGGCGAGAATCCGGTTGCGGGTCGAGTCAGTCGGCAACTGGTGATCGATCAGCTCGACCACCACCCGGTCAGTGCCGAACAGCGCAACCAGCCGGCCGAGCTCACGATCGGCGGCAGCCGGACCGTCTGCCGCTCCCCCGAGCTCCAGTGCCTGGCGTACCGCGCCTTTGCGGCAGCCAGTGAGCACGACCCAGTGGTCGCGACCGCGGGCGGCAAGCTCCTCGAGGTTGTAGACGGGCCGGCCCTTCTCGCCACCAGCGAGCTGGCCTTCGGTGATAGCGCCAGCGAGCCGGTGGTAGCCCTCCTGGCCCTCGGCCAGCACCAGCAGATGATCACCTTCGGGGTCCGCCACACCATTCTGCGGCCCCGACAAACCCAGGGACAACTCCGCACCGAACACCGTCGGCACACCGTGCGCCGTCGCGGCCTCCGCGAACCGGGCCGCGCCGTAGAAGCCGTCGTGATCGGTCAGCGCCAGACCATGCAGGCCGAGATCGGCCGCGGTCTCCACCAGCCGCTCCGGCTGCGACGCACCGTCCAGGAACGAGAACGTCGAATGCGCATGCAACTCGACGTACGGCACCGCTTCAGCGCGGAGCCGCGCCGCGCGATCGATCGGCGACTCCCCGTCAGCGGCCGGGACGTACGGGCCACGGTGCTGGCTCCACGCCGGTGAGTCACCGCCATCGCCAGCGGCGGGACGGCCGCCGTCGCTGCCCGGCCGCGACCGGTTCGACAGCCGCCGCTCCAGCTCCGACCACTTCACCGGCGGATTGTTGTAGCCCATCGATGTTCCTCCCGTTGACACCGAGACTAGAACATATGTTCGAACATCGGCTATCGTGGGTCCCATGCTTGGACGGTTCACGGTGCGCCCCTCAGACGCAGGCGACGGCACCTACGGCGTGTGGGACGGCGCGGTCAACGGCTGGCGCGTGGCCAACCTCGACAAGGCCGCAGCCGAGCAGATGAAGACCGATCTCGATCTGCAGTTCAACGCCCACGGGCCACGTCCGGCGGATGAGATACGCTCCGTCGACCCGCCCCAGCCCGTCGAGCACCTGGTCGCCTGGGAATCAGGGGAACTGGACGCATGGCTCCGCGAAGGCGGCCAATGGCTCGGCCGCGTCCGCGACCGCGACGGCCACCTCGCCTGGATCCCACAATCGGACCTACGGCCTGCCGGACAGGAGACCCCGTGATGGTAACGAGTGTGACCTGATGGCAGGTGGACCAACGATCAGGCTCGACGGCGGACCTGGGCACGGCCAGATCTACTTCGAAGCGGAGTTCCGCGATCGGATTAAGGCTGCACAGCGGATGCACCGCACCGAGCCGGATGCCGCTGGGTGGGCGCTCGGCTATGAACCCGGCGGGCCCTCCGCTGGCGGCGGGAGACTGTGGACTTGGCGGGGCGTCAACTGTCACCCTATCGATCTCCGGGACCCTGACTTGGCTCGCTACGGCGCCGTCTTTGCAGCCGAATTGCATGCCACACCTGCAACTGCCGCGTAGCAGGCTCGGTAGTACTACTCTCGCTCGGACTGCTATCGCAGGCGGCCGAGCAGATCCTGAACTGCAGCAGCCCATGCCGGGTCGTCGGGCTCTGCCCACAGCTCTCGCAGCTCAGAATTCTCGGCAATGACTCGCTCAGCTGCGCGCACTGCGAGCGGAACTAGCTCGACTAGGCCGGACCGGCCAACTGCCCAGCCGAGTGCCTTCTCGTTGTACGGGTTCGATGCAGTCGCCCGCCCGGCTGCAGCAGCGACAACCTCGGCCGCGGCGAGGGCCTCCACACCCTCGGAATACTCGAGATAGTGGACACAGTCAGGCCCGACCGCTCGCTCCAGCGCATCTCTCACGAGCTGTTCGTCGCCGGCATCCACCAAGCCAGCAGCCCAGTCAGCAGCCGCATCGTTGCCGAACACCGTTGCATCCCAAGTACCCATGACCGGCACCGTACCGTCAGCGGCCGAACCCGGTTACGCGGGCGTTGGCGCATGCTCACCCTTCCTGCCGGCAGGAAGCCCACGCACGCCAAACACCGCCAGACACTGCAGTTATCCACAGGTGAGACACCAGTGTCCAGCGTCATTGGGCGCAGAGTCAGTAGCGTGTTGGCCAAGAACAGATGGATCGGGTCGTCGACAGCGGCTTGGTTCGCCGCTAAATGTCCCCAAATGTCCTAGGTTAGGGTCTGTGTCGAAGGAACAGCTGCCGAAGTCACCTAACGAACGGCTGCGGAGGGCGATGGCGGAGCACGGGCTCACGAATCTCGCGCTCGCCGAAGAGCTCGATGTGAATGTGAAGACAGTCGTGCGCTGGATCACGGAGAGCCGCATACCGTACCCGAGGTACCGGTATCAGCTGGCGACCAGGTTCAAGGTCGACGAGTCGTACCTGTGGCCGGATGCGTTGCCGCGGAGCCGGGCCGTCGCGGTGTCGCAGAGCGAGATCGTCCAGGTGTATCCGCACCGCGCCGATATGCCCCGAGACGACTGGCTGCGGCTGTTCAAATCGGCCCAGGACGAAATCGGTGTCTTGGTGTACGCGGGGCTGTTCTTTGCCGAAGACACCGGGCTCGAGCGCATCTTGCTGAAGAAGGCGAAGGCGGGTGTGCGTGTTCGGGTGATGCTCGGTGACCCCAGCGATGCGCACATCGCTGAGCGGGGTGAGGAAGAGGGAATCGGCGATGGGCTCGCCTCGAAGATCCGCAACGCTCTCCTCCTCTTTCGAAAGCTCCGGGAGACGGAAGGCATCGAGTTCCGTCTTCATCGCACGGTGCTCTACAACTCGATCTATGTCGTTGACGACCAACTGCTGGTCAACACGCACATCTACGGCCTGGCGGCCGCACGTGCTCCGATCTGGCATTTGAAGAAAATTCCTGGAGGCGAGCTGGCGGCCCCCTACAGGGAGAGCTTCGAGGCCGTATGGGACCTCAGCGTTCCGCTGAGTGAGGAGGACTGATGGCCAGGAGAATCGACTACTACGACGATCCTGATGCGCCGGCCGCGAACAGCATGGTGCCGTCGACCAACGTCATCATCGAGAACGAGGCCGGTGAACTCTTGATGATCCGTCGCTCCGACAACGGCAACTGGGCCATTCCCGGAGGTGCGATCGACCTCGGCGAGTCACTCGCTCAGGCGGCGATGCGGGAGACGAAAGAAGAGTCGGGCATTGACTGCGAGGTAATCGATGTCGTGGGCATCTATACCGACCCCAAGCACATCATCCTCTACACCAGCAACGGTGAAGCGCGTCAGGAGTTCTCGATCGTCGTCCGAGCTAGAGCGACAGGCGGCGAACTCACCCCCAGCTCCGAGTCCACCGAAGTGCGCTGGATTTCCCGATCCGAGCTGCCGGATCTGACGATGGACCGCTCGATGCGACGGCGCATCGACTACTACCTCGAGAACCCGGGCACGCCCTACATCGACTGATCCGTCAGCTGCCGAAAGACAGCAGCGGTACGTCGTACAGGTCAGGCCGCGGGACTCGGCTGAACTCTGGCGACTTCACCTCGACGACGTACATCTCGGTGAGAAACTGAACCTTGGCGTCGAGGAGATGACTGGTGTGTGCGGTGGCCGCCTGCGCCTTCAAGCCAACTGACACGTGAATGTGGGGCCGTACGCCACCTGAGGCTGCGTCGTGTGCCAGGGTGCCACCGCCGAACGCCTCCACATTCTCAAGGTGCACGGCACTCCAAACTGGCGCGGCCGGGTCGTCCAGCTTCTCGCACGTTCCGACAAGCTGGACCTCGCGCAGGCCGGCGACGAACATCGGAATGAAGCCCTGCCGGACGTCTCGCTCGACACAGAACTGCGCGAGTGCGCTGTAGAAGTCGTCGTCATGATCGAAGTGGACGGCGAAGGTCCGTCCCAGGGTCAGCTCAGCTGCACGCAAGATAGCTTCCTTCGATCGCATCGATGTGCGCAACGTAGCGAATCGCTGCATCAAGGCCTCGAGTGGACAGGTGACGACTCCGCGGCTGAGCGATCCCTTCGATGCCCGCTACAGCCAACTCCTCACACCTACGCCGGAACCATCGCCAAGGCACGCCGAGGTAGTCGGCCATCTCCTCCAACCGTCCTGCTGAGCACTCGACCGCAATCATTGACCTCGCAGCGAGGCGCCTCTCGATCTCTCGGTACTCCGACACGCGCCGTGGTCGCGGGCGAGCATCAACTCGCCAGATCCCCTCGCCACCCAACCAGTTCGCCTCGATCGCCTCATCGGCCAGAACGAAGCCGCCGACCTCGCTCAACCCCGGATCCACAGTCAGTTCCACCGTGATCCCGAACGCCTCCATGAGAGCCATTGCCAGAAGGAGAAGCACTCGTTCGTACCGGGGCGAGGCATCGACCTCGGCCTCAGGAATGCAGAACGCCCGACGCATCCGGATGAAGCGCCGTGAGGTGTACCTCAGGTAGTCGAGCTTGTGGTTCCACAACAGCCAGGACGAGGCATCCTCACCTCGCTGTTCCCGGGTCCAGAAGAATGGGGTTTCGGAGAGTCGCCCCAGGTGCCGGCTGATGTGCCGCGAGCAGAATGTCGAGCCCAGCCACTGTGCGGAAACCGCGTTGAGTTCGGGTACCTCACTCAACGAAGCCTCAGACGCCGACTGCTCCACGTAGTGGGCCAGTCTCGCCTGGCTCATCTCCAGTTGGGCGTCATCGGCGAGCAATGCAGTGTCCGCGTTGACGACGGCCCAGATGATGCCGGCCGTGAGGTCGTCGATCACGTTGGCGGACGCGACAGGCTGCCGGATAGCGGGGCGACTTGCCCGGCGTACGAATCGCCGAGCGTCGGACACGTAGTACTTGCCATCGGCATCGGACGTGACGACGGCACTCCATCGATCCGTGCGGCGAAGCGACGTTGTGAGCTGTTCGGTCGGCTCGACCATCAGCCAATCAAGCCCGGTCTCTTCTGCGCTGCAATGATGCACCAACAGTTCGGCGCCGGCGAACGACTTCCCGGACGGTAGTTCAACGATGTTGCTTGCCTCAGTCGTGAGGAGCGCTCGTCCTCCGATCAGATCCGGCAATGCTGCGGGCGGAACGTTGCGCTGCGTACGCCGGAAGACGAAACCGAGATCCGAGGGGTCGGGTACTCGAAGCACCTCACAAAGCGCCGCGCGAACGTCAGCCGACGGCCACGAGTACCACCCACGCTCCCAATCCGAGATCGACTTCGCCGTGATCGTCACTTCGCGACCCGTTGCGCGATAGATGGCAGCGTTGACCTGGTCGGCGAGGCTCCCTTGGGACATCGCTCCTCGAGCTCTTCGTAGAGCCTCGTTGGGCTTTCGGTCGCGACCGCTCATTGCCCAAGCCTGCGGCTTGTTCAGCGGACGGGGTAAGGGCATGGTCAGACATCTCTAGATGTCTCCAGCCCAGAGATGTCCTATCCAGCAGCCAAACGGCGGCGAACGTTCCGCGCGGACTCCAGTAGAACAGGTTTGGCGCGGGTAACCGACCTATGGACCACGTGATCGACTGGATAGCGCGACAAGATTTCGTTCAGACGTTCATCGACATCGACTGGCCGACCATCGACGCCGGCAGTCAGGTCGCAGTACGTCAGCGCGTCGAGCAAATCCTGCCGGGACGGCGCGAACTCCTCCGCCAAGGTAGCGATCCCCCGCTCCGCCGCCTCGATGACGGCGCAGGTGTGATGCGCTACCAATCGGCAGACACGCTCGTCGACCCCCGCCACATCGCGAAGGTAGCGCGCGCCATCCAGCGGATGAAAGCCCGTGACCTTGATGGTTGAGGCGTAGCCGATGTCGTGCAGCCAACTGGCAACTTCAACCAGCTCGGCTTCCGGACCAAGCACGACAGCAAGCTCTCGTGCCCGACTCGCGACGCATTGGCTGTGGGCCCATCGTCTGGGCAACTCTTCGGCCAGCAGGTCGCGCGCCAATGCCTCCGCATCCGTCGCACTGATCATGCTCATGACATTACATGCGGCCGGCTCCTACCGCAGCGGAACGGCCAAGTGACCAGATCCGTTCGAAGCTGGTCGCGTATGACTGGAACATCTCACTGTCGTCGCCTCCACGGAAGCGATACACAGGCGACCGGGCCGCAGGGATGCCGAGCGCGTGCTGGTTGACCAACAGTTGATCGTCCGACCAATACATCGAGTTGTAGAGCACCGTGTCGTGCAACCTGAGCTCGACCTGGTCGTGCGCCAGTATGGGCCTGAGCAAGCTGATCGCGTTTCTGATCTTCAGGCTCATCGCCTCGCCGATCTCCTCCTCGACACCTCGGCGGTCGACGTTGCGCCCGCCCGGATCACCGAGGGCGATACGCACTCGCACTCCCTGCTCAGCCTTGTCACCGAGAAGGCGGATGAGCCTCACGTCCTCCGCCAGAAACAAGGCGCTGTAGGCAAGGACTCCGATCTGAGTTTCTGCCGAGGCAAAGAGCTCCCGCCACATGGCTTGCGAAATCGACAACCTACGCGGGTACACGGCGACGAGCTCGGTGGGATGTTCGACTGGCGAAGCCAGGGTAGGCCAGAGCACGGTCTCATCGACCTCGAGGAGTCGAGCCAGCGCCGCGCGTCTGCCCGGATGCGGCACCTGACCGCGCAACCAGTTCCGGACTGTCTTCGGCTCCACACCCAGCCTCGCCGCCAAATCCACCTCGGTGAGCTGAGCGCCGTACATCGCGCTCCGCAAGACCTCGTTCACCACAGCCGCATCCTTACCAGCGAGTAGATGTCCCTAAATGTCTACCCGGACCGTAACACGAAATGTCCCTAAATGTCCGCGAATGCGGTGCCGCTGTCCGCCCGTCCGCGAGCAAGCTTGGGACGCCCCCGGCAACGGTCGCCAAGCGAGCTGAGAAGCGAAAGATTGAGGAGCCGATGGACGTCGCAGCAGTACCTCGACGCGCCGCACCCCAGCTGGCCGAGCGGACGGCGGGACGAGTGACGAGCCCGCCCGAGGAACTCGACGAGTCCAGTGAAGACGACCTCGGGCGGCCTCTGCTACTCGGCTATATCCGGCGCGAGCTGATCGCCACCGCTGGCGACGTCCAGAAGATCGAGCGCCAGATGTCGAGCTTCGCCGAAGCCGAAGGCTTCTCGATGGGCTTCGTCTTCGTGGACGAGCCGGCCATCTGGCCGGCAGTCTTCGAAGTTATGACCGACGCTGTCCGCCGCCACAACATCACCGCCGTCGTCCTGCCAAGCCCCCTGCATTTTGCAGTACTGGGAGCCAGCAATGACATCAAGGGCACGTTTGAGCGTGCCACCGGCGCCCGTGTCCTTCTACTCAATTCCAGGAGCTGAGAGACCCCCCTCCTCGCTCCGCCCAAACCCGGTCCGGTTGGTGCTCACACCTCTGAGCATCAACCGGACCGGCTACATCCTGAACTCCTGACAGAGAGCTCCAACTGCATGCCTTCTCCCAACCTTGCCCTCCGCGAGGCACGGCTGCGGACGCCATCTCCAAGAGATCCAAGCCGGCCCATGTCTCGTGCAGAACTCGCCGAAGCTGTCTGTATATGGCTTTGGCGCACCAAGCGCGTGAGCGTACCGCTGGACGGCCACTACATCGCCAAGCTAGAACGCGGAGTGGTACGCCGAACCGGCAGTACCTACCGAGAAGGATTGCGGGCCGCGCTCGACGTCCCGACCGACCGCCAACTGGGGATGGACCGAGGAAGCTAGTCATCGTCAGGGAGCTGCCCGTCGAGCTTGTCGAACCACTCGATGACCTCGTCGGCCTTGTACCGGAGATGCCGTCCGACCCTACGGGCCGGCGGACCGGACTTCTTGGTCCGCCAGCCGTACAAGGTTGCCTTCGGCACCTTCAGGTAGGCCGCCACCTGGTCGGCGTCCCAGATAGGACTCGGCTCAGCTTCCGGCGACATCAGAGTCTCCCGGCCCCGCTCGGCGTTCACGCTCAGACTTCATGGTTCTGCGGACCTCACGGATGCTCCAACCGAGGATCTCGGCTGCGGCCTCTGCGGAACCACAGGTCCGGGCCAGTTGCGACGCTTCGCTCCCCGATCGAGCCTCCGCGGCAGCGACTCGTTCATCGCACCGCCGGATCGCCGCTTCCTTGGCCTGGATTGCGCGAGCCAGCGAAGCCTGGGCGTTGATCGCGCGAGCGGTCGCCGCCTCTATTCTCGCCTGGCGCTGACGTGCCCGCTGTAGCGCGGCGACCCGCTCACTTGCTCCCATCGCCAGCTCACAGCTCGGGACCGAGGTACGGAGCCTGCGTTCCCGCCTCGTGCTCAAGGCGTTTGCCGGCTGTCTTCGGCATGGGCGAAATCTGATGGCCGGTCGCTTCGAGGAACCTCCTCGAGGCGACCACTGCGCGGGTACCAATCGCTTTGATCACCGACTCGGGTGACCGGGGTTGAACCGCGTCTGCCAAGACCAGGACGCGATCGAAGGACGACGTCTCCATGGGGAGCCCGAATCGCGCCAGCGCGATGTGTGCGAATGAGTCGGCTTCGACTTCCTCAATGCCGTAGCAGGCCTCGGCCTTGCCCTGTTGACCCGAGTGCATGCGCACGTGGCCGACCTCATGCGCCAAGCGCGCGACCTTGGCGACAGGGTCCAGTCGATTCGAAACCACGATCCGTCCTGCGCCGGGATCTGTATAGCTATCCATCTCGGGCGCCGTCCACCGAACATCCACGGTCAGCCCGTGTGCGCGCGAATCCCCTACCAGGGCGCCCCACAGCTTGGCGGTCGTCCCCTGCGAGACCATCGCCGGCAGCGAGATCCGGGGACCGACGGTATGCGCGACGTCCCACACGTTCGCAACCTTGAACCCAATGATCCCCTGCCGGATCGAACCTTGGGGATCCATCGTCGGTTCCCCGGCCTCGTCCTCGAAGAGCACCTCGGCCCGCACCGGTGCGAGGATCTTGATGGCGCCACTCTTCACGACCTGGCGTCCAAGCCGCGCCCACGCCGGCGCGCCGGCGATGAAGTTCGCATGAGGCATTTGGAGATTGATCAGGACGGCATTCCCAAAGCCGTACGTCGGGAACAATGCGGCTGCGTCGAGCCACCGTGCCCACCCGACACCTGAGTTCACCTTCCGTATCTCCTGCGTGAGCACGGTGTGCAGAACCTCGGCGCTCACATTCATCTTGGTCACGAGAAACCTCCTGATCGACGGCTCTAGTTGGTCAACGGCCTGGCGGGTCGGGCTCTTGTCCCAGATCTGGCAATCCGGTGCTCTCGGCAACGAGGGCCTTCGAGACCAGCAGGGGCGGCGGTTGGAGCCGCGGAGACCTGTCGCCGAACGGCCGGCTGTGGTGGCTGGTACCTGACAAGTGGCGAGCCACGTCTGCGGCAATCGCCAGGTGGGCGGCGCTCTGGGTAAGGGTGCTCGTCAGTTCCGTGAAATACATGGCGACGCTGGTACGCATCCACCGCCTCGCCACCGCGGGACGGGCCACGCGGCGGCTGTAGTGCGGCAGTTCCATGGACGCGATGTCTCGTACCGGCATGAAGAGGTGACCGCTCCGAATCAGGTCATCAACGGCAGCCTGCTGGAATCGCGCTATCCGCGATGCAGAGTCGACCATCTCGTCGAGCGCATCCAGCGCTGCGATCGCCTGCCTGTGATCCGGTATCAGGGCCTTCGGTGCCAACAGATTGCCGTCGGCCCGCAGGAACGCGTCGAAGGTTGCCTTCAGATCAAGGAAGGCGACCTCGCCCGGTGTGCCACTCTGGCCACCGATGTCCGAGAGTCTTTGTTGCCATGAGCGGGCCACTCGAGCGGCGGCCGTATCGAAGGCACGCAAAGCCTCTCTCAGTCGTGCGAGGTCCAGCCGCTGCTGAGCGTCCAGACCAACGTCCTCGGCTACGGACGCGATGCAGTCCGTGAGGTGCCACGCGTAGCCACAAATCGTCCGAAGTTGAGATGTGCCCGACCGCAGATCGCGCGTCAGCAACGTGTGTGCGTCGATGTCCAGGTGGGCGCGTTCCCAACGCACCGCCATCCAAGCCAGCTGCGACAGCTCGTCAGTCCCGTACTGCGGGCGATTCGTCGCGAGGTTCCGAAGATCGCCGAGCCCAGAGGCGCCGCGGCCTCTTGTGACGATCTCCCCGAGTTGCGCCACCGCCTTGAGTACATGGCGGTACTCCTTGCTCCGCTTCGGCATTCCAAGGTCACGGAGAACAGTCCGGCCCGCGATCCGTGCCACGTCGGCGACCTCGGCCCGAGCCGCGAGGAGATCGTGGCAGTTGTCGAGAGCTGCGGCGTTGTACGCATCCTGTGTCGCCAGGAGATCTGCACCAGCACCAAGCGCCCAAGCCACTGGCATCAGTCCCTTAGAGCGATCCAGGTTGTTGAGAGCCACCGCGTCGCCGGTGAGATCGATGTCGCAACGCAACCAGCCAAGATGAGACCGCGTTGCGATCAGGACGGCCTGCCATCCAGACAGGAGCTCGCCGTTGTCGGTGTGCTGGACCTGATGAGCCTGTACTGCTGCCCGACGAGCCGCGCGGAGGAGATCCTCATACGTCGCGCGCATCCCGAACTCTCCGGACGTCGGCCGCGGCCGACCTGAGTGCGTCGCCAAGCGCGAGCCGCCACCCGACATCCTCGATTGGCACGTCCAGGTCATTCAGCGCCTCGATGGCCTCCTCATACAGCGCCGCAGGATCGGCATCCAACGCACCGTCGTACCTGACGTACGGGAGGATGCCGAGCAGTTCGCAGACCCGGTACCGACTGAACGCCGTCATCGCCCATCGGCCGTCGGCGGCATTGACCTCCGCTGCCTCGACGATCGCCTCGGCCCGGGTTGCCAGCTCCGTGATCCGCCGGCGTACATCGCCAACGTCATTGATGTTGTTCATTGCACATCCCTTCGGTTGCCCACGGCCACTCAACGGAGGCGACGTCGAGGCTTTGGGCTATGCGAAGGACCAACCACCACTACACTTCTTGCACTTAAGGCGCTTTCGCTTCGGAGATGGTGCGAAACGCGGTCTACCGCGCCCCACCGTTGACTGCTGTATGGAGAGCATCCAGCATCGATTCAGCACGCATCGAGCACGGCGGAAGTTGTGCTAGGCATCCATCGGCTATCCGCCGGCGAGGGCTACCTGTACCTACTGCGGCACGTCGCCTCGGGGGATGTCGAGCGTTCGCTGACCACGCCACTGACGGCGTACTACGCGGCCTCGGGGTATCCGCCTGGCCGTTGGATCGGTGCCGGATTGGCGGGTCTCCCCAGCGGGAGCTTGGCCCTTGGCGCGGTAGTGACCGAGAGCCAGATGGCTGCTCTCTTCGGACGCGCCGAAGACCCGTGCACTGGACAGCCTCTTGGGCGTCCGTACCCCGTTTT
The DNA here is from genome assembly GCF_039525325.1 of Kribbella koreensis. Lineage (NCBI taxonomy): Bacteria > Bacillati > Actinomycetota > Actinomycetes > Propionibacteriales > Kribbellaceae > Kribbella > Kribbella koreensis. The sequence goes on from NZ_BAAAHK010000009.1 coordinate 363,080, forward strand.
CAAGAGTCCGTCCGAGCGGATAGAGAACCTGATCAGCGCCCTCGACCCGGCTCTGGATGACGACTCCAGGCACGAGGCAATCCTTCAGATTCGAGCAGCCGTGATGCGAGAGAAGACCAAACAGGCGGTTGCCGGGTTCGATCTGACCTTCTCCCCTTCGAAGTCCGTCTCAGCCCTATGGGCAACCACCGATGTGGGCACTCAGGAGCAGATCGTCGCCGCACACCATGACGCGGTTGACGACGTAGTACGACTGATCGAGCAACATGCAGTTCTGACTCGCACCGGTGAACACGGAATCGCTCAGGTCGAGACTCGCGGACTTGTCGGCGCCGCCTTCGACCACTGGGACACGCGTTCCGGCGATCCGCAGCTGCATACTCACGTCGTCGTGGCCAACCGGGTTCAGGGGCCAGACGGCGCCTGGCGAAGCATCGACGGGCGCGTTCTGTTCCGTTCGGCGGTGGCGATGTCAGAGATCCACAACGTGTTCCTCGCGGACAATCTCAGTCGGCGCTTAGGCGTCGATTGGGAGCTGCGGCAGCGCGGCAAGCGCCGGAACCCGGCCTTCGAACTGACGGTCATTCCCGACCAGCTGATCGAGGAGTTCTCGGCCAGAACCGAGCAGATCGAGTCGAACCTTGCGGTACTTCTCGACGAGCGCGCAGACGGTCTGCCCACACCTAGGCGCAACGAAATGTACGTCCTACGCCAACGAGCGACGCTTATGAATCGACCACCCAAACATCACGCGCGACCGCTTGCAATGCTCATGCAGAGCTGGCGCCGGAGGGCCGATCTCAAGGTCGGCAGGGAGGGCATCGAGACGATTCAGCAGTCCCTTGCCCAAGCGGGCGACCGGCCGTTGGCAGCAGCCGATCTCAGCCCACAGACGCTCGAGGCGTACGCAGCTGCGACGGTCATCACCCTGCAGACCAAGCGGGCCACCTGGACTCGCTGGAACCTCCTTGCAGAGGCCGCACGTCAGACACGGCTGATCCGTTTGGTTTCGTCGGCCGAGCGGTTCGCAGTACTGGAATCGATCGTGGCGAGCGCGGAACAGCAGTCGATCAGTCTGACGGCCCCGGCGATCGTCACCGTGCCCGAGACCCGCGCAGACGGCGAGAGCGTCTTCACGATTCACAACGGACAGATCTTCACCTCGCCCGTCGTCCTCGGAGCGGAGTCGCTTCTCCTGGACCTCGCTCGCAACGCAACCGGACCGAAGATTGCTGCTCCGGTGACCGCCGCCGGGTTGAGCGCAGACAAGCAGGCGGCGCTTAGGCGAATCGCCACCAGCGGCCAAATAGTGGAAGCGCTCGTTGGCCCTGCCGGCACTGGCAAGACCAGCCTGTTGGCGGCCATGACAATGGACTGGGAGTCCGCTCACGGCGAAGGTTCTGTCATCGCGTTGGCACCATCGTCGGCGGCATCGGCAGTGCTGTCCGATGCCATCGGATCGCCGGCGGAGAACATCGCCAAGTGGATCTACGAGTCGACAGGGCTCGGCGCCGAGGAGCGTCGCGACCGCATTCGGCAGGCGGGGTACGCAGTACGGGAAGCTCGTCATGCGGGACGACGACGTCGCGAGTATCGGCTGTCACAGCTTCTCGCCGCGCTACGCGCCGAGCAGGACCGCTGGAAGTTCCGGTCAGGCCAACTGGTCATCGTGGACGAAGCGTCGATGGCCGGCACGATGGAGCTCGCGACTCTCGCGCGCGAAGCAGACTCCGCTGGCGCGAAGCTCCTACTCGTGGGCGATGACGCACAACTCAGCGCTGCTGACACCGGCGGTGCGTTTCGCCTCATCGCCCGCGACACCGAAGCCGCCGAACTCAGCGATGTGTGGCGCTTCAGCAACACATGGGAACGCGAGGCGAGCCTCGAACTACGAGCAGGTTCCGTCGACGTCATCGACGCGTACGACGACCAGCACCGCCTCGCCGCCGGCTCGAGCGACGCCATGGAGGACGCGGCGTACCGCGCGTGGATGACCGACATCGCAGCTGGCAAATCCAGCCTCCTGATCGCCGCCGACAACGCCACCGTCGCCCGGCTCAACGCCCGGGCCCGGCTCGATCGGATCATCACCGGCGAGGTCGAACCAAACGGAATCACCCTCCATGACCAAACCCAGGTCGGCGTCGGCGACCACATAGTCACCCGCCTCAACAACCGCCGCCTACGCCACGGCCGACACGGATTCGTCCAGAACGGCGACCAGTGGACCGTCGTTCATCGCTGGGCCGACGGCTCACTCACAGTCGAGAACGCTCGCCAAGCCCAGGTGACCCTCCCGGCCGCGTACGTCCAGGAATCCGTGGAACTCGCGTACGCAACAACCGCCCACCGAGCCCAAGGCTCCACCGTCGACACCGCCCACCTACTCGTCACCGACCACCTCACCCGAGCCCTCCTGTACGTCGGAATGACCCGCGGCCGCCGCAGCAACCACGCCTATGTAGCAACCCACCAATCAACGACCGACCTCCACGAACCACGCATCGAACAGACCATGCAAGACGTCCTAGAAGCCATCCTCGAAAACCCTGGAGTCGAACTCTCCGCCCACGAAGTCATGCGCCAAGAACTGGACAACGCTACCCGCCTCGACCGCCTCATCCCCATCCACGAACACCTCTGCCAACTAGACGCCCGCAACCGCTTCGCCCCCGCAATCTCCGCCAGCGGCCTAGACCAAGCCGACCAGGCCGCGCTCCAAGCCTCCGCTGCCTACGGCCCCCTCATCACCGCCCTGCGCCGAGCCGAAACCGCCGGCCTCGATGTCACCGAAGTACTACGCCGATCAGTCCACCAGTCGTCACTCAACAACGCGAGCGACATTGCAGCCGTACTTCACACCCGAGTAGAGCGACTGACTTCCAGAGCGGTACGTCGCAGCGGCCATCAGCCGACGCTCATCGCCGGACTCGTCACCCCGGCCGACCACGTCTCGGACCCAACCCTCATCGCTCCACTCCGGGAACTTGAGTCGCAGATCGTCCAGCGAGCAACTTGGCTCACCGAACAGGCGCACGCCACCGGACAGGCATGGTGCCGTGGCCTTTCCGACAGCGTCATCAGCGAAATCGCGGCCTACCGGGAGCGCTACTCGATCAATAGCCAATCGATACTCGGTTCCAAACCATCACCCGATGCCCGAGCCCAAACCAGGCACTACCAGCGCCTGCATCAACTCGTGCGCGGCCTTAAGCCACCAGCCTCCGCCACTCGTCCGCAAGACGCCGGCACGCCGAGTGCACGCGTCCACATCGAAGCTAGCGAAGGGGGTGGAGCGTCTCCGGTGTGAGTGGTCCAGATATCGCTGAGACCGCCGGTCCTGGTGGACTTCCAGGCACCTTGCCGGTGTAGCTGCAAATCCCGTACGCCCGCTCGGGCACGCATATTCTTGATGCTAAGGCTGTGCTGCTCCATCCGCTCGCGAGCGGATGGAGCAAAACTACCTGGCTTGCCGCCTTCGGCCGCTACCTCACCCCGGACGGCACGGCTCTCTTCCCGGCAACACGACATACAAGGTCACAGACCTGACCAACCTCAGGTCCCGCGCAACTCGCTAGGGTGCCGTCCCGACATACTGGTCCACCGAGATGCTGGCCTTGGCCCGAGCAAGCCACTCGACAGCTGCTTCCGAGAAGCTGAGGCCGAGGGTTGAGTCGTCATGCTCGCCCTCAATGTCTTGAACAACGTCGAGTACGACATCGCAGCCCTGTAGTTTCAGCGCGGCCAAGCGGCCACCTAACTCGTCACCCAGTGCAGCGACAGCGATCGAGAGTCCCTCCGTCCCGCCATGTAGCGACGAATCCCATTCGAGACTCTGTGCCCACAACGACGATCTGTAGTTTCGGGAAGGCTGAACCCTACTTGGGCTACCGATAGTTCGCCCAGAGTCGGGTTCTCTCCCGATAATAGCGGTCAGCTCGTCCAGCGACAGTTCCGCACTCTGCACCACAATCTCGGCTCTAATCATCACAAATCATCCGGGAACACTCCGGTCGGAATCGCGACTTTTCCATTCTTGTTGACAAGAAAGAGTTGCCGCCCTGGGCCGATCTTAATATCGAAGCGAGAGATCTCCGACTTGCCCACGTATTCCTCCTTGAAGGCATGAGGCTCGGTGCCGAGCTTCTTCAGGACATTCTTAATGTATGCATTGCTGAGACCCTTGTAATCGGAACCACCCGGCAATCGGATGGAGCCGCGTTCGTCGCGCTTTGCTTCCCGGTAATGATTCTTGACTGCACCGACAACCTTCTTCACTGCGGGCTTGACTTTGCTTGTCGGCCGTTCGGTCGGAGCACATTTATACAGACCGCGGAGCTTCGCTGGCAAGTGGGGCGTTATGTTGGTTTTGACCCAGTTCACGATCGCTTGGCCGGCTCGCGTTCTTTCGAGGAAGGTGCCTCCGGCTTTCCCGAGCCCGCCGAAGAGGAGTGTGCTCCCGGCACCCCAGAGGAAGTCTTTGCCGGCGTCGCTCCAGCCATAGTCATCGCCCCAGATCAGGGAGTTCAGGTAGCCGCCGGCGGCGTTGCCTGCGCCGGCGCAAGCGGCTACTACAAGGAGGTTGCTACCGGCACAGAGGCCGATGGCACCACCCATGAGGCCGCCTTGGATTGCGCCCTTGCCAGCGCCTTCCCAGGTATCGCTCCAGTCGCCGCCACTGTCCTTGTAGGCCTGGTAGCCGCCAGTCACGGCTCCAACGCCGGCGCCGATTCCGGCGCCGATGACAGCGCACCACCCGCACCCAAAGGCTCCGGAGGGGTCGGCTTGGGTGGCAGGGTTGTTGTAGCCATATGCGTAGGTCTGGATGAAGCCATCGTGTGAGGCTGCGGCTGGGTCCGGCCCGGTGAAGCGGCCTTGGCTTGCGTCGTAGTCGCGGAGGCGTACGTCGTACAGACTTGTTTTGGTGTCTTGGTATTGGTTGTGGAAGCGCAGTGGGTTGGTGGCCATGGCGCCGCTGGCCGCGGTGATGGCTGTGCCAAAGGGGTCCCAGGTGGCGGTGCCGGTGAGGACGGTGCCGGTGCTGGCTGTGTCGGTGATGGATCCTTGGTAGTCGCCGAGAAGCCAGGTTGGGCTGGTGCCGACGGTGTCGATGTAGGCGCCGCCGAGGCCGCTGACCGGGTCGTTGGCCCACTGATGGGTCGTGGTCCCTGTGCCGTTTGCTTCGCTGATCCGGGTTGGGAGGGCGCCGGCTGTGTCCCAGGTCCATTTGGATTGGAGTACGCCGTCGGCGCTGGAGGTGAGGCGGTTTCCGGCTTCGTCGTAGGTGTAGTCGATGACGGTGCCGGCAGTGGTGGTCGCCTGAGCGAGGTTGCCGTCCAGGCGGTAGGTGAAGGCTTCTGTACCTGCCGGAGAGCCGCGGTTCTTCAGGTAGCCGTTGACGTCGTAGGTGCTGGTGGTGACGCTGGCGCCGGTGGTTTCGGTCTGGACCCGGTCGTCGGCGTCAACGATTGTGGTGGTGACTAGGTCGGCCTGGCCCGGGGTGACCTTGGTGCTGGTTTTCCGATTGCCGTTGGCGTCGTAGGTGTACTGGGAACCGGGTGCGCCATCGCAGATGGTCGCCGCCGACGACGGTGTGCAGAACGCTGTGAGTTGTCCTCCCGTGTCGTAGCCGTAGAGGCTGCGTTTGACGGTGGCTCCGCGCGTTGTGTCGATCGTGGTGGGTCGACCTGCGGCGTCGTACGCGACGGTTTGGGACATCAGCGCGGTGCCTGAGCGGCCGTGTTCGATCTTGGTGAGTTGCCCGGCGTCGTCGTAGGTGCGGTCGGTGATCAGGCCGCCGGCGTCGGTCTTCTTGAGGTGGCCGGCCGTGTCGTAGGTGTAGGTCGTGGCGATCGGAGAGCTGATCGAGCCGCCGCTGAGGGTCGCGGTCGCGACGAGTCCGTCGGTGTCGTAGGTGAAGGCTTGCGATCGACCGTCCGGATAGGTGCGCTTGGACAACTTGCCTTGGGCGTCATGCCCGTAGGTGAAGGCGGCCGACCCCCTGGTCAAGCCCGTGAGGCGTCCTGCCTTGTCATAGCTGTAGGCCGTTGACGCCGCGCCGGCTGTCACGGTCTTCGCCCGGCCAGCTGCGTCGTAGGTCGACGTGACATCCGGTGTGCTGTCGGAGTAGTCGACCTTGGTCGTGTGCCCGAGGTTGTCATAGGTGTAGGACACCGACCCGGCCGGCAGAGTTGTCGAGGCAAGAGCGCCGGACGCTGTGTAAGACATTCGGGTCTCGCGACCCGTCGGCGTGACGTTGGTGGCCAGGCGACCGGCAGCGTCGTAGGTGTTGAGGTAGGCGCCGTTGCGCGGCGTTGTCGTTTTGGTGAGGTTGCCGGTCTTGTCGTAGTCGTAGGCGGTGACAGCGCCCGTCGGGGTTTTGACCGACTTCAATTGGCCGAGTGTGTCGTAGGTGTACTCGACCTTGCCGCCCGCGGGATCGGTGACTGATGTGACTTGGCCTGCCGCGTCATAGGTGGTGCCAGCCGAGCGCCCGAGCGGGTCTGTCGACTTCGTTTGCTGCCCGTTCGCGTCGTACTCGAACCTGGTGATCTTCCCCAACGGATCGGTGGTCGAGGTAACTTGGCCGTCGTCGTCGTACGACGTCGTGGTGGCGCGACCGGATTGGCTCTGTACTCGGGTCTGTTGTCCGGCTTTGTCGAAGGTGAAGGTCGAGGTGATACCGGCGTTGGTGCTCGCCACGACGCGGCCGAGTTTGTCGTACGTCTGTGATGACTTCACCCCGGTCGGGTCAGTGGTCTCCACGACCTGACCGAGCACGTCATACGCGGTGCTGATCGTGCTCATGTCCGGATTGGTGACCTTAACCGGCCGGCCTTGGTCGTCATACGTCGTGACCGTGGCGAGCTTCTTGGCCGGGTCGTTCGGGTCAGACACGAGCGTGTGGGTCAGTTGACCTTCGGCGTCGTAGGTGAACCGCGCCGTGTACTTCTCCTTGGTCGCCGCATCTGCGCCCGCGACGTTGCCCTCAGGCCTAGTCGTCGCCGCCAATTCACCCGTGACTGAGTCGTAGGTGTTGGTGGTCTTGGCCCCGCCCGGAGCTGTCGTACTGATGAGCCGTCCAGCGTCGTCGTACTCACTGGTCGTTACCCGGCCCTCGGGATCGGTCGTCTTGGTGACCTGCCCTGAAGCGTTGTACTCGTACTTAGTGATGCCGCCAGCAGGGTCCGTCATCGTGAGCAGTTGACTGAGCGCGTCGTAGGTGTTGGTCGTCACCCGGTCGAGCTGATCGGTATGCGTCAGGACCTGACCGAAGGCGTCGTAGGTCCAGTGTTCGGTATTTGCCTCGACGACCTCGGGAGTCGCACCTGCGACGTTGCCCAGTGGGCTGGTCTGGGAAAGCTTCTGATGCTTGGCGTCGAAGGTCGACGTCACCACGGCACCGCCGGGGCTGGTGACCTTGATGGGGTCGCCCTTGGCGTTGTAGGTGAAGGTGGTGACCTTGCCGAGCTGGTCGGTGCTGGTGGCGACCTGGCCGAGCGCGGTGTAGGTCTGCGAGGTGGTCGAGGCGTCCGGGTAGGTCGTCTTGAGAAGTTGGCCGCTCGAGTCGTACTCGTACATCGTTTCGTTGCCGGCGGCATCCTTGTAGGACGTGACGCGGTTGCCGGCGTCGTAGGTCCACTGTTCGAAGGCGCCGGCCGCGTCGGTGGTCCCGGTGGGGAGGTATTGCTTGAGGAGGTTGCCGCGGGTGTCGTACTCGCTGCGGGTCAGCTCCTGGCCGGGACTGGTCGTCGCGGTGACGTGGTTGTTCGAGCCGTAGTACAGGTCTTCGGAGCGTCCGTCGCCGCCCACGTGGGACACCAAGACGTTGCCTTGGTAGATGTCTTGGGTCTTGACCCCGGCGGGGTCGGTGATCGTGGCGGTTTCGCTGGCTGCGTCCCAGGCGAAGGTCCAGGTGCCGCCGGCCTCGTCGATCTGCGAGACCGCGCGCTTGGTGGTCGGGTCGTAGGTCGTCTTCGCGCTGACCGCGCCCGTGGGGTCGATGATGCTATTCAGGAGGCCGACGGTCGCGTCGTACCCGTAGGTGGTGGTCTTGCCGTCGATGCCCTTGACCGAAGTGAGCTGCCCGCCGGTGTAGCCGTACTCGGTGACGTCGCCGGTGGAGGCGGTGATCTTGCTGATCAGCGCGCCGTTCCACTCGACGGTGAACGTCTGGGTCAGGTCGTCGGTGATCGTGGCGAGCTTGCCGCCGGAGTAGGTGAGCGAGACGCCGCGGCCTTGGGGGTCGCGGTCTGCGATGAGTTGGCCGGTGGCGTTGAAGGTCATCGTGTCGCCGGCGATGTTGGTCAGTACCCAGCCACCGCCGGACTTGTCCGTCAGCGTCGCAGTCACACCTGGGTCAGGTGTCACGTAAGCCGATCCGGATTTCGTGTACTTCGTGACGCCGCCGGTCCCGTTGCGGATGTCGAGGGAGTTGTCGGCGTTCTTGGTCAGCGAAACGTCGTACCCAAAGGTCCAGCCCTTACCGAACGATCCGACGTGATCGTCGAGGCTGTTGTATGTCCGGGTGCCGGTGAGCGAGCGTCCCGGGCCGGCGACGGCAAGGTCGGTGAAGTACTCGGTCAGCGAACCGGTCGCGGTGTTGACCGGGTCGGCGGCGAGACGCGTGTTGACCATGCCCCGGCCGTCCCAGCACGAGCAGCCCCAGGTACGGCGCAACGGTTGCGGGTTGGGTCCGCCGTACCCGCTTTGCGAGATGCTCTTCAAGAAGATCGACCGGGCGCCGTCCGACTTGGACGCGTCGACACCGTTGTGGCCGGTGTAGTCGCGCTCCTCCATGTGCGCCCAGTCGCTGATCGCAGTACCGTCCGCGGTCAGGTGCTTGAACTCGCCACCGTCGGAACCGAACCGGTAGAGCTTCGACCGGTCGGAGTAGAGCTGGTAGTCGGTGAACTGCTGCGTCTCGTCACCGAGCTGCTTGCGCAGGTGGTTGTTGTGGAAGACGTTGTTCTCCCCCGACGACCCCGACCACTTCACCGCCTTCTTCCCAGCCGCCCACCAGATCGGATACCAATCCGAGTCGTCCGGATCAGACCCGCCCTCGTCACCACAGTTGCTCTGGCAGTTCGAGGACTTGTGCTCGTACGGGACGGTGACCTCGTTCAACTCGAACAGGTTGTTCCGCTCGAAACCACCGTGCAGGTTGAGGTCGGAGTCGAAGCTGTTCGCGATCGCGACGTTGCCGCTCGACGACCACTGGAACGTGAAGTGCCGCAGATCGCGGGTCGTGTTCCCGGCATACACCGAGTCCCAGACACGGGAGCCACGGAAGTACCCGTTGCCACCCTTGCCCTTGTTCCACGAGCCTTCGAGCTTGTTGTCGATCACCGAGATGTTGGCCGCGGCCTCGGTGACGATCGGGTGTGACCCGGTCATCTCCGAGTGCACGTTGCGGATCCACGAGTTGTTGACCCACTTGAGCACGATGCCGTGCATCGCCGCGGCCGGGTCCATGTTGCCGTAGTTGTGCTTGGCCGACTCCTTGTCCAGGCCCGGCATCACCTGGGTGAAGGCGAGGTCCTCGATGCCGACGCCGGTGACCAGGTCGACCATCGGCGACACCTTCGACGGGAACACCTCACCGTTCAGCGGCGCCGAACCGTCCGACGTCGAGTTGACCGGCAGGTCGTACTCGAGCGGCTTGTCCAGCGTGAGCGTCCCGGCCAGCGGATCGCCCGACGTCACCATGAACATCTGCTGACGCATGTGCAGGTTGTCCAACGGGAACTCCGTCGGCGTCGCCTCCATGCTGTCGTAGAACTTCTGCGAGTTCGCGGCCATCACGTTCACGAAGCCGCCGACCTTGAGGTTGTCGAACGGCGTCCCCGGAGCCAGCTGGATGACCTTGTCGCCCTTACGGGCGCTGTAGTTCGCGTCGCCCGCCTTGCCGCCCAGCAGCAGACCGGTCGTCCAGTGGTCGTTGACGGTGCCCTCGAACAGGTCCTTGCGGTTCGGCGCGGCGGCGGCGTACTGCTCGGCGTACTTCGGAGCGACCGCGCGCGACTGGACCCGGATCATGCCGCGGCCCGGCCAGATCCACCCACCGGTCGCCTCACCCGACGTCATCGCGTCGAGATCCCAACGCGAGCCGTCCTTGGTGATCTTGTCGTAGCGGGTGTTCGCATCCGGCGCGAAGACGAGCTGCGTACCACCGGTACCAGAGCCCGCGCCGCGCAGCAGCATGTAGTCGGCGTCGATGTGCAGCTCGTGGCTCAGGTTGATCTTGCCCGCGGGCAGCAACACCTTGGCCATCGAGTCGATCCGGGACGTCGGCGAGCAGTCCGTACGGATGTGGTCGATGACCGCCTGCAGCGCGTTCGTGTCGTCCTTGTCGTCGTTCGGGATCACGTTGTACGTCGACTGAACCGTCGCCGCCGTCAAGTTGCAGGCGGCGTCGCTGCGGTAGTTGGACGGTGCCGGAAGCGGAGTACCGCCACCGAAGCCCGCGTGGCTCCAGTCGTAGACACCCGCGATCGCAGTACGCCGGTTGTCCGACGTCGCCCACAAATTCTTGATCGCCGGGCCGGGCTCCTCATCCACCGGCGGCGCGACCCGGAAGTCCGGCATCGTGCCGACCGTGAAGACCGCGGTGACATCTTTGGTCGCGCCCGTGCCGGTGTTGATCACCCAACGGGCCTTCAACTTGTGCTGACCGTTGGTCGTGGTCACCGTGAACTGATGCGGCGGCGCCGTGCTCTTGCCGATGAAACCGTCATCCAGCAACCACGTGACATCGCCGCTCACACCGACCGGGTTCGACAACACAGCGGTGAACGGCGAGTTGACCTTGCCCGCGTGCAACGGCGTACCAGCCGACGACAGGAACGGACCGTCCTGAACGTTGGCGGTAGCAACAACCTCTTTGGCCTGCTGATTCGACGGATCCGTCCACGTCGCCTTCACCTGATGCGAGCCGGCGCTGGTGGTGATGTTGGCCTGGAACGGCGACGACGTGTCCTTGATGACCAACGCGCCATCGAGCAGGAACGTCACCCCACCCGGGATCGACGTCGGTACGCCGGCCAGGTCTGCGCGGAACGGCGAGTTCACCGTCGCGCCCTGCAGCGGCTCGCTGCCCGCCATGAGAGTCGGCTGCGTCGGCGTCGTACCGACCGTGAAGTTCGCGAACGTCTCCGCCGTCGCACCAGTCGTGGTGTCGATGACCCAGCGCGCCTTCAGCTTGTGCGGGCCGGCTGTGTACGTGGCCGAGTACGCATGCGGAGGCGTCGGTGTCTTCGCGGCGAACTTGTCGTCCACCAGCCACGTCACCTCGCCCGTGGCCGCCGGAGCATCAGTCAGATCAGCCTTGAACGTCGCCGGCTGCGTCGAACCAGCCAACGCAACACCAGCCACGGTCAACGTCGGCGAAGCAGCAGCCGACGCCGTCGGCGTGACCTTCATCAAACCAGCCGTCAGCAAAGCCGCCGACAACACGATCGCCAAGAATTTGGGCAGGGCAAAAGAACGCAACCGACCAACCACGAGAAACCCCCAGTATCAGCACCCCCGAGGTGCAACTGCCCGGGACGAGGCAGCCGAGCCAGCGTGCGGGCCACCAGCTAGTCCTGACAAGGTGATTCGTAGAAGTTGCAGCAACATGCAATTCCCTTGTGAACAGCGGGAGTCCATGCGGAATCGGATGCGCCAACTCAATTGACATCACCGTCGGCCTGGACTAGTGGAGCTGCCTAGAAATTGCACTCTGGGCAGGGCAGTTCGGGAGGGCGGTGGCAGGTGAGCCATGATGTTGCTTCAGGAGGTCCTACTCATGTTCCGACCACGTAACTCGCTGCTCGAGGCTGCTCTGGCTTATGCGGCAGCGGGGATCGCTGTCCGGCCGGCGCCTGCGCTAGTACGGTCGCCAGCCCAGCACGATGCCTTTGGGCGCTGGATCTGCTCCTGTGGCGATCTGCTCTGCGAACTTCCTGGCGCACATGCTGACGCGGAAGCTGACTGGACAACGAATCCTGAGGAAGTCGCTTCTACCTGGCAGGCACCGACTCCGCCCAACCTCCTCGCAACATCAGGTTCGCGGGTGTCCTTCTGGCAAGCGCCTCGTATCAGCGGGGCCGAAGGATTGCGACTCTTCGAGCAGCAGCGTCCTGGGCCGTGGACGCCGCAACTGAAGCTGCCGAGCGGAGATTGGGTGCTGGCGACGTTGCCGCCGACGGGAGATATCTCTCTGCCGGCAGGCGTGGTTTACCTGGAGCCTGGGGAACCGGTGCTCGTGCCGCCGTCGCGTCGGGCCTCCAGCGCTGCCCTGCTGGGGGCGCGAACGCGCCTGCGCTGGCAGGATGCGTCGCGGTTCCCGATGGCGCCGCTGCCGTCCGCCGAGGACGTCTTGCGACTGGTGGGTCAGGCGGAGCAGGAGCGGCTTGAGTTGCTCAGCGGCGTCCGCAACCTGGCCTAGTCGAGCAGACCGTCCACGATCGCGGATGACGGATTGGTTGGCGCGTCATAGGCCGACCAATCCGCAGTCTCGAAGACCATGTCGATCGCGTCCCGCCGTCGGTAGGGTTCCCATCTCGTGAGGCTCGGATGGATCAGCCACCGGATCCTCTTGGTAGCCCCCATCTTCGTGCTGGGCGTCAGTACCCATCCGTTGGGCCCCGAGATCACCCGGCCTCCAGCGTTCTCGGCGAGTTCGGCAGGCACTGAGCCTTGGGTGACGAAGAACTGCCAAGTTCGGCTCGCGGGGACGATGGCCGTGGGACAGGCGCCCTTCAGCTGGTCGTGGAGCGGAGCTCCGAGTCGTGCGGGTAGCTCCAGGACGTCGAAGTGCTGAGTGATTAATGCGATCTCCCACCTGCCATCCGAGAAAGCTTCCGCAGCCTCGTCTTGCGTGTGGATCGTGGGCACGCCCGCAGGCACCAAATGTGGCTCAAGGCAACCGACTAGACCGCAGGTGCAGCCGGTGCCGTGAGGAATGGCCAGCCGAGCGATCGGCCAGTCGTTCCTGACATATCGCATTGCGAGGCGCCGCAGGTGGTCTCTGCGGCGCCTCTCCAGCGGGGAAGGTCGATCAGGCACGCTTGCCTATTGCGAGGAGCAGGGAACTGGCGTGGACGAGGTGAGGCTGCCCATCGGCCAGGCGCGAGCATGCAAGGGCGGTCTCGAGGGGATCCGGGGCGCCGATGGACGGCGGTAGCGGCATGTCCTTGAAGTGTGCGTCGATGACGACGGTCAGCCAGCCGCCGGGGCCGGTCAGTCCCGAGATCCTGACCCGGTCGAGGAACGGCGCGAGCTCGCTCCGGAGCTGAGCGACGGTGTGATAGGTCGTCTCTGCCATCCGCTCGTTCTCGAAGCTGTAGCCGTCGTTGAGGATGTCCTCGACGACTTCACGTCGGGTCTGCAGCGTGTTCGCCAGCGTCGAGCCGATGAGGTTTGCGTTCCGGTTGATCGCGATGACCGCAAGCACGCCGCCAGGACGAAGTACCCGAACGGCTTCGCGAACTGCCAGGCGTCGTTCCTCGTTCCTGGTCAGGTGGTACATCGGACCGGCCATCAGAACAACGTCCATGCTCTCGTTGTCCCATGGCAGCCGACGCGCATCCCCGATGACGGCGTTGATACCGGCGGCCTTCGCCTGCTCGACATGTCGCTCCACCGGGTCCAGAAGCACGACGTCATGGCCAAGTTCGGCAAGCCACTCAGCGTGCTTTCCCGGACCGCCACCGACGTCCGCGATCCGGGCCGGCGCCGACGGGAGGTGCTCATCGAGCAACTCCTTCAGCCGCTGGAGTTCGAGGCGACCCTTGAGCGTTGTCTGCAGCCGACCAGCCTCGTCATGGCGCTCGGTGTAGTGGTCCCGGATCTCGCTCACGATCTCGGGGGGCCCTGGCTTGGTGCTTTGCACGTTCGGGTCCTTTCATTTCGCGCTGTTGAGCTTCGGAGGTGGAACGGCGGGCGAGTGGCCCTCAGTCGGACACTCGCCCGCCGGTTTGAGAGGAGTCCTCGGCCGCGAAACCCGCAGGGGAACGGGAGATCTCACGGACGAGGACTCCGACAGTGGGCTACAGATCCCCGGGATCGGCGTCGATCTCGATTGGCGTACAGATGACCTGCAGGGTGGGGAATCGGCGCCTCATCGCAGCGGCATACCGATCGGCTAGTGCCGACTCTGCGGCGTACTCGGCAATCGCGAACTCCCCGTACAAGACCTGAACCAGGTGGCGAGGTTCTGGAGTCAGCAAGGTCTGCATCACTGACCCCGGACGTCCTGAGCGATATCGCGAGCGATTGCGAGGTACGCCAGCACAGCAAGGGCGATCAGGCCGTCATTCACGATGGGTGCCACGGTCACGAGCCAGTAGCCAGTCATGGGATTCACTCCGATGGTTGGGCGATTGGATCTGCATAACCACCAAAGCGCAACTCGATGATCCTCGAACAGAGATCGACTGTTGCCTCGCTGTTGCCTTCTCCTCTTAGTGTTGCGTCGATGTTGCGTCGAAATCGATTGCCCTCGGCATGGATTAATGGCACGACAACAAGCCGCACAGCCAAGATGGCATGTGCAGCTCATGGATCGAAGTGACTAACGCCTAACCGCTCCGAGCCAGAAAGTCTTGGGCCGACCGGGTAGTGCGATAGGAAGCCAGAGACTTACGGAAGTCATCCAACGCACCAGCTGGCCGAGAGGAGTCGACTCCATCGCTTTGGGCCAGGGCCTGTGAGGCTGCAGCACAGGCGGCGTCGACGTCACCCAGCCTCAAGTGGGCATCGGCCGACCTGACGAGGAAGAGTGCGTTGTCCCGCGCATAGCCGTCGGCAGCATAGGAGGTCTCACGGGCTGCCGCGAAGCTGGCCAACGCCTGGCGCGGGTCTTCCAGTTCCAGGGCTGCCGAGGCTGCAGTCATCTCGATCTCTGCCGCAGACATCCAGTACGCCCACGACGGATCGTCGTCGCTGCTGCCAGCCGCGTAGGTGGTCCTCGCAGCGTCGAGCTCGCGGGCGCTTCCCACCCGGTCACCGATCTTCGACAGCGCCCGCCCGGCCCGCATGTGCAGCATCGCCCGTACAAGCGGAGTCGCCGTCCGTGCGTCTCGTTGGGCAGTGCGGACCAGATTGACCGCATCTTGCGGGTTGCCCACCGAGTACGTCTGGATCGCCATGAACGCGAGCACGTTGGCACCGCTCGCCCGATCCCCTGCCGACGCCGAGGCGCGCAGGGCGGAGATGTAGTACGACTGCGCGGCTGCGTGTCGGCCGGCGTCGAAGTGGAGCCAGCCGCAGATTCGCGCGGCCTCGGCCAGGGCCGAGAACAACCGACGCCCGGTCTCAGCGTCGTACACAGCAGCGTCGGCTAGCTGGCTGAGGAGGTTGAACTCGGCGACCGCCAGTGGGCGTATCTCGCCGCCGCCGAGGACGTCATCCAAGCGACGTAAGTCGTCCAACCGCCGCTCGAGACGGGCGATGGTCGCGTCTGTGACTCGACGTCTGCCAGTAGCGGCCGCCGCCGGCGGATCCGCGAGAGCGCCGGCCCAGTCCGCACCGAGCGACGACAGCGTCGCACCGGTCGCGATCAAGAAACCACGACGGTCCATCGATCCTCCCTGCGCGGCAGCGGCGGTTGAAGCCACCGTACCTTCGGGAGTCCATGGACTGTGGAGGACCGCGTGGTCGTCCGGAAACGCTTGTAGCAACCAGGCCGGCCAACCGAGTTGCTTCACCACCTTGTGAGGTACGCCGTGCAGCTCCCCCATCGCGTGTTGCGCCGCCGCGTCCGGCACAACGCTGCCTGACTCCCAACGAGTCACCTTCTCGCGCCGGAGCGCCATCGGTCCGTAGCCCAACCGGCGGTGCTGCTCGTCGACTTTGCGGAGATATGCCAGCGCGGGCAACCCGGCCTGATCACGTAGCGCAGCGAGCGGGTGGCGCAGACGCCCCGTTCCCATCAGCTGCCGCCTTCTCCGTCTGGGTGTGTCGGCACCCTGATCAGCCCCACTTCCTGACCCCATCAGGAGCCTCGCTTGGAAGATTGCTCTCTGTGATCAAGTCTGGCCCTCTTGACAGGCTCCGCACTCGCAGAGTTTTTGCGAGTCCGCGCTGCTTGGTCAGAGGCAGTGAGAGACTTTCCAATGGGACGCAGCAGTCCGTATGCGGAGAGGCAGGGACGATGACGAGCAAGACCGCCGGGGAGCGGGTCGCCCGCGCGCGCAAGCGCAGGGGCTGGACTCAGCGCCAACTGGCCGACGCTCTCGGGTACTCCGTCAGCTGGGTCAGTCAGGCCGAGCGCGGCGCCATTCCGCTCGACCGCTTCAGCGTCCTCGACCGCGTTGCCGACGTACTGGGCGTCGAGATGGTCGAACTCACCGGCCAGCCGTACCGCCATGGAACCCCGGACCTCGACTCCGGCCACAACGGCATCCCAGCACTTCGGCTCGCACTCCAGCGAGCCCTCATGCCGACCTACCGCGACCCGGCACGCGCCCCGCGGACACTCGCAGAGCTTCGTACCGAGGTCACCGCAGCCGAAGACCTCCGCCAGGCCGCCAACTTCACCGCCCTCGGCGGCATCATGCCCGCCCTGGTCGACGATGTCGCAGCCGCTCTAGGTGCCGCCGAAGGCCAAACCCACGACGAACTCGCCGCACTGTTCGTCCGCGTCTGCCACATCGCCCGCGTCACTTCCGACCTAACGGGCCACCACGACCTCGCCTGGACAGCCGTCGAACTAGAGGCACGCACCGCCGAAACCCTCGGCGCCCCCGCTCCCCTAGCCGCAGCTTCCTGGGACCTATGCGGCGTATGGCTCCACGCCGGCGGCGACGCTCTCCGCTCAGCCCGCTCGGCAGCAATTGAGGGCATCGACCGCCTCGAAGAACACGTCGGCAAGGATGCCGAACTATCCGCCCTCTGGGGTGCTCTGCACCTGCGAGCCGCCGTCACCAGCTCCCGCCTGTGGGCCGAAGCCGACGTCCGCACCCACCTAGCCGAAGCCGCCCGCGTAGCCCCAGCCTCAGGCAACACCTGGCAAACCCAGTTCAACGCACCGAACGTAGCCTTGCACGCGCTCGAGACCGCAGTAGAACTAGGCCAACCAAACGACGCCCTAGGCCTCTCAGACCGAGTCCCAGTAGACGCCATCAGCTCCACCGAACGCCGCACCCACTACTGGACCTGCCGAGCCCGCAGCCTAGCCATGGTCCACCAAGACGACGCCGCCCTAGACGCCCTCCTAACCGCCGAGCGCCTAGCCCCAGCCCACGTCCACAACCGCCCCATGGCCCGCCAACTAGTAATGGACCTCCTCCACCGAGGCAAGCGCTCAGCACCTCCAGTCCGACAACTCGCCAGAAGGATGGGCCTTACCACCTGAAGCAACGGAGGTGCTCTGTCAGCTCTCGGCGGGCTGATCGAAATTGCAGGAACGTGCAACAGCTTTATTGTTGACGACGATCCGCAGACAGCGGTTTGGTGACATCACGACCTTCGCGACGGTTGCGTGAATCATCAATGATCATCCGCCACTGACTCCTGTATGCCAGCGGATGATCCCCACTGCTTGGACTCGGGCGTCGGACCGTCGTTGCCTGGCGCCCACAACCCGTTCAGGGGGAATCGTGAGGCGTAAGAACATTGCAGTGATCGTCGCACTCTTGTTGACATGCGGGTTATTACAGGCGCCGTCTGCCGTAGCATCCAGCCCGCCGCCAGCTACCGGCGTCCACTTGGACGACAGCGCACAGCGTGCCTGCGTCGCTGAAGCCAAGCGGATGCCGAAGGCTGCTTGGACCTGTATGGCTGGAACGCTCACAGCCCGCGTCGAGGTACCCGGCCGCGCGCCTCGTACCGAGATCAAAGAGTTCGGATCCGGTGTCGTCCAGCTGACTCCGCCGCCAGCAACCAAGGCCGCCGCCGGCGCCGATATCCTCGCCGACGACTACGACTCATGGTGCGAGGATGGGACGGTCTGCGGTAGAAAGATCAGCGACTACATCGCCGAGGTGAAAGGCAATGGCGTATACGGTGTCGGTGGCACCGTCATCGGCAGGGTAGATTTCATCGTTCGCCAAGCGTTCAACGGACCGTTCCCACGCTGGCGGGGATTGCTGATCTGGGACAGTGGCCCGACCATCCGCCCGAATGCCTTTTGGGCAGACTGCCGGATCAACCGCAGCGGACCTGACGGATTCTGCGACAATGTCCAGCTCGACTTCTCTCCTGTCACCTCGACTAGCTGGCGATCGTGGGCGCCGTCTTCGACGGGCTACGAGCAGACGGACACCAGGTTGTCCAACAACACGACGTACCACGACGATCTACATGGCAGCTTCAAGGCCGACGGCCACTCGGAACTGTTCGCGGCCGGCACCATTCACACCGGCCGTTGGCGCCAGTGCGGACCGAACTGCAAGTACTACCAAGTTCCTTGGGTGCCGTGAGCAATCACCTACCGAACAACTCCTGAACCGTTCGCTGCGCATGTCGTACGAACTCGGGATTGCAACTCGGCACAAGCTCGCTACCCGCCGCTAGTGCTAGCTCGATCACCTGGTCGATGACGTCCTGTACCGAGGTGAGCACTGGCGGCGGCTTCAGCAGCCAGAGCCGGCCCGCTGGCCGAGGCGGAACTCCCGCTTCGGCCAGCAGTGCGTTGACGTCAGACTCGATCTCTTCGTACAGGTCCGCGGGCCACGGCGCTCGGTCGAGCACGACGCCGTCACGTGAATTCTCGACCCACCTCGTTGAACGATCCGCTACCCACGCTCGATGGGTACCGGGCCAGATCGCAGGGAGGAAGACCCACATCGGCTCCTCCGGCGCGAGGGCCCACCCCTCGCTCTGCAGCTCGGTCACCTCGGGCAGGTCAGCAGCCTCGACAGGCAGAGGCTCACCGGTGGGCGCCGCTGGCTCATCGCTGACCCCCCAGTCAAAAGTCGCCATGGGCACCACGTTAACGGGTACTACTGCTGACCTGGAACTCCCGCAGCTGGGATGGACGCGTAACCCCCCGTGGATCACTCCGATCTGTGTACCGTTCGGGAGCAACCGAGCATGGAGCTCCAATCTCGGAGGCGACGGAGCGCCAGGGTCAGGTCTCGGTGGAAGCTCAGGGGGTCTGAGGGGGAAGCGTCTTCTAGGTAGCAGGCTTCCCAGAAGGTGCGGAGGGCTGAGAGTTCTTCGACCAGGGCGCCGTGGTTGGGCCAGCAGGGCGGGATGACCTTGTGGTCTAGCCGGTAGCGGTCGGTTGCCCAGTTGACCCAGGTGGCTAGGCGGTTGAGTTCGTCGTCTAGGTCTGCGGTGTCTAGGTCGCGCCAGCAGACGACGTACGGGTCGTTTGTGGGGATCAGGCCTAGGGCTTTGGTGAGGTCATCCGTTACGAGGTTTCGAGGATGCTGTTGCGGATCTGGTCGGCGTCTGGGCGGTTGGGCCATGGAGTCATCTTCAAGAGGATCGGTGGGGCGGTCCGGGCTAGGAGTACGCCGGTGCCGAAGGGCAGGGTGCGGATGACGTCCGCGGGGAGGATGGGGAGCCGGCGGGTGCTCGTGGAGATGGTGCGGGCGCCGTCTGGGCCGCGGCTCCAGTTGCGGAGCTCTTCGTCTCGTTCGCCGCAGACAGCGGCGAGGTCTTGGAGGTCGCGGGGTTGGGCGGAGCCGCCGAGGATCAGGCGGAGAGTCGCTGCGTCCCACATTGCTGCGGCTGCTTGTTCCCCCCAGCGGTCACGGGCCTGAGCGAGGGACTGAATGACTACCAGGGTGGAGATGCCGGAGCCCCCGCCGTCTGCCATGAGGCCGGGCAGGGACGGTACTGCGCAGAGATTGGCTATCTCGTCGAGCACCATGGCCAACGGTGGTTCAAGCCGGCCGCCCGTATTCCCTGCGGCCATCTCACGCGCTGATTCGGTGATGTCCTCCAGGAGAGCTGCGATGAAGGACGAGGTTGCACTCGCGCCGGCGCCCGTTCCGAGGAGGTAGATGGTTCCCTTCTCCTGGATGAAGGTCTTCGGGTCGAGACCCTCCCCCGGTGGCGGGTCGAAAGCCTTGCGAACGGCTGGATCGGCGAGGGCAGAGAGAGCTGAGCGGACGCCCGCCCAGATCGCGTCGCGAGTGCGGCTCTCCATCCTGACGATGCCGTCGAGGGTGTCGCCCCAGCCTTCAGCGGCTAGCGAGGACTGGTTGAGGATGGTGACGGCTTCGATCGCGGACGCCGGCTCGAGTCCCCATCGGTACAGCTGGGAGATGCCGGTGTCGTCGATCGCGGCGGCGTGGAGAAGACCTCGCAAAGCCATCTCGGTCTGGCCGTGCCAGAAGGCACCGTCGCTGACACCGCCCTTGGCGAAGCCGGCGCCGGCAGCAAGGCCGCTTGCTCTGACCATCGCGGTCGTCGGGTTCTCGCATCCGCGGACCGGGGACCAGCGAATGCCCTCTGCTTTCGAAAGCCCTTGCGGATCGAAGATGGCGACCGGTCCCGTCTTCCGACGGAGCCCGAGCGTCGCGATCAGGTTGTCCGGCCGGGTGGAGGTCGTCACGGCGGCGCCAGGCGCATCGATGATCGTGCCGATGATCTGATGAAGGCCTTTGCCCGCGCGAGGCGGGCCAACGACGATCACCGAGTCCTCGACTGATGCCCAGCACTCACGCCTCCGCGAGTGGCCGAGCAAGTTCCCAACCTCAGAAGGCGAACTGCTTGGCGCGAGTGGCCGCGCAGAATGTCCCCGGCGTACGACCTGCTGGCGCCCAACCGTCGCTTCGATATCGGACTTCGTGGCGAGCCCTGGTCGACCCGCAAGAGCGCGCCCTCGACTCGCAGCACCTGCTTGTCTTCGCAGAATCAGCTGCCCGACTACTGTGCCGCCGACCAGCGGAAGCGCGATCAGAAGGCCCAAGATCGTCCAATACGTCGCCGGCGGCAACTCGTCCCGCTGCAGCCCGAAGGCCGAGGCGGGATCACCCGGATTGAACAGCACGCCGAGGCTGTCTATCCAAGGCGCGTTGACCCACCTGCCGGTGGTCACCAGGCAGCCGAGACCGCCGGCCAGATGGAACATGCCGGCGCATCCCAGCAGTATGGCTGCTCCCGCGATCAGAAGGTCGGACGGTTCAAGCGGCGCGGAGCTCCTAGGAAAGCGCATCGCTACATCCGCCCGTCGGTGTCGAACAACTCGACCTCGCGGACATGCCGTACCAACTGGACGACGAACGAACGGCTTGGCAGGCGCCAGAGTGCCCGTCCCTTCGGGAGCTTCGCGATCGTCGCTATCTCGACGTCGGTGAGTCCCAGCAGACTCGCGGTCCGTTCGAGCTGGTCCGATTCCTGACGAAGCATGATGCGTGTCGAGCAGTCGGCCAGGAGCCCCTCGGCCAGCGCTCTCGCCTCAGAGCCGAGATCTCCAACTGCCGCCAGATCCGACAGGCGGTGGACGATGATGACGTTCGAGATACCCCAGGCTCGGGACAGCTTCCACTGCTCCTGCATCCGGCGCAGCAAGGCGGGATCACGCATCACCCGCCAGCCCTCGTCGTACACGATGTAGCGGTTGCCGCCTGCTGGATCAGCTACGGCGGCCTCCATCCAGGAGGAGGCGCAGGCGAGCGTAAGCCGGAGTGCCTGGTCGTTGCCGCCACTGCCGATCCATGACGAGTCCAGAGAGACCATCGGGGTAGCCGGGTCAAACTCCGTGGTGGACGGTCCATCGAACATGCCGGACAGGTCGCCGTGGACCAGACGTCTGATTGCGTGGGCGACCTCGCGCCCATCGTCAGTCAGGCTCCTGGCGGTCAAGCCCGCGCGCTCAGCCCGCCTGGTGTCGGGCGTGAAGAGCGCAACCACGACGTCTGGGATCGTGGGGGCCGCGACCTGGGCCGCGACCGTCTCGAGCGCGAGATCCAGCGCAGTATGTTCGATGGCCGCCAGGGGGCGTCCCAGGGTGGACTCAGCCAAGGTGCCCAGCAGAGCGCGACGTCGGGTCCAGACGACTCTGTCCCACTCGTCGGCCGCGACCGATTGAGGTCGGGGGCCGGCGTCCAGCGGGTTCAGCCGAGTAGGAAGACCAGGACCGAGCTTGATCGCATTACCACCCATCGCCTCCGTGACCAGGGTCCACTCCCCCTTCGGGTCGCACGGGATGTAGGCCTTGTGACCGAGGGCAATCGATCTTGTGATCAGAGCTTTGGCGGTGGACGACTTCCCGCTCCCGATCACTCCGGCCAGAAGGATGTTCGGGTTGGTGATCACCCGGGCTTGATACAGAACCCACGGGTCGTAGACGAACGAACCGCCGCTGAAGACGTCCGAGCCGATATAGGTGCCGTCGGCCCCGAGTCCACCCTCCGCGAGGAAGGGGTAGGCGACTTGGGCGATCCGGGTCGTTGCCCGGTGCGCGTCGACGAGAAGCGCCATCAGAGTCCAATCCCGAAAGGAAGGGCCGCAGCCAGAAAGCCGTCGGCCTGTTGACCCACAAGGCGGCGAAGGTCCAGCAGCGACTGCGTTGCGGCGATCTCGATCTCCATGCAGGCGTCGTCGAGCTTCTCCTCGTCATCTGCCGAGACAACGACGAGCCCCAGCCATCGGACGTCGCCGTGGCCGGCGGCCAGGTCCCGTTCGCGCTGTGCGACATCCGCGTCGTACTGCCGGTCTTCCTCTGTTTCCAACCGCCCGATCCGAGCGCGGGTACTGCGGTCTGTGATCCGCTCGACCTGGTGCCGACGGGCGTCGCGCATGGCCTTGGCCATCGGAATCGGCTGGAGAACCAGCGTGAAGGTGCGTCGGATGCCTGGCCTCAGCAGGAGCGGACTCAGGAAGGATGGTGTGGTGCGCACCCGCGGCCACTCGGAGATGACATAGACCCGATGGAACGACGAATCCGTCCGCAAGAGGTCCCAGTCGGCATCCATGGCCAGCGGTCCAACATCAGCGGCTTCAAGCACCTTCAACCCACGAACTGCCGTCGGGTCGAACGCTAGTCGCAGGCTCATTTTCAGATCCTCGGCCGACAGCCACGAACCCGTGACCCCTGCAGTACCGAGGGAACTTTGGAACGCCCGGGCCTCGGACTCGAGCACAGCGACAGCCCCAGTGATGCCGCCGCCATGCTTCCTGACCTCGCGCGATACCGCGTCGAGGTTGATCGCGAAGGCGAAGAGCGTCTCGTGCCTCGCAGCCGCGGGTGCCGCCCGGTCGAGCAACTCGACGTAGACCGAGCCTGCTGGTGTCGATGGGTCAACGTTCCTCATCCTCGCCCAGGCGCCGACTTCATCCCCGGCATCGGGAAGCGTGCGTTCGAGAATCTGTGCTCGAGCGATCCGGTTGTTCTGGCAAAGACCCGCGATCATCCGCCCGTACGCCGTGACTCGCCGGTCCTGCTCATCCGAGTTCTGCAGCAGGTGTGCCGGCCCTTCGATCCTCGCCACCGCGATCAGCCGTCGTCTCTTCAGGTCGTGGACGATCCCGATCGAGGAGTTCCAGCTCAACAGATTCAGCTTCTCGCCAGGCAGCTCCAGCCGACCGTGCTTGCGTGGCTGCATCATCTGCGCACGGTACGAGCGTGGTCGCCAAAACTGAGCAGCTCGCAGTACGAGCCACCGGTGCATCTCCACGCCTTCCACCCGTGTGAACGCAACCGTCACGAACAGGGCCGAGACCAGCAGTCCGACCGCCTTCATCGTCGACGTCGTGTCCATGACCATCGCGAGCGTCGTAATGAGTACGCAAGCGGCGATCAGAGCGAGCTGGATCGGCCGGAGTCCGAGGAGCACCGTGGTGCGTTCCGGTCGTGGGAACCGGGTCGAAAGCGTGCTCATCAACGACCCTCACCGTCGTCGGATCCGGCCCGGTCATCCGAAGGCTCCGAGGCCTTGCCGGACACATCGCCGATCGGGTTTGTGATGACGCTCGGGTCGCCGCGATCCAACGCCGGCGCACCGCCGCTATCGGCACCGCTCCCAGATCCTGATCGACCTGCGGCAGTCGGTCTGGCTGCCGTCTCCGATGATTCAGGTCCTGAGGGCGCGACGAGCGGCTCCCCTTGTGCCGGCGTGCCGGACATCCGACCGCCGTTCTCGTGGCGCCCAGAGTCTCCTCCCTCGCTCCCCTGCGACGTCGTACCGCGAGGGCCGTCTCCTCCCAGGTCGTCCTCGCTCCAACCAACCACGGTTGAGCCGTCGGAGTCCTCATCGGAGTCGCTTCCGACGATCGGGTCCATAACGCCACCGCCGGAGCTGCCGAAGTGCTCCGCGCGCCATTGCTGCACCTGTGCGGCCTTCTCTCTTCCCGACGTGGCACCAGCCAATCCTTGCTCGAGGGCCTGCACGGCGGCCTGGGCGTGATCCCCCATCCAGTACACGAACTTGAGTGTTGCCAGCGGCGTCAGAGCAGCCATCCCGAGCAGCAGAACGCCCGCTAGGAACGTGCCGATGCTGGCTCCGCCAGTCGATCCACCATTGCCGAGGGCTGAGACACCGAGAGCGAAAACGACTGCCATGGGGGCCTTGCAAAAGACCAAGGCGCCGACGACCTCGAGATAGCGGCGAAGCCAGTGCCTCGTTGCGTCCCAGGTCCAGCTGCCCAGCGCCAGCGGCGAGAACACGACGAACGCGATGATCGCTACATCCCTGAGCAACATCACGACGTACAGGGAGATGGTGGCGATCAGCCCGAGGAAGACCGCCACAAGAACGTAGCCGCCCAGGGTCCCTGCAGAGAGCACCACGCTGAGGTCGACCATGCGCTTCAGTCCGTCTGCCGTTGCCTGGTTGCCTAGGATCGCCAGAGCGATCTCGTCAACTGCTTTCCCGCACGAGGCGATGACCGCAACGGCGAATGGCACTCCCGCGGTGCCGATCAACACACCAACCAAGGCGCGTCCGAGACCGCCGGGTTCGCGGCGTATGGCAGCGGAAACACATTGCAGAATGAACAGCCCAACGAGGATCGGCAGAGAGATCGCGACCAGCAGGCCCAGATTGTCCTTCCACCACTGCTGGTCGAATCGTGGTGACGTACTGGAGCTGAATGCTTTGAAGACGAAGTTGGTGAGGTCGGTCAGGCCGCCGGCGGCCCAGCGCAGGAACGAATCCCAGACTGAGCTGGCAGCAGCGCCGGCCGTGTTGTCGACGACGCAGGACACTGGATTGAGAAGGCAGTCGGACCAGGCCATCGCGATCAGGCAATCGGGATGTTGCTGAAGAACGCGACGATCTTGTTCGACGAGGCGATCAGGATCGCGGCACCGGCAGCAATCAGGCAGGCGATCTTGCCCTTGCCGGCGTAGTGGGGACTGCTGTTGAGGCTCCCCAACGCCCACGCTGCTGCGCCGACGACAACGACGCCGACGCAGACCACCAGCGTCATCGTTTGGAGAGCACCGACCATCTGCCGGATCGCAGACAGACCAGGGAGGCCGTTGCTGTTCGGGGTCACGCCCGGGTCTTGGAGCGGATGGATGTACACGTCAGGTCCTTCAGTAGATGGGAGGTGCCCAGCCGAGGTACGTCGCACCCCAGCGGGTCTCGATCAGGCCGAACGCGACGTCGTAGACGCCGCCCTCACCGGGGTATCGGTCGTTGATGTCGTTGGAGACGATGCGGCCGTCGCCGATGTACACGGCGACGTGCCCGTACGGGCCACCCGTCGCCCAGAACACCAGCGCGCCAACGGGTGGCCGCAGGTCATTGCGATGCGCTTTGCCCAGGGCAACCATCTGCCGCCACTGCTCGGCGGCCGAGTAATAGCCAGCCCGGGGGCGACCCCAGATGTTCGCCGCAAGCCGAGCGCACAACTGGTAGTAGCCGTGACTCCCCACCAGTCGAAGTGCACGCGCGACTGCGCCTGGCGCATCAGGTAGCTCACCGGCGCCGCTTGGCGCCGTGGTTTCGTCAGGCGGCTTGCAGTCGTTTGGTGCCGCTTCGGCAGGTGTGGCCATGCAGGTGTCCGAGCCTCCGGCCGCCATTGCGAGCGGAGCGACCAAGCCAACGCCGCTGATCAGCAGCGCGCCCGCCAGGGCAGCCTTAGCGATCACGGGTTGATCTGGGCCGATGCCGACCAGAACTTGCAGATCGACGCACAGACGACCCCGACTGCCATCTGCCGGTTGGAGACGATCGTGTCCGTGTCGAGCAGAGTCGTCTGCTTCCCATGGATGACGAAGCCGGTCCAACCGTCGGGCGCCGCCTCGCTCTGCTGGAGCCGCTTCATCTCCGGAGTGCTCTCTGCAGTGATCTGATCGACGGTTGCTTTCGCATGGTGGAGCTCGAGCTGTTGCCACTCCCCCATGAGCGGCAACAGGCTCCGGGCGACCCGTGGACCTTCGCCGTACGGATCGGCGAAGACGCTGACCGCGTCCTGCCAGTCCTTGAGGCTGTGCTTCGAGGTGTCGTAGGTCCAGATCGCCCGGGCATACCCGATCGCCATCAGCTTTGGATCTGACGTCGTGGGTCGCTTCCACGCCTCGAGTTGTGCCGGCTCATCGTCGGCCAGGCTCGGGACGAGCGTCGGTTGGGACGTCTTCGCCTGTTCGTCGTCGCGGCCGTTCGATCCGAATACCAAGATCGAAACGATCGTGATGACGGTGAGAAGGATCGCGATAGGGAGCACGAAGCGTGCCCAGCTGGAGCGGTTCACGTGGGATTTCCTCTCTTGGGGACTGCGGTACGCCGGAGCCACCTGAGGCCGGCCAACGCAACGGGAGGCGGCAACAGGCGCAGGCCGGCAAGCACGTACAGCCAGAACTTGAGCTGCGCGCGGTAGTAGCGGACGAGCCAATTGCGACGGCATGAGTCGGTCATGCGGTCTCAACGGTCTGGCCCGAAAGACTTTCCTCAGGCGGATCTAGCGAGGTCGTTCCACCGGTTCTCGCTAGTCCGTTGTCCGAAAAACAGCAGGTCACGGCCGGTGGCCGCCTTCAACCAGTTCCGGACAGCTGGATCAGCAAAGACCTGCTCAGGTGCCTGACCGGCTGCGAGTCGGGCTAGCGCAGACGGTCTTGCCGCACCGCCACGGAGGAGCCAAGCGAGTCCCTCTGCCCGAGATCGGGTGACCCCTATCCCTCGCAGCCTGCTGATGATGGCTGCCCGATAGAACGGGGGCCCGTCGGCAGCCGTACGGACCAGTTGCCGGCCTATCGCGCTCGAGATGCCGTGACGCTCTAGCTCGGCGACGATCTGCTCCAGGTGCAGGCCGAGCGTCGGCAGCTCCGGCAACTCGGAGTCCGGTGCTGCCGGAGTCAGGGGGAATCGCTGGCGATGGCGAAGCTCCGTCAACGCCGCATCCTTCACACGCCAGCGGACATGGTTGGCGAGATATCCCCATGAGACACCGCCCCGAGGTGGATTGACCGCGAGGACCTGACACTTGCGCCAAGCAATCACCCGAGCGAGCTGAGCGGCCTCATCGCGCCCGAGAACCGTCTTCATCCAGTGCGGTAGCGGTACGACGATGTGCTGCTCGATAGCCTCGATCAACTCGACGGACGGCTCCTCGGCCCACGCCGACCTCGCCGCGGCGCTGATGAGTACCTCCAGCTCGTCATCCATGAGCATCAATCTGCTGTCTGCCGAACCCGTTATGAACCTGGATCCCTGTTCTGGAACGTCCTGGAACCCAGATCCAGGTCGGCCTCCAGGTCACCGGCGGACGCGCCTGCTCTCGGCCGGCGGCCGACGCAGGCCAGGAGCTCCCGCGACACCACTCGTTCTTCGAGGTTGAGGTGAGCGGCCAGCCGGACAACCTGGGTCCCAATCCGGTCGCTTGGAAGCCTCACCACGAGAGGCGCCACGGCTCGCAACGCATCCACCTGTCCGCTGACGTGGTCGAGTACCCTTACCCACCGCGCCAGCTCGGCGTCTATCGCAAACTCGAGTAACGGTCGTGTTTGCCGGATCGCGGTGCGCAGCAAGCCGGGATCGGCGGAGTACAGAGCAGCTGGGTCTCGGCGTTCGGGAAGCTCCGCGATCAGGACCGTGCCGAACAGCGGGGCCAGCAGGGCAAGGCTCCGTTCTGCCCCCGCCCGGCCGCCCGCGTCGGCATCGAACATCATGATCACCGAGTCGGCGACGGCGTGCTCCCTGATCATCAACGCCTGATGTCGCGTGAGCGCAGTACCGCACGGCGTTAGGCCCGCCCATTGATCGCCGAGCAGGCTGACCGCATAGGCATCCATCGGCCCCTCGACAATCACCGGGACCGCGCCGGCGGCGAGCCGCTTCTTTTGCGCGACAAGGCCGACCAGGGACCTGCCCTTGGTGTAGACCTTCGTCGATCGAGTATTGAGGTAGCGCGGCTCACGGCTTCGGGACCGCGCGACGAAACCCACCGGCCTCAGGTCGATGTCATGCGCCACAAAGGTGATGCGGTCGCGGAACCTGGCCGCGAGGTAGCCAGACGGTGTCGGGCTGGCCAGGCCGGCCGCCACAATGACGTCGACGCCAATGCCGTTCGATCGCAGGTGGTCGACCAGCCGGGTCCACCTGTCAGGAGCGAAGCCGATCTCCCAGGTGCTGTCGGAATTGAGTGCTGCCCCCAACCGTCTCCTGATGAGGTGGTCGGCGGCCCAGCCGGAGCGACGGTTCCGCAACTCGCGACGAAAGAGTTCTGCGGCCAGCTCGTTGGCCCGAACCAAGGCATTCATCGATCACAGACTCGGTCCAGGGTCTTCATTGCCCAATGTGGCGTCGTGACCGTTGTCGCTGCTTGGGCCGGTGGATCGGCTGCTCACCACCAGGTCGGCGATTATCTGCATCTGCTCGGTGTTCCCCAGCAACGGACCAGGCGGCCGTTGGTAAACCCGGATCTCGTCGAAGGCGAACGTGAGCTCGAGGGCGTTCTCCAGTGCAAGCTCGGCCGACTCGACCTCATGGGCAACTGTGACGATCAACCGGCTGGGTTCGCTGTGCTGCTGCAAGATCTGCGCCTGAACCTGCGATACTGCGCCGAGCAGCGGAATCCCGACGTACCTCAAATCTCGCGCATGAGCGACGGCAAGCTGAACCCCGATCGCGTCCAGCGGATGATCGACGATGACAGCCATCGCGCCCGCCTTGAACGCGTCGACCTGCTCCAGTACTCCGACGAGCGATGCGGCGGGCCGATGTACCGGCGTCTCTGGCGTGATCACCGTCGCCTGACCGCGACGATCGATCCCTACGAACCCCACCGGATCCAGTTGCCTATCACGGGAAACCATGACCAGCTTGTCCTGGTAGCGATCGGCAACCCCGCGATCGTTGGTCCAGCTCATCAGCCCTGCCCGCATCAGGGTCTCTCGTCCGAAGCCCTGCTTCTGCAGGTGGTCGATCAGCCGAGTGCCGCTGTCCGGCGCATATCCGATCGACCATGCCGATCCCGGATCCAGCACCTCCTCGACGTGCCAACGTTCAAGGACCTCACTTGGCCAGTCCGGTGCCGCATGCAGCAACTCCTCCCGGTAGAAGACGGCCGCCGCGGCATTTGCCTCATGCAACCATCGCTTCTCCCCCTCGGACGTACCGCGTCCAGCCTCCTGGTCACCCATCACAACCTCCGAGCGCGAGCGCTAAGCCTTCACTTCGAAGGTCCCGGCTCGGCCGCCGCTCCAGAACCTGGATCATCAATTCAAGGAACAAGGCCAGGGCCGTCCGACCCGTGATCGATCTCTGGATCGAGATGCTGTGCAAGGTCGCCTGACCGATCGGCCCCCGGCGGGTTCAGGTACAGGTCGGCGAGGAATTCCAACCGCCATGGGTTTCCCACCAGCGGTCCGGGAGGGCATTCGAGCATCCTGACGCGGTCGAAGTATTCGGTCAGGTCGACGGCACTACGCAGTGCCCGCTGCCCGCTCTCCTGCTCAAATGGCACCGTCACGATCACCCAGTTGGTGGCGGTGTACCGCCGCAAGATCGAGGCTTGGTCCTTCGAGATCGGCGCCCCGCACAGCGGAATCCCGACGTGCCTCCTGCCGCCCTCATGACTACCAAGCCCAACGGCAACCGCATCCAGCGGGTGATCGACGATGACTGGGATCGCTCCCTCTCCGAGCAAGTCAATCTGCTCCATCACGCCGACGAGTGCCTCCGCTCGGCGATGGACTGGCGTCTCCGCCGAGATCGGCCGGGCTCGTCCTTCGCGATCGATGCCCACGAAACCCACCGGATCCAGTCGACGATCGTGTGAGACCACCACAAGCTGATCCCGGTACCGGTCCACCAGCCGGCCATCTTCGGCCGAGCTTGCCAGCCCCGACCGTAGGAGCAGTTCGCGCCCGAAGCCCGCCGCCCGTAGGCGATCCACTAAGCGGGTGCCACCATCAGGCGCAAGTCCGATCTGCCAGGCCGAGCCTGGACTCAGAACTAGACCTGCGCCCCAACTCTCAAGCAGAGCGACCGGCCAAGTTTTCTCCGTCCCCAGCAGTTCTTGGCGGAAGAAGATCGCCGCAAGGGCGTTAGCCTCATGCAACCGCTGCCTCTCGTCTAGCGAGATGCGGCCTGCCTCAGCGTCATTCATCAGATTTCCAGTCCCGGCCCTGGATCCTCGATCTCCAGGGATGTGTGCTGGGTTCCGTTGTCGTTGACGCCGTTCTGGTGACCGGTCAACGGCCTGGCCAGTGAGAGGTATGTGAGCATCGTCTGACGCTCGCGTGGTGAGTGCGTCAACGTGGACATCGCATCATCAGGCGGCAGCGGGATGACGCGGATACGGTCGAAGAAGAGCGCGAGGTCGAGCGACGCACCGATCGCTCTTTCGCGGCCGGCGCGTTCGGGCGGGATCATCACGATCGCGTGGTCGGTCTCGCTGAATCGCGCCAGCATCCGTGCCTGAGCGCTGGACAGCGGAGACTCGGCCAATGGAATGCCGACGTGCTCCTTCGTCGTTGCCCGGCTCAGCTCCTCGATCGCCAGGGCATCCGTCAACTTGTCCACGATGACCGGAGTCGCGCCGGCGTTGAGCAGATCCAGCTGGTCGTACAGCCCGACCAGGCCGTTCGATGGATGATGTGCGGCTGTCGGTGGCGCTTGCGAGGCCACCCTGCCATCCCTGTCGATCCCGACGAAGCTGACCAGCTCCAGCTGGACGTCGCGCGAGACGAACATGATTTGGTCACGGTGCCTGTCGATCGGCGCCCCCTCGTCCGTCCAGGACATCAGGCCGGCTCTGATCAACGTGGAGAGGTCGAATCCTTGCTTCTGGAGGTGATCCGTCAGCCGCGAGTGGCTGTCCGGGGCGTAGCCGATCCTCCACGTCGCACCTGGATCAGCGGCGCTCTCCAGTCCGCGCTCCTTGAGGAACTGTCCCGGCCAATCGGCGGTTGCTCTCAGCAACTCGGCCCGAAAGAACCTGCCGGCTTCCTTCATCGCCGCATGGATCCGCGCTCGCTCCTCTTTCGAGGGAACGAATCCGGGATCGATGACCTCACCCATCACAACCTCCGATGTGCAACTGATTGCTGTCGCACTCGAAGATCGCTGCGGGATCGCGGGGCAAGAACCCTGATCCCACCCTCAAGGACTCAGCCCTCGATCCGGGTCCGGGTCCGGGTCGTCGCGAGGCGACGTCCCCACTGGAGGACGCCATGCCTTGAACGGCTCGCCTCTCGAGAGCTGCTCGCCGGCCGAGTCGATGCCCTGATCAACCAACTCGATCAGCCGCTGGATGCTCCACCGCAGTTTCTGTAGGTCTCGATCCCCGGTCATGCCAACGAACATCGCCCTCGGCCGGGAGCTCGGCGACCGGGATTCAGGGATCCAGGAGCGGTGTGTCCTCGACCTCCGCGTACCGCTCAAGCATGTCCGCCCGCGGTTTGGCACGGCGATAGTCGGAGAGCGGGCGGGTCTCCAGCAAGGCGTCGTGAAGGCGCTGCAAGCCGTTGGCCCCAAGCCTGAGTTTGTTCGGCGAGGTACCCCGTGGAAGTTCAACAGCCTGCACACGAGGGAAGAAAGCTCCCAAGCCTCTCAGCGACCTCTCGGCCTGACGTCTCCCGATCGTGGTGTCCGGCAGTACGACGATCGCGTGGTCCGTTGCGGCGTACCGTCCGAGGATTCTCATCTGGACTGGAGACAGATCCGCGCCGAACATCGGGATGCCCACCCATCGACCCGCCGACAGCAAGCTGACGTGGGTGATCGCGATGGCATCCATCGGATCCGCGACCAGTACAGGCGCTCCCCCACCGATCAGTAACTCCTGTTGCTCAGCCACTCCGACGAGAGAAGTGGCCCTCCTATGCAACTGGGTTTCGGGCGAGAACTCGTAGTTCCCCGCCTGCGAAATCCCAATGAAGCCGACAGTTTCCAGCCGCTCGTTCTTCGCCGGGAACATCGGCAGATCCCGGAACCGATCGACCGCCCTCCCCTCGGCGTTCCGACCCGTCAGTCCAGCGTTCGTCATCGACTCGAGCGCGAAGCCGCACGAGCGCAGGTAGCCCACAAGCCGCGAGCGGGCACCTGGTGCGTAGCCGACCGCCCACCGGCCGGCTGGGTCGAGCAACATCTCTGCACCCTGCTGCCTCAGGGACCGCGCCGCCCAGCCGTCCTCTGCGCTTCGCAGCTCGTGGCGAAAGAACTCTCTGGCTACTCGATTCACCTGACCCAACCGCGCCCGCTCCGCCACCGTCATGACGGCGCTCGGGTCAGGGCGCCGGCGAGTCATGATCGCCTCCGAGAAGATCAGCTGGCCAGTGGTCTGTGATGCGGTGATAGGGCGCCTTGTCCACGCGTGTCTCCGTGCGAACACTGACCGACTTACGGTTGACCCGCACCACCTTGCGCCAGTGACCACTGATACGGACGTAGTCACCGCTACCAATGGTGTCCTGTGAGTAGGGATACCCGTTCTCCACAAGCTGGTCCCGGAGGGCTCGCCAAGCCTCCAGTTCGGCCTCGACACGTCTGCGGAGCCATACGAACGGTCTCTTTCCCGCAAGAGGCGGCAACCTGTCCCAGTCGGCAACCAGCGCTTCGAACTTGACAACAGATCGTTCGGCAAGTCTGACGGCATACCGAAAGTTTGAGGTTCTCACATCCTCCACCGTGACTTCATGCCCCAGTCCTCGGAGTGCACGCGCTGTGGCGTCGATGTCAGCGGCTCGCGCCTGCCCATCACGCTGGGTCGAGAGCTGCCAGCCATCCATGAACTTGTACCACCGCCAGTGGTTCGCCTCCAGAACCTCGTCCAACCCCTCACCAGGTCGTGCACCCATAGGTAAGGTGTCGCCCAGCCGGGTGTGCACGATCTCAACATGCTCAGCAACGCCGCCGCCCTCCAGAGGTTCGCCCTAACAACGCCTCAACGGAGCGGCGAAGCAGACTTCGGGCGCGCCACACACGGCCGTGGCGTACTCGCCCGCCACGCCGGCCAAATCCAGGTCCAGCGTCGAGCCAAGCCACACGGATATGTCGCGCAGAAGGAGGGGAGGCTCCGAAGCACACTCATCAAGGAAGACTGATTGATTCCCGATGCCAGCACCGTAGGCACAGCCGCGTTAGTCGGGTGCCTCTGCTTCGCGCTGATGGATCAGTTCGACCGGCGACGTCGTCGAGGTATCTCGACGCCCCAATGTGACCTTGCAAATCTTGCCGTTCGGAACGGAGGTCGTCGCGGTGTAGGCCGCGCCTTCACGATCCGTCGACATCCAGCTCTCGATCAGCCGCAGATCGTCTATCTGGAGGAGTTGACCACTGTTCGCGACCTGGACAAAGAGTCGGAGGTCGAGAACTACCTCGTCGTGATTGAGACACTCGGTATCGCGTCATATACACCACGGACGACCGCAGACATCTTGCACCAGACCTCTCGCGGACTACTGCTAGGCGTCGCGATTCGCCAATGCACCCATCGGCCAGAGCATTTGAGCCTTGTATCTAGATACACGCGGCGGCTCCAGGCAGACCTGACTGAGGCTTGCTACGGTAGTCCCATTAGGGACCTACACA
Organism: Kribbella koreensis; assembly: GCF_039525325.1. Lineage (NCBI taxonomy): Bacteria > Bacillati > Actinomycetota > Actinomycetes > Propionibacteriales > Kribbellaceae > Kribbella > Kribbella koreensis. The sequence continues at coordinate 396,943 of NZ_BAAAHK010000009.1, forward strand.
TTAGGTGCAGGCCCCCAAGGGTGAGCGAGCTCCAACTCGCTCAGCAGTCGCTGTTCCTCCTTACCCAGAGGGTGATCAGAGCCGAGGCCAACTGCACTCCGACGGCCACAATCCGTTGGATGGTCTTGGCTCTGTCTCTGTCTTTGGGCACTTCAGGTTGAGGAATCTCTTTCTCCATCTTTCACCTCCCATCAGCTACTCCTTGACCGGTCCAAGGAGCTTCTTCATCCGAAGGTGAGATAGATGGCGCTTGGTTGACCTCCCAGGTCTTCGTTGATTCCCGCGCGGGGTGACCGCCCGCATCGATCACCGGAGGTGCGAGAGAGTTGTGTTGAATCACGGACGGTCACCAAATGTCACCGACTGAACACAGCCCACCGCGCAATACTCAATCGCTACAAGATCCATTTTGTAACGGATTCAAAGGGACGGCACCCACCGGCGCGCCGCTGTGAGATGAACGCCTTCGGTGGCGCGAATCCGTTTACCTGCTTACCGAAATCGGAACTCGTCATAACCGTGCACTTGAGCGATCAGCAGCGACTCGTCCTCGATCAACGAGATCAGCCGGGCCGCGTTGACCAGTCGACTTAATCTGCCCACGTTGACGGAGTGTGAAATGTGTTGCGCGCAAAGCGCTTATTTCACACGTCCACTCCCGCCGTGGTCGTGGCCACGGAGAGTGACAGTTGATTGCGCGTCCGCATCTTCAGTGTCACGAGCAGAATCGATGCACGCGATGCGCGCGGTCCAGCCGCCCAACTGCTACGCAAGAGCTCAGGATTCGGTACAGGTCAGAGTTGACGAGGCCGTACCGACCGCTGCCTCCCTGACCATCAACGACCGCGGATCCCACCGGTCGCCCCCCCCCCCTCGTGGACGGGTCAAACAATGACTTTGCACCCCAGGAGGTTCGGTTCAACCCAAAATCGATGCCACCAACACAGATCTGGCATGACACATGACGACGGCACCCTCGCTCAGATCGACCCCCGACCGCAACTAAAGCTTCATTCTTCTCTGCCCCGACGACCACCCCCAAAGGCCGTCATTGCGCAGAAATTGTCGCCGTCGCCAGGAGCAGGATGAGGATGACGCCTAGGGCTACCCGGTAGAGAGCGAAGACCTCGATGGAGTGTTTGGTGACGAAGCGGAGGAGCCAGGCGACTGAGGCGTAGGCGACGATGAAACTCACTACGGTTCCGACGATCAGGGCCGCGGGGCCGACGCCGCCTGATACGGCGTCCTTCAGTTCATAGAGGCCGGCGCCTACCAGGGCCGGGATTCCGAGGAGGAACGCTATTCGGGTGGCTGCAACGCGGTCGAGGCCGCGGAAGAGGCCGGCTGAGATGGTGGCGCCGGAGCGGGAGATGCCGGGGATCAGCGCCAGGCACTGGACCGCGCCCATGATGACGGCGTCGCGGAGGGTCAGGTTGTCCAAGGGGCGCGACCTGTTGCTCAGTCGCTCGGCGGCGACCATGACGAAGGACCAGATGATCAGGGCGGCGGCGACCCACCACAGGCTGCGTAGAGGGCCGGAAATCAGGTCGCGGGCGAGGAAGCCGACGATGCCGATCGGTAGCGAGCCGACCAGGACGTACCAGCCCATCCGGTAGTCGAACTCGTCGCGATGCTCACGGTGCACGAGACCCCGCACCCAGGCGACGACGATCCGGCGGATATCGCCCCAGAAGTAGAGAACCACGGCGGCGATAGGGCCGACCTGGATGACGGCGGTGTAGCCGGTGATCGCTGGGTCGTCGATGCGCAGACCCAGGATCTTCGCCGCAATGGTCAGATGGCCGGTGCTCGACACCGGCAGGAACTCGGTCAGGCCCTCGACAATGCCGAGAACGATTGACGCCCAGATCGTCATCGGTGGGCAATCTCCAACCTAGAACGGCCTACCGACAGGCAGTGCTTCACGTGGTCTCTCCCGGATCGACGGCTGTTGCGAGGAGCACCCTAGTCACCGCTGGCTGAGGATCCGCTGAGAGTGGCGATCCATTTACCGGCCGTGGTCGATGAGCTCCGAACACGCCGTCGTTAGCGAATCTCCACCTAACGGGGTGTGGTCAGCCCTACCGTGGGCTGCGGCGGCCCGATAACAATGGGCTACGGGAATGTGAACAACGGTCATCATCCTGAGGGGGGCGAGATGACCAAAATCTTGGTGATCGATGACGAACCCGACCTGGTGAGGTTCGTCAAGAGGGCACTGGAGACAGACGGGTATCAGGTGCTCACGTCGACGAACGGGTTCGACGGCATCCGGCTCGCGCTGACCGAACGGCCCGATCTGGTTGTGCTCGACCTGATCATGCCGGGCGTCAACGGCGAGGCGGTGCTGTCCGCGCTGATGGCGCAGGACCCTGGGCTGCGGGTGCTCATCTTGTCGGCGACCGGTGACGTGCAACTGCGGATCTCGTGCCTCGAGCAGGGCGCGGTCGACTTCCTGGCCAAGCCGTTCGCGGTCCGGGAACTGATCGCCCGGGTGCGCAGCCGGCTGCAGGAGAACGCCACCACGCGGCGAAGAGACACCCTGCAGGTCGGCAACATCGTGCTCGACCTGCAGGCGCGCCAGCTGCTCGTCGACGGCAAGCCGACCGTGCTGTCGCAGCGGGAGTTCCTGCTGCTGTTGCACCTGATGCGGAACGCCAACGCGGTCTGCACCCGCCAGGAGTTGCTCTCCGAGGTGTGGGGCTACGACTTCGACCCGGCGACCAACGTGGTCGACGTCTGTATCGGCCGGTTGCGCGCCAAGTTGCGCCCCGATGTCATCGTGACGGTGCGCAATGTCGGTTATCAGCTCCAGAGCGCGTGAGGCGCTGAGCACGCCGGTCCGGGTTCCGGTACCGCGCCTGCGGACCGGGCTGGCGGTCGACGTCTGCCTGGCCGTCTTCGTCGTGGCGATGATGGGCTTGATGCTCGCGCTGCCCGGACATGAGGCGGCGCCGTTCCACATCATGTTCCTGGCCCTCGCGGTCGCCTACGGCTACCGGGTCTGGCCGGTGGTCCCGACGCTGGCCCTGATCGTCGCGATCACCGTGCCGGGCGGCTGGCTGATGTGGACGCATGCCTCCGAGGGCGTGCTCGCCCGCGCCGAGCTGGCCGAGATCCCGTTGATGCCGGCAGTGGTCGGCGTGATGGTCTGGCACGCCCAGCGCCGGGCCACCGCCCTGCGCCAGGTCGAGGAGATGGCCGCCAAACAGGTCGCCGGCGTGAACCGGGAACGCGAGTTCTTCCGGGACGCCTCGCACGCCCTCCGTACGCCGGTGACGATCGCGCGCGGGCACCTGGAACTCGCCGCGGCCTCCGGGGTCGCACCGGGCACGGCGGAGGACCTGACCGTCGCTCTTGCCCAGCTGGAGCGGATGTCGGCCCTGTCGAACCGGCTGCTCGCGCTCGCCCGGCTGGACTCGGGGGTCGCGATCCGCCGGCAGCCGACGGACCTGGGCGAGCTGGTCGGACAGCTCGGCGCCAACTGGTCGGCCGGCGCCGATCGGGCCTGGCGGATCCGGAACGAGGAGACCGGCATCGTCGCGGCCGATCCCGAATGGCTCGCCCTGGCCATCGACGCCCTGATCGAGAACGCAGTGCACTTCACCGCCGACGGCGGCTCGATCACCGTGGCCTGCCAGCTGCTCGAAACCTCCTTCGTCATCGCCGTGACTGACTCCGGTCCCGGGATCGACCCCGAGGACCTGCCCGCCATCTTCGACCGGTTCTGGCACCGGATGCCGCCGAACGGCCCGATGGGCAGTGGCCTGGGCCTGTCGATGGCCCGGGCGACCGCCGCCGCCCATGGTGGGACTCTCACCGCTCACAACCATCCGCTCGGCGGCGCGGTCTTCGAACTCTCGCTGCCGCGCTGAGCACTCGATGACATTTCCGTCATCTTCCTTGCCCTCGACCTCATCCGGCCCGCAGCCTGGATGACGACTGCGTACGTCGACGCGCCAGGGCGTCCCCCCATTCGCCCCTGCGCCGCGGCTGTCGCCCGTCACCGGCACTCCCCCCTAGCCGTGACGGGACCACCGCGCTTGGCCGACGTACGCAGTGGTACGTCGGCTCAGCCAGCGAGCAGGCGCGGCTACGTCGATTGCGCGATGCAACGAATCCGGCTGCTTCCTACCGTGAGGGCATGAGACTGATCAGGAGTCTGGGCCTGTGCGCGACCGCGCTGCTGCCGGCCGGCCTGCTGGCGTTCCCCTCACTCGCCGAGGCCGCGACGACCTCCCTGTACGTCGATCGCACGGCCGCCTGTTCGGATTCGGGCATCGGCACCGCCACCACGCCGTACTGCACCATCGGCAAGGCCGTGACCAAGCTGGCCGCCGGGTACACGCTCTACATCGGCAACGGCACCTACGCCGAGACGATCAAGCCCCCCGTCTCCGGTACCGCCGCCGCGCCGATCACGATCACCGAGTGGCCGGGACGCAACCCGACCATCACCGGCGCCACGTACTACGGCGCCAGCCTCACCGGCCGCAGCTACGTCACCGTCTCCGCCCTCAGCTTCGCCGGCACCGTTGCCGACGGCATCTACGTGTCCGGCGGCGACCATCTGACCATCGCCGGCAACACGATCACCGGCGCCGGCCGCCCGATCAAGAGCAAGACCGCCCCCGGGATCAGCATCCGCGGCGCCACCTCGTCGACGGTGAGCGACAACTACGTGCACCACAACAACGGCACCGGCATCGTGCTCACCGCGGGCGCGACCGGCATCACCGTGACCGGCAACACCGCGAGCTTCAACGCCGACGGGTTCCAGCGCAACGCCAACGGGATCAACGTGGTCAGCCCGGGCAACTCCGTCCTGCGCAACGTCACCCACGACAACGAGGACTCCGGGATCCAGTTCTACACCGGCGGGAACGACAACCTGGCGGCGCTCAATGTCACCTACAACAACGGCGACCACGGCATCGACAACCTCAACGTCACCGGTGGCCGGATGATCGGCAACACCGTCTACCGCAACTGCACCACCGGCATCAACGTCGAAGGCACCTCCGGGAACTACCAGGTGGTGAACAACATCGCGGTCGACAACGCCGTCTACCCGGCCTACAACGGCATCTCCTGTGCCCGGCGGGCGGGCAACATCGGGATCTGGGATTCGGCGCCGGCCAGTACCACCGTCGACCACAACCTCGTCTGGCTGACCAAGGCCGGCAAGATGTACGCGTTCAAGTCGACCTACACCTCGCTCGCCGCGATGCAGGCGGCCACCCAGCAGGAGTCCCACGGCGTCCAGGCCGACCCCGGCTTCGTCTCCCCCGGCGGATGGGATCTCAGTCTGCGGGCCGGCTCGGCCGCGATCGACCGCGGCGACTCCGGAGTCTCCGGAGCCCAGTCGACCGATCTCCTCGGCGCCGGCCGGTACGACGATCCTGCCACGGCCAACACCTTCGCCGAAGGTCCGAGGCGCTACGACGACCTGGGTGCGTACGAGTTCCACCACTGATCCCGGGGCGCGGTTCATGACAGGAAAATGACCGCCTCATGACGACTCCGCGAAACCTCCACCAGCAGGCGGGCCGACCCCCTGTACTAGTGCCCTGAGACCGGGACGTGCACGCCAGGGGGCCCTGCGAAGGGATTGGCCGCACGGAACCGCAGGGGCAGCGGTTCGCTCGGTGATGACTCTGAGGGGGGTCACGGATGAGTGCTGTCAGTGCGCCGGAACCATTCGTCGAGAAGAGTGCGGAGACGAACAACCCGGATCAGCTGAAGAGGCTGTGCCACGACCTGCGGCAGTACGTTGCCGCAGGTCTCTTGCTGTCCGAGCCGAGGGCCGGGCAGGACGCCGGGCAGACCCGGATGACCTTGATCCACCAGCAGTTCACCGCGATCGCCGAGATGCTCGCGGCCGAGTTCGATCGCGGTCACGACACCGGCACGGTCAATCTTTCCCGACTCGTCACCGAGTGCGCGGAGGTCGTACGGCTCACCCACCGGGGCAGGATCACCGTCGTACGCTCGAAGCACGTCCTGGTGGCGGGCGAGCAGGCACTGTTCCGGCGGGCAGTCGGCAATCTGCTCGACAACGCCTGCCGCGCGGCCGGAGCGAACGGGTCCGTGACGGTGACGGTCGGTGTGGACGGCGACGAGGCGAAGGTCGAGGTCGTCGACGACGGCGCGGGTTTCGGCGGCATCGCGTCGGGCACCGGCCACGGCCTACAGGTCGTCGCGGCCGCGGTGCGGGCCTGCAAGGGCCGACTCGAGATCTCCAGCGGACCAGGAACCGGTACCACTGTCCGCCTCTGTGTCCCGGCCCTCCGGCGTCCGGTGAGGCCGGCATGAGGCTCGCGATCTGCGACGAGCAATGGCTCTTCTCGTCGGTCCTGTCGACGGCCCTCGCGCAGCAAGGCCACGAGGTGGTCCTGACCACCGACGAGCCCGCCGTTCTGATGAGCCGCGCCACCGAGTCGCGTCCGGACATCTGCGTCATCGACGTCGTGGAGACCTATGCGGTCGCGGTGGCCGGGTTCCTGGCCGGACTCGACGATCCACCGGCCGTCGTCCTGCTCACCGATGTCTGCCAGGACGGTGTCTGGGAGGCCTACGAGCAAGGCCTGATCCGCGGCGTGGTCAACAAGGCCTGCGCCTTTCCCGTACTGATGAACACTCTCGACCGGGTCGCCGGTGGCGAGCGGGTGTCCGAGGGCTGGCAGATCCCGGGTCAGCGGCAGGACCACGGCGTCGTGGACGCGCTCACCGGCCGCGAGCTCGAAGTACTGCGGCTCGTCGTGCGCGGTCATTCCACGCAGGAGATGGCCGACCGGCTCGGGGTCAGTCGGCACACTGTCCGGACCCACGTTCAGCAGATCCTGCGCAAGCTCGGAGTCCACGGCAGGGGCAAGATCGCCAGGGCGGCCGAGGCCGCCGGTCTGGTCGACGCGGCCGTCCTGAGCAGCGGTGGTAGGCCGGTATGACCGAGGGCGCGACTCTCTTGCTCGTCGACGATCATCGCGTCTTCGCGGACGTCCTCGGCGAAGCGTTGCTGGCAGAAGACGGCATCAGCCGGGTGGACCGTGCCTCGAACCTCGACGCGGCCCGGGCACTCATCGCCTCCGATCCACCCGACCTCGTGCTGCTCGACCTGATGCTCGCCGACGAGTCCGGGTTCGACCTGCTCGACGAGTTGGCCCGCAGTGCGGACGCGCCGCCGGCCATCGTCTTGTCCGGCAGCAACGAGCCGCGCCTGATCGTCAAGGCACTCGAGTCGGGTGCAGGCGGATGGCTGTCGAAGACCACACCACTGCAAGCGCTGATGGCGGCTGTGTGGCAGGTCCTCAGCGGCCAGCTCTACCTCGCGCCGGCCACGTTGCGGCCGGTGCTGGATCATCTGCTGTCGGATCGCCGAGGACGGCAGGCGGCCGCCGAGTTCGTCGCGGAACTGACGCCGCGCGAGCTCGAAGTACTGCGCTGCCTGGTGTCCGGGATGACCCGGGCCGAGGTCGCCGCACAGCTGTTCGTCTCGATGAACACGGTCCGGACCCACGTGCAGAGCCTGCTCCGCAGATCGGACCAGCACTCGGCCCTCGCCCTGGTGGCCTTCGCCCGGTCACACGGCGTGAAGGGCATCGACGAAATCGACGAACTCCCGGCCGCCGGCTGCCGCGGATCGTCCTTCTGACGTAGACGTTCTCACCTCCTCGTCGGGCGCGGGCCACGCTCACGGCCCGTAGCGTCGAGGTCAAAGCAGTGGCTCTGAGGGGGGCATACGGGATGACTACCCGAATCAATGCTGTGCCGCGCGCCGTACCGGCCGAAGAGGTCCAGGTGCCGTTCGCGGACTGCTACATCACCGCCGCGGCCCAGAACGCCGCACTCCGCGTACTCCGGTCCGGCTGGGTCACCACCGGCCGCGAGGTGGCCGCCTTCGAGGGCGAGTTCGCCGGCTATGTCGGCGCGGACCATGCCGTCGCCGTTTCCTCGTGTACACACGGGATCGAGCTCGCGTTGCGCTCCTACGGGCTGCCGCGCGGATCGCTCGTCCTCACCTCGACGATGACGTTCTGCGGCGCCGTCCAGGCCATCGTGCACGCAGGCCTGCAACCGGTTCTCGTCGATGTCGACGCGATCACCGGCATGCCGACTCCCGCCACCGTGCGGGACTCAGTACGAGCCTTCGGACAACCCGCGGCGATGACCGTCGTGCACTGGGCGGGTGACCTTGCGGACGTACCGGCGCTGGCCGACGCGGCCGGGCTCACGCTCGACCAGGTCGTCGTCGACGCCGCTCACGCGATCGGCACCTACGAGGGCTCGACACCCATCGGCTCGCAGTGCGGAGCGACCTGTTTCAGCTTCTACGCAACGAAGAACCTGCCGCTCGGCGAAGGCGGCATGATCACTACCAACAACGCGGACCGGGCCGGATGGTTGCATCAGGCCCGTTTGCACGGGATGACCGCCGACGCGTGGCGCCGGTACCTCCCCGGCGGCAGTTGGCGCTACGACGTCGCCGAAGCCGGTCTCAAAGCCAACATGACCGACATCCAGGCAGCGATGGGACGCGCCCAGCTCACGCACCTACCCAGGTGGCAGGAGCGCCGAGCCCAGATCGCTGCCCGTTATGACCTCCAGCTGTCCACGCTGCCGGCGGTGGCGCTCCCCCACCGCCCCGCACCCGGAACCGGCACCCACGCGTGGCATCTCTACCCGATCCGGCTGGCAGCAGGGATCGAGCGGGACGAGGTGATCGCCGAACTGGCGGCCCGGGGAGTCGGCACCTCGGTGCACTTCATCCCGGTCCACCAGCTCACGTACTTCGGCCAGGTCGCGTCGATTCCCCCGAGCGGGATGAACGGCGCAGACGCCCTTTTCGACCAGTTGCTGTCACTACCGATCCACCCCCGTCTGACCGACGGCCAGATCGATGCCGTGTGCGCCGCGTTGGCAGACGCGACGAACCGGCGGTTCTCCAGAAAGGGAGCGGAATGAGTCAGCCTGTGTTGCTACGGCAAGACGAGAAGAACCTGTTGCGGACCATCGTGGTCGGGGCCGGTGAGGCCGGCCTCGCCCTGGCCCGCGACCTGCACCGGGTCAGCTCGTTCGGGCTGGAGCCGGTTGGCTTCCTGGACGACGACGAATCCAAGCAGGGCCGGCGGTTCGGAGGACGCCGGGTACTGGGCACGCTGGCCGATCTCGAGGCCGTACTCGAAAGCAACCGCGTCGATGTCGTCGTGGTCGCCATCCCGTCGATGCCGACCCACGAGGTGAAGCAGCTCGGACTCCGGGCGGCCGCCCAAGGCGTCACCGTGCTCCACCTGCCGCCGTTCCTGTCGGCGCTGCAGCGGCAGATCGCCGGCACCGACATGCGCGCTCTCCAGGTCGGCCCGTTGATCGGGCGCCCGGAGATGCACGTGGTCAGTCGCGGTGCGGCCGAGGCCATCGCCGGCAAGCGGGTCCTGGTGACGGGCGCGGGCGGTTCGATCGGCAGCGAGTTGTGCCGCCAGGTCTACGGCTTCGGGCCGGCCGAGCTGATCATGCTCGACCACGACGAGTCGAACCTGCACCGCACCCAGCTCGATCTGTGGGGCGAGGCGCTGCTGGACACCGAGAGCACTGTGGTGGCCGACATCCGCGACAGCGAGCGGATCCACCAACTGTTCCGCGACCACCGTCCGCAGATCGTCTTCCACGCCGCGGCCCTCAAACACCTGCCGGTACTGGAGCGCCACCCCTGCGAAGGCGTGAAGTCGAATGTCCGGGGCACCGAGAACCTGGTCGAGGCCGCGATCGCCTACGACGTCGAACGGTTCGTGCTGATCTCCACCGACAAGGCAGCCAACCCAGCTTCGGTGCTCGGGGCAACCAAACGGCTGGCCGAGCTGGTCCTGGAAGCGCACCACGGCTCGGACACCGTGCTGACGGCGGTCCGGTTCGGCAACGTACTCGGCAGCCGCGGCTCGCTCCTGCACGTGGTCCGCGACCAGCTCGCCAGCGGCGCGGACGTGACCGTGACCCACCCGGACGTGAACCGCTTCTTCATGACCATCGAGGAAGCCGTCGGACTGGTCCTCGAGGCGGCCCGGATGGCCGACGGCTCCTCGACGTACGTCCTCGACATGGGCGAACCGGTCCGGATCGTCGACCTGGTCCGCAACTTCGCGAACCTGCTCAACATCCGCGACGTGAAGTTCCGCTACACCGGCCTGCGGCCCGGCGAGAAGCTGACCGAGGAGCTGTTCGGCTGCGAGGAGGAAGCACTGCCGACCGACCACCCGCGGATCTCGATGACGAAGCCGCCGCACGCCGTCCCCGGCTTCCGGGCCGGCCTGCGCGAGCTGTACGACGCGGCCTCACACAACCGTCCCGACGAGGTGTTCCGGCACCTGCGCCGGCTCGTCCCGGAGTACACCCCGGCCCCCGGCCTGGTGTCCGCTGTCACCGCGGGCGCGCCGTACCCGGACGACTTCTGACCACGTGACCGCCTACCACGACTGCGAGCAGCCATGACCACTGATCACCAGCCACCACTGAATGTCCGCGTCCTCGACGCCGTCACCGACCCCCCGACGGTCTTCGATGACAGTCACCTGCTGCCGGCCAACCAGACCACGGTTGCAGCGCTGCGTCATCGGGTCGAGGGCGCGGACCTGGCTGCTCCGCCGGTCGTGCTGCCCGACTTCCATCACAAGTCCAAGATGGAGCTGCCGTCCAGTGTCGCGGTCGCGACCAACGGCACGATCCGTCCCGACCTGACCAGCTCGTCGGTGAACTGCGGGATGGCGCTGATCGCCGTCGACTCTGAGGTTCCCGACGAGCGCGCCATCGACACCTTCATGCGGGCCGTCCGCCAGCGTTATCCGTACCCCACTCAGGGCACGCGCGAGCTGTCCCGCTCCGAGGTGGTCAGGGCGGTCAAGAACGGCTCGGAGTTCAGCGTCGAGCGCTGGGGCGCACCCGCCGACGACCTCGAGCGGATCGAGGAGGGCGGCCGGATCGAGCTGGAGCGGTACGGCGGGATCGACCGGCTGCAGTCCGAGCTCCCCGGCGTCGCCTTCCAGCTGGCGCGGTACCGGTTCGGGACCGTCGGCCCGTCGAACCACTTCGTCGAGCTGCAGCGGGTCGAGGAGATCCTCGATCCGGAGCGGGCCGCGAAGCTAGGGGTGAAGGAAGGCCAGCTGACCATCCAGTACCACGGTGGCGGCGGTGTCTTCACCGGCGAGATCGGCCGGCTCTTCTTCCGTCGCAAGGACTACCCACGCCAGATCAAGGCGGTCAACGCGGCCCTGAAGCCGTGGTTCCACCTGCGTTCGGCGAAGTCCTTCGCCCAGCTCAAGGCCCGGCTGAGCCTCTACTTCACCGACGGTTGCACGCCGCTCGGGCTCGCCACCGACGAAGGCCAGCGACTGATGCTGGCCACGGCGGCAGCGATGAACTACGGCTTCGCCTTCCGTACCGCGACCTACGCGGCGCTCCGCAAGATCGCGGCCGAGTCCTTCGGCGGCGCCACCGGACGACTCGTCGTCGACTCCCCCCACAACAGCATCTACGAGGAGCCCGTCGACGGATCGACGGCTGTGGTCCATCGGCACAACTCCTGCCGGGCCTTCCCAGCCAGCATGATGACGCCCGGGACCACCTTCGCGGACACCGGTCAGGCCGTCCTGCTGCCCGGCACGCATCGCACCTCCAGCTATCTCGCGGTAGCCGGGGACAAGGCCGCCAACAGCCTCTACTCCGCGTGCCATGGCGCCGGCACGGTCGTGAAGGACCTGGTCACCCGGGGCATCTCCGGCGACGACCCACTCGGCCGCAAGACGCTGCGCTATCGCTATGACGACGGCGCACCCACCGACGCCCCGCACTTCGACAACCGCGGCGTCGACGCCGCGCTCGACGTCCTCGTCCGCAACGGGCTGGTCCAGCCCGTCGCCCGGATGCGGCCGGTAGCCGTACTCCACTAACCACGCTTCCAGACGCAGGAGAGATCATGTACAGACGGCTCAAGCAGCTGGCGGCCGGATCGGTCATGATCCTCGCCGCGTCCACCCTCGTCGTCGTCAGCAGCGGCCCGGCAGCCGCAGCCGGCACGGGCTACTGGGTGAACAACGGCGCGGCCAACTGCAGCGACACCCTGGCAGGCGCCGGCACCCAAGCTGTTCCGTTCTGCACGATCTCCCAGGGCACCAAGAAGGCGATCGCGCCGGGCGACACCGTTCACGTCGCGCCCGGCACATACCGCGAGCAAGTCACCATCAACGCCTCCGGTACCGCCACCGACCCAATCAGCGTCGTCGGTGACGCACCCGGTGTCGTCATCCTCGGCACCCGCTCCCTGAGCACAGCAGCGCTCTGGACGGCGACAAGCACGACAGCGTGGAGTACGCCGTACGCGCCGCCCTCCGTCCCACGGCAGGTGTTCTTCGACGGTCAACGTCTGGCGACCGCGACCTCGGCAACCACCACAGTCGCGAACAGCTGGTTCTACGACGCGACCGCCAAGGTCCTGTACGTCGACGCCGGCGGCGCCAACCCCGGCGACGGCCACCAGGTCGAGGCCGGCGCGCAATCCTTCGGCGTCACCGCGAGCAGCAAGTCGAACGTTGCCATCAGCAACATCGAGACCGACCGGCCGAACCTGGCCGGCGTCCGGCTGCTGACCGCGACCGGGGCCACCATCGATCACGTCACCGCCTCCCAGTCGGCCAGCAACGGCATCCTGATCGATACCTCACCGGGCGGCGGCAACGTCGTCCGCGCTGCCGCCGTCGACGGTTCGTTGTCGACGGGGATCCGGATCGCCGCGTCCAGCGGCGTCACCGTCACCGGGTCGAGCAGCCATCACAACGGCCTGCACGGCATCGGCCTGTCCACCTCGTCGAACAACCTGATCGACGGCAACACCACCTACGCGAACACGTCCGTCAACCCGAACGCCACCTCGGCCGGCATCGACGTCAACACGAACTCCCCCGACAACACGGTCGTCAACAACGTCACGTACCAGAACCAGGACACCGGCGTACAGGTCTACAGCGGCTCGCACCGCGCCCTCGTCGCCCGCAACATCTCCTACGCCAACGGCGACCACGGCTTCGACACCCTCGCATCGACCGGCGTCCGCTACCTCAACAACACCTCGTACGCAAACCGCCGAGACGGCATCTCCGTCGAAGGCGTCTCCACCGGCACGACCCTGACCAACAACCTGCTGGTCGACAACGGCGTCACCGCCACCGAGTACAACCTGTACGTCGACGCCGGCTCGGTCTCCGGATTCAGCGCCGACTACGACACCGCCTTCAACCACACGACCGCTCCGACCACGAAGGTCGGCGGCGTCGTCTACCCGAAGCTGTCCGGGTACGCCACCGCCAGCGGCCAGGAGAGCCACGGATCTTCGATCGACCCCGACCTCGTCAACCCGGCGTCCGGCGACTTCAGGCTCACCGCCGGCTCGACCGCCGTCGACTCGGCGAACTCCGGCGCCACCGGCTTCCGGGCGACCGATGCCGCTGGCAACCAACTCGCCGATGACACGATCGTCGCCGACACCGGCGCCGGCACACCGGCGTACGCCGATCGCGGCGCGCTCGAGTTCCAGCCGGTCGCCGGTTCGACGAACTACGCACCGCACGCCGCGCTGATCCTCAACCCCGCCGCGATGAGCACCCCGCCGTCGCCCCCGGTGACCGCCGACGCGAGCGGTTCGAGCGACGCGGATCTGTTCGGCATCGCGTCCTACACCTTCGACTTCGGCGACGGCACGGTCGTCGGCCCGCAACCCACGCCGACTGCCACTCACACCTATGCTGGTCCAGGCAGCTACGCGGTCACCGTGACCGTCACGGATGCCGCGGGTCTCACCGACTCCGCAAGCTCGCAAGAGGTCATCAGCACCCGACCGGTCCAGACCTACTCCGTCGAACAGACCAACCCCGCCTGCACCGACACAGGCCCCGGCACCGTCGCCTCACCGTTCTGCACCATTGGCGCCGCCACCAAGAAACTGCTCGCCGGTGACACCGCCCTCGTCGGACCAGGCCAGTACCGCGAGCAGGTCACCATCACCGCCAGCGGCGAGCCGGCCAACCCGATCACCCTGAAGGCCACCTCGCCGAGCGCCGTCATCGTCGGCACCAACGACGTCTCCGACGCCGCCGGCTGGACCGCCACCGCGACGACCGCCTGGACGCACACCTTCGCGGTCGCTCCCGCTCAGGTCTTCCTGGACGGGCAGCCCTTGCCCAAGGCAACCAGTGCGACCACGACCACTCCGAACAGCTGGTACTACGACGCCGCCACGACCAGCCTCTACGTCGACACCGGCGGCACCAACCCGGCAGCCGGCCACACCGTCGCGGCGGGCGCTCGCAGCTTCGGCATCCTGCTCCGCCAGGTCAGTGACATCGCGGTCTCCGGATTCGCGATCCGCCAGCAGAACTTCAACGGGGTCGATCTGGACCGGACCCAGCGAGTCATCCTCGGGGACCTCGACGTCGCCCAGGCCGGCGCTCCCGGTATCACGGTCGACGCGTCGAGCAACGCGAGCCTGACCGGCATCCAGTCCGCCTTCAACCTCTCCATCGGTGTCCGGTTCTTCAACTCCACCGACAGCGAGCTGCGCAACTCGGTCACCCACGAGAACCAGCACCACGGCGTCAGCGTCCAGGGCAGCACCCGGGTCACCGTGGCCTGGGTGACCACCTACCGCAACAAGCGACTGTCCACCCGGATCGCCACCGGCATCGACGTCAGCGCCTCCTCTCAGCAGACCCTGATCGAGGCCAACCTCAGCTACGGCAACGACGACTCCGGCATCGAGTCCTACAGCGGTTCGACCGGTACGACGATCCGCCGCAACGTCGTCTACGACAACGGCGACCACGGCATCGACACCTCGTTCGCACCGAACACCACGGTCCTGTCGAACACGGTCGTCCGCAACGCCACCGCCGGGATCAACTTCGAGGGCGGCTCGACCAACTCCACCGCCCGCGACAACATCGCGATGGACAACGCCGTCGGCAGTACCCGGACGATCGGCGAGATCCGGGTCGACGAAGCGTCCAGCCCGGGCACCACACTCGACCGCGACCTGGTCTTCCAGACAGCTGCCAACGGCAACTTGTACGAATGGGCATCCCAGCCGTACACGTCGATCGCCGCTTTCCGGACCGCGAGTGGACAGGAGGCCGCCGGCCAGGCAGCCAACCCGCTCTTCGTAAATCTCACCGGTCGCGATCTGCACCTGACCGGCCAGTCCCCCGCGATCGACTCCGCCGACACCGCGGTGACCGGCTGGACGGCGACCAACCGCGACGGCACGGCTCTGGCCGACAACCCGGTGATTCCCAACACCGGCGTGGGACCGGTCGTCTTCGCCGACCTCGGCGCCTTCGAGTTCGTCGGACCGGTGGCCAGGGCGACCGTCACGCCGGCCTCGGCGTTGTTCGCCCCGGTGGACGTGACCGTCGACGGGTCGACCAGCGTCGGACTGGGCGCGCCGATCACGGCGTACCAGATCGCCTGTGGCAACGGGACGGTGCTGACGACCTCGAGCGGCGTCTGCCGGTACACGGCGGCCGGCACCTTCACGCCGACGGTCACCGTGACGGACTCGTCCGGCCTGAGCGACACCTGGACCGGCACCGCCCTGGTGGTGAAGCCGAACGGCCTGCCGACCGCACGGATCACCGCGACTCCGAACCAGGCCTACCGGCCGCAGCAGGTCGTCCTCAACGCGGGCGCTTCGTCGGACGCCGATGGCAGACCACTGGCGAGCTACACCTTCGACTGCGGCAACGGACAGACCTCCGGCGCGCTGACGACCTCGTCGTTCACCTGCAGCTACCCGAACGCGGGCATCTTCACCTCCCGGGTGACGGTTCGCGATACGGCCGACGCCAGCAGCACCGCGACCGCCCAGGTCAGGATCCTCGCGGACGTGGCGCCGAACGCGGACCTCAAGCTCAACAAGTCCTCGATCAAGTTGAAGCAGTCCGTCACCGCGGACGCGTCGGGGTCGACCAGCGTCGACAAGTCGCCGATCGCGACCTACCTGTTCAGCTGCGGCAGCGGGCCGGCCAAGCCGGTCCAGACCACGCCGACCACCACCTGCACCTACACCTCGATCGGGATCTTCACGGTCCGGGTGACGGTCACCGACACGGTTGGGCTGTCCAGCTCGGCCACGAAGACAGTGCTGGTGCTGCCGTGAGGCACGCCATCGGACGAAGGGCACAGCGATGACCATCGAAGAGATGTTCCGTCGGATCGTGCGGGCCCACCTGGGGATCATCCTGGTGTGCGTACTGCTCCCGGTCGCCGCCGCGATCGCCTGGCAGGCGAGGCAGCCATCGGTCTCGCTGGCCTCGATCCGGCTCCAGGTGGTCTCCGGCGCGCCGCGGTCTGCGACCGAGGCCGAAGGGATCAGCAGCCGGGTACTCGCCCTGGCGACCACACCCGGTCTGCTGGACGCCTCGCTCAAACAGGCGGGCGCACAGCGCGACGTGGCCGAATTCGCCGCCACCCATGTGGCTGCGCAGCGGCTCGGTGAGTCCTCGATCGTCGAGCTGAGCGTCACGGACAAGGACCCGATCGCGGCCGGCCAGATCGTCGCCGCCCTGGCCGAGCGGGTCGCGCTCTTCATGAACCAAGGGGATCGGGCCGCGTTCAACGCCGCGCTGACCAAGCTGGACGAGCAGGTCGACGCGGCCACCGCCAACCGCAACAAGCTCGCACTGCAACTCAAAGGCATCGCCGACATCAACGCCCGGGCCGACATCCAGACGCAGATCCAGTCGGCCGATCAGCTGCTGTCCCAGCTCACCACCCAGCGGGCTTCGCTGACCATCGCCGATGCCACCCGCGACATCGTCGTACCGGTCGGCAATAAGCCGGAGCTCAGTCAGGTCCAGTCACCTCTGCTCCCCCAGGCAGCGCTCGCGTTGCTGCTCGGGCTCGTCCTCGGGCTGACCGCCGCGGCTGTCCTCGAGACGATGCGGCCACGGGTGGCGAGTGTCCGGGCGCTGGCCCATCTGCTGGAGGCGCCCGTCCTGGGCAAGTCCTCCGAAGAGATCGGCTCGCTACGCAACACGATGGCGCTCGCTGCCCGACGGCAGGGAGTCGATGCCGTCGTCCTGATGGGGGCCGACGAATCGGATGCGGACACGGTGAGCCAGTTGCTGTTCTCGCTGTCCGGCTTCGCGTCGGCACCACATCGGGCGAAGAGCACCTCGCCGGGCGGGATCGAGGAGGCCGGTGAAGCGAGCGTGCTCGAGATGGACGCGCCGTTCGCGAACGTCCGGTTCACCGGGTTGTCCGCGGTCACGCCGCAGGACGAGATGACGGCCGGCGTGGTGGTCGTGTCGGGCGGCACGGTGTTGCTGCGCCGCCTCGACGACCTGGACGACGTACTCAAGGCCGTCCGCTGGCCGGTCCTCGGCATCGTCAACGGTCCCGCCAAGCGCCGCTTCGGCAGGCTCGCGTGAGCGCCGCACCGATCGCGCACACCTTCCTGCACACCGCCGGCCAACGGATGGCGGTCGAGGGATCGGCGGCCGCGATCGACACGATTCTCGCTGCGACCGGTGGCGCAGAGCGCGACTGCGATGACCTCCCCAACGTCCTTGTCGCCGTGGAGCCGAGCAAGCAGCGGTTCGGCACCTCTGGCTGCGAGCCGATCACCCGGGGCGTCTGGGCCACCGACCGGCGCGAGGCGATCCTCGACAGCGCGGGCGGCTCCGGCTACAGCCAACTGTGGTCGATCGACGAGGACGGTCTCCGGGTCGTCAGCCGCTGGACGCCGTCGGCCAAGGAAGCCGCCGCAGCTCGGTTGCTTCCCGCCAGGCACCACGCACTGACCGGGCAAGTGCTCGTGCACTACCCCGCGCTGTGGATGGCAATGCAGCAAGGCTTCGCGCCGCTGCACGTATCGGTCGTGGAGATCGACGGAATCGCCGTCCTACTGGCAGGACCCGGTGGCGTCGGCAAGTCCAGCCTGGTGGCGCGCGAGCTGGCCGACGGCAGCCGGGCCACCTGCGACAACCTGGCCGCGTGCGACGGCACCATCGCCTACGGGCTGGCCGAACCGATCCGGCTGCCGGTCGAAGCGACCGATTCGACCGGCCGCAAGACCTTCCACGGCCGCCGCGAACACGGGTGGGAGACGCGGATGCGATCCCTGCGACCCGAGCTGATCGTCGTCGTACGGCGCGGGCTGCAAGCCGACCCTCAGCTTCGATCCATCACCGCCGCGCAAGCAACCCGCGCCATCGTCACCGGCACGTACTCCGCCGGCGAACTCCGGCGCTTCTGGTCGACCGCTGCCGTTCTCGCGATGGCGACCGGTTGTGGGCCGGCGCACCCACCGGTCGAAGACGTCGCTGCCGTTCTCGCCAACCGGCTGCCCTGCTTGGAACTCCAGTTGGGGCGTGAACCCGGCGCGGGCCTGGCCGAGCTCCTGCGGCCGCGCCTGGAGTCGGTCCGCTCGAACGGGGTGTCGTGATGACGGACCGGATCGAGGTCGCCCAGATCGTCACCCGCTTCATCGCCGGCGCCGGCGGGGTCGCCTTGCGCGGCGTCCTGCCGCTGGATCCCAACCGGTACGCCGTCACCATCGTCACCGGGCAGGGCGGACCGTTGACGGAGCGGGCCGAGGCCGCGGGCTTCCGCGTCGTCATCGAGCCTTCGCTGGTCTCGCCGCTGTCACCACGCGACGACCGCACCGCACTGCGCCGGCTCACCAGGCTCTGCGAGGCCGGCGGCTTCGACGTGGTGCACACCCATAGCGCGAAGGCCGGCGCGCTCGGCCGGCTGGCCGCCCATCGAGCGGCCGTCCCGATGATCGTGCACACGTACCACGGCTTTCCGTTCCACGAATTCCAGAACCCGGTGCGCAAGGCGGCGTACGTCGCCATCGAACGCAGGCTGGCGTCGATCACCGACGCCGTGCTCGCGATCGGCAGCGGCGTCGCCACAGAGGCGCTGCGCCGAGGACTGGCGACGCCGTCGTCCTTGCGCACCATCGCTCCGGTGGTCGAGGCCATCACCGTGCCGAAGACCGACGAGTCCCGGGCGGCCGCGCGGGCGGCGCTGGGCCTCGCCGGCGATGGCCTGGTCGTTGGCACGGTCGGCCGGGTCGACTATCAGAAGGCGCCGGAGCACCTGATCGCGGCGATCGCCAACCTGCGGCACCGCGACGCGACAGCCGTCTGGATCGGCTCGGGGCCCGGGCTCACGGCAGCGCGAGAACTCGTCCGCAGGGCAGGGCTGCTCGACCGATTCATGTTCGCCGGCGAGCGATCGGATGTCGCGAGTCTGTTGCCCGCCTTCGACGTGTTCGCGATGGCCAGTCGCTACGAGGGCTTGCCGTGTGCCGTCGTCGAGGCGATGCGATGCGGTGTGCCCGTGGTGGCGACGGCCGTGAACTCCGTACCCGATCTCGTCATCCCGGGCGAGAGTGGAGTACTGGTACCCCCGGGGCGGCCGGAACTGCTTGCGGCGGCGATCGACGGCGTACTGGACGATCCACGGACCGCCGAACGGCTCGTCCGGCAAGGGCTGGTGCTCGCTGGGGCGACCTTCGATGCCGAGCGGCTGGCCGACGTACTGGACCAGGTCTACTCAGGTGGGCGGACCGCCGGTCTGGTGGCGCGATGAGCTTCGCGGAGCCGGCCGGCTCGTCCCGGCTCGCGACCTCGCCCTGGATGACGTTGTGCCCACTCGGCACCTTGGAGATCGACGCCCGGGCCATCGACGACGACCTCTCGGACCAGCTGAAGCCGGACCTGCCGGTGGTGCTGATCGATCAGCGCCCGTTCAGCCGTCGCCGGCTGCGGCGGCTGGCGCGGGAGCTGGCGATCGCGGTCGAGCGCGAGTTCATCGTGCTACCGACGCTGGGCCGGCCGATCGTCCTGATCGACGACACCGAAGCCGCCGTCCGGCACTTCTGGACCACGATCGCCACCGTCCCGCCGGGACTGGCGCTCAGCGCGGTGCCGGCGTCGGCACTGCTCAGCCTCGCCCGGCGGCTGCCCTGGAGCTGGACCGGCGCGGCCGCACCTGGCCGCGCTCTCGTGGGGAGACGACCATGACCGAAGCGCCCCGAGCGATTCATCCCCGGCCGCGGTCGGTGCACGAGCTGCTGTTCGCGCCGGACACCCGCGGCGTGCTGATCGCGGCCTCCCGCGACCCCGACGCCAAGATGACCTTCATCGTCACCCCCGCGCCGGGCACCTTCCCGGGCGGACCGGCCGGCCCGATCGCCGTCAAGATCCCCGCGACGTCCCTGGCCGCGGCGGCGATCCGGCACGAGACCGAGATGCTGATCGACCTGCGCGACGCCGACCTCGGAGGTCTCGGCGAGACTGTCCCCCGGTACGTCGAGACGCTCGACAGCGACGGACTGCCGGCACTGGTCTCCACGGCCTTGCGGGGCAAGCCGATGAGCGTTGCGTACCACCACTGGCTGCACACCGCCCGCGCCCGGCTGGTTGCGGTCGACTTCGCGCTGGCCGGTGGCTGGCTGCGGAGGTTCCAGACCGCGACCTCGGGCGAGCGGACCCGGATCCGGTGGGCCGAGGAGGTGGCCGACCAGTTGCGTGAGCGTTGGGCCGGTCATCCGCAGCTCGACTCCGCCCTGATCAGGTTGACCTCGGCCGATCACCAGCTGGGCGACCAGCGGGTCTGCCGCACGATGGTGCACGGCGACTACTGGTTCGGGAACCTCCTCGTCGACGACGGGGTGATCACCGGCGTGGTCGATTGGGAGGGTGGCGAGCGCAGTGGTTGGCCGCTGCGCGACCTGGTTCGATTCGCGGTCAGTTACTGCCTCTACCTGGATCGGCACACTCGCCCTGGCCACCGTGTACTCCGGCATCGGGGCTTGCGGCGTACGGGTTTTGGCGCGGGCATCAGGTACGGACTGCTCGGCCGAGGCTGGCTACCCGACCTCGTCCGCTCCTACCTTCGCGACGGGCTCACCGCGCTCGGGCTGCCGGCTGACCTCTGGTACAGCGCGGCCCTCGTGGGGCTAGGCGAGGTAGCAGCGCTGGCGAACGACGACGGCTTCGGCAGCGATCATCTCGAGCTGCTGGCGAGTCTGCCGCTATGGCCCACCGAGGGTAAGGAGTGAGAGCCCGATGACGCTGACAGCTCCGCAACGCGCTCCCGGCGGGATCAACCGGCCAGGCCTGCCTCGCGGCGACGTGCTCGCCACCATGATGGGGCTGACCGTCTGCCTGCTCCCGTTCCTGGTCCCCGCTGGGCCGGGCAACACTGCTCTGGCCGACGTCGGCATGACGCTGTGCATCGGCCTTGCCCTGCTCTGGTCGGTTCGCGAACATCTGCCGGTCAAAGTGCCTTATCTACTTGGCATTGCGGGCCTGTTGCTCGGCGGCGCCTTTGCGGCGTACGTCGCACAAGCACCCGTCGGAGTGGGCCTCGTACTGGCGCAGGACGTGCTTCTACTGGCCTGGGGTGCCGCCTTGGCGCTGGGACGCCACAACCCGGCGATCGTGTCGGCGGTCACCCGTGCCTGGTGCCGGACCGCGCCGGTCTACTCCGGTGTGATGGCCGCGGCGTACCTGCTCGGCATCAACGCGCTCAGCGGAGTCTCCGCCAAGGACGGCGTCCGCGCGTCGTACACCTTCGGCGACCCGAACCTGGCCGGCAACTACCTGGTCGTCTCGCTGTTCGTGATGGCCGCGTGCAAGTGCCCGCAGTCCCCCGGCGTACGCCGGATCGCCTACATCCTCGTCCTGGCAGCGATCGGCTTCACCGGCTCGAACGGCGCCATGCTCACCCTGCTGGTCGGGCTCGTCCTCGCCTTCACCGTCACCCGGTACCGCCGCAGAGGTGCTCTCATCGGCCTCACCACGCTGGCCGCGTCGGTGTTGCTGGCCGGACTGGTGTTCGTCTTCGTCATGCCTCGCGTCGACCTGGGCCAAGTCCGTGAAGCCGCAGCCGGCAGTGTCCCGCTGCTGCGCGACTCCTTCGGCCGCAGCGGCAGCTCCACCAGCGAGCGCGCGACCATCGTGCACGAGGGCACCAACCTCTTCTTCGAGGGCGACGCCACCGGGTACGGGCCTGCCCGGACCAAAGCGGCCCTCGCCGCCAACCAGGCGCCGTACGTCAAAGAGGCCCACAACGACTACCTCGCGACCCTGCTCGAACGCGGGCTGATCGGTGCGCTCGGGTTGCTTGCCCTGGGTCTCGCCATCGGTGTGCGGTGCTTCCGGCTCGTCGTCGGCAACCTGCCCGAGTCCTATGCGGCGCTGGTCCCCAGACCCTGGCTGCTGGCCGTCATCGGACCGATCATGGCTACGGCTGCCGGGTTCTACGAGGTACTCCATTTCCGGCATCTCTGGACCTGGCTGGGCCTGGTCGCCGCACTCGTCCTGGTCATGCAGGACCAGCAGAAGAAGCGTGCCTCATGAGAGGCCGTGTCACCGGTGAACTGTTCCGGACCGTCGTGGCGAACACGTCCGCCCGCGCGCTGGCGATCGCCGGCCTGACCCTCGCTACCGTCCTCGTCGCGCGCACCGGCGGCCCATCGGCGGTCGGTGAATATGCACTGCTGCGGATGCTCCCCGGGCTGGTCGGCGTGCTCTGCGTCCTGGGGCTGCCTGGCGCTCTCGCCTACTTCCTCGCGGCTCCGCGGCGAGACCTGCCGCGGCTGTGGCCGACGCTGATCGCGATCGGCTTCGGCGGTGCGTTATTCGGCACGGTGGTCTGGCTCATCGCCTCGCCGGTCATCGCGCACTTGTTCTTCCCGGACGAGCCGGCGTTGCTGATCGCAGCGGCCGGAGTGACCGTGCCGACCCAACTCCTGCTCACCTTGGGGAAGACAGCCCTGCAGGGGTTGGAGGATCGCCGCGGCGGTGACGTGGTCATCGCGGCCGAAGAACTGGCGTTCCTGCCGTGCTACCTGCTGCCGTTGCTCACCGGATTCCACGGGGTCACGGCCATCGTGATCGGCCTCGGGCTAGCCGACCTCGTCGTCGCCGTCGAGGCCTGGCGGCGGGTCAGCCGGTTGCTCGGCTGGCGGCGGTACGGACTGTCGGGCGACGGTCTTGGGTGGTTCGGTAGGCCGGATCGCGAGCTGGGCAGGCAGATAGCGTCGTACGGGCTGCGCGGGCAGGTCGGCGGGCTCATCACGTTGCTCAACCTCCGGCTGGACTTCGCGATCCTGGGCGCGATGGCGGGACCGGCCGTCCTGGGCAGCTACGCCGTCGCCTCGAAGTACGCGGAACTGCTGAGGCTGCCGGGTACTGCGCTGACCTGGGTCTTCTATCCACGGTTGGCGAAGCTCGGGCAGAGTGAGGCCGCCGCGACGGCACGGCGGATGATCCGGCCGACGCTGATCGGCATCCTGCTGGCCGCCATTCCGGTCGCGCTGCTGACCTCGCCGGTGATGCGACTCCTGTACGGCGCGGCGTTCGGTCCGGCCGTCGCGCCGGCGCGGGTGCTGCTCGCGGGCATGTTGCTCGCCGGCGCCTCCGGGGTCGCGAGCGCCTACCTCTATGGACGCGGTACGCCGGGACTCAACTCGATCGTCCTCGGCATCGGACTCGTCATCACGGTCGTCCTCGACCTGCTACTGATTCCCGCCCACGGCGCTATGGGTGCGGCCATCGCCTCCACCGCCGCCTACCTGTCCACCGACGCACTACTCATCGGCCTGCTACTGCGACTGAGCGCGCCCAGTAACGCCCGCCACAGCAGGTCCGCAGTACCGATCACCGAGGTCACTTCATGAAATTCACCGCCCCCGCACTGCTCATCGCCCTGCTGGTCACGGGCTGCTCGAGCGCAACGCCCGACGCCGACCCGACCAACGCTTCACCAGGCGTCACCAACACCGTGCCGCCCACCCAACGCACCGGAGGACCGGTACCGGTCTCCTCGCCGCGGGCCCCGCAGCCACCCCGCCTCGGCGCCGACCGGTACGCCGAACTGGCGACAGCCCTGCATCAGCGTGGCGTGGCCATCTGGTGGGAGACCGACCTGGTATCCCGCTGGCTGGAGGGATCAGCCTCTTTCGACCAGGCGATCGTCCGGCTCGGCGAACTCGCCAAGGTCCCCGGCGTCGTCGGCTTCAAGGTCTCCGACGAGATCGGCTACAAGGACGGCCTCCAGACGATGGCCGACGCGGCCCAGTTCCTGAAGGCCGCCAAGACCCGGCTCGCTCAGGTTGCCCCCGGCAAGCAGTTGCTGGTGGACGCGATCGTGCCCGAACTCGGCTGCCTGCCCTGGCGCGGGACCAACCAACAGGGGTGTGCGCAACGCGTCCGGCTCAAGTATCCGGCCGCGACCGCCGCCGCCCTGGAGAGCTATCTGCGGGCCGGGCTGATCGACCGGCTCGATCTCAGCACCGGCTTGCTCGAGGACGCGACCTACGCCAAGTGGGGCCTGACCAAACGCGAGGCCCAGACCGACGCGTGGAACCGGGTCAAGGCCCAGGGATGGCCACAGCTCACCGTCCTCCAGGCGCGGAAGGCTCTCGCCGAGCCAGACGGCTATCAGGGTGACACCGGCCAGGCGGACGAGGACAGCCGCACCTACATCGACATACCGGTCGCAGCCGGAGCGAAGGCCGTCGACATCTGGACCTGGCGCCAGCAGTACCAGGGCAATGTCGTCAGCCTGCTCGGACCGAGCCTGTCCCCCAACCCGCTGTGGAGCGAACTGGTCCGGCACCACCGCGCGGGAGCTCAGCTCCTGACCCACATGACCCCGTCGCAGATGCCTTCGGAGTCCGCCGCCTTCGCCCATGAATGCGATCTCGCCGCGGCCGCCTTCACCGCGGTCTTCGTCGCCGCCGGAACCGGCTGACCAGCTAAGGAGCCATCATGTCCCTGATCACCCGCACCCGGAGCAAGGCAGCCACCGGCCACGACGGTGTCGGACTGCTTCGCCGGACACTGGATGTCGCCGTCGTCCTGCTGCTGTCGGTGGTAGTCCTGCCGCTGATCGCGGTCGTTGCCATCGGCATCCTGTTGACCGACGGCCGGCCGGTCTTCTTCCGGCAGTCCCGCGTCGGCGAGAACGGGCAACGGTTCACGCTCTACAAGCTCCGCACGATGCGAGTGGTCGCTGCCGGCCCCGAGGTGACCGCCGAGTCGGACGTCCGGATCACCCGCCTGGGCGCCTTCCTGCGGCGTACCGCGATCGACGAGCTCCCCCAGCTCTGGCACGTACTCCGCGGCCAGATGACCCTGGTCGGTCCACGCCCGGAGAGCGACGCCCTGGCCCTTCGCTACCCGGAGTCCTGCCGGCCGATCCTGCTCGCTCGTCCTGGGCTCACCGGCCCCGCACAGCTGCACTACCGCGAACGGTCCAACGTGCCACCTGCGAACTGGACCGATGTCGAGAGCTACTACTTGCAGGTGCTGGTCCCACTGCGGGTCGCGGCCGACCAGGAGTACCTCCACCGCCCGACGCTCAGGCGGACGTTCCACTACCTCCTGCTGACGGCGCTGTTCGTCACCGGCCTGGCCGACGTCCAGCGCCAGGTGCAGTAGGTCAGACAGCTTCGGAGTACGGCTCGCTGCGCTTGATGTGCAGCGAGTCGGACCGGGCGTTGAGGCAGTCGCCGCTGGTCAGGTCGAACTCGAAGTTGTGGCCGAGGCAGCGCAGTACGCCGTTCACCACGACCCCCGTCTCGGCCAGGTCCTCCCCGGCGTGCGGGCAGAAACGGCTGACCTCGATCGTCTCGCCGTTCACCGTGAGCGCGATCGTCTCCTCCGGATCGCGAGCCGCCTCGAACTCCTCGACCGCACGCAGCGCGGCCCGGTCGGCATGCTTCAGCAGCCCGACCAGGTAGTCGTTGTACTGATCGGGCTGGCGCCGGGCGGTGAAGCGGAGCGACAGCAACAGCTCCTCCCACCTCGTACGACCGGAGACCACACCGTCCAGCCAGCGACCGTCGAGGATCAGCCGGTAGTCCGCGTGACAGCCTCCACCGGCCAGCTCGACCCGTACCCGGCTGGGACCGATGTGCGCGTCCCATACACCGCCGTGCGGACCCTCGACCTCGAAGCGCACGGTCATGCCGATCCGCGCCAGGAAGTACTCCGACAGGGTGCCGAGCGACTCGAAGTGCGCCTTGAACCGCTCAGCCAGTCCGGGTGCCGGTGGTGGGTTCGCCGCCCAGACCGCGTCGATCGCTGCACGGCGCCGGTCGGCGTACTCGAGCAGGTAGCGGCGGCGAGCCTCCGAGCCGGCGTCGAGGGAGAAGTCCCGCCACTGTGGGTCTCTGGTGACCTCCAGGCTACCGAGGTCGACCCGGTCGCCGGGGAGCAGGCACACGCCGGGCTGCTCGGGGAGACGCTCGGCCAGCCAGGCCAGCGCCTCGCCCTGGTCGGGAAAGATCCCGCCCGGTTGCAGCCCGCTGTTGAGTTCGAACAGATCGTCGTCGAGGAAGCAGGGCGGCCCGGCGTACGGCATCACCAGCCGCGGCTTGACCTGCCGGACCAGCCGGGTGACGGCCTTGAACTTGCCGACCCGTTTGATCGTCGAGATCCGCTCACGCTCGGCCTCGTCGTACTCGTACCGCACCGGATGCCAGCTCGCGCCGGACATCTGCGCGCCCATCAGGTCGAACTGCCCGCCGACCTCCGCCATCGCCCGCCTGGTCTGGCCGAGCGAGATCCGCGCGTCATTCGTGTGCAGCAGACTGCGACCGGCCACCTTGATCAGCACCGCGGAGTCGTGGCTCATCGGACACTGCTCCGGGATCACCGTCAGCCAGTCGTCGCCACCCAGCGAGTACCGCTGCCATGCGTCCAGCACCACGACCCGCGTCCGCCCGATCGCCGCGAGCCGGCGCTGCATGATCGTCGACGGATACCGCGGAATCACCACCGGCACCTCCGGCGGGAGTCCGGCGATCAGGTCGAGGTCGAGATGGTCGAGATGCTCGTGGGACACAACGACGAGATCCACGTCGAGCAGCTCGGGCGTGAGCAGGTGCGAGTTGTCCGGGAACGGGAACCAGGCGCCGAGGAACGCCCCGGACGACGACATCCAGGGGTCGGCGAGAAGACGGATTCCGGGCGCGTCGAGGCGCAGACCGGCATGACCCAGCGCGGTGACCGTCGGCTCACTCATGGTCCTAGGCTCCCGGCCGGGCCGCCCCGGATCATCCCCCGCCCGGACGAGAACGACTACGCCGTCTTGGCCAGAAGCCGACGGCGGTTTCGTACACGGCGCGTAGTAGACTGCCGGGATGCAGGTCAACGATTCGCAGACGCTGGTGCTGTGTGTGCTCGCGAACGGGCCGATGCACGGGTACGCGATCAACGCGGCGATCGAGGAGCTGACCGGCGAGAGACTCGGCGCCGGAAGCCTGTACGGCGCGCTGACGCGGCTCGAGGCCAAGGGGTTGATCGAGCCGCTGGCGGAGCAGGGGCGGCAGCGGCCAGTCCGGCTGACCGCCAAGGGGCGCACCGAGCTGGAACAGGAGCTGCGCGCCATGGCCAAGGTGGCCGCAACCGGGCTCAAGCATCTCGGAGTGAAGCCGGCATGAGCATCACTCGCGCACTGGTCGGGCTCTACCCGTCGGCCGTCCGCGAGCGATGGGGGCCGGAGCTCGAAGAGGAGGCCCGCCGCGACGGGTGGCGCGGCTGGCCTGATCTGACCGTCAACCTGATCCGGCTCTGGACCCATCCGGCGATCTGGCCGGCCGGATCCGTGACGCATCGGCGGGCCCGCGTCGCGAAGCTCGCCATCGCGGTGACCGGAGCGGGCTGGCTGACCGGCCATGCGCTGCTGGAGTTGTCGGCCGCCGTTCCCCGGGGCTTGGCGCACTCTTGGATCCTCGACGTCTGCGATGCAATCACCTTGCTGGGATTTCTGCTCGTCCTGCCGCTGCTGGCCTGTTGGTGGCTGGCGCTCATCCTGACCGTCGTCCAGCTGGCACGGACGATCGGATCGATTGAGCCGACAGCTGGACCGCGCCGCCT
The DNA here is from genome assembly GCF_039525325.1 of Kribbella koreensis. Taxonomy (NCBI): domain Bacteria; kingdom Bacillati; phylum Actinomycetota; class Actinomycetes; order Propionibacteriales; family Kribbellaceae; genus Kribbella; species Kribbella koreensis. The sequence continues at coordinate 424,881 of NZ_BAAAHK010000009.1, forward strand.
CGTGACCGGGCTCTGGTTCGCGGTCGTCGGCCTCAGCACGAGTGCCGGCGTCTTCGTCACCGCAACATTTGCCAGCGGCAATGACCTGGCGACCGGGTTGGTCGCCGGCTCGGGACTTGTCGCTCTCGCACTGGCCGGCGGCGGCACGATCCGCGACCTCGCGGCCATCGACTAGGCGGCCGTCAGTTCCGGATACCCCCGCGCCAGTGTCGCCAGTGGTGTTCCGCGGTAGGCATGATCGAGGAAAGCCGCCAGGCAATGGTTCTCGATCGCCAGCGCACGGCGTCCGTCGATCGACCCCATACCGACCAGGTTGCTGATCGGTGGAGCGAGGAAGTAGACGGCATAGTCGGTGAAGTCGAAATGCCTCGCGCCGCCAACGACGTACCGCACAGCCTCGCCGCTACTCGCCTTCACCAATGACACGGCGGCAGCCTGCTCGCCGTCAGGATTGGCCGCCTTGGGTCCACAGGTCCCGGTGACACAGGAGTCCTCCGAACTCAGGATCATGTACGGCACCCGAAGCCCTTGCTCGACCACACCGCCGAACTGAGTGCCGTCCAGGTCGACCGCACCGGCACACGACCGGTCTAGACGGCAAGCTTCCAACGAGGCTGCCCCACCGAAGGAATGACCGAGATAGGCGACGCCTGGTTTCACCCGGCCGGCGAATCGGCCCGTCAAGTTGGCGACCTGACCCGCGACGAAGCGTGCGTCCGCTGCCCACAGGTCGACGAGCTTGTTCCCCTCGGCCAGGGCCGGGCCACCGAGATCCTGCGGGTTCCCTATCGGCGTACTCTCCACCAGTTTCCCGTCGAGCACACTCACGTTGGCGCTGTACGTCGGCGTCACCCCGGCGACCAGATAGCCATGACTGGCCAGATCCTCCGCGATCGCCGTGTACTGCGGCGCCGAGAAACCCATCCCCGGCGAGAGCACCACCACCGGGAACCGCCCGTCCGCGACCGGAGCATCCGCCATTGCATGCACCCGGATGTTCTCGAAGTCGGTCTCGAACCAGCCGACCACACCCCCGAACTGCTGCTTGCGCCAAAGTCCCGGCATGTACTCCGCGGGCTCGCCCGACCCCGTCGCCGGATACCAGAGCCAGACTGCCAGGCGGCGTGGCCCGCCATCACTCGCCAGCGGATCCACCCGGCTGCGATCGGTCCACTCGAACGCCGTCCGGCCGACCTGGTGAGATCCCGTCAACGCCGGCAAGACAACCGGCCGGCTGCTCAGCGCGGCCACCACCGCGACATATCCGGTGCAGCCCACCAGCAGCACGAGGACGACCACGGCCAGCACCTTGGCGATCTTCTTCGTCATGACCGCCAATAGTACACGCCACGTACTACGCATCGCGTATCACCTCATCGTCAGGCCAGGTACAACCCGGCACCGACCAGTGCCGCCCAGGACAGGCCCGCGATCACCAGCACGCGGTCGCGAAACAGCTCGTGTTCGGGGAGCTCACCCCGACCGGTTGAGACGAGGAAGCCGTACCGGAGGAGGCCGGTCAGGAAAGGGAGGAAGGAGACGGTAAGAAGTTGGCGGTACACGTCGTCGCCGAGGTACTGGAACGCCCACAGGCCGTAGGACAGACAGGTTCCCAGGAGGGCGACAGTGGTGAGCTGGTCCAGCCAGGCCGACGTGTAGGCCGCCAGGACGGGGCGAGTCCGCGCGTCGGCCGTGCTGGCACCACGCTCTGCACGTCGCTTACCGGCGACCAGGAAGAGGGCGCCGAAGAGCGAGACGACCAGGAACCAGTTGGAGACCGGTACGCCGGTCGCGGTGGCGCCGGCCGCGGCTCGCAGTACGAAGCCGAGGGCAACTGCAACCACGTCGACAACTGCTATGTGCTTGAGGCCGTAGACGTAGAGCAGTTGCGTCACCAGGTAGGCCGCTCCCAGTGCACAGGTCGACGGGCCCAACTGGGTCAGGACCGCCAGTCCCGCCGCAGCCGTGACGATTGCCCAGACGGTCGCGGCTCTTGGTGACAATGCGCCGGAGGCGATCGGCCGGTGCTGCTTGGTCGGGTGGCGGCGGTCGTCTGGCGTATCGCGGACGTCGTTGAGTGCGTAGACCGCGATCGAGAGGAGGGTGAATGCCACGGCGGCGATGGTGGCCTTGAGCAATGCATTGGGCTGATCGACAACGCCGGCCGCCGCCGGCGCGGCGTACAGCATCGTCGCCTTGTGCCACTGCTGCGGCCTGCTGAGTCTGAGGAGTGAGCGAGCGCGGGAAGTACGCAATGCGACGGCTTGCCGCTGCTGGAGCTCAGTCATCGGGCCACGACGTAGAAGTAGTCGCGCTGGTCGTCGATCAGGTACCGGTTCGCGGGTGAATTCATGGACTCGAGCAGCCGCTTGCTCAGGATCGAAGTGCCTTGTGGAGTCTCGATGTCGAAGCTGACCATGGCCGCGTGGATGTCCAGCTCCATCCCCTCTTGGATGCCGGCCTGCTGCATCGCGGCGGCCAGCGTCGCAAGCGTCAGGCCCTGCCCGGCCACGTAGATGAGATTGCCCTTGGCGTCGGTTCCGAGGCCGGAGCGCCAGGTGAACTGGAACTGGCTGCGGACACTCCCCCATCGCCCGTTCGCATTGCTGCTCAGACTGTCCACGATCCGCCCACCGACGATCACCTGGTCCAGGTTCTGCCGGACCGCGACGACATCCGGGCTCATCCCGACGTTCTTGCCCCACTCGCCGATCCGCACCACGCCGTTGCGGTCGATGACCGCAGAGGCTCGGCCGTCCACCAGCGGCACGGCGTCCGACTCTTTGGTCCACCAGCCACCATGCGAGTCGTGCATCTTGAAGCCACCGTTGAAGGTGGCGACCAGTCGCGAGTAGTCACGGACCGGCACGGAGTACCCGTCCTTTGATGCCATCCCGACCACCGGCTCCCTCGTCCCAGGCATCAACCGCACCTGATCCGCACCTTGCGGGATGAGCGCCGCGGCGGCCGCCACCGGCAGGTGTGCGCTGTCCGCGCGGAACCATCCCGTCCAGAGCAACGGCTTGCCTTTGCTGCTCTGCCTGGCAACCGACCAGGTCCCTTCGTGGGGCAACGCCTTGACACCCGGCAGCAACTTGATCGCCGGCAGATCGGTCGCCTTCACCGGCGTCCGGGACGGAACGACCGCTGGCATATCCGTCGGCCGACCGGTTGCCGGGGGTGCCTGGCGGGAGTACTTCCAGGTCTCGATGGCGTCGATCATCCCGCCCGCGCCGTGATCCCTGATCCACTCCACGGTCCGTACCGCGAAGGACGCGTTACCCGGATAGAGCAATGCACGGACATAAGAGACGACGGGCAGGACGAGCAACAAGCAGAGGACCAGCGCAATGACTCTTCGTCGCCTGCGCCTCCGCGCTTTCTCAGCAGGAGATTTGGACTTCATGAACCCAGTAGAACGATTCCCTGCTGAGAGGAAGCGGAGAGAGCAGGTCAGCGCAGCTCAACCGGCAGCAGTCGCCTCGGCAACTTGCCCAGCAACCACACCATCGCACCCATCGGCGCCGGAGCCCAAACGACTGTTCGCCGTCCCTCCAAGGCCCGTACGACGCGCTGCGCGACCTTCTCAGCCGTGGTCGCCAACGGCGCCCGTTTCAACCCATCGGTCATCCGGGTCGTCACGAATCCCGGCCGAACCACCAGCACCCGTACTCCGCGCTCCGCGGCCTGAGGCGCAAGCATCACCGCCGTAGAGTCCGCCAACTGCTTCCCCAGCGAATAGGCCATGATCGATCGCCGAGGCCGAGCGGCCGCCGCCGACGACAGCAGCACCAACTGGCCGTCGCTCAACCGCTGCACCAGCGCATGCACGAGCAGCGCGACCGCCACCCCATTGACGACCAGCCCATCCTCGAAGGATGTCGTGGCCATCGACCCGACCGCGACCACAGCGAGCCCAACCGGACGGTGGGCCGACAGATGGGCGAGCAGCCCGTCGATCTCACCGGCGTGCAGCATCGCGTCGTACTGCGCGGTCGTCACGTGGTACCCGAGATCGCGCAGCTTCTCGGCGTTCTGCCAGAGTTGCCCACTGGGCCGGCCCGCCAGCACCACATCGCGCGGCGGCGGGCCGAGCAGCTCCTTCAGGACGGCCATCCCGATCTCGGACGAACCTCCCACCAGCAAAGCAGTACTCGTCATGGCAGCAGGTGCAATCGCTCAGCGAGCCCGGAGGTGAAGCGCCTGTCCGGGTCGAGGCGATCCCGCGTACGTTGCCAGGTCTTGAGCCGAGGGTACATCTCCGGGATCAGGTCAGGGTCCACAGTCGAGTCCTTGGCGAGGTAGATGCGGCCGCCCGCCTCGGCGACCATCGCGTCGAGCGTGCGCAGGGTTCGTCCGTCGCGTAACCAGCGGGCTGGGAGATCCGCGGCGAGAGTCCAACCGTGCAGCGGGAAGGACAACGGACCGGCGGTGCCGAAGCCGAGGTTCTTGAGCGTCGTGAGGGCGGGTGACATCCGGCTGCCGACCAGGAAGGCCAGCACTCGGCGTAGTACCGGAGTTGCTTCGCTCGGGATGGCGAACTGGTACTGAACCAGTCCGCTCCGCCCAAAGGCAGCCGGCCACGCATCGGCTCGGTCCAGCGGACACAGGGCTGACATCAGAGGTAGCAGCCGGCCATCCCGTGCACCGGTGAAATGCCACCTGGCCAACGACGCGGCGGCAATCGTCGGCCCGAAAACGACTCCTGGTCCAGGAAGCGACCGCACCGGCCGCCCGGCTGCGGATCGTCGCCGATCGGGATCCGGCGGCACACCACGAGGCAGGTCGCTCAGCTGCGCCGGCTGCGTCTCGTCGATCAGTCCGCGGCCGAGTCTCGGCCCGGGGGTGTGGGTGTCGAGCCAGGCGACCACGTGGAGGTTGGGATCGGTCTCCTGACGGACGGCGAGCTCACGGAGTACTGCGATGGTCTCGTCAAGCGAGCGGGTCCGTCGACGACGTTGCCTGGCCCATCCGGTTTCGACGGGCTGGAGCTGGATGGCTGCCTTGAGGATGACGCCAGTCAGCCCCATCCCACCCAGCGTTGCCCAGAACCCGTCGGGATCCTGGCCCGCCGACAGTTCGGTGACCATGCCTTCGGAGTCGAGCAGGGACAGCCAGAGCACGTGCTGTCCGAAGGAGCCCGCGCCAGGGTGGTTCTTGCCGTGCACGTCGCTTGCCAGGGCTCCGCCGACCGTGATCTTGGCGGTGCCGGGCAGGACCGGCACTGCCCAGCCCAGCGGAAGCACCTGATCCATGAGGTCGCCCAGGGTTACGCCTGCCTCGACCACAACGACGCCTCTGAGCCCGTCGAACGACAGAACCCGGTTGCGTGCGGTCATGTCCAGCACAATCCCTTGCCCGGGCAATGCCGCGTCGCCGTAGCTGCACCCGGCCCCGCGAACCGTCACCTGTCCGGCCGACTTCATCGCATCGTCAAGTTCCGCGTCGGTCGTGGGTCTCCGGACGACGCTTCGCCGATGCATTGACCGCCCCCAGCCGCTCAACGAGGTTTCCTCACTGCTCATGCGGCGGGCCTCGAGCGTTGGCGGAGGAACTCGATTCCCACCGGTACAAGGGAGACGATCACGATGACGGCGATGATCGGCAGCAGGTACTTGTCGACCCCGGGAATCTGCGACCCGAGCAGATGACCGGCCAGCACGAGCCCGACCGTCCAGACCACACCACCCGCGACCTGCCAGCGGGTGAAGGCCTTGGCGTCGATCCGCAACGCCCCGGCCAGTGGGTTCATCACCGTACGGACGCCAGGAATGAACCGGGCCAGCACGACCGCACGGCCCACGCCGTACGACTCCAAATGCTCTCTCGCCCGCTCGGCCGCGCGCTCGAGTCTCGGCCGCTGGACGATCGCCGGGCCGAACCTGCGGCCGATCAGGTAGCCGGCCTGGGCGCCGAGCACCGCACCGAGCGGCGCGAAGACCAGCGTCAGCGGCAGGTTCAGGTGGATGTCGGTCGTGGTCAGCAGACCGGCGGTGAAGAGCAGCGAGTCGCCAGGGAGGAAGAACCCGATCAGCAGACCGGTCTCGGCGAACATCACCAGCAGCACCGCCCACGGCCCCAGCTGGGACAGCAGGCTGTGCGGGTCGAGCAGATTCATCATGCCGTCGACGGTAGGTAGCCGACGCTGAGAGCAGGCTGAGTGAGCGCGTACTGGGCGACGTGCTGCTCGATCACCGTCGGCCAAGTCATCGACGGCTCGGTGAACCTGTTGTGGGCTTGGAGCTTCTGCAGCAGCGGGCGGTCGGTCAGCAGGCCGGCGGTGACCTCAGCCATCTCCTCGTGGTCGTCCACCAGGAAGCCTTCGATGCCGTCGCGGACGAACTCGCCGACACCACCCGAGGCCATCGCGACGACGGCCAGACCGGCGCTCCGCGCCTCCAGAGCCGCCACTCCGAACGATTCGAGTTCGGCGGGAGCCAGGTAGATGTCGGCGGCCAGGTAGAGCTGCTGGATCTCGTAGCGGGTCAACCGGCCAGGCAGCTCGACCCAGTCGAGACCGCGGCGTCTGGTCGCCCTGGCGATGGCGGCCGCCCGCGGGCCCGTGCCGATGATCACGGCTCGCAGCGGAAGGTCGGCCGGCACTCTGCGACGAATGTCCTGCAGGGTCTCGAGGAGCGCGTCCGGACGCTTGCGCTGGGTCAGGCGCATCGTGCTGACGATGGTCAGCGAGTGGTCGTCTACCGGAGGCTGTTGCCAGGGTGCCGGATCGATGCCGTTGTGGAGTACAGCGATCGGCCGATGCGGGAGCACTGTGCGCAACCGGCGTGCGACCGCTTCGCTGACGGCCGTCCACCGCACCCGCGGGCCGAAGTCGCGATCGACATGAGCGAGCAGCCATGGAAGGACCACACCGTCGGGCGCGGGCAGCGAATGCAGCGTGATGACGGCGGGCAGGTTCAGGTCTGCGGCAAGCCGGGTCGCGTTCCACGCGAGTGGAGAGAAGAACGAGGTGTGCGCGTGCACCACGTCGTACTCACCAGAACCAAGCGCGAACCGCAGCGCATCAAGAGACGTCGGTACGCCGGCCAGCGAAGGCAACCGAACTACCGGCACATCGGTGGCCGGGGAGTCGGCCGGGGTCGCGGTGAAGACGGTGACGGCGTGGCCGGCCCGCCGGAGCTGGACGGCGAGATCGTGCACGTGCATCTCGATCCCGCCCAGGCGTGGCAGGTAGACATCGCTGACGAGTGCGATCCTCACGCCGCCACCGCCTGCTTGCGGTTGGCCAACAGCCAGAGAGCCAGGGTCACTCCCCCGACGGGAATCTCCAGCAGGTAGGTGAAGCCGCGGAACAGCACCATCCCCGCGGTCACCGCGGCAGGATCGCCACCCATGGCGACCAGCGCCGCCACGGTACCCACCTCGACGACTCCGGCGCCGCCGGGCGTGATCGGGATCAGCGTGAGCAACCGTTCGACCGCCAGTCCGGTGATCAGAACAGGCAGGCTCAGAGAGGTCCCCAAGAGCTGGAAACACAACCAGAGAAGCGCCAACTGCAACAGCAGGTAGGCGAGCATCCCAGCGGTCATCGGCCGCCAGCCGCGACGAAAGACACCCAGTACCGAAGTGCGCAGAGCTGGAAGCGAACGCTCCAACCGGGTTCGTCCCCGGGTGAGTCGACCGAGGGCCCGCCCGGCGGTCACCGGGGCCGTTTCGCTCGCGAGGAACCAGGCGACGGCAGCCAGTGCGACCAGCACCGGGATCAGCAGCAGACTCGTACGTCCGATCGGCAGCGCGGTCGCGGTGTTGGCGATCGGGACCAAAGCCAGCGCTACAGCGACCACCCCGAGCTTGGCCAGCACGTTGATCAGCGTGGTGACAGCAAGGAAGCCACCGAAGGCAGCCGGGCCGAATCCCCAGCGCCGGGTCATCGCGAAGTTCAGGCCCGTGCCGGCGGCTCCGCCCAACGGCAGAACGTTGGCCACCGCGCTACCGGTCAGGCTGAGCGTGAGACCGCGGCGTTTGGTCAGCCCGGGCAGGGAGGCGGCCAGGACGAACGAATGCGACCACAGGCCCGCGATCCAGACGGCGGCCAGCAAGACGATCGCCGGTAGCGAGAGGTGACCGAGGAGCGTGCCGACGGTCGACCAGCTGGTACCGACGGCACGGGGCAGCAGGACGACCAGGGCGATCGTCAGGGCGCCGGTCAGTACCGAGGTGATGGTTCGCCGGGGTGTGCTCATCGCGATCCTGTCCACGGTCGGGCTGTGTTCGTTCATCGTCGGAGCATGTCGCTGAGAGGGCGCTGAGAGCCGTTCGGGCCCTGGGCAACCACGTGCCATGGTGGTGAGGTGGCCTACACACTGGTGTCCTTCCACGCCCATCCCGACGACGAGGCGTTGCTGACGGGCGGTACGCTCGCGCGCCTCGCCGCTGAGGGGCATCGGGTCGTGCTCGCCGTTGCCACGGACGGTGAAGCTGGGGCGGCATCTTCGGCGTACCGTCAGGATCTTGCGGCGCATCGCCGCGACGAACTCGACCGATCCGCCGAGGCGCTCGGCTGCGCCCGCGTCGTCCGCTTCGGCTTCCGCGACTCCGGCTGGTCCCGCTCGTCCGCCCCCGGACCAGGGACGTTCAGCTCCCTGCCGATCGACGAAGCAGCCGCCCCGCTGGCGGACCTACTGAGAGAGGAACAGGCCGACGCGCTCACCGTCTACGACCCCGCCGGCGGCTACGGCCACCCCGACCACAAGCAGGTCCACACCGCCGGCCTCCGCGCCGCCCGCCTGGCCGGCACCCCATTGGTGCTAGAGGCAACGATCGACCGCACTCTGATCCGCCGCCTCATCCGCCTGGTCGAGGCGGTCCCCGGAATCCTCCCCGACGTCCGTGCCACCGACTACGCGACCGCCTACACGGCGCGCGAGTACCTCACCCACCGCATCGACGTCCGCCAGTACGCCGAAGCCAAGCGCCGCTCCTTCGAAGCCCACGCCAGCCAAACGACCTCCGACGACACCGCCCGCACCCTCGCCCTCCTCCTCAAGCTCCCGCCCTGGCTCTTCCGCCAAGCCCTCGGCCACGAGTGGTTCGTCGAACACGGCCGCTCCCCCGGCGGCCGCCTCTGTGACGACCTCTTCGCGTCACTCAGCTGATTCTCAGCGGGGTGGGGACAGACTGGCGGTATGCGGGTGTTGATGGTGGAGGACGAGGAGCGGCTGGCCGAGACGGTTCGGCGGGGGCTCAGTGACGCCGGGTTCGTGGTCGAGGTGGTGCACAACGGCGAGGACGGGTTGTGGGCCGCGAGCGAGCACAGCTACGACGTGATCGTGCTCGACATCATGCTGCCCCGGGTGAACGGCTACAAGGTGCTCGAGCAGCTCCGCGAGCGTGGGGTCTGGACACCGGTGCTGATGCTGACCGCGAAGGACGGCGAGTACGACCAGACCGACGCGTTCGATCTCGGCGCCGACGACTACCTGACCAAACCGTTCAGCTTCCTGGTACTGGTCGCCCGGCTGCGGGCCCTGATCCGGCGGGGCGGCCCTGAACGCCCCGTCGTGCTGGTGGCCGGCGACCTCACGCTCGACCCGGCCCGGCGCCGGGTCGAGCGCGCCGGCCGCGAAGTCACCCTCACCCCTCGCGAGTACGGCCTGCTCGAGTTCCTGATGCGGCACCGCGGCGACACCGTCAGCAAGGTCGAGATCCTCGAAAGCGTCTGGGACCCGGCCTTCGACGGCGACCCCAACGTCGTCGAGGTCTACATCCGCTACCTCCGCCTCAAACTCGACGCACCCTTCGGCCGCCGGGCCATCGAGACAGTCCGCGGCATGGGCTACCGCCTCGACCCGGACGGTGGCTGATGGCAACGATCATGGAAGAGACGAAGCCTGCCATCCGCCGGTACGCAGTACCGGCGCTGAGCGCCGCGATCGCGGTGGCCGGCACGATCGGCGTGATCGGCCTGGCCGACGCGGCGACCGAGTCGGATGGCCTGGCAGCTCTCGATCCCCAGTTCACCGCCGATGCCGTGTCCGATCGCACTCCGGTCCTGACGGTGCTGGCGCGGGCCCTCACCTTCGTCGGCGACGTGCCCGTCCTCGTCACCCTGATGCTGATCGCGGCGTTCCTGCTGTGGAGATGGACTCGCGGGCTGCGAGCGCCCGCGTTGTTGCTGTTCGCCATGGCCGGGTCCGCCGCGCTGACGGCCGGCTTGAAGGCGCTGATCGAACGCAAGCGCCCTGGAGTCACCTTCGTTCTCGGCCCGGTCGACACCGGCTTCGCCTTCCCCTCCGGTCACACCTTGAACTCGACGGTCTTCTTCGTCACGCTCGCCGCATTGCTGTGGGTCGGCCTCCGCTCGTACGGCGCGAGAACCGCGCTGGCGGTCGCGGCTGTTCTGATGAGCGCCGGAATCGGGCTGAGCCGCATCTACCTCGGGTATCACTGGGCCACGGACGTCCTCGCGGGCTGGACGGTCGCCGTCACCTGGCTCGCACTCGTCTCGCTGGTGGCCTACTTCACCCGGCCACGGGAAGCCTGACGACGAACCGGGCCCCACCCAGCGGCGACTCGCTCACCTCGACCGTCCCGCCGTGCCCGCGCACGACTTCCCGGACGATCGCCAGCCCGAGTCCGGACCCGCCGCTGCCACGAGCCCGGCTCGCATCCAGCCGGACGAATCGCTCGAACACCCGCGACCGCTCCTCCGCCGGGATGCCGTCACCGTCGTCCTCAACGGTCACGGTCGCGGTACCGGCCTCCTCCGCGAGGGTGAATCGCACCTTGCCGTGAGCCGCCTGGACGGCGTTGTCGGCGAGATTGCGCAGTACCTGACTGAGCTTGGCCGCGTCGCCCGTGACCCGGACGGGCGGTACGACACCTTCCACCGCAACACCGTTGGCTGTCCGCAAGCGACGCAACTCGACACCCACCAGGTCATCCAGGTCGACGTCGGTCCGCTGGATCTGCAGGCCGGTGTCGTCGGCCTTCGCAAGCAGCAACAAGTCCTCGACCAGCCGCCGCATCCGCTCGGTCTCCGCCTGCATCACCTGATGCAACTCCGGTGCGGATTCGCCGGACTCGTCCGCGACGATCACGTCCAGCGCCGCCATCAAGCTGGCGATCGGCGACCGCAGCTCGTGACTGGCGTCCGCGACGAATCGCCGCTGCGTCTCCTGCCCCGACTGCAACCGATCGAGCATCTCGTTCATCGTCACCGCCAGCCGCGCGATCTCATCCTCCGCGGCCGGCACCGGCACCCGCTCGGCCAACTGCCCGACCCCGATCCCATGCACCCGCGACCGGATCCGCTCTACCGGACGCAGCGCTCTCCCGACGAGCATCCAGGTCGCGGCACCGACGAGCACGAGCAACAGCGGGAAGCCGATCAGCAGGTACGTCGTGACTGTGGTCACCGTGTCGCGCTGGGTCTCCACCGACGACGCCACCACCACCGTGTACCGGGCCCCTTGAAACTCGGTGCCGCGGGCAATGATTATGTAGGGGCTGTCGTCATCCAGCAACGGCATCCGGCCGACATCGTCACGGACCCACTGACCAACCGCAGGCCTGGTATCCGTCAACGGCTCACCGGCGGCCGTCGGCGACGAGACCGCGACCACTTTGTCCTGCGCATTCACCACCTGGATCAACTGCGTCGCGCGAGTGTTCTCGACCAGCTCCTTGGCCAGCCCCACCTCGCCCTCCTCAGAGACCTGGCCAGCGACGTCAAACGCCCGCGACTCCGCCTGATCGGCAACGCTCGTGATCAGCGTGCGCTGCAGCAACAGCAGCAACACAGCCGCCCCGATCGCCAGCGCGGCAGCGACCACGAACAACGCGGCCCAGGTCGAGCGCGCCCGCACCCCGGGCCGACCGACGAACGCCGGCAGCTTCATCAGCCGAGAACCATACCCAGCCAGGCACCGGCGTCCGAGACGAACTCCACCACGGCCAAGCCGGTAGCTAGAACCTGGGCCACGGTCAGCGCTGCCACCCCGGCGATACCGCCCCACCGTCGCTGACGAGCCGGCTCGGCCATCGCGGCGACCCGATCGACCGCGCTTGAGCTGTGCAGTCCCATTGCCGGAACAAGGCGCTGGCCCCGGGTCGCAAGGGATGCCTTCGCCACAGTCTTCGCGACGAGCTCCCGGTCTCCGGTCCTGGCTGCCGCGTCCTCGTCAGCCCACCGTTCCACGAGGTAGGCGACCAGGGTCGGCATTGGGTAGAGCAGCGGGTTGATCGCCGTCGCGCACCCGGCGATGGCGACGAGCCGGTGATGGTGGCGGATCAGATGGGAGCGTTCGTGGGCCAGCAGCACACGTCGCTCCCGGTCGTCCAGCAAGCGCAGCATTCCTGACGTCACGAGCACGTGCCCGGGGCGACCAGGAACGGCCACTGCGAAGGGCTCGGCCACATCAGCCACCGCGATCCCGGCCCGAGAGGTCCCCATCGCCTTCAGGTCACGCCGCAGCCGCGTACGCCGTACGAGGTCAAGAACGACCCGGCCGACGCCGACCAAGAGCACGAGCGCCGCGATCGCCGCCAACCAGCCTGGCACCGGCTTCGGCAGCCCGAGCTCGGGACGGTGATCGAAGGCCGACAAGGGCGGCAGATCGTCGAACAGAGTCAAGGACAACATAGTCAGGCTGGCAGTTAAAGTCAGCGCCGAGACAGCCGCGCCGGCTGTCGCGGTCCGCGCAGCCAGATCGGGAGGCAGCCAACGCGCCATCCTCGTCGCCACCACTGCGACCACGAGGCTGAACAGCAACGGGAGGTAGACGAAGAACGTCATGACTCGTCCCCGGACCGCGCTGACAACCAGCGTTGCAGAGTTTCGGCTTCGTCATCGTCAAGGGTGGCAGCGAACTCGCGGAGTACCAGCGCGCGATTCTCGACCCCGCTCAGCGTCGTCCGCAGCTGGTCGGCGATCGAGGCAGCCTCGTTCTTGGTCGGCCAGTAGACGTGCGCGCGGCCGCGGGTAGCGCGCTGGACGAGGCTCTTGGCTGCCAGGCGGGTCAGGATCGTCTGGACGGTGTTGTAGGCGAGCTCGTCGCCGAGTTTCGCGTGCACCTCGGCCGTCGTCAGCGGCTGCTCGGCCGACCACAGCGCGGCCATCACCTGAGCCTCCAGCTCACCGGCACCGCGTCGTCCGCCTCGATCCTTCACACCTGCAGCCTAACCAGCCGGTGGCGAGGCCGGGCTGAGCGACTGGCGCGACTGCAGCGGGCGGAAGTACAGAACCAGGACCGGTACCAGGTAGACGAGCCAGACGCAGGCCTCGACCACGGTCGGGGACGGGTTGAAGTTGAAGATGCCCTTCAGCAGTACGCCGTACCAGCTGGCCGGCGGAATCACGTGCGAGATGTCGAAGGCCAGCGTGCGCAGCCCGGGCAAGATGCTGGCCTCCTGCAGATCGTGGAAACCGTAGGCCAGGATGCCGGCCGCGACCAGAACCAGCAGCGCACCGGTCCACCGGAAGAACTTGCCCAGATTGATCTTCACCGCACCCCGGTAGATCGCGATCCCGCCGGCAACAGACGCCAACAACCCGAGCAGGACGCCGACGAAGGGTCCGGCCGTCGTGGCCGTGGCAGCCGAAGCGTAGACGATGAAGGCCGTCTCGATACCTTCCCGGAAGACCGCGAGGAAGGCGAGCAACACGACCGCGCTCGGCCCGACCTCGAGCGCCTGGCCGAGCCGCTCCCGCAGCTCGCCTGCGATGCTGCGCGACGCCTTGCGCATCCAGAAGATCATCCAGGTGACGAAACCGACCGAGATGATCGACATCACCCCGCCGATCGTCTCCTTGGCAGTGAACGACCGTGCGGTCAGCGAGGTGATGAACTGCAGCACCGCCCAGCCCAGCACCGCCGCTCCGACCGCCGCGGCGACGCCGATCCACACCTGCCGGAGCCGTTCTCGATGGCCCGACTTCACCAGGAAGGTGGCCAGGATGCTCACCACCAGGGAAGCTTCGAGCCCCTCGCGCAGGCCGATCAGAAAGTTGGCAAGCATGTGGCGGTACTCCCGACTGGACGATCCGGACATCTCGGAGACAGCCAAGGCTAACCTAAGATACGCTCGACTCCTACACCGTGTAGGTATCGATCCACTGCCGCCAGCCCTCAGGAGAACCCGCATGCCAACCACCTCCCACCGCGTCTGCGGGGTGGCCGCTGTCGCGCTTATGACCGCCACATTGTCTGCCTGCGCGAAGGAGACTCCGGCCGCCGCACCCGGTGACACCACGGGTCCGGTTGCGGTCCAGGCAACCGACTCCGAGTGCGGCCTGAGCCGTACCGACGTGAAGTCGGGCACGAGCACCTTCTCGGTCTCCAACGGCGGCAGCAAGGTCACCGAGTTCTACGTGTACGCCGAGGGCGACCGCGTCATGGGTGAGGTCGAGAACATCGGCCCCGGCCTCAAGCGGGAGCTGATCGTCGAGCTGCCGACCGGTAAGTACCAGGCGGTCTGCAAGCCGGGCATGGTCGGGGACGGCATCCGTGGCGACCTCACTGTCACCGGCGACGCCGCTCCCCAGGCCGATGCGGACACCGCACTCAAGCAGGCCACGGTCGACTATCAGCGGTACGTTGGATCGCAGGCGACCGCGTTCCTCGAGCAGACCGGCGTGTTCGTCGCCGCAGTGAAAGCGGGCGATGTCGCCAAGGCGAAGGCGCTGTTCCCGGTCGCGCGCACCTATTGGGAGCGGATCGAGCCGGTCGCGAGCTCGTTCGGTGATCTCGATCCGAAGATCGATGCCCGGGTCAACGACGTCGAGGCCGGCACCGAGTGGACCGGGTTCCACCGGATCGAGCAAGCCCTGTGGGAGAAGAACAGCACCGCGGGCATGGCGAAGTACGCCGACCAACTGCTGGCCGACGTCACCACCCTGGTCGGCAAGGTCAAGGTCGTGAAGCTCAATCCGCTGCAGCTGGCGAACGGTGCCAAGGGACTGCTGGACGAGGTCGCCACCGGCAAGGTCACCGGTGACGAAGACCGCTACTCGCACACCGACCTGTGGGACTTCCAGGCCAATGTGCAGGGGTCCCAGGCGGCGATCCAGGCTCTCCGGCCGACGCTTCAGCAACGGGACCCAGCGCTGGTCGCCAAGGTGGACGAGAACTTCAAGACCGTCCTCGCAGCCCTCGACAAGTACCGCGTCGGCGACGGCTTCAAGCCCTACACCGCAACCGAAGCCGAGAAGAAACAACTCGGTTCGATCGTCGACGCGCTGGCCGAGCCGGTCAGCAAGGTCGCCCGAGTGATCGCGAGGAAATGACGGCGCAGAATGCCCGGCGAGCCCGATGGGAGATCGCCGGGCTTCCCGCTTATGAGTACATCGCTCTCGATCTCCGTCAGCAGATCGAGAGCGGTCGGCTGCGGCCCAACGCGAGACTCCCCTCGGCACCCAAACTCCAGGAGAAGTACGCCGTCTCACAGACGACCATCCGCAACGCCATCACAGCCCTGCGCAACCAGGGACTGGTGATGACCGCCAACGGCAGCGGTGTCTATGTTCGGCCTGCCGGCGGAGATCCCCGGCAGTCCAGCGCGCGCAGAATCGAAGTTCTCGACAACGTCTTGTACGACCCGGATCTCGACGACCCTGCCTTGGACGAACTACACCGAGCCGACGGCAAGGCGGCCCCACCCCAACAGGTCGCCCTCCTGATGGACCTGCCGCCCGGTGCCGAGGTGATCCACGTCAGCAGGATCCTGCGCAACAGCATCAGCGGCCGACGACTGGTCCACCAGCTCTATGTGCCGCTGGATCTTGTGCCTCGACCTCGCACCCCGATGCCCGTCGGCGGTGAGTTCTACCAGTTCCTGCGGACCACAGACCAGCGCCCGCAGTGGACCGAGGCAGTGGCGGCTCGCCTCCCCACTCCGGAGGAAGACCGTGCCCTCGCCGTACCGCGATCGACTCCGGTCCTGCTCACGCACCGTCTCACCATCAACAACCACGGTCTTGCGCTCGCGCTCGAAGAAACTCTTCGCAGCGCCGACGACATCCGCTTCGTGTATGCCCTGCCCACCGGTCGAGGATCTTGACACGACTCTCAGCGGACTCTCAGCGGAGGTTCCATACCGTCTCGGTGTGGCTCGGATCGCGGTATGCGAAGACGACCGCGCGCTGCGTGGTCTGCTGCGGCGGGCCCTGGCCGCCGATGGGCATTCGGTTGTCGCCGCGGCGACCGCCGCCGAGTTTCTCGGGCAGCTGGATCCGGCTCCCCACGTGGTGATTCTCGATGTCGGACTGCCGGATGCGGACGGGCGCGACGTCTGCCTGGCGTTGCGGGCCCTCGGGGTGGACGCACCGGTTCTGATGCTGACGGCGCTGGGCGGAATGCACCACACGGTCAGAGGCTTCGAGGCCGGTGCCGACGACTACCTCACGAAGCCTTTCGACCTGCCCGAGTTACTTGTGCGCATTCGTGCGCTGCTGCGCCGCGTGACGGTCTCGACGACTGTCGACGAGGTGGCGCTCGACCCGACCAGTCACGAGGTACGCCGCGGCGAGGCCGGCGAGGCACTCACGCCGACGGAGTTCCGCCTGCTCGGGCGACTGATCTCGGTACCGGGCGAGGTCGTCCGGCGGCATTCACTGGTCGCCGCCGGCTGGCCGCACGGCGCCTCGGTCAGCGAGAACACCCTCGACTCCTACCTGCGACGGCTCCGGGTCAAGCTCGATCGGCTCGGGATCGCCGACCGGGTCGCGACCGTCCGCGGCGTTGGCTACCGATGGGACTGAGCGGCTTCCGGGGCCGGATCGTCTCGCTGGCGGTTCTCACCGCGACGCTGGTCGTCGCGGTTTTCGTGGTGCTCAGCCACGTCCTGCTCACACGGTCGACGGACGCCGACACCCGGACACTCGCCCGTACCCGGGTCGAGGCGGTCGCCGGCACGGTCCAGGTGCACGACGGAAAGGTACAGCTGGTCGAAGGAACCGGTGACGCCTTCGACACAGTCGCTTGGGTCTTCGAGGACGGACGCCTGATCGACGGCGCCGCGCACCCAGCCGACGCCGTCAGCCGACTCGCCACCGTCGGCCGAGACCAATTCATGATCGCCGATCGGTATCTGCTGTACGCCGAACCGCTGCCAGTGCAGGCCCATCGGGTCACCATCGTCGTCACCGTCGACCTCACACCGTACGAGCACTCGGAGCAGCGCAACCTGATGATGTCGCTCGCCCTCGGCGCCCTCGCCGTAGCGCTCGCGGGCTTCATCGCGTACCTCGGCGTCAACCGTTCTCTGCGTGTCGTCCACCGTATGTCGGCCCTGGCCGACGAGTGGGGAGACCACGACCCTGACCGCCGGTTCGCACTCGCGTCTCACGACGAGTTCGGCGAGCTGGCCCGGACCTTCGATCGCCTCCTCGACCGCGTCTCGAACACCATCGCCGACGAACGCCGGCTCACCGACGAGATCGCTCACGAGCTGCGGACCCCGATCGCTGTACTCCGCGGCGAAGCTCAACTCGCCGAACTTTCGTGTCTGCTGGTGGAGCCGCAGGTCGTCCTCACCGAGGCCGATCGGCTCGACACCGCCGTGAGCACAATCCTCGACGCCGCCCGCTCTCGCCTACGTAGCGCGGAGACCTGCGGGCTGGAAGTGGCCCTGCGACAGGTCACCCAACGCCATGGCCTGCCCATCGGCAGCCCACCCGAGGTCGACCTGGCCATCCCCCTCGATGTCGTTGCCTCGGTCCTGACTCCGCTGCTGGATAACGCCGTACGCCACGCCCGGACGGCAGCCTCCCTGCAGGTCGAGACCAACGGCGACTGCGTCCTCGTCCATGTGCTCGACGACGGGCCAGGTTTCCGTCCGGACGACCTGGAGCGCGTCTTCGAGGCCGGGCACAGTTCCTCGGACGGACATGGCCTCGGCCTTGCAGTCGTACGCCGGATCGCGAACGCCACCGGTCTCGGCGTACGGGCAATCGCCGACGGCCAGGGTCATGTCGAGGTGCGCTTCCCGTTGGCCTGACCGATCGCAGTCAGGTTGTCTGCAGGTGATCCGCGCAAGGGTTGCCGGCATGACTACCAATACCGCGACCCGTTCAGCAGTACCGCGGGCGCTGCTGAACAAGGTGCCCGAGGTAACCATCTGGTTCTGGCTGATCAAGATCCTCTGCACGACGGTCGGTGAGAGCTTTGCCGACTGGATCAACATGCAGCTCGGAGTCGGCCTCATCGCGACCGCGGTCATCTTCACCGTGGTCTTCGTCATCGTTCTCGGCTGGCAGCTGAGCACGAGGCAGTACAAGCCGGCCGCCTACTGGCTCACCGTCGTGGTGGTCAGCGTCACCGGCACGCTCTACACCGACATCCTCACCGACCAACTCGGCGTGCCGCTGTGGCTCAGCTCTTCGGTCTTCGCCGTTGCGCTGGCCGCCGTGTTCGGCATCTGGTGGGCCCGCGAACGTACCCTCTCGATCCACAGCATCGTCAGCCTGCCCCGTGAAGCCTTCTACTGGCTCGCCGTGCTGGTCACCTTTGCCCTCGGCACCGCAACCGGCGACTGGACCCTCGAACTCACCGGCTGGAGCCCCGGCACCTCGGTCCTCCTCCCCCTCGCCCTCATCGCGATCATTACTGCCTGCTGGCGCCTCGGGGCGAACCCGGTCCTCGCCTTCTGGCTCGTCTACATCCTCACCCGCCCGCTCGGCGCGAATCTCGGCGACTGGTTGGCCGCTCCGAAGGTCCCTGACCAGGGCCTTGGCCTCGGCACTCTCGTCACCAGCCTGATCTTCCTGAGCGCGATCCTCGCGACTGTCGTCTACCTGACCTTCACCAAGAGCGACGTGATCGAGGGACACCGGGCCGGCCGTACGGCGAAGTACCATCGCCGAGCCCGTGAGCTGCCTCTGATCGCCGTCATGGCGGTCGCGGCCATCGCCGCCGGTTCCCTCCTCAGCTGGGCCTCAGCGCAACCCCACACCAACGCCGCCGCGGAGAAAGAAGGCCCCAACCCCGCGGCCAACGCCAACCTCACCCCCGCCCAATCCACAGCCAACTTCCCCAAGGAAGACGTCACCCAGTTCCGTAGCATTGTGGCGAGCATGGACGCCGCCCTGGCCAAGAACGACCAGTCCGCCCTCAACACCGCCGTCGACAGCTACGAGAAGGCCTGGGACGACGACCAGCCCAAGCTCGAGAAGCTGGACAAGAAGGCCTGGGGCTTCATCGACAGCCAGAACGACGCCGTCTTCACCTCGGTCCGCGAGACCAAGAACCCCGACACCGAGAAGAAGGCCGTCCAGACCCTCCTCAAAACCCTCGGCGGCTAAAACGAAGACAGCCAACGGCCCCTGCCGAGGCAGGGGCCGTTCGCTGCTACGCGGTGATACTGACGTTGAACTTGTCACCCTGAAGGAGCCGGTTGGTGCGGTAGAAGCCACCCAGAACGGACCCTCCGCCGCTGTTCTGCTGGGCGTTGATCATGCACGCGCTGAAGCCGGGACCGGTGATGCCGATCGGAAGCTGCGGGATCGAGCAATCGGCGAACGTTCGGCCGTTGCTCGAGTTCCTGGCCCCTTCGTCGCTGGAGGCGAACGGGTATTCGTCGCAGGACTTGCCCGATGGTCTGGTGAAACTACCCGGGCAGGCAGCGGTCCGGTTGTCCTGGGAGTCGTCTCCCGTGAAGATGCGGGTCAACGGAGTCCCGCCGGGCGCGCCGGGCAGCCCTGACTGCTGGGCCCGCTGGATGTGGCTTGCGAGCTCGGGGTACGGGCCTGACAGCGCGTACCCGATGGTCGGCACAGAGGCCCACACGACACATCCCACGCTGGTGATCCCGGGCGTCATGTTGTCGCACCGGGCCCACGGCGAGAACATGTTGTAGACATCGTCCCAGTTGATGGCCGACGGATTCGGACCACCGAACTCGATGCCCCATTTGGTCGTGGTGAACGTCGTACCTCTGGTGCCGCCGGCAGTGAGGGTCGTCTTGTACGACGCCTCCGCTTCCAGGATGGTCGAGGGGGTCACCAGCTTGGTCAAAGGCGCGGTAGCGATGGGGAACGCACAGGTGTCCTGGCAGGTGACGTGCTGAGTGACCGTAGCCCCCGCCATTGATGGTGTGATGGTGAAATCGTTCAATGTGAGACTTGTGACGATCGCATTCGTGTTCCCCAGGGTCAGATAGACCCGAGTCGTCCAAAAGATGTCCCCGAACGGCGTCCCGTCGCCGTTGAGCCAACTCAAACCCGCACGCTGGACGCTGCACGCCTCCCGCCGACGCCACCAGAAACCGGGGCTCGGATGAGCAACCGCGAACTCGCACAGCGGCGGAAGCACAGCCGCCGTGCGCGACTTCGAAAGGATCGGATTCGACCGGTGCGCACAGGTCACAAGGCCGCTCTTCCGGGGAGCCTTGGCGAGTGCCCGCTTGACCACCTCACAGTCCTGTAATCCCGAGCGTGAGGGCAACGGCTTGGATCGCGCCGCGGAGGGATTGGCCGATCGTGGGGTCTCCGTGACAGACGCCGGCGGATTCGCCGTCGTGGATGCTTCGGCAGTGGAACCGAGCAGAGGCAGGGTGGTCGCGGCAACCAGCACCGCGACCAGCACCGACAGAGTCTTTCGCTGTCGCATGGGGGCGGTCCTTCCGACAGAACAAGTGATTGATCACTGTTGGTGGCAGGACCGTAACCATCGGCAATGAAATCCCACTGAAATCCGCATCACATCCACCCAGAGCAGCCGGATGCAGCCAAACCCTTCTCCTACAGCGTGTAGGTACTATCGATCGCATGTCGCCCACGGTCCGCTTCATGATGCTCACCGATGTCGCGCCGGCAACCCAGGAACCGACCGGGGGCATAGCCGGCTGGGCGGTCTCCTTGATGGAGCAGTTGGGTGCACCTGGGGCCGGGCTCGCCGTCGCGCTCGAGAATCTCTTTCCGCCGCTGCCCAGCGAGGTGATCCTGCCGCTGGCCGGCTTCGCTGCCAGCCGTGGTGACCTCGGGCTCGTCAGCGCGATCATCTTCACCACCCTCGGCTCCGTGGTCGGCGCCGTGGTCCTGTACGCCATCGGTGCGATCCTCGGACGTGACCGCACCCGCTCGCTCGCAGCCAAGATCCCGCTGGTGAAGCTGGAGGACGTCGACAAGGCCGACCAGTGGTTCGACCGCCACGGCTCCAAGGCTGTCCTGATCGGCCGCGTCATTCCCGTCGTACGGAGCCTGATCTCCATCCCCGCCGGCGTTCAGCGGATGCCGATCCTGCTGTTCGTCCTCTTGACCACCGGTGGCAGCCTGGTCTGGAACTCCGCCTTGATCCTGGCCGGCTACTTCCTCGGCCAGCGATGGACGGTCGTCCAGTCGTACGTCGGAATCTTCCAGTGGATCGTCCTCGCCCTGGCAGCAGCAGCCGTCACCTGGTTCATCGTCAACAAGGTGCGAGCCAGGCGGTCCGAGGCGTGACGCAGCCGCGTTTCGGACCCGTCAGGCTGTCCGGCGGAGGACCCACCAGGCGGCGACGGCGAGCGTGATGACCGACAGGCCGATGAAGATGCCGGACTCGATGAGCTGGAACGGCCAGAAGCGGCCGACCGGTTGATAGGTGTCCACGAACCGGTAGCCGTTGGTCACCGAACAGGCCTCGGCAGCAGCCTTACCGGCCAGTGCCTGGCATGGGTCCGCGACGCCCGGCGTACCGAGGATCTGACCACCGCGGTTGATCATCTCGCTGCCAAGGATCCAATCCCCGTAGCCCAGCCGCGGACTGGTGGTACCGAACGCGTAGGAGACATCCAGCGGTGCCAGGTAGTGCCCGCGGAGCGCTTGGACCGCGATCTTGATCGGCAGATAGGCCACGAGGGTGATCAGCATCGCCGGCACAGTTCGCTTGAAGATCGCTCCGGCGGCCGCGCCGAGCGCGATAGCGAAGACGGTGTAGGCGATCGGCACGATGCCCCGGAAGTCGAACACATCCGGGCTCAAGCGGGCGAAGTCGTCCTGGACCCGCTCCAGCGGAGTGAACCACCACGTCATCAATTGAGTCAGCGCGGCCGCCACGACGGCGGCGCCGAGCAGATGGACACCCAGCTTGACGGCAAGCCAGCGACCACGGCTGACGGACTGGGTCCAGGCGAACCGATGGGTGCCTTGCTCGGCCTCGCGCGCCACCAGGGGGCCGCCCCAGAACATCCCGGTGACCAATGGCACCAAGATGATGAGCCTGTGCGAGTTGATCACCACATCGAACTTGTCGGTGAAGCCGCGGATCAGGGTCGCGCAGTCAGCGCCCGACCCGAGACAGCCGCTCAGTCCGGAAGAGTCGAGATCGGCGACCATCGCACGCCGGGTCAGTACGGCGTACAGGGTCAGCGCGGCCAGCAAGGCGAGCGAGGCCAGCACGTTGGGCCGGGCCAGTCGGAGGGTGAGCCGGGTCATGCCGGGATCTCCTGCGACGGCGCCGCGACGGTGTTCGCGCCGGTCATAGGAGCGGACATGTAGGCGAGGGCGAGTTCTTCCAAGGTGGCCGGGCGTACGGTCCATACCGGATCGGTGATCGGTCCGTTGGTACGGACGAGCAGGCTGGCCTGCCGCTCGGTGTACTCGG
Organism: Kribbella koreensis; assembly: GCF_039525325.1. Lineage (NCBI taxonomy): Bacteria > Bacillati > Actinomycetota > Actinomycetes > Propionibacteriales > Kribbellaceae > Kribbella > Kribbella koreensis. Next base: position 447,419 of record NZ_BAAAHK010000009.1, read on the forward strand.
CGTTGATCACCTGGTGGTCCGCGAGCAGGTCGCCGGCCTTGGCGCGAGGGCCGGTGATCATCCGATGGTGGCCGAGCAGCGCCTCGGTGTCGTCCGCGACCTGGACCTGCGAGGCCGACATCAGCACGAGGTACTCACAGGTGCGTTCGACATCGGCGAGAAGATGCGAGGAAAGGACCACGCTCACCCCTGAGTCGGCGACCTCCTCCATCAGGACTTTGAGGAACTCCCGGCGCGCGAGCGGATCGAGGTCCGCCACCGGCTCATCGAGGAGCAGCAGCTTGGGCCGCTTGCCGAGTGCCATCGCGAGAGCGAGCTGCGACCGCTGACCACCGGAGAGACTGCCGACCTTCTGCTGCAGGGGAATCCCGGCCCGATCCATCCGCTGCCGAGCCAGTACCGGATCCCAACTCGGGTTGAGCCAGCCGCCCATTCGCAACGTCTCGGCGACGGTCAGTCCGCGGTACAGAGGCTTGTCCTGAGCGACGAAGCCGACATCGGCCAGGGCCGCCCGCGGCGACCTGCCGAGCACCCGTACCTCGCCCGCACTCGGCCTCAGCAGCCCGACGGCGAGACTGAGCAGCGTCGTCTTGCCCGCTCCGTTCGGCCCCACCAGCCCGATCACCCGCTCGGTAGGCAGACTCAGCGAGCAATCCCGCAGCGCCCATTTCCTGCCGTACCGGCGCCCCAGCCCCAAAGCCTCAAGCGCGAGTGCCATGCAGCGCCCCCGATCCACCGATCCCTTGCCGCATCACCGCGTGATAGATCGCGTCGATGTCCTCGTCGACGAGCCCAGCCCGCCGAGCATCGACCACCCAGCCGGCAAGCCGATCCCGCAACTCCGTCTGCTCGGCCGGATCGTGGTCCGACAAGGTCTTGAGCACGAACGTCCCCAATCCCGGCCGTGCCCCGACCAGCCCTTCCCGCTCCAGCTCGCGATAAGCCTTCAGCACCGTATTCGGGTTGATCGCCAGCTTGGCGACCACCTCTTTCGCGGTCGGCAACTTGTCCCCCGGCTGCAGCAGTCCCAGCCGCAACGCATGCCTCACCTGCAGCGCCAACTGCAGATAGGTGGCCACTCCCGATCGATCGTCGAGCTGAAAGTCGATCATAAAGCCTCATTCCACTAAGTACTTAGTGAAAGAGTGTTACTTCGCGCCCCTCCTGTCAACACCGGAGGCTATGGCTCCGGCGGGATGTGGTCGCGGCGTAGGAGCGCCCGCCCCTCGATCTTCCCGTTCACGATGGCGCCATGAACCAGGAACGGTTTCAGGTCCTCCTCCTGAGCAGGTAGGGAGATGATGACCAGGCCGTCGCCTTCATCGGTCTCGACGGACTTCACATCCAGCCAAGCACCTTCAGGCTGGCCGATCAGCAAGTCGACGCGACCACCCGTGATGAGACCGGCTGTGGTCGCACGAGTGAGCTCGCCTGTCGAAGCTGCATCGAACAGGGTGCCGACACTCTCGGCCACGTCATGGAGATCCTGCGGTGTCCGATTCCGCGTCGGTAGGACCAGTGAGTCGGCATCATTCCACCGCCGTCTCTATTCCCCGAAGTACCAGGTTCCGTCCTTCGGGTCGTATCTGACAGCCGGCCTCACGTCGATACCCTTCCACAAGAAGGACAAGCCCTATCCTGCCTCGGTGGCAACATCACGAGGGAACATCTCCCCACGACTTCGGCAGGCTCTCTACGGACTGAGCCACGGGCGTTGCTACGCACCCGACTGCGACCAACCTATGGTCGTACTCGACGGGGATGAGCCAGTCGCTGTGGGCGAGGTCGCACATATCGTCGCGGCTGTGAAGTCAGGTCCTCGCGGAGATCATGAGATCGACGACCGAGAGGGCTTCGACAACCTTCTTCTGCTGTGCGGACGGCATCACAGGGTCATCGATGATGAACGAACCAGCGCCCGGTACCCCGTCGAGGTATTGAGAGGTTGGAAGCTTGAGCGCGAGGCTCATTTCGACAACGCACTTCTGGCCGAGGTCCGACAGCTCCCGGATCTCGCAGCTCAACTTCCTGGACTGATCGCCGACGCGTTCAGCGAGGTGACCACCGCCTCCGGTCCTGCTGTCGGTGACGGAGTTCCAGCGGTCAAGCAAGCTTTTGAAGATGCGTACGACGCAGTTGGAGGCGCCGCATTTCTCGGGCTCGCCGCCGGCGAGGCCTTCGAGGTTGGTCCCGGCTACGTCCAGCACCTCCGAGGGGGCAGTTGCGGTCACCCAGCCGTGATCTGCGCACTGAATGGCGGCCACGCCGTCATAGTCTCCGCTGACCTGTGGAACGCGATCTCACGAATCGGCAGTGGAGTGCACGCGGTCGGATTCCCCATCAGCCCGAAGGGCAGCAACCACCCGTACGTCGGACCCGAGAATGATGAAGTCCCAACCGCTGGCGGCTCCTGGTCCGGCGGCACCATGACTCGCGATGGCGACGCGGGCTGGAGGTGGAAGCCGCACCTCGCCTTCGACGCGAACTCGGCCAGCGACGCAGAGATCGCCTTCGGTTCGAGGCAACCGCTGGATCTGCGATTGCGACTAATCGCCCACATCCCACTCGCTGGTGATGATCTACGCATCACAGCGGCCGGACGCCGGAGACTGACAGCCGCGCTGAGCGAGTCGGGTGGTCATGATCTGTTGTCATCTTTGGCCTGCGGCCGGGTTGACGCTCCGATCGAACCCGAATGGTGCTTGATGGACGATCAGTACGGTCGCAACGACAGCTGGGGCGCATCGTACGAGGCCTCTGTCAGCGGCTCCAATGGAGATCCCGCACTCCGCAGTTCGCTTAAGTTCCTCATGCCGCAACACACGTTCTCGACCATCGTGGCGATCGTCGACCTCGAGATTGACTTCGATGGTTGCCAACCCCAGCCGTGTCCATCGGACACCCCCGCGCACAGCCGGCTCTCCCTTTCCGAGGTGGTCGAGTTCTTCACGACGGCCTGGGCGATCGCGTTCGACATCCTCCCGCTCGCCCTCCACGACGGCCTGGCCGACGTCGAGCTGGCCGGTCGGCCTCGGGTAGGTCTCCACCTCATCAGCGAGCGTCCGCCGAACAGCGGCGGAGACCGAACCTTCCGCCTGACTGATCTCGTCGACCTGAGTCCGTTCGGCACCACCAACAAGCAGCGCCTCTCACAACTCTCGATCGCCGTACTCGGTCGTGGACAGTTATCTGAGCCGGATGCGCGAGTTGTCCTCCGGCAAGCACTCAGTCGATTGGCTGAGGACTCGGGCTTTGACCGGCCTGATCTCGTGCAGTGGTGACTTCGCGATCGTCAGGTGGGTCAAGGCGGTAGCCGTGGCCGCGGAGGGTCTGCAAAGTGGGCAGGCGGGTGGCGCCACTGGTCTCGCTCGCGAGCTGGAGGCGACGGCGCAGGGATGCGATCGTGACGTCGAGGGTCTTGGTTGAGCCGAACCAGTTCTCGTCCCAGACCTTGGCCATCAGGTCTTCGCGGGAGACGGCGGCGCCTGAGTTGAGGACGAGCGTTTCGAGAAGTTCGTATTCCTTGGGGCGCAGGAGTAGCTCGTGGCCGGCGACTGTGCAGCGGCGGGCGGCTGGGTCGACGGTGAGGTCAGCGATCGTCAGCGGCGTACCGGTGTCTGGTGACGGTCTGCGGCGTAGGTGGGCGCGGAGTCTGGCCAGCAGGACCGTCAGGCTGAATGGCTTCACCAGGTAGTCGTCGGCGCCGGCGTCGAGGCCGGAGACGATGTCTATCTCCTCGCCTCGGGCCGTCAGCATGATGAGTAGCAGTTCTGGCAGCTCCGCGCGCAACTGCCGGGCCAGCTCGACGCCGTCGATGTCGGGCAGGCCGAGGTCCAGGAGGACGACCTCGGCCTGCTCGCGACGCGCCCCCGCCAGGCCGGAGTGGCCGGTGCGGTACCAGGACGACCGGTACCCGTTGCCGCGCAATGCGCGGTCGAGCAGCCGGCCGATCGTGTCGTCGTCCTCGATCACGACGGCCACGCCGGGATCCGTCCTGGTCCTCACCTTGCCGAAGCTACTGCGGTCTCGCTGAGAGAAACCTGAGTCACAGCTCCCGGAGTTCTTCCACCGGCGGCCGGGTCGATCCCCTCGCACTGATCAGCGCCCCGCCCAGGATCGCCACCAGCGCAACGACGACGGTAAGGCTCAGATACGGCCAAGGCACGGCGATGACCGACGGCGGTGGGTCGAAGACTCCAGTGAGTACCTTGACCAGCATCCCCGTCAGAGCCCACGCGATCAGAGCACCGCCGACCAGTCCGCCGATCGTGACCACGACTGCCTCGCTCAGCACCAGTCCCCGCAGTTGGCGACGACCAGCGCCCAGCACTGCCGCGATGGCGAAGGCCCGTCGACGCTCGGCAAGCCCCAGCGCGAGTACCAGCCCTCCTGCTCCCGCGGCGATCAGTACGGCGAACGCGAGCTCAAACCTCGTCAACCCAGCCAGGTCCACCGACGTCAAGGACGAACCGACCTGCGAACGGCTCTGCGTCAGGTCAGTGACCTTCGCCGATGCGCCCAACTGCTGCCGCAATGCGGCACCAACCTGCTGCTGGCCGGTACCACCGGTGTCCAGCAGGAACGCCCCGACCGCGTTGCTCCCGGTGGCCTTCGCGACGTACTCCGCATTGGCGACGAAGAAGCTGTCGTGCGGAGCCGTCGGGAACTCCTTCACGATCCCCGCGTAGTGAAAGGGAACCTCGCGGAACGCCTTCGTCCGGCTGTCCTGCAGCCGGAGTCTCAACAGGTCGCCAGGCGCCAACTGGAAGTCCTTCACCGTCTCGTCGCTGACCAGGATCGAGTCCGGCCGATTCGCCAGGGTGTCCATCAACTGCCGCGCCGTACCGCCCACGAAGTACGCGTCCTGCAACGCGGTCGCCGCGGCGATCGTTGACGGCCGCACGCCGTACAGGTCCTGAAGATCCGAACCGACGTAGGCGAACCGATGCTGAATCGGCTCGACCTTCCGTACGCCGGCGGTCGCCGCCAACTGATTCCCGGCCTCCGGGCCGACGACCACTCCCGGCGATTCGGTAACGGTCACATCTGCGCCATTGGTCAGCAACGCGTCGACCTCTGCCTGTTGCCGGTACGTCGCATTGAAGGTCGCCGTCGACACCGCGAACGAAGCCGCCAAGGCAAGCAGCACGACCGAACGGATCAGCGGCCGACCTTGCCGGGACATACCTGCGGCCGTACTGGTCGCGAGAGTGCCTATCAGTGGCCGGACCAACCTGGTGAGCGGCCGGCGGCCATAAGTGAGGACGAGCGCAGCGATCCTCCACAAGAGCAACGCGCCACCGACCCAGAGCAGCGCGGGGCCGAAGAACGCCCAGTACGAAACGGAGATGGTCGGCACACCTTCGGGGGCGAGCACCAGCGAATAGTTGTTGTTGCTCGAGGCCCGGAAGACGAGCAGAGCGATCGCCAGCAGGATGAAGTCGACGCCGCATCGCATCCACAACGGAGACCGGTTCTGACCGATCTGCTGCCTCGCCTGGCTGATCATTGCGGTCCTCAGGTCTCGTACGGCCGGAATCAGTACCGTCGCGGCCGCGCCCAGCAAACCGGCGGCAAACGCGATCGCGAACCAACCCGCCGCGGCACCGCCGTTGGCGCCGAACGACGCCGCTCCGAAGCTCACCTGCCCGACTATCGCCGCAATCACCAGCCCTAGTACGCCTCCGGCAACGCCCACGAGTGCGGCCTCCAGGGCAGCCAGCCGGGTGACCTGACGGGCCGCCAGACCTCGCACCCTCAGCAGGGCTTGTTCTCTGCGCCGACGGGTCGCTCCCGATCCGGCGAGAGCGGCAGTCAACAAAGCCGCGAGCAGGGCCCCGGGAACGCCGAGGAAAAGAAACAGGATCTGCGCGTACGACGCATCGCCGCGAGCCGCATCCAGCGCGGCTCCGAGGTTGTTGCCGACCAGCCCGGCCCCGGCAAGTGTTGCTTCGAGGTTGTGCGCCGCGGCGACAACCTGAGTGAACGCGCCTGCCGGGTCGGGCGGAAGGACCGCAGTACGGCGTACGTGGATCTGAGTCTTCACCGCCTCCGGATCAGACGCGATCACCGGCCCGAAGACCTGGCCGAACTGTTGCCGCGGCAGCAGCACCACGTTGTCCGGTGGAGCCGACGGCTGCGACTGCGGCGGAGCGCCGACCTTCTGAAACAGCGAATCCGCCTGAGGCAGGTCGATGATTCCCGCCACCCGCACCGCGACCGGCGTCGATCCGGGCCGGCCGATGGAAATGGAGTCGCCAGGAGCCGCATGCAGGTTGGCCGCGGTCTGCTGGGCCAGCAGTACGCCGTCCGACCCACCGGTCAGCGTCCGGATCTCGCCCGGGAAGGTGGAGCGGTAGTCCGCCGGCAGCCCGAGCACTACACCCGGCCCTGTGGTCTGGGTCGACCCCGCGATGGTTGCCTCGAACCCAGTACTTCGACCGAAGGCGACAGCCTCAGCGGCACCCACGCCTGCGGCAGTACGTGTCGCCTCGAGGACCGCCGCCGCGTCACCACCGGTCTGGACCTCCACCTGCCAATCGATCGCTACCGATGAAGCAGCCCGGGTGGTCATGGTCGCCTTGGACGCCGTCAGGAAGGCGCCCAGCGCGGCAATCAACGCAACCGACAGCGACACCCCGACCGCGATGGCCAGCAAACGCCCGCCGCGGTGCCGGATGAGTCCGCGCAGCCAGAGGCCGATCATCCGACACCGCCCCGAGCCGGGACCAGCAGCCGACCGTCATGCATCTCCCAGTGCTCGGTCATCCGGTCGCCAACCGTTGGATCATGCGTACTCACGACCAGCGCCGCACCAAGCTCGTCGGCAGCCGCGAGCAACACGTCCATCACGTGCCGGCCGGTCAGTTCGTCCAACTGCCCGGTCGGCTCATCCGCGAGCAACAAGCGCGGACGCAACGTCAAGGCGCGAGCTACCGCGATGCGCTGGGCCTGACCGCCCGACAACGTCTCAGGCAGCTGATTGACCAGCCCGGTCACACCGACTGTCTTCAAGGCCGCCAATGCGCGCTCGGTCGCCTCTGCCTCATCGGTGCCGGTCAGTACCGCCGCCATCATCGTGTTCTCCAGTACGTCGAGAGCCGGCAGCAGACTCGGCCCCTGGAACACGACCGCGATCTGCCTCGCACGATCGGCCGGACTCTCACCGAACTCGGGCCAGCTCACCGAGCCGCTCGTCGGCACCTCGAGCCCGGCCATCAAGTGCAACAGCGTCGACTTGCCCGAGCCCGACGCGCCCCTGATCGCGATCCGCGCTCCAGCCTCGACGTCGCAACTGCACCCATGCACCGCGACTACCGCCCGATCACCCTGTCCGAAGGTCCGGGCGACCTCGACGCACCGCACCAGACTCACGCCACGATCCTTCCGTCGTGCAACCGGATCACCCGGTCGGCGATTCGCATCACGACCGAGCTGTGGGTGACGATCAGGACGCCGGTACCACGGGCCGCGCGATCCCGGATCAGCTCGAGTACGAGCCGCTCCGTCGTACCGTCAAGCTCTCCGGTCGGTTCGTCTGCCAGCAACGCGTCCGGGTTGTTGCTCACAGCAACTGCAAGTCCTGCTCGGGCCAGCTCTCCGCCGGAGAGCTCAGTCGGTATCGCGGTGGCACGGCTGGTCAGTCCGACCTGGTCGAGCAACTCCTCGGGAGTCCGCGATCGGCATCCCGCTGGGTGTGATTGATCCTGCGTATTCGCGGACCGCCGGCGCGCCGCGGCTTGAGCAAGCCGGATGTTGTCGCGCACGCTCAGGTGGGCGACCAGGTTTCCGGATTGCAGCAGGATCCCCAGGCGTTGGCTGCGGATCCGCGCGCGGCGGCTCTCCGGACGATGACTGATCTGCTCGCCACCGACGACGACCGCTCCCCCGGCGGGTTCGTCCAGCCCCGCCAGGCAGTTGAGCAGAGTCGACTTGCCCGATCCCGACGGGCCGGCCACCGCGACCGTCTCTCCCCTGCCGACGCGGAGGCTGACCCCTCGCAACGCGAGAGTCTCCTCGTCACCGGCCCGGAAGAAGCGGTACAGGTCCGTGCACTGCAAGGCGTCGGCGGTGCTCACTGCCACCTCACCGAGTCGGAGACGATCTTCCACGGATCCACGTTGTCGGCGTTGGTCGGCCCGGACAGGGTCAGGGCGAGCTCCTTGCTGCCTTGATGGAACAGGTAGAGCTCGAAGGCGTCCCGGACGACCTTGCCCGTCACCGGGTCCGCGCTCGAGTCGCCTTGGTAGGTCACCAGTACCGCCTTGCCCGCAGCACGCGACACCTCACTGACTTTGCCCATCGCGAACTTGGGCACCTGCCGCTGCAACTCCGGTACCAGCTTGCTGTCAGCGGTCTGCTCGGTCACCGGTGTCGCGGTTGTCGTGAGCCGCACCTGGATGCGGTTGAGCTTGTCCGTGAAGGAGGTTGCGGCTCCCGCAGTACTCCGAGCCCATCCCTCGGGCACCTTGACCGAGTAGCCGGCCGCCGGCGGATGGAAGACCACGAAGGCTTGGTTATCGGGGATGTCACCGGGCGGATTCGACTCGGTCGCGACCGGGGCAGGTGGGGCCGACGACGGCTGCTCGGTCGTGGGCGGTGGGGTGGTTGAGTTCGGTTGGCTGCTCGTAGTACCGGTTGGGACAGATGCTGAGCTCGTAGGAGCGGAACTCGTCGACCCGCCGCTGCTGCAACCCGCCGCAACCACCGCGATGGCAGCGGCAGTCAGCAGATGCCAATGCTTCATGGACTCTCTCCTCGTCTCGGATGCTCTTCGACGCTAGAAAGCCGCGGGTTAGCCGGTGCTCAGGTGCGGGTTAGAGGACGGCAAAACTTCTGACCGGCCGGTCGTTCGACGCGGCATGATGGCCGAATGAGGCGACGGGTGAGCAGGGTGGCCCTCGCCGCTGTCTGCGTGGCGCTCCTCCTGCTCGCCGTCCCGTTCGCGATCGGGATCAAGCTCTCGTTCTTCAGCGATGAGGCGACCGAACTCGAACGCGCGGCACTGGCAGCGGCCGTGCAGGTAGGACCCGACTTCACCGCGGGCGATCCCGTCGAACTACCCACGCCGCTCACCGACGGACGAGTCGCCGTCTACGACAACCTCGGCAAACTGCGCGCCGGCGCCGGCCCTTCAGCCATCGACGACCTGACCCAGAGAGCCCGTGCAGGCAAGGTGGTCCAAGGCCGCGTCGACGGCGAACTCGTGGTCGCTGTACCGGTTTTCGCCGCAGAGCAAGTCATCGGCGTAGTCCGTTCAGCCTCCCCCACGACCGCGGTCTGGACGCGCGTCCTGCTCGCCTGGCTCGGCGTCGCCGCCGTGACCATCTTCGCTCTGCTGGTCGGCTTAGCAGTCGCCGTCCGCCAAGCCAGCCGACTCGCCAAACCCCTCGAATCCCTCGCGTCGGTAGCCCGCTCAGTCACCGCCGGCGACCTCACCGCCCGCGCGACGCCCAGCGGCATCCCCGAGATCGACACCGCCGCAACCGCCCAGAACGCCATGGTCGCGCGCCTCTCGACCACCTTGGATCACGCGAGACACTTCACCGCCGACGCCTCCCACCAACTGCGAACCCCGCTGACAGGCCTCCGCCTGATCCTCGAAACCGCCCTCCACGACGCCGATGACCCGCGCACCGCCCTGAAAGAAGCCCTCGACCGAACCGACGAACTCCGACTAACTGTCGACCAGGTCCTGTCCCTGTCTCAACTCTCGCCCACGAGTCCCGAATCCTTCGGCACCATCGAAGAACTCCTCGCCACCACCCACCACCACTGGCACGGCCTCCTGGCCACCGACGGCCGCCGAATCGACTTCGTCACCACCCACACCACGGCCTCTCGCCAAGTCCCCCTCCACACCTGCCGTCAGATCCTCGACGTCCTGATCCACAACGCCCAAACCCACGGCCACGGCACCATCCAGGTAACCTCCCGCGACACCCTCGGCGCAGTAGCCATAGAGGTCTCCGACGAAGGCCACCTCGAAACCCAATCCATCGACCTCTTCCGACGAGGCACAACCACCGCCCCAGGCACCGGCCTCGGCCTCGCCGTTGCCCGCGCCATCGCTGAATCCCAAGGCGCCCGACTACGGCTCACAAGCAGAACCCCCACCGCCTTCGCCCTCCTCCTACCCGCCCAAAACCCGATCCGCGATTCGGCGCCCATCAAGTGCTCGACGCCATCGTCAGGAGTCCAGGAGCAATAGAGCCGCGCGGTACATGCTGTGAAGTAGCAACCTCAGGACAGCGAGATCTCAATCCGCATCCCACACCATCGGCTAGCACGATCGCCAGTGACGGCCCGCTGGGACAACTGAGTCACCGCTAGCGAACCGTCCCGCCCCGCAGGCCGGGCGGAGTGTGGTCAGGAGATGATTTCGACCAGTCGAAGCGCCTCGCGTGGTCCTTTGACGGAGCCTTCGAAGATTTCGCCGATGCCGGGGACGTAGTACTTGTTGTCCAGGACGCCTGGTTCGAGGGCGGTCTTCTCTTCGGTAAGCAGGGCGTGCCGGAACGATCCGTAGGGGACCCGGATCCGCGCTGAGCGGTCGATCACGCGGAAGGTGTCCTCGGCCTGGCCGGCGTACCACTCCTGGCGGAACCAGCGGGACAGTTGCGGGTGCGCTTGCATGAAGACGCCGGGCTGGGCACCGTCGATGCCGGCGTGGAAACTGCCTTCGGTGCTGACGACCCGGCCGCGGGCATCCAGAGTCGCGGTGTCCTCACCGAAGTACCAGACGTTGCCGCAGCGGTCCTGGGCGTAGTAGTCGCTGGTGCGCTCTTCCAGCACGTTGTCCAGGTAGAGCCGGTCTTCGACCACCCGGGTCCTGACCCCGTCGACCAGCTTGGTGCGAGAGGTGGTGGTTGTGAGGTTGAGCGCCTTCTTGCCGTCCTTGACTCCCGTGTAGATCAGGGTGCGCCCGACCTTGAGCGGGAAGTACCGGTTGGTGACGTGCGGGCTGAACTGTCCGGGCGAGATCCGCGGCCGGTACGTGGCTCCCGGCCCGAAGGTCGGCAGTGGGCAATTCCGCCCGGCAGACAGGCCTGTACTGGGCACTGATGCCGTCGCCGGTGGGCCGGGCAGGAGCATGGCGGCCGTGAGTGCGGCGGTGAGCGTTGCTGTTCGTCGTGCGGAGGGGTGTCGGGGTTTCATCCTTGCCTCCTGGGGTTCGCGGGTCGGATCGACCCCGCTCAAACCCTGCCAGCGCGCTACTGAACCGACGCTGAATCAACCGGAAGGCGTACTTGTACGGTCGTACCGCCGGACGGTGTCTCGGTGATCCGCACGGTCCCGTCGTGAGCCCGGACGATCTCGGCGACGATCGCGAGGCCGAGTCCGCTGCCACCCTCGTCGCGGGTCCGCGCGGTGGTGAGCCGGACGAACCGGTCGAAAACGCGGACGCGATCCGGTGCCGGGATGCCCGGCCCGTCGTCGGCGACGGTGAGCAGGACGTGGCTGCCGTCCGAGGCGGGCATCGGGACATCGGCTCTGCTCGAGTACTGCAGGCCGAGGCTGATGCGGCTCTCGGCGTACCGGGCCGCGTTCTCGCCGAGGTTGAGAATCAACCGCCGCAACGACGCCTCGTCGCCCAGCATCTGGATCGCCGACACTGCCGTGCTGTCGATCTCCAGCTTTGTTGCCGTCCGCAACCGTCTGGCCTCGTCGAACAACAGGTCGTCGAGGTCGACCGGGCCCCTGTGCAGCTGGAGAACCTGCTCGTCCGCCCGCGCGAGCAGCAGCAGATCGTCGACCAGGCGCTGGATCCGGAGATTCTCCGCGAGTACGGTCCCGGCCAGCTCGGCCAGCGACGACCGGTCGGGATGTGCCAGCGCGACCTCGACGTGCTGGCGGATCGACGCGATCGGCGAGCGGAGTTCGTGCGACGCGTGGGAGACGAACCGCCGCTGGCTGTCCTGCGCCTGCTCCAGCCGGTCGAGCATCCGGTTCATCGTGGCGGCCAGCCGGCCGATCTCGTCGCCGCTGTGCACCGCGGGAACCCGCCGGTGCAGCTCGGCCGCGGAGATCTCGTCGACCTCGCGGCGGATCGCTGCCACCGGGGCCAGAGTCCTGCCGGCGACCACCCAGGTCACTCCCCCGACGATCAGCAGCATCACTGGCAGCCCCACCGCTAACGCCCGGGTGACGAAACCCGTCGAGTCACCGACATCGACGAGCGGACGACCCACGATCACTCGCGCCGCCTCTTGACCGGACCCGCGGGTGGGACTTGCAGCGAACACAAAATCCTCGTTGTAGCCCGCCGGTTCGACCTTCACACAGCGCGGTCCCGGATCGGCCAGCTGGGGACCAGCGGGCGTGCCCACGACAGCGCCTGAACGGTCGGCCCACTGAACAATCTCACCCGGCCGCGAACTGTTCACCGCGCCGTCCCCCATGGCCAGTTGTGACGCCCGCTCACGAGCATCGGCGCAGACCTGATCAGTCAGTACAGATCCGAGCAACGCGACCAGGACAAGCGCTCCCGCGACCAGCGCCAGGCCGACCACCAGTACCGCGGCGAGCGTGACCCGCACCCGCACCGTCATCGCACCGGCTCGCTAGTCGTCATCCGCTGTCAACCGATACCCCGAACCGCGCAGCGTCGTGATGGAGGATCGTCCGTACGGCCGGTCGAGCTTGTTGCGCAGCCGCCGCACGTAGACCTCGATGATGTTCGGATCACCGTCGAAGTCGTAGTCCCAGACATGTTCGAGGATGGTCCGCTTCGACACCACCACTCCTTGGCGCCGGATCAGGAACTCCAGCAGCGACAGTTCCCGCGCGGTCAACTGGAGTTCGGTCTCGCCGCGCCAGGCCCGTCGCGCGGCGGGATCGAGTCGCAGATCGCCGGCTCCGATGACGACTGGCCGTTCGGCCGCGCCACGGCGTACAAGTGCGCGCAGTCTGGCGACCAGTACGGCGTACGCGAAGGGCTTGGTCAGGTAGTCGTCGGCGCCGGTGTCGAGAGCCTTGACCTGGTCGGTGTCGGCGTCCCTGGCCGTCAGGATCAGGATCGGGGTCCAGACCTTCTCACTGCGCAGCCGGGCGCAGATCTCGAAACCGTCGATCTCCGGGAGCATCAGGTCGAGCACCATCACGTCGTAGCTCTGCTCGCGGGCGAGCCAGAGCCCGTCCGTACCGGTCAGTGCGACGTCGACGGCGAAGCCTTCCGCCTCGAGCCCGGTCCGCAGACCGGCAGCCAGCCGGAGCTCGTCCTCGACCACCAGTGCCCGCACTCGCTACCTCCTTGGAGGTGATTGTCGTCCATTCTGGCTGAATGGGGGCTGAACGAGACGTTCAGCCGGGGTTCAGCGCCGCGGTCCTAGCCTCGGCACATGTCGAGTCTCGAAGTGGTCGGGCTGAGCAAGCGGTTCGGCGTACGGACCGCCGTGGACGAGCTGACTTTCACCGCGCACCAGGGCGACATCATCGGCCTGCTGGGCCCCAACGGCGGCGGCAAGACCACCACGATCCGCCTGCTGACAACGATCCTGCGACCCAGCGCGGGGGCCTTCTCCGTCACCGGTATCCCCGGGGACCAGCATTCAGCGATCCGGCAACGCATCGGTGTCCTCCCCGAGAGCGCCGGCTACCCGGTACGTCAGACAGGCCGGGAGTATCTGCGCTACTCGGCCCGGCTGTTCGGTCTCTCGCGGGCCGAGGCCACGAGGGTCACCGACCGACTGCTGGCCGATGTGGGCCTGAGCGATCGGGCCGGGGCGCGGATCTCGACGTACAGCCGTGGCATGCGGCAACGACTGGGGATCGCCCGGGCCCTCGTCAACGATCCGGCGGTCGTGTTCCTGGACGAGCCGACGCTCGGCCTCGACCCGGCCGGGCAACGCGAAGTGCTGGTCACCGTCCGGGACATCGCGCAGCGGCGAGGGGCGACCGTGGTGTTGTCCACGCACACCCTGACTGAGGTCGAGCAGGTCTGCACCAGCCTGCTCATCCTCCGCCGAGGCAAACTGCTTGCCGCAGGCACCGTTTCCGACGTCATCGCCACAGTGGGCGCTCAACGCTCCGGCCGACTGCGAGTAGCACCCGGCCTGATTCCGCGCGCACAAGCCGCACTCGCCAGGGTGAGCGGCCTTGAATTCACCGGAGACACGGACCATCCAGGCGAACTCAAGCTGGATGCGACCAGCAGTGCCCAGGAGCCGTGGGACAACGCGTTGCGTGCACTGCTCGATGCACGGATCGCGGTGCTCGCGTTCGACACCGACGCGACCAGACTGAGCGACGCGTTCCTCAGCCTCACCGAGGAGGACCAGCCATGACCGTACGCACAGACGAGGAACACGACGTCCGGCGTGGCGAGGCCCAGTCGGGCGGCTGGCAAGTCGTGGCCGGCCAGGAATGCAGAGACCTGTGGATCGGCGGCCGCGGACCATTGCTCCTGCTCACCTTCAGTGTCCTGCTCAGCGCCATGACCTATCTGGCGGCGACCAATCGAGCGATGAACTTCCTCGAACAACGAGAAGCTGTCAACCTCACCCTGCAAGTGGCACTGTCGGTCGGCGTACTGCTCACCCTGCTCGTCAGTGCTGACGCGATCAGCGGTGAGCGCGAACGTGGCACGCTCGAGGCCCTACTACTCACCCCAGTGGGCAGGCGTGCCATCGCGGTGGGCAAGTTGGCCGCGGCGATGACCTTGTGGCTCGCGTGCTTGGTCGTCGCCCTCCCCTACTTGTGGGTCTTGGGTCGCGGAGTCGCTGTTGCCGGATCCGCCGCATTGCTGGCGCTCTGCGTCGGCACCTTGGTCGCGGCGGGCCTTGGCAGTCTGGGTTTGCTGATCAGCGCCTGTACCAACTCCAACAAGACCAGCCTTGCGATCAGCCTGCTGGTGTTGCTGATCTTCTTCGCGCCGACCCAGATACCGGCGCTGCCGAAGACCGGCATCGGTGACCTGCTCACCAGAGTCAACCCGATCGGGTCCGCACTGCACTACATCACCCAGGTTCTGGTTGGCCACCGCAGTTGGACCGACAACCTCAGCTACCTGGCCGCTCCGGGCGTCCTCACCGCCGCAACGCTCGCGGTCCTGATCGTCGCCGGTCCCACCATCATCAAGCTGACTGCGGGAGCGAGCTCATCATGATTCCCCTGCACACACTCGCCTCCTTGCTGATTCTCATGGCACCCCCATCCCCCGCCATCACGATGAACCAGGACCAACTCAACGCCGCCACCGGCCAGACGCTGAATCTCGAATCGCAGGTCATTGCGCCGGCAGACTCGATCGCCCATCTCAACGTGACCAGCCTGGACGGCGTCTACGTCGACCTGGAGGACTGGACCCAAGACGTCACCCAGCCCGTACCGGCCGAGCCACAGGCTCAACTCGACTGGGAATTCCAGGCAGTCAACAGCGGCCACTTCGCCGTGTACGTCGTAGTGATCCCCAAAGACGGCCCACTGATCGTCAGCCCACCAGTACACATCACCGTAGCCACCCGGCAAACCCTGAGCACAGGCGGAGCCCTACCCGTCGCGATCACAATCCCCGTGCTCCTAGGCCTGGCCGCCATCGGAACACGCCTCCGACGCTCGACGTAACGCGCCGCTCGACCGGGCCGTGGCGGCTCTACCATTGCGGTGCGCCTAGCCGTGAACAGGATGGCCTCGAAATCCGGATGGTGGCCGAAACGCAGAACGCTGGCCACCCGAACACCACCTCCGGCCCGAAGTCAGGCCGATGTAAGACCCTCTAGCTACTCCAGCCCCGTGTTGGGGCCGCGGCTCCCATCACGGGGTGAAGCGCTCCTGAATGGAGATGATCTGGTTATTGGCGATGTGCAGCGTGTAGATTGCGCCGGACGCTGGAGCATAGGTGGCGAGTTCTTGGAGCGTCGTCGGGCGCCAGGTTGATCCGCCGAACTGGTTGACGACCTCCAGCTTGGCGACGGAAAGTACGGAGTTGATCCGGAGCAGATCGTTGGCATTGCGCCAGTAGTAGTCGTGGCACCATTCCGACTCGCTGCTGACGAGGTCTTCCTTACAAGCCTTCTCGGCCGCCTTGCCACTGAACCATTGGACGACGTCGTACGTCACCACCCGCCGTCCCGCGTCGACCGAGGTGATCAGGGCATCGACCACCGGGCCGGGTGCCGCCTTCTCGGGCGCCTCCTTGGGATAGGTCTCGGTGCTGCTGAGATTGCGGAACTTGGAACCGTCCCACTGATAGACGTCGCGGGCGACGTGGTCAGCGCAACACAACGGATCCTTTCCGCCGACGCTGGTTCCTGCCACCACGACGGTCTTGCCCACTACCGTCAAGGTCGCCTGACGGTAGTAGTGTTCCTCTCCCAGCGCGCCCAGCACCCGCGGCGTCGCGGTCGAGTCGTCGAAGACCGCGTACTCTGTCGGATTCGACGAGGTCGTCGACGGACACTGCGCCTCCACCACCACCTCGGGCTCGCCGTCCCCGGTCACGTCCAGGCGGCGTGGTACCACTGCGGCCTTGTCCCAGACGTTCGTCTTGAAGTCGGGCTCGTCGGGCGGCAGGGTGCAGCCGATCGCGCGCAGCGCCTGGTCCCGCCAGCGATCCGCATCGAGCGTGCCGTCGCAGGCCGTCCGGTCGTTGTAGCAGGCCAGCAAGCGTTCGGCGTACGCCGCTTGTCCCTGAACGTTCGGATGCATGCTGCCCTCCTTCGCCTTGGCGTCGGTCCAGTCGTTCCAGAACCGGAACCTGTTGACCCAGCGTTCGGCATTGCCCGCCTTGTCGTCCGGGCCCTGGTCCTGGCACAGCCCGTGGTCCTCCCGGCTCCCGGCCTTCACGCCCCGGCCGACGAACGCATACGTCATGTCCACGAAGTCGACGCCCTCCTTCGCGGCCGCGACCCGCAGTACCCCGTTGATCGTGTCGACCAGAGTGTTGATCGCCGCCTGTTCCGTCTTCCCCATGCTCGCCTCGCCGGTGCCGACACCGCAGGCCTTCGGATTGCCGTCCGGGAACAGATGCGGGTACGACGTCAGGATCACTCGCCCGCCTGCCGGAGTACGCCTCTTCAGGTCGCGGACCACGTCGGCGACCCCCGGCTGGAGATGGCCGCTCTTGTCCAGCTCGGTGCCTAGCCGTTTGGCGGCCACCTCGATCAGCTTGCGCGTGTACGGCGTACAGCTGGTCCAATCGCTGTTCGTGACCTCCTTCAGCGCGAGCAGATCGGCCTGCGTCTCCTGATCGACCTTCAGCTCCCGCAGGAACTGCTGCATCGACCGCCCAGTGGCGATACAGACCTTCACGACCTGCGCGAAGAGGGCGTTGTTCCCACCGAATCCCGCGGTCACCAACTTCGTATCGGCCGGAAACTGCGGTGCCTCGCCGAACTCAGGACACTGTGCGGTCGCACATTGCTGAGCGAAGGTGCGGCCATCCTGACTGTTCGCATAGTCGCCGCTGACCGCGCCACTGCAGGCGCGGAACTCCAGCGTCAGCTTCAGTTCCCGGGCGACCCTGGGCGCATAGGCCTCCGGTGACCGGTGGCAGGTGTTCCCATCGCCGCCGTCCGTGCCGGCGTAGTAGCCCGACGCACCATCCCAGACCCGATCCTTACTCGTACCCACCCGGAGACAAGACCGCTCGAACGCATTGCAATCAGCCAGCCGCAGATCGAACTGTCCACGGGTGATGATCTTGTACTGATCCGTACTCGGAGCTCCCTCACCAGCTGAGAACGAGTCCCCGAAGCTGACCATCGTTCCCCCGTCGCCAACCGGCAACGGCCCAGGCCCCGGATGACCAGGCTGCGGACACTTCTCCGGCCGCCCCAACGCCGGCCCGGCACAGTGCTTCTTGACCCAAGCGTCGTTCCGCACCCCATCAGACATCAAGGCATACGGCACACTGCCCGACGCATACGCCCCACCCGCAGCCCCCGCGGCGAGCAACACCATCACCGCAACCACCATCACCCCACGACGGCGCCTCACCGCACTCTCCCCGGCTCTCGCCGAACCACTCGAGCACAGGCATGACAAAGCAATGCATTACACCGGCGCATTAGTTCCCCCCAACGCGGCCATTGAACATCACGGACCGTAACAGCTGTCTGGATCTTCAGCCAGGCTTCGGATCTGGTTGATCAGTTGCGATCACCGGACGGTTCGCCGAAGACGAGTTACCGGCGAGGCTGGCGAGTCGCTCCCGGACGATCGAGTGGCAGAAGGCGAAATCATTGCCGCCGTACGGCTGCAACAAGGAGAGCCGGGCCGCCTGATGAACGGAGGTTGCGAAGTCGTCGGGGATGAAGCCGCCGCGGCGCAGTGCTGCGGCAGCCAGCCGTGCCTGTATGAGGTATCCGAGCGCGCCGAGCATCCATACCAGCCAGACACCGGCTGCCGGCGCCAGTACGTTCGGCAGAGCAGCGCTGATCAGACTGCGCGTCCGCGCACCGGACCGGTCGGTCGGCAACCACTCGAGCCAGAAGCGAACTATCTCGAGCAGTGCCACAGGAGCTATGACTACAGACACCACGATGGGCGAAAGCCGCAGCTGGCGACCAAGCGGCCGACGCCTTGCCGTAGAGGGGGAATGGCCTTCCAATGAGCGATCCGTATCCACCACCTCGGCATTGTGGCCGACGACCCAGAGCTGCCCGGCGATCAACAGCGGAATCGTTGCCATCAGTGTTACCGCCGTGGCGTGCTGACGAGTGCTCAGCGTCATCCAGGCCACAAAGGCGGGCTGGAGGAAGCGGTAAACGACGTAGCTCAGGAGTACGGTCTCTCCCGCCAATACGAGGCCGTCCACTGGCGTGAGCTGGAGCTTCAGCGCGGCGAAGGAGAAGTGCCCCCGCATCAGCCGAGGCTTGCGCACCGCTGCGTCGATCCCGGCGCCGCCGGCGAGAAGCCCGAATGCGTAACCGAAGGCGATCACAATCGACGCCAGTGTCCCGATCACGTACGCGGCAGGAGCGCCGTAGCCGATGCCCACAGCAGAGCCCAGGACCAGTCCGGACACACCGCCGACCGCCAGCCCCATGCCGATGGCGATCCTGATCTTTGCCGGGCTGCGCTCGGGCAACCAAAAGCCGTCGACCCAGTCATAGAAGTAGTACCTCTGCCAGGTGTCGAGGCTGGCGGCGATCCAGGCCAGGTGCTTCAGGAACCGTCGGCGTGAAGTCTCCTGGCTGAGATCGAAGGCGTCACCCTCGGCTGCGTCCGCATCAACTACCCGCTCTGGCCGACTGGCGCTATCTCGTCGTACCTGCCATCGTCCGCCTGACCATCTTCTGGTTTCACCCCGCAGTTGCGCGCAGGCAAGGAGCAGTAGACGTCCTCGACACCTTCGGCCTTAGCCTCTTCGCCTTGGCCGGAGCCTTGAAAGCCCTTGAGTACCGACTAGGACCGCTGCCCGCCACGTCCGCCCGCGGACGGAGAGGACAGCCCGCGTCGGGCGCGAAAGACAAACACCCGTTTAACCACCGAGAAAGTAGAAAGAGTTGCCTACGAGGACATCGGCCGATCTTGTAGCGCGAACGGCAGGAAAGCCAATCGGATTTCCCGATGGCTGTCGCCAGTCGCATGCATGACAAAGTCGTACCGCTCGCCCCCCTCAGCAGTCCGGACGGCTTTGAAGTTGGGGTGCTTCTTGATCACGGCTATCGCCTTCTCGATGACTACGCTCGGCTCGCCGTGGCGGATGAACAACACCAGCGCTGCCTTGGTGTCGCGCCAGGCCAGGTAGCTGAGGAGCTGATCAAGCCCGTCCCGGACGGTTTTCGGGCCGTCCCAGATCTTGCACTCAGCGATGAACACGTTGCGGTCCTCACTACGGATGAGGATGTCGGTCTTGCCTTCGCGATTGAAGGCCTCGCCAACTGCCTTACCCTCGAACTGAGCGTTCAGGAGGAGCAGGAGGATGTCTCGGATCCGCTCCTCGCCCAAGGTGACCGTCAAGCTTGGACTGCGCTCCAGCAGGTTGCGTCCGTTGCGAAGCACACTCAGCGCATCCTCGTACTGCTCATCGGCAAGGAAAGGCTCCGGTCGTGAGGCCTTACGAGCCCGTGGGGAGTAGGCGGGTGTTACCTGGCGCCGTTTGATCGGCGACTCGTATGCGGCCGCGTCGATCCGCTTGCGGAGTGGATAGCCCAGCGCAGACTCAAGCGCCCGGTCAGCCAGGAGCTTCGACCTTCGCGTCGCAACCGCTTCAGCGACGACATGCCGAAGCCGATCATGATGCTGATTGATGTCCGAGCGTGACCAGATCAGGTGCTCCTGGATTCGATCGAGTCGCTCATCGAAGTGGTTTCTGATTGCAGCGGCCGCCGGAGCGCCGGCGTGCGCGCCACTCCATGTCAGGCGGAGTTCACCCACCTTGTACTCGCCGAACGGCGGGTTAGCGGTGTAGGTAGTTGCCCGGTACTTCAAAACCGGAGCGTCACCCTCGAATGGAACCACCAGTACAACTGTGGTCGAAACCTCTTCATACCCGTACTGCGGTCTAAAGCCGCGCATTGTCACCACCGTGTCCTCGACACCGGAAGCCAGATGCGCTCCATCCCGACCGAGAACCGGCAGGCTCACGGAATACTTGCTGACGAGCTCCTCATTCAGCTCAGCCTCGCGCCAAGCCAAGAACTCGGCAGCCGACATCGTCATGATCTCGTTTAGCGCTGCAGCCCGCTGCTGATCCAAAGCAGTTCGCAGATCCGGCACTGAAAACAGAAGGTCATCGCTAGTCACCACATCATTCTCCGCCCAAACGCACCTTTCTGTTAGCCCGCCGCTCCACACGAGAAGGCACATGTGAAGCGATCTCCGTCGAGGAGCGAATTGCGCATGACTCGGCTCGAGTTCAGCGGGGGTCGAGTTCCGATGTGTAGAGCACGCTCGACGCTCCGCAAGCTTCTGTATGGCTTGAAAGGCGCTAGGCGGCGACGACGGAGACCTGCGCGCCCACGGTGCCAGCTGCGTCGACGAGGAATGACAGGAGGGTCTCCCCCGCCTCCCACCCGGGAACCTGGGCTGAGTCGAGTCCGGGTTGAACGATTTGGATGCTGAACTCGGTGTTGGGTGGGTTGGCTGCCAGGTGGCGGAGGACCGTTCGGACTTCGGCGACATCGCCAACGAGAGTCTTGGCGCGGCCGGTCGAACGAGACGCGAGTGTTTCCCAGAAAGCTGGGGGATTAGCCAGCCACCGCACAGACCGGTGGGCTTGGCCGACCAGTTGGTCCAGATCGCGTAGGTCCCGACGGGGCTTGTCGTCGCCGGCCCACTTGCAGTGACTCAAGGTCACGCGAACGGGGTCGACGGGAAGGTCGCCGAGCGGCATGGTCACGGCGCCGTTCTGGTCGAGCCATGAGTTGGGAAAGTTGATGACGATTAGGTCGGCGATCTCTCCGGCGCCGTCATCGTTGAGGACGCGGGCATACGGGTTGCCGGTGCTGATGTCGGTGTGCCATTCGGCCATCGCCTCTTGGACGTTTCTCTTACCGCTGCGCCCGGGCTTGCTCTCGCGGCGGATGTCGACATCCGTCCAGTCAGCTCGGACAAGGAGCTCCGGCGGGAAGGTGAGGTGCGCGGTGGGCGGCGTGTAGAGGCGGCTACCCGAACTGCTGGAAGCGTCGGCGTAGTACACGGTGAGGCTGGAGCGCTCTTCGAGCGCGTGGTGCAGCGGCACCCCTAGATGGGCGCCGTCGAAGTAGCACAGAAGTCCCGGGTCCCCATGCAGCGGCCGCAGCGAACCTGTGGTGTCCAGTTCGGCTCGGAGCACGACGTCGGCGCCTGCGTGACCGGTGACTTCAATGCTGGTTGTGCTCATCCGCTCGGGTGTGAGCTCGATCTCAACCAAGGGGATGCGGCGTGCGCCAAGCTCGACATAGGCGGCCGTATAAAGCATTCGGCTGTCGACATTCACTGCGAGAGGGTTCTGGGGGAACTCACGCAGGGTCTGTGGGATGCGGAGCCCTAGCCTAGGCGCGGCGAGAGGGTCCCCGGTGGCGGTGCGGCCGAGCCGGCCGACCTCGTTGCACCATCGGTAGAAGCCGTTGAGGTCGGTGCGACCCGAGTTCC
Organism: Kribbella koreensis; assembly: GCF_039525325.1. Classification (NCBI taxonomy): domain Bacteria; kingdom Bacillati; phylum Actinomycetota; class Actinomycetes; order Propionibacteriales; family Kribbellaceae; genus Kribbella; species Kribbella koreensis. The sequence continues at coordinate 469,439 of NZ_BAAAHK010000009.1, forward strand.
AGACCTTGGCGCGACCCATGCTGACGCCGACTGCGGCGGACAGCGCGCCGTCTCTGAAGGGATCGTTGGCTTGGAGGATCAGGTGACCTGCGGCGTACGCAATGCTGTCCGTCGCCGACACGGCGGTTCCGACCGAGGTTCCGGCCAGGGTGCGGTAGGTAGCAAGCGTGCCGCCGGGCAGACGAGTGGCGCGCATTCCGACAGAGAAATACGAGATGACGTCGAGACCGTTGAGGAATCTCGCGATCCAGCCGGTTTCCTCCGTAGCGAAGCCTGTGAACCCCAAGGACTGGACCAAGAGGTAGGCCGCCGAATCGCTGGGCGCGTGCACGTAGAGAAGGGGCTCGACGCTGTCCTTGACGATGACGAAGAGCTCATGTTCCTCGATGTCCAGAGCGTCACTGGAGACCCATGCCGGGCGACTCTCACTAGCGGTGACGATGACGCGCATCCGGTGGTCCTGAGTGAGACGGTCCATGACGACGTCGCCTCGTAGTGCGCTGAGTTGTGCGCCTCCGAGGTCAATCGTGGCCGCATCGGATGCGGTGATGCGGATGACCTGGACCTCCTTGGCTGGCCGCAGTGCTGCCGGTGACAGCGGCTCAGGAAGGACGGGACGGACGCGGAGGTCGCCGAGAGAGTCGAGAAACTGGCGGCGGTCGCGCTCGTCTTGGACAGCGGCGTCGGCCAGTCCGGCCAGGATCCGGCTCCAATCGGAATCGGACTCATACAGCTGGCGTGTCTCAGCCGCGATGTCTTCACCCGGAACCGCGAGGAGCTCAGCCGGTCCAAGTCCGGCGGCGGTACGGCTGACTCGGCCAGCGAACTGGAGCGTCGGCCCAAGAGTCTGGTGTTTGCGGTGATAGACGGCAATCTTGAGCCGGGGATAGTCGAAACCTTCTCCGAGAACGCCGACGCTCGCCAGCCCGTGCAGCTCATCTGCGTCGAGCCGGGCGAGAATCTTCCTGAGCTGCCGCGGAGTGGTTGTGCCGGTGACGAGTGCCAGCTCCGCACCCGCGGCCTTGTAGACGTCAATCAGCGTTTTCGCCTCGGTGATTCCGCCGGCACGCACGATGAGCAGGCTCCGCCCAGCGATGTGTTCGGGATCGCGCAACCGGTCAATGGCGGCTTCGGCGAGTGCTTCATCTCGCCCTTGACCCGGCTTCGGAGTGACGGGTTTGAACTGGACGGGTGCGATGACGCCGTCGCGCAGCGCATCGGACAACGCATAAGAGTAGACGAGCTCCGCTTGGATCTCCTGGCCGTCGGACCTCACCGGAGTCGCCGTCACCAGCGCCCTGTGGGTCCCGGGGAGCGCGTCGAGAAGAGCCGCCCAGGTCTTGGCGGGAACATGGTGTGCTTCGTCGACGAGCGCCATTCGGAACAGCCCACGTGGGGGCTCGGCGACTTCGCTGTAGGACGGCGAGAGGACCCCCATCGTGCCGACGACAATGTCGGCGTCTCGCGCGGCCTCGATCCAGTCATCCGGCGTGGCGAGCCGGTGTTCGACCACATGAACCCTTGGGTTCGGAGCGTCGTCCGGCACAACGCCGACCCGTCGTAACACCTCCTGGCTGCTCAACGCGGTGGCGAGCTGGTCGCGTACGAGGCGGTTGGGTGCTGCCAACAGAACCGGCCGGTCAGTGGGGACCAAGAGCGGCACGAGACCAAGCACCGCGGACTTGCCCGTGCCAGTAGGTAGGACGGCCATGGCCGCAGTTGGGCGGCCTGACATGAACGCAGCGCCGAGGGCCCAGGCCGCGCCGAGTTGCGCCCGGCGGAGTCCGGGCTCAGAGTCGGTCGCAAGCTTTAGTCGCACATCCGGCGCGACGTCCTCGAACCACGTCATGATCGGTCTCCCTGCACTGCGTCGCCCGCTAGCGGGCCATGGCCGATCCAGTGGTCGGCCCAAGCACGGGGACTCTGTCCGCGGCGAATATCAGCGGTTGCTCTGGCAGATGACAGCGATGACCGTCGCCGACGCCTCGACCGAGAAGAACGGTGACAGAGCAAGCGATCAACATCACAGCGACACGCCGCATGAAATCCCTGAAACATTAGACCCTCACTGTCCGCTGTTTGGTGATTTTCCTACACTTGCGTGATAAACCCGCCAGTTCCGCATGACCTGCGTCAACATCCCCGAGGGTTACGCCGCCTGCTGCGACGCGGTCGTCACCATGGGCCGGATGCCAATCAAGGGCGTGCAGAAGGTAACGACGCAGGGGACGGTGAATAGTGCGTTCGCAGCTCCGCCTCCGCACCGACTTGCCCAAGATCACGGCCTGCGCCCTGACACTCGCCGGCGTCCGACGACCCGCCCCAACCCCGCGAAGCAACCGCCTCCACAATCCCCGCCCAGCTAGTCGTCGCGACCGACGCAGCCCACCCTGCTTCCGCCGAACAGCTAGCCGCAATCACCATCAAGTCTTTGAGCCACACCGCCGCCCAAACGGGCTAGATGAGTGGCTCCTGAGATTGACTGACGACAATCTGATCTAGAGCCAGGCGTGTGGTTAAGGTGCGTGTTGCTCCTCGGACACAAACAGCCGCAGACCTAAGGGTCAGCGGCTTCTTTGTTTCCCGCACTCCATCAGGACCCCTTCGATGTGGCCCTTTCCCCTGCTGCTCCTCCGCGTCTCGGGAGCCATCTGTGTGATGCCCGTCTCAGCAGCCGCTTCTCCGCCACAGCAGCGTTGTACTGCTCACGCAGCGCCGCCGGATCTCACCCCCGCATCCAACGCCCGCTGCAACCGCCCCATCACCATGTCGGCCGCCGCCACCCGATCCCGCAACTGCGCCACCTGCTCGTCGCGACGCGCCGAACTGTCGTCGCCCTCCAGAAGTAAGTCAATCGTTACCTGCCGATTCAACGGCCCAAACAGCTCCCCGATCCACCGATAGATCGCCTGCGTGACCAAGTCCTCCCGAAGGTAGATCTGCGGCGGATGCGCCAAGGCGGTAGCCGATTCCGGCACCAAGATCCGCGCATTGCACCGGTAGTACTTGACCTCCTGGTGCCGCGCCGCGCCCTCAATCTTCCTGTCACAGATCCCACACCTGATCCGCCCTCGAAGCTCGTACGTCCGCTTCGTCGAAATCCGCTGCCGGCTCCTCGACGACCCCACCGGTCCGCCTCTTCCGTTTCTCCAGCTGAGCCGCGGTGAACGTCTCCACTGACACGATCGCCGGATGTGCAGGCTCCCGCGACCGCACGATCTTCGCCAGCGGCGGCCGCCTGAACCGCGCGATGTAGCCGGCGGCAACATCTTCCGGATCCAGCAACTCCTCGGCCTTCTGCCACCGCCCGTAGATCGCATACCCCCGTGTACCGAGGGTTCTCCAGAATCGCCACCACAGACGAGTGCTGTCACCCATCCATCTGCCTCGGGAGCGAGCGACCGAACTCGTCGGCGACGGCCACGGCGACCCGTTCGCGCCCGCAGGCAAAGTCTTCCGTGAGTGGGTCTCGATCCCTGCGGTCGATCCGCAGCTCTGGCGCGACCTACTCACCAAAGCAGCCGACTTCACGCGGAAGTCATTGCGCGACGAGCGATAAATACGTTGGTACGGGCATCATGGCTGCGTGATGCATCTGCGGCTCATCGTGCCGACCGACCGGACCGACCTCGTGGTGGACACCCTCGTCGGCGACGCCCGGGTCACCAACGTCGTCGTACTACGGGGCGCCGCGAAGCGACCCGCCGGCGATGTCGTCCAGTGCGACGTAACCCGGGAGGCAACTTCCGACATCCTCAGCTGGCTGAAGACCCAGGGCCTGTACGACGACGGCGCGGTCGCGCTTTCCGGCGTCGACGCCGCTCCGTCCCGGAACGCCTGGCACACGGAGGAAGCGGCTCCCGGCGCACCCGACGACGCGGTCGTGTGGGACGCGGTGGTGGATCAGGGATACGCCGAAGCGCGCGGGTCCTGGGCGTTCTACGCGTTCCTGACACTGGCCACCATGATCGCCGCGATCGCGGTCGTCACGGACTCGGCGATCCTGGTGGTCGGCGCCATGGTCGTCGGTCCCGAGTTCGGGGTGGTGGCGGCGCTCGCCCTCGGGCTGGCGCTGGGGCGGCGCAAGCTCGCGGCGCAATCACTGATCCTGCTCGCCAAAGGGTTCCTGGTCGCGATCCTGCTCACCATCGGGGCGGCCCTGCTGGCCCGGGCGGCCGGCTGGATCGATGTCGGCGACGTGACCGCCGCGCGTCCGCTGACCGGATTCATCTGGCGGCCGGACAGGTGGTCCGCGGTGGTCGCGGTACTGGCCGGTTGCGCCGGCGTACTGTCCCAGACCGCCGGCCGATCCAACGCCTTGGTCGGCGTCTTCATCTCCGTCACGACAGTCCCAGCCGCAGGCGACCTAGCCCTCTCAACTGCCGTCTGGGCACCATCCCAGGTCGGCGGCTCAGCCGCCCAACTAGGCATCAACCTGGCCGGCATGACCTGCGCCGGCGTCGCCACCCTCCTCGTCCAGCGATTGCTCTGGCGCTGGACCCGAACAGGCTGATCTCGTCCTCATCGAGGAGGTGGTTGACCGGACGTACGGCTGGGAGCGCGTTGCGAGTGAAAACGAGGCGTCCGTACTTGACTGTGGACAGCAAGTGAATCGCCTCGGCCGGAGTCAGCTCGTGCAGCTTTCTCGCCGGCTGGCTGCTTTCCGGACTGAGGCTGCTCGTCGGTCTTCGCCGCCTTGCCGGTGATCGCTGTTCAGTCGACCTCGGCGCTATCTGTTACTTCGAACAGCCGAGGGCGACCTCTCGAAGGTGCCGCACCGCGTGCTGCTCGAACAGGGCTGATCCGCGACAGGCCAGAAGCCTGGCGACCACCTGGACGCCGGCCAACATACGCACCTGCCGATGCGCGGGCAGTCCCTTTGGTTGTGGTGATGCGCTGCGCTATGGGTGGGTGTGTTCTCTGGTGTGGGGGTGTACGGGGGCTGGGGCCGCTCGGTTGGTGATTGGGCGGATGTGGACTCGGCGGCCGCTCTGGGCAGCTTCGCGGACCAGTTCGGGGACGCCTGCGGCGTCGGTGATGACGGGGGTCTCGGCGTCGTGGTCCGGCGGGAACCGGGTTACTTCGTAGCGCATCGCTGTCTCCGTTGACTATCGAGTGAGCGGTGGGACCGTCGGGTTCGTGCTGGGTCAGCCCAAGGGCCTCGGCAGGCTGGGCGCCTCCGGCGGTACGGTCACGCCGTTGTCCATCGCCAGCCGGAGCAGGCTGTCGAGTTCGCCGGCGTAGACGCGCTCGCTGTCCAGTTCACCGGCGTCACGCGCAGCGGACAACGCCTGCCTCGCCGCACTGATCCGGTGCAGCAACTCGTCATCGAACGAACTCACGGATCCACTCCTCGAAGGTTGTTGTCCGGCGCGTCCTGGCCGGTGCCGGACCGCGGTTACCTGACAGTCTAGTGACTTGCAGAATTCTTCAATTCATGATGCCATCCATTGTGCGCGCTGTGAAGGCGTGCGCCTTACCCAGGTCGAAAGGTGAGCAGGTGGACGGGACGGCAGAATCACTCGTGCGGTTCGCGGCCGAGACGGCCGGCTGCACGTCGGCGGGTCTCGCGCTGAACCGCCAGGGCGCTCTGCAACTCGCGGCAGTGACCGATCCGCGGCTCGAGCCGATCTACCGCTTCAAGTTCGCCACCGGCGAGGGTCCCCTCGTCACGGCTTTCACCTACGACACGATCGTCCGGGTCCGCGATGTCGGAACCGATCCACGCTGGCCGATCTGGAGCGAGCGGATCGCGGCGACCGGCGTGCGGAGCGTTCTGCAGGCCCCGCTGCGGGTCGGCGGTCGGATCGTCGGCGTGCTGGGTTTCTACAGCTCCGAGCCGGATGCGTTCAGCGCCGAGGTCGAAGCCATCGCTGCGGATGCCGAAGTACTGGAAGTCGTCCGGCTCCTCGTCGACCAGCGGCCGGCGGCCGCCCGTTCAGCGGTGAAGGGCTGAGGACAGGAACATGACCACACCGTTGCACCAGCTCAAGGCGGAGTTCTTCAAGACGTTGGGGCATCCGGCCCGGATCCGGATCCTCGAGCTGCTGAGTGAACGTGAGATGGCGGTAGGAGAGCTGCTGCCCGAGCTACGTCTCGAAGCCTCGAACCTGTCCCAGCAGTTGGCCGTACTACGACGGGCCGGGCTGGTCACCACTCGCAAAGAAGGATCGGTCGTCTTCTACTCGCTGACCAGCGAGCAGGTGGCCGAGCTGCTGGCTGTCGCCCGCAGGATCCTGACCAGCGTGCTGACGGATCGGACCGAGCTGCTCGACGGCCTGAAGGCCGACGCCCAAGCGAGCGGCCGAGCACGGGTTCTGCGCGGAACGAAGTGAGAAGTCTGCTGCGCAAGATCCTCGCCACCGGTCGGGTCGCCGAGCCCGCACCGGTCCGGGACGCCGCGCACAAGGCAGCAGACCCGGGCGTACTGCGCGGCTCGGTCCAGGTACGCCACGTCGACGCCGGATCCTGCAACGGCTGCGAGCTCGAGATCGCCTCGGCGTTCGGCCCGGTCTACGACGCCGAACGCTATGGGGTGAGGCTGGTCGCATCTCCGAGGCATGCGGACGTACTGCTGGTGACCGGGCCGGTGACTCGCAACATGGAAGATCCGCTGCGTAAGGCCTATGAGGCGACCCCGGCCCCGAAGCGCGTTGTGGCAGTGGGCGATTGCGCCCGCAACTGTGGCGTGTTCGCGGGTGGCTACGGGGTCGTCGGAGCGGTCAGCGATGTGGTTCCGGTGGACGTGGAGATCAAGGGGTGCCCTCCGGAGCCGGATGTGATCATCGCTGCGCTGCGGGATCTGACTGATCGATGAGCTTGATCCAGCAGGCACAGCTCGGTGCCAGTACCGTCGCCGTGTCCGGAGCAGTGGGCGCCGCCGTATCCGGTCCGAAGCTGCGCGCGGTCGTCGCCGGCGGCTCGACCGCCACGTGCGGCGCTGGCGGCCTGATAGCCGGCATCGCTCTACTGACTGGACAGACCTACTCTGCAACGGCGCCCGGTCTGTTGCCGCTCGGTACTGCTGCCATATCAGGCGACGCCCTGTCAGGCGTCTTCCTGGCCTTGGTGGGAGCGGTCGCGGTGGTCGCCGGGCTCTACAGCATCGGCTACACCCAGCCGGCCCCGCAGACCGATCACGGGCCGGGGTCTGGAGCATCGTCACGGACTGTCCAGGCAACTCTTCCGCTTTTCGTCGCCGCGATGATCTGGGTGCCTGTAGCCGGCAATGTCACCGCGTTCCTGGTGGTCTGGGAGCTGATGGCACTGACCTCACTGGTGCTGGTACTGGCCGAGCATCAGGCCCGTCAGGAGGTCCGGACTGCCGGCGCCTGGTACGCATCGATGACGCACGCCGGGTTCGCTGCCATCGTGCTCGGGTTGCTCCTGTTCTCGGCGCGGGCCGGTGGCGACTCGTTCACGGCATTGAGATCCGGCGCTGCCGGCTTGCCGTCCTGGTCGAGATCGCTGATCTTCGTGCTGGTCTTCATCGGGTTCGGTTCGAAGGCCGGTCTCGTGCCGCTACACGTCTGGCTGCCCAGAGCGCATCCGGAAGCACCTAGCCACGTCTCGGCGCTGATGTCTGCGGCGATGGTGAAGCTCGGTCTCTACGGGATCTTGCGGGTGGGGTTCGATCTGCTCGGTGGCGGGCAACGCTGGTGGTGGGTCCTCGTGCTGGTCACCGGCGCCGTCTCGGCCTTGTACGGCGTACTGCAGGCGAGCGTCGCCGTGGATCTGAAACGGCTGCTCGGCTACTCGACCACCGAGAACATGGGCCTGGTCATGATGGGAGTCGGCGCGGCGGGCATTTTCGCCGTCGACGGCAACCGGCTGCTCGCGAGCCTCTTGCTGGCCGCTGCCGTGCTGCATGCGATCAACCATGCCGGGTTCAAGACGCTGCTCTTCCTCGGCGCCGGGTCGGTACTGCGGTCGACCGGCTCGCGCGATCTCGACAGCCTGGGTGGCCTGGCCTCGAGGATGCCTGTCACCACCGCGCTGTTCGGGATCGGCGCGCTCGCTGCGGCCGCGTTGCCACCGGGCAACGGATTCGTGTCGGAGTGGCTGCTGTTACAGGGCCTGATTCACAGCCTGCCCGCTGCTGGGTCTCCATCTGTTCTGGTCGCGGTGACGATGCCGCTCGCGGTCGGTGTGGTCGCGCTGACAGCGGGCCTGGGCGTAGCGACGTTCGTGAAGGCGTTCGGCGTGGGATTCCTGGCCCGGCCCCGGTCTGCCGCCGCCGAACGTGCTACCGAGAGCCCGGCCATCATGCGCGCCGCGATGGTGTTCGCCGCCGTCGGATGTGCCGCGCTCGCGATCGCACCCGCCGCTCTGGGCCCGTCGCTGAACCGGGTCCTCACGATCCTTCCCACGGTCCACGACGGCGCCCCGCTGCAGGGCGGGGTGACCCTGCGGCTGAACGGAATCAGCGGCTCCATGTCACCGCTGCTGATCCTGTGCGGGCTGCTGGCAGCAGCATTCGGCGCCATTGCGGTACTCCGGTACGCCGGCCGTGGGCTGCCCAGACGCAAGGCATTGGTCTGGGGCTGCGGAGGCACCCGGCTCGACCCGCGGATGGAATACACAGCGACCTCGTTCGCCGAACCACTCACCCGGGTCTTCGACGATGTCCTCGCTCCTGAGCAGGACGTCAACGTCACGCACTATGCCGAGTCGCAGTACCTGATCGAGAGCGTCCAGTACCGCCAGCAGGTCGCCGACCGGATCGAGACCGCCTTGTACCCGCCACTGCTCGGCGTCATGGCCAGGTGGGGCCGGTTGGCCGGCCGGCTGCAGAACGGCAGCGTGCACAGGTACCTGGCGTTCGGGCTCGTGGGCCTGTTGACCGTCCTGATCGTGGTGGGGGTGACGTCGTGACCCAACTGAGCCCCGGCACGCTGGCCGGTCTGGCGCTCCAGCTCGCGCTCCTGATCCTCGTCGCGCCGTACCTGGTGGGGGTGATGCGCCAGGTCAGGGCCCGGATGGAAGGCCGTGCCGGAGCAGGAATCGGGCAGCCCTGGCGTGACCTGCGCAAACAACTCGCCAAGGAGCCGATCAGCCCTGAGGGGCCTAGCTGGATCTTCACCGCCGCGCCCCCGGTTCTGCTGGCGTCCACTCTGGTGATCGCTGCCGTCGCCCCCTTCGTCAGCACGAAGTCGCCGCTGGACCGGGTTGCGGACCTGTTCGCGATCGTCGCCTTGCTCCTGCTCGGAACGGTCGCCCTCGCACTGGCCGGGCTGGACACCGGCACAGCGTTCGGCGGCATGGGAGCCAGCCGGGAGATCACGATCGCGGCGCTGGCCGAACCGACGATCCTGCTGGTCGGCTTCGCCGTCTCGGCCCGGGTCGACTCGTCCAATCTCGCCGCGATCGTGGAGCGCATCCAGCACAGTCCCGCCGAGGTCCTGTCCCCCGCCAGTCTGCTCGCCGCGGTCGCGCTGGCGGTTGTCGTGATCGCCGAGGCCGGCCGTCTCCCGGTGGACAACCCGTCCACGCACCTCGAGCTGACCATGATCCACGAGGCGATGGTGCTGGAGTACTCCGGCCGGGACCTCGCCATGGTCGAGTTCGCCGCCGGCCTGCGACTCACCGTCCTGCTCGGGCTCTGGGCGAATCTCTTCCTGCCTTGGGGTGTGGTGACCAGCGCCTCGCCACTGGCGCTGGGGCTCGGCGCGGTCGTGTTCGCCGTCAAGGTGACCGTCCTGGCCGTCGGCGTGGCGGCAGCAGAGGTGTTCATGGCGAAGTTGCGGCTCTTCCGCGTTCCGGAGCTGCTCGCCGGATCCTTCCTGTTCGGAGTCCTGGCCGTGTCGTCGTCCTTCTTCCTCGCCTGAGGAGTATTCCCGTGAACAACAGCCTCTACGTGCAACTCCTCTACCTGGCCGTCGGCGGGCTCCTGCTCTCATCGGTCCTGGTGCTGTGGCGACGTGAGTTGTCGGCCATCGTGCGGCTCCTGGTCGTGCAAGGCGCGCTGATGGCGTGCGTGGCTCTGCTGCTCGCCGTCCAGCGCGACAGCATCGAACTGGGCGTGGTCGCCGCTGAGGTAGTCGTGCTCAAGGCCGTACTGATCCCCGCTGTCCTGCGGCGAGTACTGCGCGACAGCGCGGAGGCACGTGAGACCGCGCCGCTGATGAACGTCGCTGCCTCCATCCTCACCGCGGCCGTCCTCATTCTCGTTGCCTACGGCATCAGCCGGCCGCTGGTCCGGCTGGCGCCGTCGACCGAGACCCAGGCCGTGCCGGTGGGACTGGCCATGGTGCTGATCGGCTTCTTCGTCCTGGTCACACGACGCCGCGCCCTGTCGCAGATCGTCGGTTTCCTCTTGCTGGACAACGGGATCGCGACCACCGCGTTCCTGCTCACCGGCGGAGTTCCGGGCGTGGTCGAACTGGCCGTGTCACTCGACGTACTGCTGATCGTGCTCGTTCTGCAGGTCCTGACCAGCAGAGTACAGCTGGCCTTCGGCGGCACCGATATCGACGAACTCCGCGAACTCCGCGACTGACACTCTGAACGAGACGAGCTCCTGATGATCCCCGCACTCACCACCGGCACCGGTTCGGCCGCCGCCCTGGTGGTCGTCGTGCCCTTACTCGGTCCGTTGGCGGCCGCGGCAGCAGCCGCGGTCATGGGATGGCGCCGTGCCACCGGGCTCACCACAGTCGGCGCGGCCGCCGTCATCCTGACCGCCGGCGTCGTGACCGCCGTCCGGACCACCGATGGCACCGCCCTGGCCATCGGTGGCTGGTTGCGCGTCGATGCTCTGTCCGCGCTGATGCTGATCGTCATCGGCGCCGTTGGACTGATCGCGACGTTCGCCGGCCTCACCCACCTCGACAGCGACCTCGACAACGGCCGCATCGACGAGCGCGGCGCTCGGCTGTACGGCGTACTGGTGCCCCTGTTCCTGGCCGCGATGGTGCTCGCCGTGCTGGCGAACAACCTGGGCCTGCTCTGGGCGGCCATCGAAACGACAACCATCGTGACCGCGTTCCTGGTCGGGCATCGCCGCACCCGCGGTGCGCTCGAGGCGACCTGGAAGTACGTGATCATCTGCTCCGTCGGAATCGCGCTGGCCTACCTCGGCACCGTCCTGGTCAACTACGCCGCACAGCAAGCAGGTATCGCCGAGCACGGCACCCTCGACTGGACCCAACTGTCGGCCCGCGCCGGTGAACTCGACCCTGGGGTGATGCGGCTCGCGTTCGCGCTGCTGGTACTCGGCTTCGGCGCCAAGGCGGGGATGATTCCCCTGCACAGCTGGCTGCCCGATGCTCACAGCCAGGCGCCGGCCCCGGTATCCGCACTGATGTCCGGCGTCCTGCTCCCAGTCGCCGTCTACGCGTTGCTGCGCTACCGCGTGATCGCCGTTGCCAGCATCGACGCGACCTTCGTCCGCGCCCTGCTGCTCACCATCGCGATCGCCTCGTTGCTGCTGGCAACCTCATTGCTGCTCACCCAACGCGACTACAAACGCCTGCTGGCCTACTCCAGCATCGAACACATGGCACTGGTGATGATCGGCGTGGCTGCCGGGACACCACTCGCACTCGCTGCCGCCCTGCTGCACATCGTCGGACACGGACTCAGCAAGGCCGTCCTGTTCTGCGGCGCCGGCGAGATCCTGGCCCGCACCGGAACGACCGTCATCACCGACGTCCGCAGTCTGCTCACCCGTGCTCCCGTCCTGGGCGGCGTCTTCGGCCTCGGTCTGGCGGCGCTGCTCGGCCTGCCGCCCTTCAGCCTCTTCTTCAGCGAGATCGCACTGGTACGAGCGGGCCTCGAAGCCGGCCTCGGCTGGGTCGTCGCCGCGATGCTCGTGCTGTTGCTGGCCGTGTTCGTCGCCATCGCCGTCAAAGGCAGCACGATGTTGTTCGGCGCCCCTACCGACCGCCCATCCGCTCCCGGACCAGTGCTCGCTGCCCTGCCGTTCACCATCGCAGGGCCTGTGATCACCGGCCTGTGCGTGGTCGCCGCGCTCGGCATCGCAGACTGGCCACTCGGCCCGCTGCTGCACAGCGCCAGCATGATTGCAGGCACCCCATGACCGAGACTCCCTCACCGCAGCAGCTCGCAGACCAACGCTCCTACCCCAACCGCCGGCAGATCCCCGTCTCCGCCACCGAACTGCCACAACGGGCCGGCAGCCTGCTCGACGACGGCTACAGACTGGCGCTGATCGCCGGCCACGACGATCTCGACAGCCTTCGCGTCGTCTACCTGTTCACGGCAGGCCAACCCGACCGCCGGGTCGAACTGATCCTCCGCACCGACCTTGCCACGCCGCAGATCCCCAGCCTGGCCGGTCTGTCATTCCCCGCTGGACGGTTCGAACGCGAACTGGCCGACCTGTACGGCGTCGACGTACAGAATCACCCACTGCCCAGGCGTCTCGTACTGCACCAGCACTGGCCTGACGGCTGGCATCCGATGCGCCACGATGCCGGCCCCCCACCCGCATTCGGTTCACCCGACGAGCCGTACCCGTTCCTCGCCGTCGGCGGATCCGGCGTGTACGAGATACCGGTCGGCCCGATCCATGCCGGGCTGATCGAACCCGGCCACTTCCGCTTCTCGGTGGTCGGGGAGACCATTCTCAAACTCAAAGCCCGTCTGTGGTTCACCCACAAGGGCATCGAGAAGCTCGCCGAGGGACGGCTGCTGGCCGACGTACTGCCGCTGGCCGAACGCATCTCCGGCGACACCGCCGTCGGACATGCCCTGGCGTTCTGCCTGGCCGTCGAGGAAGCCCGGGACTGGCCCGTACCGCGTCAGGCAGCGATACTTCGCGCGATCCTGCTCGAACTCGAACGGCTCTACAACCATGTCGCCGACATCGGGGCCCTCTGCAACGACGTCGGCTACGGCATCGTCAACGCCCACGCACAACGAATCAGGGAACAACTGCTGCGGATCAACAAACACGTCACCGGCCACCGGCTGCTGCGCGGCGCGGTCGTACCCGGTGGTGCCCGGCTCCACGCCCTCCCCCAGATCGACGAACTCAAAGCCATCGGCTCCGACCTCCAGCAGATCGTCGACATCGCCCTGCACAACAGCGTCGTCGTCGACCGGATGACCGGAACCTCCATCCTGACCAGCGAACAGGCCCGCGACATCGGCACCCTCGGCTATGTCGCGCGAGCCAGCGGCCTCCTGCAGGACGCCCGCTCGGACCATCCATTCGCTCCGACCGCGGCCGCCGAAGTCCCGGAACACGCCGAAGGAGACGTCCTGGCACGCTTCCTCACCCGCGCGACAGAAGCGCGAGCATCCATCGCGCTGATCGACCACCTGCTCAGCACCAACCCGCCGACCAGCGCCGACACCTCCAAACCAACCTGGCTCGCGGCCGGACGAACCTCCGGTGTCGGACTCGTCGAAGGATGGCGCGGCACCATCGCCCACCGCCTCGAAATGGCACCCGACGGAACCGTCGCCCGGCTCAAGATCGTCGACCCGTCCTTCTTCAACTGGCCGGCCCTACCCGTCGCTCTCAAGGACACGATCGTCCCCGACTTCCCCCTCACCAACAAGAGCTTCAACCTCTCCTACGCAGGGAACGACTTGTGAAACCCGAACTCGAACCCCGCCCGCAACCACCCCGCCGGACCCTGCGCAGCCACCCGTCGAAACGCCGGGGAATGAAGATCGAAACCGTCCAACGGTGGGTCTTCGCGGTCATCCTCATCCACATCGGCGGATCCCCCACCCTCGCCCTCGCGGCCTACAGCCCCCACATGGAACAGATCAAACACTCCTCCGGAGTAGGCCTCTGGATCATGTCCGGCGTCGTCGGGCTCGCCACCACCGCAGGCGTCCTGCTCGTCCACCAACGCTCCCTCCTGTCCCCCTGGCTGATCCTCGGAATACTCCCGATGACCGTCTCAGCCTTCTACGTCTTCTGAGCCGCAATGAACTCCAGCACCGACGAGAACCGGCCCGGCGCACAGACGCCGGTCGACCTGACCCGGGCCGAGGCACTCCACCTGTTGTCGACCGTCAGCTACGGACGAGTCGTGTTCACGCGCAACGCACTCCCCGCGATCCGCCCGGTCACGCATCTCCTCGACGGGGACGAGATCATCATCCGTACCAGGCTGTCGGCCAAGGTCGCCATCGCCGTCGACCCCGGCACCGTCGTCGCCTACGAGGTCGACCAGATCGACCCGGTCCAGCGGCTCGGTTGGAGCGTGGTCGTCACCGGAACCGCCCGGCAGATCATCGAACCGGACCGCCTGGCCCGCTACGAAAAGCTCCTGACGCCCTGGGTCGATCTCGCCATGGACGTTGCCGTCGGCATCCAGGCCGACCTCGTCACCGGCATCAGGTTCGGCGGCGCCGGCTGACCCCAGCCAGGCCGACGCTGTGGACTTCGAAGCCGGTGACCATCATGTCGTCGAGGACGCAGAGCGACCACCGCCGATCGGCCGCCGCGACGGGCACGGCGCCGGCGTCCGACGCCAGCAGCGCGCAGGCGACCGGCTTGAACGGCAGGCCCGGAGTGACCGTGACCGGCGACCGGGTCATGACCGCGCCGACGACTGTTTCGCGCATCCCACGCCTACCTGGTTTCAGAATTGCTAAGATTGGCAATTGAGCAGACCCGCAGTAAAGATCATCCGCAAGGAGCTCACGATGAGCAGGCCGCTCTACCAACTGAAGGCAGAGTTCTTCAAGACGCTGGCCCACCCGGCGCGGATCCGGGTCCTCGAACTGCTCAGCCGGCGCGACCACACCGTGGCCGAGCTGCTGCCCGAGGTCGGCGTCGGCCCCTCGAACCTCTCCCAGCACCTCGCGGTGCTACGCCGCGAAGGCCTCATCACGTCCCGCAAAGAGGAATCAGCCGTCACTTACACCCTGACCTCGCCGGACGTCGCAGAACTCCTCAGCGTTGCCCGACGAATCCTGACCGGCGTCCTGACCGAACAAGTCGGCCTCCTGGACGACCTGCGGAGCTGACCGTCTGCCGGCGTTGCCGCGTGACCCCGTGACGAGAAGGCCGGACGGCACCACGGTCCCAGTCCTGGCGCGGGCCGGCAAGCAGACGAGTGCACCCGGAGAGAGGACCTTCGGCCCTCACCATCGTCGGCCGGATCGTCTCTACTGGAGCGGACACGATCTGCGATCGCCGAAAGGTCCTGCGCCATGAGCACTTCATTGCCAAAAGGCCCCAGCAGGGCCCATCGTGAGGACCGTGAGTCCCGTGGAACGGGCGCGAAAGTGACGACTCCGTTGACCCCGGAGCGCCGGGCGCGCGCGGCCACGCGATCCCCCTGGCTGATGCTGGCCGTCGCGACCATCGGGTTCGCGGTCAACTTCTGGACCTGGGCGCTGATCAGCCCGCTCGGTCCGTTGTACCGGACCACCGGCACGCTCGGCGCGCTGACCGAATCCGATGTCGCCCTGATGGTCGCCGTTCCCGTGGTCGTGGGATCGCTCGGCCGGATCGTCGTGGGTGGGCTGACCGACAGGTTCGGCGGCCGGGTGATGTTCCCGATCATCTCGGGCGTCACCGTCGTGCCGATCCTGTTCCTCGCCTTCTTCGCCCTGGACTCCTACCCCCTGCTGCTGGTCGGAGGCTTCTTCCTGGGTATCGCCGGTACCGCGTTCGCCGTCGGCGTCCCGTTCGTGAACGCGTGGTTCCCGCCCGACAAGCGCGGCCTCGCCATCGGCATCTTCGGCGCGGGTATGGGCGGCACCGCGATCAGCGCCCTGACCACGGTCAAGCTCACCGATCACCTGGGCGCCAAGGCCCCCTTCCTCATCACCGGCGCCGTGCTGGCCTGCTATGCCGCCGGGTCCTGGCTGATCCTTCGCGACGCACCGGGCAGAGTCGTGCCCACCACCTCGCTGGCGTCACGGATCTCGGCCAACGCCCGGCTGCCGATCACCTGGCAGGCGTGCCTGCTGTACGCGGTCGCCTTCGGTGGATACGTCGCGTTCTCGGTCTATCTGCCGGCGTACCTCAAGACCGCCCACCACCTCACCCCCGCGGACGCGGCCAACCGGATGGCCGGTTTTGTGGTCATCGCCGTCATCATGCGCCCGGTCGGCGGCTGGCTCGCGGACAAGCTGGGCGCGATCCCGGTACTGGCCACCGGCTTCGGAGTGGTCGTCGTCTGCGCCGGCATCTCGGCGGGCACGCCGCCACTGCACGGTGTCGGAACAGTCGCGTTCCTGGCGATGGCCGCGGCCCTCGGCTCTGGCAGCGGTGCCACCTTCGCCCTGATCGCCCAGGTCACCGAGCCGTCCCGCGTCGGCGGGGTGACCGGACTCGTCGGCGCCGCCGGCGGGCTGGGCGGCTTCGTTCCGCCACTGATCATGGGCTACGTCTACGGCCGTACCGAGTCCTACGCCATCGGCCTGTGGCTGCTCAGCGGTACCGCGGTACTGGCCCTGGTCCTCACGCTCACCGTCGTCCGGCGTACCGAACCTCGGAAACAGGAGTCACATTGATCCCCTCGCGGAAGAAGTCCACGGCAGCTCCCGGGATGGACGGCTCCCTCACGGAAGCGCTCGTCCGGAGCCGGAGGTTCTTCACCCGGGGGACCGTCTCCGACGACCTGCGAACCCTCACCAAGGCCGGCGGACGCGAGGCCGACGACTTCTACCGCGACCGCTGGAGCCACGACAAGGTGGTGCGGTCCACGCACGGGGTGAACTGCACCGGTTCGTGCTCGTGGAAGGTGTACGTCAAGGACGGCATCATCACCTGGGAGACCCAGCAGACCGACTATCCCTCGGTCGGCCCGGACTCCCCGGAGTATGAGCCGCGGGGCTGCCCTCGCGGCGCGGCGTTCTCCTGGTACACCTACTCCCCCACCCGGGTGCGCTATCCCTATGTGCGCGGTGTCCTGCTCGAGATGTTCCGCGAGGCCAAGGCCCAGCACGGTGGCGACCCGGTGAAGGCCTGGGAGCACATCGTCGAGAATCCGCTGCGCGCCAAGGCCTACAAATCCGCCCGCGGGAAAGGTGGCCTGGTCCGGGCCGGCTGGGACGAGGCCAGCGAGATCGTCGCCGCGGCCCATGTCCACACGATCAAGAAGTACGGTCCCGACCGGGTCGCCGGCTTCTCGCCGATCCCCGCGATGTCGATGGTCTCGCACGCCTCCGGCGCCAGGTTCGTCAACCTGATCGGCGGCTCGATGCTGAGTTTCTACGACTGGTACGCCGATCTGCCGGTCGCCTCCCCGCAGGTCTTCGGCGACCAGACCGACGTGCCCGAGTCCGGCGACTGGTGGAACGCCGGCTACCTCATCATGTGGGGCTCCAACCTGCCGGTCACCCGGACGCCGGACGCGCACTGGATGACCGAGGCGAGGTACCGCGGCCAGAAGGTCGTCGCGGTCGCTCCGGACTCTGCCGACAACGTCAAGTTCGCCGACGAGTGGCTGCCCGCCAAGCCCGGGACCGACGCCGCCCTCGCGATGGCGATGGGGCATGTCGTGCTCCGGGAGTTCTTCGTCGACCGGCAGACGCCCTACTTCACCGAGTACGTGAAGACCTACACCGATCTTCCGCACCTGGTCCGCTTGGAGGAGGCCGCCGACGGCGAGTACACGGCCGGCAAGTTCCTCACCGCCGCCGATCTCGCGGACCATTCCGCTGACGAGAACGCCGCTTTCAAGACCGTCCTGATCGATTCCCGCACCGGCGCCGCCGTCGTTCCCAATGGTTGCCTGGGGCATCGGTACGGCGAGGCCGGGGTCGGCAACTGGAACCTCGACCTCGGCGAGGTGGACCCGGTTCTCTCGCTCCTCGACACCGCGACTGCCTCGGTCAGCGTCCGGATGCCACGCTTCGACACTCCCGACGGCGCCGCCGCCGACCTCCCCCGAGGCGTGCCCGTGCGTCGCATCGACGGCCACCTGGTCACCACCGTCTTCGACCTCCTGCTGGCCCAGTACGGCGTCAGCCGCACCCACCAAGGCCAACCACTCCCCGGGAGCTGGCCAACCGGGGACAACAAGGGCTACGACGACGCGCAATCGCCGTACACACCGGCCTGGCAGGAAATGATCACCGGCGTACCGGCCGCTACCGCCGCCCGGATCGGCCGCGAGTTCGCCCAGAACGCCGAGGACTCCAAGGGCCGGTCCATGATCGTCATGGGTGCGGGCACGAACCACTGGTTCCACTCCGACACGATCTATCGTTCCTTCCTCACCCTCACCAACCTCACCGGCTGCCAAGGTGTCAACGGCGGCGGCTGGGCGCACTACGTCGGTCAGGAGAAGGTCCGGCCGATCACCGGGTACACCCAGATCGCCAACGCGCTCGACTGGAACCGGCCTCCGCGCAACATGGTCCAGACCGCCTACTGGTACCTCCACACCAACCAGTTCCGCTACGACCAGTTCGGCGCCGACACGCTGTCGGCCACGACAGGGAAGGGACAACTCGCGGGCAAGTCGACCGCCGACGTCATCGCGCAGAGCGCCCGGATGGGCTGGATGCCGTCGTACCCGACCTTCGATCGCAACCCACTCGAGCTCAGCGACGACGCGGCCGCAGCGGGCCGGCCGGTCGGCGAGTACGTCGTCGACCAACTCAAGTCCGGTGAGCTCGCGTTTGCCGGCGAGGATCCCGATGCCCCCGGCAACTATCCGCGGATCCTGTCGATCTGGCGGGCCAACCTGCTCGGCTCGTCCGGCAAAGGCAACGAGTACTTCCTCAAGCACCTGCTCGGCACCGACTCCTCGGTCCGGGCCACCGAGACGCCGCCGGCGCAGCGGCCGGTCGACGTCACCTGGCGCGACGAAGCACCCGAGGGCAAGCTCGACCTGCTGATGACGATCGACTTCCGCCAGACCAGTACGACGATCTTCTCCGACGTCGTCCTGCCGGCCGCGACCTGGTACGAGAAGCACGACCTCAACACCACCGACATGCACCCCTTCGTGCACTCCTTCAATCCGGCCATCGCGCCACCGTGGCAGACCCGGACCGACTGGGATGCCTGGCAGACGATCGCGGCGAAGTTCAGCGAGCTCGCCGCCACCCATCTCGGCGTCCGCACGGACGTCGTCGCGGTACCCCTCACCCACGACACCCCGGACGCGATGGCCACCCCGCACGGCGTCGTCCGCGACTGGAAGAAGGGCGAGTGCGAGCCGATCCCGGGCGTGACGATGCCCAAACTCGTCGAGGTCGTCCGTGACTACGGCGCGGTCGCCGAGAAGATGAATTCCCTCGGTCCACTGGTCGACACACTCGGCGCGACCACCAAGGGCGTCACCTTCGAGCTGAGCAAGCAGGTCGACTACCTGCGCGCCAAGAACGGAGCCGTCCGGGGCGGCGTGGCCGACGGCCGGCCGTCACTGAAGAAGGACGTCAACGTGTGCGAAGCGATCCTGGCGATGTCCGGCACCACCAACGGGCAGTTGGCGACCCAGGGCTTCAAGACTCTCGAGAAGCGCACCGGCGTCCGGCTGGCCGACCTGGCCGAGGAACACCAGGGCAAGCAGATCACCTTCGCCGACACCCAAGGCCCACCCGTCCCGGTGATCACCTCACCGGAATGGTCGGGCTCCGAGACCGGCGGACGACGCTACTCGCCCTTCACCATCAACGTGGAGCGCAAGAAACCCTGGCACACGCTCACCGGGCGGATGCACTTCTACCTCGACCATGACTGGATGACGGAACTAGGCGAAGGCCTGCCCGTCTACCGTCCGCCTCTGAACATGGCGGCGTTGTTCGCGGAGCCGGCCCTCGGCAACCTCTCCGACGGGTCGGCCGGTCAGGTCGAGGGGCTGACGGTGCGGTACCTGACCCCGCACAACAAGTGGTCGATCCACTCGGAGTACCAGGACAACCTCTTCATGCTCTCGCTGTCCCGCGGTGGCCAGAACATCTGGATGAGCGACCGCGACGCGGCCAAGGTCGGCATCGCGGACAACGACTGGATCGAGGCGGTCAACCGCAACGGCGTCGTGGTGGCCCGGGCGATCGTCTCGCACCGGATGCCCGAGGGGACGGTCTACATGTACCACGCCCAGGACCGGCTGATCGACGTACCGCTGGCTGAGACCTCCGGAAAGCGCGGAGGAATCCACAACTCGCTGACCCGGCTGCTGGTGAAGCCGTCCCACCTCATCGGCGGATACGCCCAGCTGACCTTCGCCTTCAACTACCTCGGGCCCACCGGCAACCAGCGTGACGAGGTCACCATCATCCGCAAGCGCAGTCAGGACGTGACGTACTGATGAAGGTCATGGCGCAGATGGCGATGGTGATGAACCTCGACAAATGCATCGGGTGTCACACCTGCTCCGTCACGTGTAAGCAGGCTTGGACCAATCGCTCCGGCACCGAGTACGTCTGGTTCAACAATGTCGAGACCAGGCCCGGGCTCGGCTACCCACGCACCTATGAGGACCAGGAGAAGTGGCAGGGCGGCTGGGAGCTCACCAAGCGGGGCCGGATGAAGCTCAAGGGCGGCGGCCGGCTGAAGAACCTGCTGACGATCTTCTCCAACCCCAAGCTGCCCTCGATCAACGAGTACTACGAGCCGTGGACCTACGACTACTCCACCCTCACCGACGCCCCGGCCCAGGAGCACACCCCGGTCGCCCGGCCCAAGTCGCTGATCAGTGGCAAGAACCTGAAGATCGAGTGGTCGGCCAACTGGGACGACGACCTCGGCGGCTCGACCGCCA
>NZ_BAAAHK010000010.1:0-504 GCF_039525325.1 Kribbella koreensis
GGCGTCCGCGGGGTGGGTGGGGTGGGGTGGCGGTGGTTAGGTGGTATGCCGGAACGGGAGGGTCAGGCGGTGGTGGTCGGGTGGCGTGAGGCCGCTCAAGCCGTTGAACGCGTCGAGCAGCTTGCGTTCCTCGTAGGTGAAGTGGGTCTCGAGGAGTGCTGCCAGCGTCGCCAGCTCTTGCTCCTGCGCCGCCGGCTCGAGCTGGTCGAGCATCTCGATCCGCCGCAGCGCGCCGGCGACCAGGTGATGATCCCGCGTGAGCTCGGCCAGCACCGGCCGAAGCTCCGGATAGTGCTCGGCAAGCACCGCGAACGCGCCGTCGTCCTCGCCGGTGTGATGACTGGTGACGGCCTGGCAGAAGCTCAGGCAGTGCGCCCGCAGATCGAGCCCACCGACGCTGACCGGCTCGCCCGCCTCGACCTGATCACGAAGATCTTCGAGCAACTCACGCAGGTAGATGTGGAACTGGACCAGTTGGTTGCCGAAGGCCTCGAGTCGTGACAT
>NZ_BAAAHK010000010.1:585-24713 GCF_039525325.1 Kribbella koreensis
TGAACGCACCTCCAGAAGCGCCTACGCCGGTCGTCCCCGTGGGGGGCGGCCGGCGTCGGCGGTTCTGGAAAGGCGAGGTGAGTCGGCGAGCGTCCGCGCCTCGGCTGTTCCGTCGGGTTGGTGCTCAGTGCATCGCCGCGGCGGCTGAGGCTTCGAGGTTCTCCTCGGGCTTCGGTGCGCCGTCGGTGCGGCCGGCCAGGCGTTGCTCCGGCGTGATGATCGCGATCACCAGGGCGATCGCCAGGAAGGGCAGCGAGACCAGGAACACGTCGTCCATCGCGCTGACCAGGCCGTTCAGGGCCCAGCCCTTCATTGGCTCGTGCAGGGCGTGCAGCACCGGGACGCTGTTGGCTGCCTTGGCCAGCGGCTCGACCATGTTCTGCTGGGCGGCCGGCACGATGTCGTGCAGGTGGTCCTTCAGCCGGCTGGTCAGCACCGCGCCGTAGACGGCCGTACCGATCGCTCCACCCATCGAGCGGAAGAAGGTCATCGTCGAGGTCGCGGTCCCCATGTGCTGCCGGGGAACGCTGTTCTGTGCCGCGGTGAC
This sequence comes from Kribbella koreensis, assembly GCF_039525325.1. NCBI lineage: Bacteria > Bacillati > Actinomycetota > Actinomycetes > Propionibacteriales > Kribbellaceae > Kribbella > Kribbella koreensis. The sequence continues at coordinate 1,133 of NZ_BAAAHK010000010.1, forward strand.
GGTGATCTGCATCGACAGGCCCAGCCCGGCGCCCATCACGAACATGTAGATCGCCAGGTGCCAGTACGGCGTGGTCATGCCGATCGTGGACAGCAGCACCATCGCGCCACCGACCAGGACCGCGGAGATGATCGGGTAGATCTTGTACCGGCCGGTCTTGCTCATCAGCTGGCCGCTCGGGATCGAGGCGGAGAAGATACCGACGATCATCGGCAGCAGCGCCAGACCCGACCGGGTCGGGGACAGGTCCTTGACGGCCTGCAGGTACAGCGGCAGGAAGATCAGCGCGCCGAACATCGCGAAGCCGAGCAGGAAGGCGTAGCCGGCGTACCCGGAGAAGATCCGGCCCTTGAACAGGTCCATCGGGATGATCGGCTCGGCCACCCGCAGCTCGACCAGGACGAAGGCGACGGCCAGCACGACCGAACCGATCAGCAGGGCGAGCGTGGTGCCGTTGCCCCAGCCGTTCTGCGGGCCGGACCAGGAGACCGCCAGCAGCAGCGTGGTGACCGCGCCGGTGACGATGGCGGCGCCGAGGTAGTCGATCTTGTGGCTGCGCTTCACGTGCGGCAGCTTCAGGACGGCGGCGACGATGCCCAGGGCAACGAGGCCGATCGGCAGGTTGATCCAGAAGATCCAGCGCCAGCCGGGACCGTCGGTGAGCAGACCGCCGAGCAGCGGGCCGGCCACCGAGGAGAGGCCGAAGACGGCACCGAAGTACCCCATGTACTTACCGCGCTCGCGCGGCGGGATCACGTCGCCGATGGTGGCGAAGGCCAGCGACATCAGACCGCCGGCGCCCAGACCCTGGACGGCGCGGAAGCCGATCAGCTGCTCGATGTTCTGCGACAGCGCGGACAGCACCGAGCCGCCGAGGAAGGTGAGGATCGCCGCGATGAACAGCGGGCGGCGGCCGTAGAGGTCGGAGATCTTGCCCCACAGCGGAGTGGAGGCGGTCGAGGTCAGCAGGTAGGCCGTGACCACCCAGGACAGCTTGTCCAGGCTGTTGAACTCGCTGACGATCTGCGGCAGCGCGGTACCGACGATGCTCTGGTCGAGTGCGGCCAGGAACATGCCGGCCATCAGGCCGCCGAGGATCACCAGGATGTTGCGGTGAGAAAGGTATGTAGGTTCAGGCGCCGCGACCGCGGGCTCGGTGGTGCTCATCAGTTCTTCTCCACGTTCTGTACGTCGTTACGGTGCGCGGCGGCCGCTGCGGCCCACCCCTTGTCGGCCCATGCTTTGCCGGCATCGCGCTCGTCGACGAGGTTGATCACCCCGTCGGCAAATCTGGTCATCAACTTCTCGAAGGTCTCGATGTCCGACTGCGTCCAGCCGTCCATCGCCTGGGAGAGCAGTTGCATCCGGCGCTTGGCCGCGGCCTCCCACTCGGCGACGCCCTGCTCGGTCAGCTCGACCCGGAAGGCCCGGCCGTCGTCGGGATCGGCGGAGCGCTGGAGCAGTCCCGCCTGCTCGAGCGCCCGGACGTGGCGGCTGGCGGTGGAGGCGTCGATCTCCATCTTGGCCGCCAGGTCGGACAGCCGCAGTGCCCCGTTGCACCGCAGCACGAACAGCACCAGGTGGGCGCTGTGGTCGATCGTGTCGCCGGCCTGCTTCGACTTCAGCCGGCGGCCGATCCGGGTGAAGGCGTGCAGGACGCCCTCCACCGGCGTCTCCGGCACCCATCCCTCATTTACATGCATGGTGCAAGCATATACATGCTTGCGTGATACACGCAAATGAGTTTCCAACTTCTTCGAGTGAGTGGCCACTCATTAACTCGACGTCAGCGACCGGTCACCGAGAGCGATTGGCGACAATGGTCGGACGCTCGATCGAGGAGGAACTGGCATGCAGCAGGTGGCGGTGGTGACCGGCGGGGGTTCGGGGCTCGGTCGGGAGATGGCGCTGGCACTTGCGGCGGCCGGCTTCCAGGTGACGGTGACCGGACGGACCGAGGCGAAGCTTCAGGAGACGGCGGCGGCCGCAGTGAGTGCCGTCGGCCCGGCGGGCGTGGGGGAGGTGCGTACCGCAGTACTGGACGTGTGCGACGGCGCTGCGGTGACGGCCTTCTTCGGTGGGCTGGAGCGGATCGACCTGCTGGTGAACAACGCGGGGACCGGGGCGCCGGCGGCCGCAGTACAGGATGTGACGGAGGAGGACTGGCGGCGGGTCGTCGACACCAACCTGACCGGGTCGTTCCTGTGTGCGCAGGCTGCCTTCGCGTTGATGTTGCGGCAGGAGCCGTCGGGCGGGCGGATCATCAACAACGGGTCGATCTCGGCGCACGTACCGAGGCCGCAGGCGATCGCGTACACGGCGTCGAAGCACGCGATCAGCGGGTTGACCAAGGCGTTGGAGCTGGAGGGCCGCCCGCACGGGATCACCTGCGGACAGATCGACATCGGCAACGCGGCCACCTCGATGACCGCGCGGATGGGCGCCGGCGTCCTGCAGCCGAACGGCTCGATCGAGGTCGAGCCGACCTTCGACCCCAAGGTCGTCGCCGACTTCGTGGTCAAGATCGCCCAGCTCCCCACCGACGTCGCCGTCCCGACCCTGATGGTGATGGCCGCCGGCATGCCGTACGCCGGTCGCGGCTAGGCCAGCTCAGTGGGAGGGGACTGAGAAGCTCCGCCCCAGCATGGTGATGGTCAGCGCGGCGCCGTAGACCCGGTACGGACCGTGGACCGTGCCGGTCACCGTCGAGCCGTTCGGGAGCTTCACCGTGAACTGGCCATCCACGTCCTTGCCCTCCCACGCGAGCGCCCCGGTGACTGCGAGATCCCGCGTGAACCGGGCCCGGTCGAAGCGGAAGGGCCGGTCCTGCCCGTCCTGGTAGGTCACGGCACCGCCGCGGAGCCCGGCCGAGGTGACGCCCTGGATCGACGCCATCTCCTGGAGGCCGTCCATCAGAGTCCACCCGATCACCGTTGCCGCCCGGCGCAGGTCCGCCGGGGCGCTCGGGCCGCGCAGTTGCCGAGCCGGGGGAGCGGCGGCTGTGGTGAGCGGGAAGCTGCCGGGTAGCCAGACCGGCGACTCCGGCACCTGGGCGCAGGACGCATCGCCGAGGTCATGCGTGAGGATGAACCGCTGCATGAGGTCGGCCGCGCACCCGGACCAGAGCCAGGGGATGTGACCCGAGCCGGCGACGGTGAGCTGCTTGGAGCCGACCAGGGAGTCGGCCGCGAGCCGTACGACGGACGGCGGGAGGCCGAAGTCGAGTTCGCCGGCCATCACGAGAGCAGGAACCCCGGTGATCTTGGTGCCGACCGGGAAGTTGGGCCGGTCCTCCCAGGTGGATGCGATACACGGCAGTGGTTGATATCCGGCGTACCCAGGCGCCGCCCAGGCCCCCTTGCTGACCGGCCCGTACATGGCCGGTTCTGCCTTGTACGCCGCCGAGTACTGCCGTTGCCGCGTCGCAGCGGGCGCGCCCTTGTCCCACTGGACCGGCTGATCCACACAGGTCCTAGCCAGCCAGTGGCCTCGCGACTCCTCGCGCGGAGTACCGCTGTCGTGCGGGCCGTTGGCCGGGTCGACGTTGGCGGCCAGCCTGAGCAGCGGTACCGGATCCCCGTGGCGTAAGGCCGTCGCTGCTTGGATGACCTCGGACGGGCCCACGTAGTCGGCGTAGAACATGATGCCGTTGGCCAGCAGGTTCTCCGTCACGGTCAGCTTGTGCGGCACGCCGTGCGAGTCGATGCCGGTGCCCTTCAGCGGCTTGCTCCGTAGCTGGGCCGCCAGCCAATACAGGGTTCCTGCCGGATCTGGGTTCGCCGCGTCGCAGGCAGGCGTGCGGCGGCAGAGACTGGTGAGCATGCCGGCCCAGGCCTTCGGTGGATAGGCATAGAACGGATCGGTACCGACGGTCGCAGCAGGGGAGCCGATCACGATTGACCGGACGTTGCCGGTCCAGCGGGCCGTGTAGGTGAGCATGTCGTTGCCTGCGTACGAAGGGCCGAGCAGGTCGATCTTGCCGTAGCCCAGGGCCCGCCGGACGTCCTCCAGGTCGTCGGCGACATCGGTGGTGCTGTAGAAGTTCGCAGTGTCACCCAGCTGGTCGTGGCACTGGGCAGCGGAGGAGTAGAAAGGCCCGCCGTGCTGCCAGGCGTCGCAGTTGATCGCTGCGGACAGTCCTACGCCGCGCTGGTCGATGAACACGACGTCGCGAGTCTTGCTGACCTCTGCCAGGAGAGTAGGGCCTTGGTAGTGCTGCCCGCCGATCGTGATGGAGGCGCCCGGGCCGCCTTCGCTGGTGAAGACAGCGCCGTCGGCGATCGGTCCGGTGTGCGGGAAGAGCTCTACATGCAGCGGTATCGTCCGGCCGTCCGGATGCCGCCGGTTCAACGGTACCGGCAGTGTCCCGCACTTGAACGTCGGCTCGTCCGGGCACGGCGACAGGGCCAGCAGCGGCAGCGGCGTACGTTGCACGACTGGTACTGCGGCGGTGGTGACGATCGGGCTCAGCGCCAGCGTCAGGCTGGCGACGACGGCGGCGATGCTCGCGTGCTGCATCCTCATGGCGGGCCCCTTCCCCTCGCCTGTCAGCTCACCAGCTTGTTGCCGCCAAGCGCATCCAGGTCCGCACCGCACTGGGAGTGAGGGCTGGCACCGATTGACGGATCGCCCGGCGGACTCCGACCATTCAGGAGTGCGGGCGCGAATCCTGATCGTGGACGACTATGTGCTCTTCCGCAGTTCGGCACGCCGGATGCTCGAAGCCCAGGGCCTGCAGGTGGTGGGCGAGGCCGGCGACGGGGCTGCGGCGATCGCTGCTGTCCGGGAGCTGCGCCCAGACGTCGTCCTGCTGGATCTGCAACTGCCCGACATGGACGGCTTCGAGGTGGCCCGCCTGCTCGCCGCCGAGCCCGACCCGCCGGCGGTAGTACTGACCTCGATCCGGGCGGCGTCCGACTACGGCGCACGGCTGACCGCTGCGGCGGCCCGGGGCTTCGTCCCGAAGGTCGAGTTGTCCGGGGCAACGATCTCCGCCGTGCTCGGGGAACCGGGATGATCGTCGTCGCCGGAATCGCCGCGACACTGGCGTATGGCTGGCTCGCGCTGACGAGCGATGGGATCGGCTGGCAGTTCAGCGCGATCCCCTGGCTGTACGTGATGGCCGGGCTGATTGCGGTGCATCGGCGGGCCGGGGTGCGGATCGGGCTGTTGCTGGGACTGACCGGGCTCGCCTACACGATGATGCCGTTGCAGTCGTCGCGGATCCCGGTGGTGTGGACGGTTGCAACGGCACTTGACCTGGCGATCGTGCCCGCACTAGCGCTGTTGTTGCTCGCCTTCCCGGACGGTCGGCTGAAGCACGGCTGGGAACGCGCCTTCGTGCTGGCGACTGTGGTCGCGCTGGTCTGCTGGACAGTGATTCCGATGGCCTGGCTCCGGCCGGACGCCTACGGCTGCACCGACTGCCCGGCAGGCCTCAACCTGCTGGAGGTCGACGACCCCCTGCGCGGCCTCCGGAACATCTACGAGGTCTTGCCCAGCCGGGCCTACTTCCTGGCGCCGATGCTCCTCCTGCTGGCCGTGGTCTGCGTAGTCCGCTGGGCCCGAGCGAGTCGCGCCCGCAAGCGGATCACCGGCGTCGTGCTGCTCGCTGCGATTCCGTTGCTGCTGGCAATGACTGCGCAGATCATCTACTTCTCCTTCAAGCTCTACGACAGGTACCCCGGCTTCGTCGAGCCGCTCTACCAGATCGCCATGTACGCCGGACTGGCCCACCCCGTCGCCTATCTACTCAGCCTGTGGCGGCTGTGGAGCCGCAAGGCGAAGGTCAGCGGGCTGGTGCTCGAGCTGGCCGGTCAGCCGTCGGCGGAACTGCTCGAGCGCGCCGTCGGGAAGGCGCTCGGCGATCCGACCCTGGTGGTCGGTCGCTGGGACGGCAGGCGCTACGTGACCGCCGATGGGTGCACCCTGGAGCCAACGTCCGAGGGGACCCGGCGGACGACCTACCTGGAGAGCGAAGGCAAGCCATTGGCTGTAGTGGTGCACGACTCGGCTCTGCTCGACGACGGCGCTCTACTGGACTCGGTTGGCGCCGTAACCCGGCTAGCGGTCGACAACGAGCGGCTGCAGGCCGAGTTGACCGCGCAGTTGGAGGAGGTCCGGGCCTCGCGCTCCCGGATCGTCGCGGCCACTGATGGCGAGCGACGGCGGTTGGAGCGGGATCTGCACGACGGTGCTCAGCAGCGGCTCGTCACGCTCACCTTGGACGCTCGACTTGCTGCAGCGAACTCCAGTGACCCAGCCGTGCGGCAGTCGGTGGCGGCGATCGCTGATGGGCTGACGGTGGCGCTGGCCGAGTTGCGGGAGCTTGCCCGGGGCATTCATCCGTCGATGCTCGGGGAGAACGGTTTGGGGTCGTGCCTCCAGACGCTGGCGGAGCGTTCCGCAGTACCGGTGCGGCTGGTCGGGGTGAGTGAGCGGCGGTATCCGGTGGCGGTCGAGACTGCGGCGTACTTCGTGGTGTCCGAGGCGCTTGCCAATGCGGCCAAGCATGCGATGGCTAGCGAGGTGGTGGTGTCGCTAGTGGATACCAGTGGCCGGCTGGTGGTCGAGGTGGCTGACGACGGGGTCGGTGGTGCTGACCCGGCGGCCGGATCGGGGCTGGGCGGGCTGGCGGATCGGGTGGCGTCCGTGGACGGCGTACTGCGGGTGGAGAGCAAGCCTGGTGACGGTACGCGCGTAGTGGCGGAGTTCCCATGCGGGTAGTCATCGCGGACGATTCGCTGCTCTTCCGGGAGGGCCTGGCCCGGGTACTGGTCGATGCTGGATTCGAGGTCGCGGGGCAGGTCGCGGATGCCGAGGAGTTGCAGCGGTGTGTGGATCGCGAGTTGCCGGACGTGGTGATCGTCGACATCCGGATGCCACCGGGGTATTCGACCGAGGGGCTCGTGGCCGCGCAGAGCATTCGCGAGCGGCACCCCGGTACCGGCGTACTGGTGTTGTCGCAGTACGTCGAACCGCAGTACGCGATGTCGCTGCTCTCCTCTGGGGCCACTGCGGCGGGGTACCTGCTGAAGGACCGGGTGGCCGAGCTGACCGAGTTTGCCGAGGCGGTCCGGCGAGTGGCTCGCGGTGAGCTGCTGATCGACCCAGCGGTGGTCCGGCAACTGCTGGACCGGAGGCGCAAGCACAATCCGATCGACCAGCTGACCGAGCGTGAGCGCGACGTGCTCGCCCTGATGGCCCAGGGCCGCTCGAACCAGTCGATCACCGACACCCTGGTGCTCAGCCCGAAGACGGTCGAGGCGCATGTCCGGGCGATCTTCCGCAAGCTCGAACTGCAGCAGACGGCCGACGATCACCGCCGCGTGCTCGCCGTCCTGGCCTTCCTCCGGTCCGAGCCCACGGGGTGACTGCCCAAATCCACAAGAGCATTGTCGGCGGCTCGGTCTAGGGTCTTCGTGTGGAGGAAACGCGGGAGTCGCTGGTGCGGGCGCGGGGGTTGCGGAAGTCCTATGCGGACTTCGAGGCCGTCGCGGGGATCGACCTGGACGTGTGGAAAGGGGAGGCCTTCGGCTTCCTCGGACCGAACGGCGCGGGCAAGTCGTCGACGATGCGGATGATCGGTGCGGTCTCGCCGGTCAGCGGCGGTGAGCTGCGCATCCTCGGGATGGATCCGGGCACCCACGGACCGGCGATCCGGGCAAGGCTCGGCGTCTGCCCGCAGGACGACACCCTCGACGTCGAGCTGTCCGTCCACGAGAACCTGACTGTGTACGGCCGGTACTTCGGGCTGAGCCGGGCCGAGTGCCGGGAGCGGGCCGACGAGCTGCTCGAGTTCGTCGCGCTGACCGAGAAGGCCAAGGTCAAGGTCGACGAACTGTCGGGCGGGATGAAGCGGCGGCTGACGATCGCGCGGTCGCTGGTGAGCAAACCCGACCTCCTCCTGCTCGACGAGCCGACGACCGGGCTCGACCCGCAAGCGCGGCACCTGCTCTGGGACAAGCTGTTCCGGCTCAAGCAGGACGGCGTGACCCTGATCATCACCACGCACTACATGGACGAGGCCGAGCAGTTGTGCGACCGGCTGGTCGTGATGGACGCCGGCAAGATCGCGGCCGAGGGGTCGCCGGCCGAGCTGATCCGGGACTACTCGACCCGTGAGGTGACCGAGCTGCGGTTCGGGCCCGAGGTGATGATGTCCGATCACGACGCGCTGGCCGGCAAGGTGGAGGATCTCGCGCAGCGGATCGAAGTACTGCCTGACCGGTTGTTGCTCTACACCGATGACGGGGAGCGCGCGGTCGCGGCCGTGCATGAGCGTGGGCTGCAGCCGGCTGCTGTGCTGGTGCGCCGTTCGACGTTGGAGGACGTGTTCCTGCGGCTCACCGGCCGGACGTTGGTCGACTGAGATGGCCGTGCTCGCGGTGGAGAACGGCCGTCGCCAGTTCGACTACTGGCTGACGGTCTACAAGCGCACCTGGAAGGGCAGTCTGGTCAGCAGCTTCCTGCTGCCACTGCTCTACCTGGCCGCGATGGGGATCGGGCTCGGCTCGTTCGTCGACGACAACGGGACGGGCGCGCTCGGCGGGGTCAGCTACCTGCAGTTCATCGCGCCCGGACTGCTCGCCGCGACCGCGTTGCAGATCGGCGTGGCCGAGTCGACCTATCCGGTGATGGGCGGGATCAGGTGGCACAAGACCTACTTCTCGATGATCGCGACGCCGCTGCGGCCGGCCGACGTGATGTACGGGCAGCTGGCCTTCATCGCCTTCCGGGTGCTCACGACCTGCGCGGTCTTCGTCGCGGTCATCGCCGCCTTCGGTGGGTTGAAGTCGGCGTGGGGCGTGCTCGGCCTGCCGGTCGCTCTGCTCGTCGGGCTGGCCGTGTCGGCGCCGGTCTGCGCGTACGCCACGACGCTCGACAACGACTCGGGCTTCGCGATGGTCTTCCGGTTCGGCGTCATCCCGGCGTTCCTGTTCTCCGGTGCCTTCTTCCCGGTCTCCCAACTGCCGAACTGGATCGAGTGGCTCGCTTACCTCAGCCCGCTGTGGCACGGCGTCGAGCTGTCGCGTGACCTCAGCCTCGGCACGGTCGAGCTGCTGCCGGCGCTCGGCAACATCGCCTACCTGTCGGCGTGGTTCGGCATCGGCACCTGGCTCGCGGTGCGCGCCCTGACCCGGAGGTTGATCAGCTGATGGCCACTCTCACCGCCCGGGTCGTCCCGCTGCCGATCAAGCCCGGCAACGGCCGCACGCTGGTCGAGCGCAACTTCCTGGTCTACCGCCGATCCTGGGTCGTCTTCCTCTCCGGCTTCTTCGAGCCGGTCTTCTACCTGCTCTCGATCGGCATCGGTGTCGCCCAGCTGGTCGGCGACTTCACCCTCGCGGACGGCACCAAGATCGGGTACGCCGCCTTCGTCGCGCCGGCCATGCTGGCCAGCTCCGCGATGAACGGCGCCATCTTCGACTCGACGTACAACATCTTCTTCCGGATGAAGTACGCCCGGCTCTACGACTCGATGCTCGCCACCCCGCTGAGACCGTGGGACGTGGCGACCGGTGAGGTCACCTGGGCCTTGCTCCGGGGCGCCTGCTACTCAGCGATGTTCATCCTGGTGATGCTCGTGCTCGGGCTGATCCAGTCGTGGTGGGCGTTGCTCGCGCTGCCGGTGTCGGTGCTGCTCGGCTACGCGTTCGCGGGCGCGGGGATGGCGCTGACCACCTTCATGCGGAGCTGGCAGGACTTCGAGTTCGTCCAGCTCGCGACGATGCCGATGTTCTTGTTCTCGGCGACCTTCTACCCGGTCGAGACCTACCCGGGCTACATCCGCTGGCTCGTCGAGATCACCCCGCTCTACCAAGGCGTCGCGCTGGAGCGTGCCCTCACTACCGGCGCGGTCAGCTGGACCTTGCTCATCAACGCCCTGTACCTCGCGCTGATGGGCACTGCGGGTATGTACGTCGCCTCCCGCCGCCTGGGGAAACTCCTGCTCAAGTGACGCTCAGTGTGGCTGCCGTGAAGAGCAAGCAGGCCGAGGTGGCACCCGGATCCAGGTGACCGACGCTTCGTTCGCCGAGATAGCTGGCACGGCCTTTGCGGGCAAGCATGTCAATGGTCGAATCGCGACCGGCCGAAGCGGCCAGCAGTCCGGCGTGGAAGACATCAGGCAGGTCGTACTGCGCCAAGGCCGCGGCGTCGATCGCGTCGACCGCTGGTGCGAGTACGTCGTACAGGGTCTTGTCGCCGGGCTCGGCGCGGCCGCGGGCGACGACCCCGGCCAGGCCGGCTCGCAAGCCAAGGGCGAACCGGCGTGTGTCCAGAGCAGGGTCGTTGCCGATGGCATCACCGAGGCAGACGAAGAAAGTGCCGAAGAGTGGGCCGGCGGCACCACCGACGTTGCTCACCACGGTCCGCCCGACGTGCCTGATCAGATCGCCAGGCCGTTGCGGCGCAGTCGGTAGGCCGGCCGCGACGACGGTGAAGCCACGGTCGAGATTCGTGCCATGGTCCGCGTCGCCGATCGCCGCGTCGAGCGCGTTGAGCCGGTCGTGATGCACGCTCACCAGCGCGCCGAACTCGTGCACCCAGCGTGAGAGCAGCTCCGCCGTGATGCGGTCGCTCATACCTGTACCTCTTCGCGCCTCGCGGCCCTCGTGCGAGACAGCGCGGCGAAGGTGAGCCCGGCCAGTACTCCGGCGCTCAGCTCGGCGAGCACGTAGACAGGGAGCTGGGCGAAGTGCACCTGGCCACCGGCAAGCTGCTGGATCAGCATCGGCCCGACTGTACGGGCTGGGTTGATCGAGGCGCCGGTGATCGGGGCGACCGGGATGATCGCGCCGAAGACGACCAGCCCGATCGCGAGCCCGGCGAACCCGGGGGCAGCCTTGCGATGCGTCGCGCCGAAGACCGTGAGGACCAGGATGAAGGTCCCGACGAACTCGGCCGTGAACGCCTGGACGCTGCCGACGCCCGTGCCGTAGGTCGCGATGCCGAGCCCGAGGTCGCTCGCCTTCGACCCGAGCACGCCGAGAATCGCGGCCGCGCCGACGACGGCCCCGGCCAGTTGGGCGCCGACGTACGCCGGAACCAGGGACCACGGGAACTTGCCCGTCGCGGCAAGGCCGACCGTGACGGCGGGGTTGATGTGGTTGCCGGAGATCGGGCCGAGCGCGTACACCGTGGCGACCACCGCCGCCGCGAAGGCGAGCGAAATCATCCCGAGGTCGGCCATCGTGAACGGCGCCGAGCCGTTCACGATCAGCGTCGCGGGGACGGCGCCGACCCCGACGAACACCAGGATCGCGGTACCGATCAGTTCGCCGGCCAGGCGCTGGGGCAGGGAGTTCTCGTCCATGGGAAGTCCTTCCGGGAGGTTCCCGAGTAGAGGCTGGGAATCTGAAACCCATTCGGCATCGTCGAATGGTTCTCGGAACATACGCCTGTGGTTCACTGCTGTAAAGATGTGTTCGATCCACTGAGGGGAACTGGGATGATCCAGTCCGTCGACCGGGCGATCCGGATCCTCGGAGTGCTGCAGGGTGCGCGCCGGCTGAGCCTGTCGGAGGTCGCGAGCCGGCTCGAACTGCCGCCGTCGACCGTGCACGGGATCCTCAAGACGCTGCAGGCGCACGGCATGGTGGTGCAGGACCGTGATTCGACCCGGTACCAGCTGGGCCCGGCGGTGCTCAAGCTCGGCAACGTCTACCTGGACACCCTGGAGCTCCGCTCCCGTGCGGTGACCTGGTCGGAGGAGCTCGCCCGGCGCAGCGGGCACGCGGTCCGGACCGGGGTGCTCACCTTCGACGAGGTGGTGATCATCCACCACGAGCCCAGGCCCGACGGCAGTCGCCAGATGCCCGAGGTCGGCATCGTCATCCCTGCTCATGCAAGCGCGCTGGGCAAGGCACTGCTCGCCTTCCTGCCGGAGCAGGTGGACGAGCTGACCGGCGACAAGCTGCGCAGCATGACGTCGGAGACGCTGGTCGATCCCGCCGTACTGCGCGCGCAGCTGGCCGAGGTCGCCAAGGAGGCGCTGGCCACCGAGCGGGAAGAGGCAGTGCTCGGCGAGGCGGGGATCGCGGCGCCGATCTTCGATGCGTCCGGAGTGGCGGTCGGCGCCATCGGCATCGTCCTCCCGGCCGCCGACTGGCCACCGGCGGAGTCGAGCTTCACCGCTGTTCGTGAGGCGGCTCGCAACATCTCGCGCGAGCTGGGTGCTCCGCGCTGGCCGGTTCCTGCCTGACGATCGGCTGGTCTTTACAGCCAGATGAACGCGACCTATGGTGTGAAACTCATTCGACATTATCGAATGCAATTCACAAGCCGAAGGGTTGCCGCCGTGAAGAAGCTCATCAACGCACCGGCCGATGTGGTTCCCGAGATGCTGCGCGGATTCGCGCTCGCCAATCCCGCGCTGATGCTGCTGGGTGACGGCGTGGTGATCCGAACCGATGCCGGGCAGTTGAAGGCTGCCGGGCAGGTCGCGCTGATCTCCGGGGGCGGGGCCGGGCACGAACCTGCGCATGCCGGGTACGTCGGGCGCGGGATGCTGACGGCAGCCGTGGCCGGTGACGTCTTCAGTTCGCCGTCGGCGGACGCCGTACTGACCGCGATCCGCGCTGTCGGCGGTCCGGCGGGTGTGCTGCTGATCGTGAAGAACTACACGGGGGACCGGCTGAACTTCGGGCTCGCCGCGGAGATCGCCCGAGGTGAAGGGATCCCGGCCGAGGTCGTCGTGGTCGCGGATGACGCCGCGCTCGCGGACAGCGACGAGAACGCGGGGCGGCGCGGTCTTGCCGGTACGGTCCTCGTGCACAAGATCGCCGGCGCGGCGGCCGAGGCCGGACAGCCGCTCGACGCCGTCGCGCGGCTCGCCCGGGCGGCTGCCGGGTCCGTGGCGACGATGGGAGTCGCCTTGTCCGGTTGCACGGTGCCCGCGGCCGGCAAGCCCGGCCTCGACCTCGGTCCGGACGAGATCGAGTGGGGCCTGGGCATCCACGGCGAACCAGGGGTCGAACGCGGCCCGATCCCGACCGCCGACGAGATCGTCGACCGCCTGCTCGGCCGGCTCAGCGCGGACCTCGACCTGGCCGGGGGCGACCGAGTCGTCCTGCTGGTCAACAACCTCGGCGGCACACCGGCGATGGAGCTGGGCATCATCGCCCACCGAGCCGTCGACCACCTGGCCGCTCGCGGCATCGTTGTGGAACGCCTCTGGGTAGGCACCTTCCTCACCGCCCTCGAAATGGCCGGCTGCTCCTTGTCCGTGGCCCGGGTGAGCGACCAGGCGCTGGCTCTCCTGGACGCGCCCTCCCAAACCGTGGCGTGGCCGGCCGCGCATCTCGGCCGGGTCTCGTCACACCCTGAAACCCGGCCGGCTCCTTCGAAACCCCGCGAGCTGAAGCCGGCCGTCGACGAATCGCTCTGGCGTTCGGTAGCTGTTGTCTGCAACGCGTTGATCGCCGTCGAGCAGCAGCTCACCGATCTCGACCAACTCGTCGGCGACGGCGACCTCGGGATCAGCCTCGCCCGCGGGGCACAAGCAGTCCTTGCTGCCAAGTCCGACTACGACGGCACCGATCATGCCTCGACCCTCCGTGGGATCGCAGCCACCATTCGCCGTACCGTCGGCGGCACCTCCGGCCCGCTCTACGCGGCGCTGGTACTGCGAACCGCCGCCGCCCTCGCCGCAAGCCACTCCTGGCCGGAGGCCTTCGAGCAGGGCGTTGACGCCGTGGCCGAACTCGGTGGTGCCGAACTCGGCGACCGCACCATGCTCGACGCGTTGATCCCAGCGGCGGCCTCGCTGCGTACCGGCGTACTGGCTGATGCTGTGGTTGCCGCCCGGAAGGGCACCGACGAGACGGCCGGCATCCAGGCGCGACGGGGCCGCTCGAGTTATCTCGGTGACCGTGCCCTCGGTACCGTCGATCCCGGCGCCGAGGCCGTCGTCATCTGGCTGGATGCTCTCGCCACCGAGAAGGCCCCCGAACAGGTCAGCTGATTAGGCTGCGGAGCCACCAGACCGCGCCGCGGACCATGGCGTCGGCGCTCGGGCCGGACAGGTGGTCGGGCAGGTACAGCGAGGTCATGGTCTGGTGGAGCGCGCCCAAGCTCTCCGCCAGTGCCAGCGCCCGGCGGAGAGCTTCCGGTGAGGCATAGGTCTCCCACTCGGCGAGGTAGGCGTCCTTCACCCGCTGATCGGTCGACAGCGGCGACCGCTTCTCGACGAAGGTCACCAGGTCGAGGAACGGATGCGACACCGCCGCATCGGTCCAGTCGAACGCGAGCACCTTGCCATCCCGTACGGCGAGGTTGCGCGGATGCAGGTCCCCGTGGAGCAACGTCTCCGGTACGCCGACAGCCGACAGCTCAGCAATAGCCGCCCGCAACTCGTCCGCCCGCCGCGGCAGCTTCACACGCTCAGCCGGCTCGAGCCGCTCGGTCGCCGGGTTCGATCCGAAGAGCTGGTCGATGGCGCCGTCGAGCACCGCGAGCCGGCGATCGACACACGTGAAGGACAGCAACCGCTCCGGCTGATCCGCAAAACTGCGCTGCAATCGCGCATGCCCGCGCAACGACTCGATCCACAGCTCCACATCAGGTTCGCGAGCCAGCGCCGGACCGAGATCGGGCAGCAGCATCCACGCCCGCTCCTCGTCGATCGCCAGCGGCGCCGGAACCTCACCCGGCCGGGCCTCGGACAGCTTCTGCAAGAGCACCGGTTCATGCGCGAACAACAGCGGAAACGCGGCGGCACGCACCGGCCGGATCGTGCTCGAATGGGCAAGCGCCTTGAAGTACACATCGCCCTTCGAGGTCGGGCATCGCAGTACGTTCGACAACCCCCAGGACCGCACTTGAGCCGGTACGCCGGTCAGCGGTGTCCCAGCCTTCGACAACTGCTCGTCGATCCAGGGCAGCGCCTCGGCGTACCAGCCGGGCCTCGTCCAGGCGGGAGTGACGGGGGAGTCGGCGGGCAAGGCGAGTTGCGCGCGGGCGGCATCGACCAGCGGGTCGTCGAAAGAAGGCACCCAGGACGCGTCGGAAGGGACCGATCCCACGCTCACCATCAGATAGGAGGTCTCACCCGGCCGGTCGTCGAGGCAGGTCAGCACGCAGGCCTCGATCCCCAGCTCCGAGCGCAGCGCGCGGACCGGAGCATCGACATCGGGGAACCAGAACTCGTCCGCGACCGACACCCGGGGCAGCCCGGAAGGCAGCACCAGAAGCGCTTCGTCGTCCGGACGCACCACCACCGCCGTGACTCTCACAGCACCTCCTATCGCTGCCCGCAGAGTAGAGGAGGAACGTTGGCGGGCCCACCGAATTAGCTCCGGAAATGTAATTGCCGCGTCACCAGCTGCAACCGATCCGGCGGCCGCTGCGTCCGATCAGGATGTTCAGAGCTTTCAGAGCGCGGATGCGCCGGATCAAGGATCAGCTGGCCTTGCTGGAGCAGCTGAGAGTGCCGCTGGAAGAGCTGCCCGGGGGGCAGGATCAGTGGATCGAGGACTCGATGGAGTGGTTCGTCGAGCAGTTCGGATCCGACGTGTTCAACCGCCCGATCGTCCGGCCGTCCGTTTTCATCCCGGCCGGGTACGACGGATCGCGCGCCGCGGCGTACCGGCTGTTCGAGAAGGTCCGCGAGCGGATGGGAGTACCGCCCGGGCGGCTCGTCGTCCGGTTCGACCTGGACGACATCGGTCCGGCGGCGATCCGGACCAGGGCGCAACGGGAGCTGGCCGGCGCGACCAGGCTGCGGTTCGGCCTGTGGGTGCCGGGCCGCAACCGGAACACCATCTTCACCAGCGCGCGGCTGCTCGGTGAGCCGTCCGTGCTGGTCGCGAACTTCGCCCACGAGATCGGTCACGAGCTGCTGATCGGCGAGGGCCGGATCGCCGCCGACCGGCCCGATCAGGAGTCGCTGACCGATCTGCTCGCGGTCTTCCAGGGCTTCGGCATCTTCCTCGCCAACGCCTCCTTCGGCCGGCTGCCCGGCGGCGACCGCAACGCGACGATGGCGATGTTCTACCTGCGCGAACGCGCCCTCACCGACGCCCTCGCGTACTACGCCTTCCGCCGCGGCACCCGTGGCCTCCCGCCCTGGGAGGACGAGCTCGACCGCCCGGTCCGTTCCGGCCTGGTCGTCCGCCTCAAGCAGCTACAAGACGCGGCCCAGCCCGGTAAATAAGCACCCACAACGCCCTGTCGCGCTTAGTGCCCCGTAAGCGCTGCAGCTCGACGCTATCGGCGCCCAGGCACGCACCTCGCGGCACTTGCCCAGCGCCCACGATGCTCCGCATCGAGGCCACTGACCAAGCACCACGATGCACGCACCTGGACACCGCTGTCGTTCGACCTGCAGCGCTTACGGGGCACTAGTGTGGACAGGGTGAGCATCACTGCGGCTGAGATTGCCAGGGCAGCGGATCTGCTGCACGACGTGGTGGCGCCGACCCCGCTGGAGTACTCGCGGTGGTTGAGCGACCTGGTCGGCGGCGACGTGTTCCTCAAGTGCGAGAACCTGCAGCGGACCGGCTCGTTCAAGCTGCGCGGCGCGTACGTCCGGATGGCGCGGCTGTCGAAGAAGGAGCGCGCGCTCGGCGTCGTCGCGGCCAGCGCGGGCAACCACGCGCAGGGCGTCGCGCTCGCGGCCCAGTTGCTCGGCATCAAGGCGACGGTGTTCATGCCGTACGGTGCGCCGATCCCCAAGGAGAAGGCCACCCGGGCGTACGGCGCGGACATCCGGTTCGTCGGTACGTCGATCGACGACTGCCTGATCGCGGCGCGGGCGTTCGAGGCGGAGACGGGCGCGATCCTGATCCACCCGTTCGACCACCGCGACATCGTCGCCGGGCAGGCGACGACCGGGCTGGAGATCGTCGAGCAGTGCCCGCAGGTGCGGACGGTCGTCGTACCGACCGGAGGCGGTGGCCTGATCGCCGGGATCGCGCTTGCGATGCAGCGTGACGGGATGCCGATCGAGGTCGTCGGCGTACAGGCGAAGGGCGCGGCGGCGTACCCGGCCTCGCTCGAAGCCGGTATGCCGGTGCAGCTCGAGAAGATGGCGACCATGGCGGACGGGATCGCCGTCGGGCTGCCGGGTACCGTCCCGTTCGCCGCGATCCAGCAGTACGTGAGCGGCGTACTGACCGTCGATGAGGACTCGTTGTCGAAGGCACTGCTGCTGGTGCTCGAACGCGCCAAGCTGGTCGTCGAGCCGGCCGGGGCTGCTGCCGTGGCCGCAGTCCTGGACGACCCGAAGCGGTTCAAGCCACCGCTCGTGGTGGTGCTGTCCGGCGGCAACATCGACCCGCTGCTGCTGATGCGGGTGATCCGGCACGGCATGGCGGCAGCAGGCCGGTACCTGTCCCTGCGGGTCCGCATCCCCGACACCCCGGGAGGCCTGGCCACGCTGCTCGGCCGGCTCGCCGAGGTGGACGCCAACATCATCGAGGTGCTGCACGAGCGCATCTCGGAAACGCTCAGCCTGGACGAGGTCGAGGTCGCGTTGCAGCTCGAGACCCGGGGTGAGGACCACCGCGCCCGGGTACTGGCGAGCTTGAGCACCAACGGCTACACGTACACGCTCAACTAGAAGGAGCCCCCGGTGAAGGTCGTCGCGCTAGCTACCGCAGCTTTGTTGCTCACAGCAGCCTGTACTCCGGGCTCCGACAACCCGAGTGGCGGTGCGAGCGCGCCGAGTTCGGTGAAGACCGATGCGAGCACGTTGGGGGACGTGACGCTGACCGTCTGGGACCAGGAGGTCCGCGGCGGGCAGGGGGCGCAGATGGCCGAGCTGAACAAGCAGTTCCAGGCGAAGTACCCGAACATCAAGCTCAAGCGGGTCTCGCGGTCCTTCGACGACCTCAAGACCACGTTGCGGCTGGCACTGACCGGCAACGACGCGCCGGACGTGGTGCAGGCGAACAACGGACGCTCGGACATGGGTGAGTTCGTCAAGGCCGGGCAGCTCGTGCCGCTGGACAAGTGGGCGGACGCGTACAACTGGAAGAGCCGGTACCCGGCCTCGGTGCTGCAGTATTCGCGGTACTCGGCGGACGGCAAGACCTTCGGCGAGGGCAACCTCTACGGGCTGCCGCAGGTCGGCGAGGTCGTCGGCATCTACTACAACAAGACCAAGCTGGCTGCGCTCGGGATCGAGCTGCCCAAGACCTGGGCCGACTTCGAGAACGCGCTCGGCAAGGCGAAGGCGGCCGGCGAGGTGCCGATGCAGTTCGGCAACCTCGACAAGTGGCCGGCCATCCACGTCTTCGGCACCGTGCAGGACAAGAACGTGCCGGCCGAGCAGATCACCACGCTCGCCTTCGGGCGCGCGGGCGCTTCGTGGAAGACGGCGGAGAACACGAAGGCCGCGGAGACCTTGGTGTCGTGGGTGGACAAGGGCTACTTCAACCAGGGATTCAACGGGCAGGGGTACGACCCGGCCTGGCAGGACTTCGGCAAGGGCAAGGGTGTCTTCCTGATCGCCGGCACCTGGTTGCAGGCCGATCTGCAGAAGGCGCTGGGCGACAAGGTCGGCTTCATGCTCCCGCCAGGCGCGTCGGCCGACGAGAAGCCGGTCGTGACCGGTGGTACCGGGTTGCCGTTCGCGGTGACGAACAAGGCGAAGAACCCGGACGCGGCCGCGGCGTACATCAACTTCATCAACAGCCCGGATGCGATGAAGGTGCTGACCAGCACGGGCAACCTGCCGATCGCCGACACGTCGGCGCAGCAGGCGCCGGCCGGGCTCGCGGCTGACATCTTCAACGCCTTCGGTACTGCGGTCGGCAAGGAAGGTCTCGTCCCGTATCTCGACTATGCGACGCCGACCATGTACGACACGCTCGGCGCCGCGCTGCAGGACCTGCTGGCCAAGAAGGCGACCCCGGCACAGTTCGTCGACAAGCTCGAAGCCGACTACAGCAAGTTCGCCGGCAAGTGAGCTCACCTCCTGGCGAGCCGCGCAAGATCGGCTATCTCTACATCCTGCCCGCATTCCTTGTCTACGCAGCGTTTCTGCTCTATCCGCTCGGGCGGGCGGTGCATCTTTCGCTGTTCGAGTGGGACGGGATCACGCTCGGGAAGTTCGTTGGCCTGAGCAACTATGCGGACGTGATCGCGGACGGCGGGCTGCGCGCGGCATTCGGGCATGCGTTGGTGCTGATCGTCTTCTATTCGGTACTTCCGGTGGTGATCGGGCTGGCGCTGGCGTCGGTGTTGCAGCGGGCTCGGGTGCGCGGGCTGGGGTTCTTCCGCACCGTGGTGTTCCTGCCGCAGGTGATCGCGATGGTGGTCGTGGCGGTGTCGTGGCGGCACATCTATGCGCCGGACGGGCCGTTGAACGACGTACTGCGTGCTGTCGGGCTCGACTCCGTCGCTCGGGGGTGGCTGGGGGACTACACGTTCGCCTTGCCGGCCGTCGGGGTGATCGGGACGTGGTTCGAGACCGGGCTGGTGACGGTGTTGTTGCTGGCGGGGATGGCGCGGATTCCGGCTGAGCGGTATGAGGCTGCGCGGCTGGACGGGGCCGGGGCAGTGGCGGAATTCTTCGCGGTGGTGCTGCCGGCGGTGCGGGGTGAGATCGCGGTCGCCGTGACGCTGACGGTGATCGCGGCGTTGCGGACCTTCGACCTGGTCTACGTGACGACCAGTGGGGGTCCGGGGAATTCGACCAGCGTTCCGTCGTACGAGGTGTATCACCGGGCGTTCGAGTTGGGTCAGGTCGGTTCGGCGGCGGCGATCGGGGTGTGCCTGACGGTGCTGATCTTCGCGATCACGCTGGGAGTCAACCGGCTGGCGGATCGGAGTACGTCGTGAGGGCGCCGCTGGCCGAGCGGGTCGGCAACTACCTGCTGCTGACCGTCTTCGGGCTGTTCGCGCTCGGGCCGATCGTGACGATCCTGGTGTCTGCTTTGGGGCCTGATGACGGCGGCGGTGGTTCGAGCGGCTTCGGGAACTTCGGGAAGGCCTGGGAGATCGGGCACTTCGGCAGCTATCTGCGGACGAGTGTCCTGGTGTCATTGTTCGTCGTGGTGCTGAGCGTCTTGCTGTCGATCTTGAGTGGCTATGCATTCGGCACGATGCGGTTCAGGGGTGCCGGGGTGCTGTTCTACCTGTTCCTGCTCGGCATCATGATGCCGACCGAGGCGATCGTGGTTCCGCTGTACTTCGATCTGCGCACGCTCGGGCTGACCGACACGTTCTGGGCCGTCGCGCTGCCGCAGGTCGCGCAATCGGTTGCCTTCGGCACCTTCTGGATGCGGGCCTACTTCCGGTCGTCGAGCCGGTCGCTGGTGGAGGCGGCGCGGCTCGACGGTGCGGGACATTGGCGGACTCTGTGGGCGGTACTGGTGCCGCCCGCGCGTCCTGCGCTGGTGACGCTGATCGTGCTGGTGTTCATGTGGACGTGGAACGAGTTCCTGATTCCGCTGGTGATGGTGACGAGTGAGTCGCTACGGACCGCGCCGTTGGGGTTGGCGTTCTTCTCCGGGCAGTACACGTCCGGGTTCACGCTGCTCGCGGCAGGCGCCGTCATCGTGGGCACACCGGTGGTACTCGTCTACGCGTTCCTGCAGCGCCACTTCATCGCGGGGATGCTGGAGGGCGCAGTACGGGAGTAGTTAGAGCGGCTCGCACGACTTGAGCAGCGGGGAGTGCAAGCGCTCGGCCAGCACCCGGCGGTGCGTGGGCGCCGCCTCGGTCTGCCGGAGCAGGCCTTCGTCCGTGAGCTTCACGTTGACCGCGCGGCGGTCCTCGTGGCACATCAGCCGCTCGACCAGGCCGGCGGTCTCGAGCCTGCCGATCACGCGGGAGAGCGCGCTCTGGCTCAGGTGGACCGACTTGGCGATGGTCTGGACCTTCGCGGACTGATCAGGGAGCTCGGCGAGCCGCTCGAGCACCTCGTACTCACTCATGCCCAGCCCGTGATGCTGCAGCTCGCGATCGAGCGCACAGCCTATATCGGCGTGTCGAGCCAACAGCTCGCGCCATATGCGGACATCGGCGCTGACTTCACCAGTCTCAGCGCTGACCTTCGTCTCGGTCATGGAGGCGACGTTATCATGCAACTGCATTCAATGCAAGCGCAATTAATGAGTAGACATTAGATGCAAGTGCATGCAATGCTCTCTTCTCGTGACACAAACAACAACGCACACCACCACTCCGGATCGCCTGACCTGGGACGCGCGCCTCTGGGGCGCACTCCTCGTGGTCTGCGGCGTGATCTTCCTCGACGGCCTGGACGTGTCCATGGTCGGTATGTCGCTGCCGTCCATCGGCGCCGACCTCGGCGTCTCGCTCTCCTCCCTGCAGTGGGTCGTCACCGGCTACGTGCTCGGGTACGGCGGGTTCCTGCTGCTCGGTGGCCGTACCGCCGACCTGCTCGGCCGTCGCCGCGTGTTCCTGGTCGCGCTCGCCGTCTTCGCCCTGGTCTCGATGCTGAGCTCACTGGCTACCAACCCCGAACTGCTCATCGCCGCGCGGTTCGTGAAGGGCATCGCCGCCGCGTTCACCGCGCCGGCCGCGCTCTCGATCATCACCACCACCTTCCACGAGGGCCCGGATCGCAACCGCGCCCTCAGTGTCTTCACCACCTGCGCCGCGAGCGGTTTCTCGATGGGCCTGATCCTCGGCGGCCTGCTGACCGAGGTCGGCTGGCGCTGGACCTTCCTGATGCCTGGCCCGGTCGCGCTGATCGTGCTGCTGTTCGCACTCAAGCTGATCCCGAACAGCCCGCGGGACGAGAGCGCCGGCGGGTACGACGTACCGGGTGCTGTCACTGTCACGGCCGGCATGTTGTCGCTGGTCTTCGCCGTCGTCGGAGCCGAGGGAGCCGGCTGGGTCTCCTTCCGCACCATCGGGCTGTTCGTGCTCTCCGCGGTCCTGCTGGCGTCGTTCGTGCTGATCGAGCTGAAGACCAAGCACCCGCTGGTCCGGCTGGGCATCTTCAAGCAGGCCAACCTGCGGAACGCGAACCTCGCGATCATGACGGTGTTCGGGGCGTACGTCTCCTTCCAGTTCATCGGCACGCTGTACCTGCAGAACCTGCTCGGCTGGTCGTCGCTGGAGACGGCGCTGGGCTTCCTGCCGGCCGGCCTGATCGTCGCCTTCCTGTCGCCGAACGCCGGCAAGGTGGCCGACCGGATCGGTACCGAGCGGATGGTCGCGGCGGGCATGCTGCTCTTCGTCGCCGGCTACGCGCTCTTCCTGCGGATCGGTCCGTCGTCGGACTACATGGCCACCGTGCTGCCGACGATCGTGCTGATCGGTCTGGGCTTCGCGATCACCTTCCCGGCGCTGAACATGCAGGCCACCAACGGGGTCGCCGACAACGAGCAAGGGCTCGCGTCGGGGCTCTTCAACACCTCGGCACAGGTCGGCGGGGCGATCGTGCTCGCCATCACCACCGCGGTGATCGGCAGCCAGTCGCACGGCGTCACGGTGCCGAGCGGGATGCTCTCGGCGTACAAGCCGGCGCTGGTCGTCGTCACGGGGATCACCATCCTCGGCACGCTGATCGGGTTCCTCGGTCTGCGCGGGCTGGGGGCGCGGCGGGCGGCTGAGGCTGCTGAGTTGGCCGAGCTGGACGCAGTACAGAAAGAACTGGCGGACGAGGAGATGACTCCGGCCGCCTGAACCACATATGCGCAGTACCGCAGTGCGGGTCCCGGGCTACTCCGCCGGGGCCCGCACTGCCGTGTTCGACGCCTGTTGGTTGTGCTCGGCCGGGCTGGGCACCTGTAGCGGATGCGCACTGAAGAGCCGGAAGGTCGTCTGCTGGCTGGGCGGTACCGGCTGCTCGGCCTCTTGGGGCGAGGCGGTATGGGTGTGGTCTGGCACGCCCGGGACGAGGTGCTCGGCCGCGAGGTGGCGGTCAAGGAGATCTTGCTGCCGCCCGAGCTCCCCGACGAGCAACGCGCCATTCTCCGTCGCCGGACGCTTCGGGAGGCCCGCTCGGCCGCCAGGCTCAGTGACCCCAACGTCGTCGCCGTCTACGACGTGGTGGAGGAGGAGGGGCGGCCGTGGATCGTGATGGAGTACGTCAAGTCCCGGACGCTGGCCGACGCTGTCCGCTCGGACGGGCCGCTGCCGTACCGGGAGGTGGCGAGGATCGGGCTGCAAGTGCTGGGTGCACTGGAGGCGGCGCATCCGGCGGGAGTACTGCATCGCGACGTGAAGCCGAGCAATGTACTGCTCGCCGATGACGGCCGGGTCGTCCTGACCGACTTCGGCATCGCAACCCTGGAAGGCGAAACGGCCCTCACCCAGTCGGGGACGCTGGTGGGCTCTCCGGCGTACATCGCGCCTGAACGGGTGCAAGCTCGAGGTGCCGGCCCGGAATCGGACCTGTGGTCGCTGGGCGCCACGCTCTACACGGCCGTCGAGGGGCGTCCGCCCCACGACCGCGATACCCCGCTGACCACCCTCACCGCCGCCGTGACCGAGCCCCCGGACCCACCGAAGCTGGCCGGTCCGCTCTGGCCGGCCCTCGAAGGCCTGCTACGCAAGGACCCAGCCGACCGAATAGACGCCCCCGCAGCCCGCCGTCTGCTGTTACAAGCCGCCACACCACTCCCCAAACCCCCCACCATCACCCCCAAACCAACCC